>CALXMT010000012.1 GCA_944389545.1 uncultured Kiritimatiellota bacterium | reverse complement strand
GAGGAATATAGTTGACTGCGGTAGCCGTGGAAGGTTTGGTGCTTCGCACCTGCACGCCCCATTCTGGCAGTCTTTGTCTTTCGGCCACATCGTCGCCGGAGGCGACAGCCCGGGGCCAAACCTCCGGGGCTCCTCCAAGCCTCCAAACCTCCAAGCTTCCAAACTTCCCACTAAAATGTGCAACGGCCGGTGGCGCGGAGGGAGAGGTAGGAGGGGTCGATGTCGGGGCGGCCGAGGATGATGTGGTCGCGCAGGGGGATGCCGATGACGCGACCGGCGCGGGCGAGGGCGTCGGTGGCTTCGATGTCGCGCGGGGAGGGCGTGACGTCGCCGGAAGGGTGGTTGTGCGCCACGATGACCGAGCTGGCGTTGAGGAGAATCGCGCGGCGGAAGAGCGCCGAGGCGTCGATGAGCGTCTGGTCGCGCAGACCCGAGGTGATGAGGTCGGGCTCCTCTTTGATGAGCCTGCGGCCATGGTCCAGGAAGAGCGCCCAGAAGCCCTCGCGCACGCAACGCGTGGTGGAGCCAAAGAAGAGCCGCGCCATGTCGCTGGCCAGCAAGAGCGGCTTGGCGAGCTCCTTCTTATCCGGGGCGAAGACACGCCGCCCGAACTCGATGGTTGCCAGCAGGGTGGAAATCTTGTCGTCGCCGATGCCCTTGAGCGTGTCGCGGTGCTGAGCCACGAAGGCGACGAACTCATCGTGATTGTAGGGCCGCAGTTTGGCGAGCCCTTCGGTCCCGAGCTCGGCCACGAAGTGCTTCGCCAGTTCGCGCACATTGCACCCGCTGACGCCTGTGCGGAAGATGATGGCGAGCAGCTCATCGTCCGTCAACGCCTCGGGGCCCAAACGGCGGAGACGTTCGCGCGGCCGCTCCTCGGGCGGAAGATCGGTCATTTTGCCCATGGCACTCCCCATTTCTCGGCCACGCGGCCGGCGAGGGTTTCGACAGCATCGTCGGGCGCGGCCTGCACCCAATCGACGTCAAACTGGTGGCGGAGATAGGTCTCCTGTCGGCGGGCCAACTGGCGCGTGCGGACGACGGTGCGTTCGCGGGCCGCGGCCTCGGTCAGCGTGCCATCGAGCACGGCGAAGGCCTCGGCGTAACCGATGGCCTGGGCGGCGGTACGCGACCACGCGGGCCAACGCCGCCGGAGCGACTCCGCCTCCTCAAGCAAGCCCGCGGCATACATGGCGTCGACCCGCTCGGCGATGCGACGATGGAGCACCTCGCGCGGCCACGTGAGGGCCACCAAGCGCGGACGCGCCCGTTCCCCCCACCCCGCCGGGAGGGTGCCGCCCTGCCCCAGAATCTCCAGCGCGCGCACCAACCGCCGAGGATTCTCCGTGTCGGCGACGGTCTGCCCATGGGCGGCAAGGCGCGCGCGGAGTTCCTCCGCCGGCAACGCCTCCAGACTCGCCCGGAGCGCGGGATTCGCGGGCGGCGTGGGGTCAAGCCCACGCAACAACGCGGAGAAGTAGAGCCCCGTGCCGCCGACGGCAATGAGTCGGGGCGATACGGCCTGGGCGCGATGGGCCTCTTCCAGCCACGCGGCGGCGGAGAAGGGTTCCCCTGGCGTCACCACATCCAAGCCATAATAAGGCACCTGACCGCGTTCCGCGACCGTGGGTTTGGCCGTGCCAATGTCCATCCCTTGATAGACAAGCATGGCGTCGGCGGAGAGGATGGCCGCCCCCAGACGCTCCGCCAACAGCTGCGCCACCGCCGTCTTGCCGGACGCCGTCGCCCCTGCTAAGCAGTAAGTCTGCGGCACTACCGTGGAGGCGCCGTCAGATTGGGAGATCACAGAGGAACACAGAGGCATACACAGAGGCTCACAGAGAAAATCTCAAAACATCAATCTCGCCCGTCGCCCCGCAGGGGCGCTCCGTTCTCCGTTTTCCGTTCTCCGTTCTCCCCACTTTCTCCATAGAGCCACTGCAACACGATCAAGGCAAAGACTCCAATGCAAATCGCGGAATCGGCGATGTTGAAGCAGGGGAAGTGGCTGGCGCCCCAGTGGAAGTCGAGGAAGTCGATGACGTAGCCCAGGCGGACGCGGTCGATGAGGTTGCCGATGATGCCGCCAAGGAGGAGCCCGGCGACGGGCGCGGCCCAGGCATGGTCGCCAAAGATTTTGCGCCAGAAGACGAAGCAGAGGACGACGGCCAAGACGCCGACGCCGGCGAGCCAGAGTTGGGCCCCCTGGAACATGCCCCACGCCGCGCCCTGGTTCCGCACGTAGGTGAGGGCAAAGACCGAGAGGACGTCCACGCTCTCCCCGGGCCGGAAGTCGGCCACCACCCACAGTTTGGTGGCTTGGTCGAGGGCGAGGACCGCGAGGGCGACGGCACAGGCGATGAGGTATTTCCGCATGTCAGCGAACCTTGACGAAGAGGAGGAAGAGGATGGGCTGGAGGAGTCCCTGGAGCAGAAGGAAGCGGATGACGACCTGTTGCCCGGACCAGTGCAGGACGCTCCGGCAATGGTCGTGCAACGGGAAGGTGACCGAGAAGAAGAGGCGCTGCAGGAAGGTGCGCGGCTCGCCGGGTTTGGGCCGCGGCACGGGGTGCCCCGCGACCTTGAGGAGGCGCAGGCAGGCGAGCTTGACCAGTCCCAGGCCGCCGTTGAGCACGATCATCGGCGCCACCACAAAGATGACGCAGAGGTTGCCCGTGGCCAGCGCGGAGACGCCGATGACCATGCCGAACATCCGCGACCCCGCATCGCCCATCAGCAGACTCGAGGGGTAGCAGTTGTACCACAGATAGGCGCCCATCGTGCCGATGAAGGTGCAGGCCAGCACGGCCCACTTCGCCGCGGAATCGCTGTGCGGGATGATCAGGTAGTCCGCCACCGTGCGATGGCCGACCACCACGTAGAGCAGGATGACGAGCGCGAAGAGCGAGAGGAGCGTGAGCAGACCCGCCAGGCCGTCAATGCCGTCGGAGCAGTTGGTGGTGTTGATGGCGCCAAAGAGGAGCAGGCCCGCGATGGGGACGTAGGCCCAGACGGGGATGAGCGTCTCCGTCTGGAAGAAGGGCCACCAGACCGAGACCGCCTCGCCGCGGCAGAGCAGGAAGGCGCAGAGCAACGCCACCGCCGCGTCGAAGAGGCCCTTCTTGAGGCCGCCCCACGGCAGATCCGCGCGATCGTCCAGCCACCCCGAAATCATGCAGAGGAAGACGCACGCCACCACGCCAATATCCCACAGCGACTCCCAGGCATAGATGGGGAAGAAGAGCAGCAGGGCCGGCAACGTGAGCACGGCCATCAACACGCCCGCGCCCGTGGGTTTGCCGCCCGCCTTCCCTTCCGCGCCGATCGTCTTCATCGTGCCATCGGGCAGGCGCACGGCCTTGCCGCGGTCAACCGGCAGAAACCGTTTCAGCCGCGGCAGAAACAACCACACCAGCAACGCCGCCAAAAAGGCGCCGCCGCCCATCATCACAGTGTGGTAACGGAACAGACGGAACGGCCCCCAGAAGGGTTCCAAAAACTCGCTCAAGAGGTAAAGCATAATGCCGATAGTATATCAAAAGGGGCGGCGAGGGGCGGCCGCTGGCCGCCCCAGAGAACGGAGAACGGAGAACGGAGAACGGAGCGCGCGACAGGCGGGGTTGAGGGAGGGTGTGAAAGGTTTGCCCTGCGGGGCTGACACGAAGGACACGAAGGACCAAGGGGCGGCTTTCGCCGCCCCGGAGAACAGAGAACGGAGAACGGAGAACAGAGCGCCCCTGCGGGGCGACGAAGAGGTCACTGTGCATACAGGGCGGCATTAGCCGCCCCGTCCTATATGTCCTATACGTCCTATATGTCCTACCGCGACGCTTGAGAAGACGTCGCAAAAGGAACCGCAGATTACGCCGATTGGAGCCGATTAGGGGCCGGCTACCGCCGGCTGGACGCACAATGGAAGCTTAGAAGTTTGGAGGCTTGGAAGCTTGGAGGAGCCCCGGAGGTTGAAGCCCGGGCCGCCGCCCTTGGCGGCGATGAAGCCGACCGCTGCGCAGCACTCACAAAGGACACGAAGAACCACGAAGGTACACGAAGACTGCCAGTGTGGGGAAAACGCAGATTTCGGAAGAACACAGAGTGACACAGAGGATACAGAGGGTCACAGAGACGGGCGGCGTGCTAGCGCACGCTGACTGCCAGTGTGTTTGGAAATCACAAAGGACACGAAGGACACAAAGGGGATTGGATTAATAATGGATTGGATGATTAGCGAATTGGTTGATTGGAGGGGTGTGGGGCGCTGCCCCACGCCCCGGCAGGGGAGGGGCGCTTTGCGCCCCGGAGAACGGAGAACAGAGCGTGCAGGCCCGGAGGGCCAAACCTTCCACGGCCACGGAGAACGGAGCGCCCCGATGGGGCGACAAAGAAATCGCTGAGCAAAGAAACCAAACATCCAAGCCTCCAAACTTCCAAACTTCCAATTGCCCCTGCACCCCCGGCACGTCTGCGACGTGCCATTAAGACGACCACAGGAGATGCAGGAGATACAGGAGATGCAGGAGCGCGCGTAAACGCGCGATGGGCGAAGCCCTGTCCAAGCCTCCAAGCCTCTAAATTTCCAAGCTTCCAGCGCGTCAGCGCCCCTACCTTATTATATAGTACATCCAGGACGTCTCCGGAGGGGCAAAAGGGGTGTTTTGGGCCGCGCTAAAGGGGTCTTTTTGAGACCCTATAAGGGTCGGTGGTCGACCACTATAGGGGTCGATGGTGAGACCCTATAGGGGTCGGGGTCGAAACCCTTAAGGGTCCGAGGCGGACCCTTATAGGGTCTCTCAGAAGGGCGGGTGAAGCGCCCCAGAGAACAGAGAACGGAAGGGGCGCTGACACGCCCCAGAGAATAGAGAACGGAGAACAGAAGGGGCGCTGACGCGCCCCTTCCAATCAGCCAATCAGCTGAGGGGCGGGTCAGCGGCCTGTGGCCTCGGCGTCTTTGACGGAGAGGAGGACGGCACGGAAGAAGTTGCAGTCGGTGTCGGAGAGGATGAGGACGCGATCGCCGTTGAGGTCGTTGGGGTAGAGGCGCTTGACGTAGCGCCACTCGGGGTCGTCGAGGCTGACTTTGCCGAGGAGGAGGAGGGCGCCGTCGCCACGGATCTCGGTGATGGGCTCGCCCTTGTTGGTGAAGGCGATGGAGACGGTGGGGACGGTCTTGGCCCCATCGGCGTCTTCGAGAGACTCGGCCCCTTCGGCGGCGGCGAGAGCTTCATCGCCTTCCGCATAGGTGCCGATGCCGGTGAAGTTCAGGTTGACATCGGCGACCTCGATGGCGGAGTCGAAGCCGAGCCAGTACTTCTCGGAGGCGGTGACGCCGTCTTCCTGGGTCTGCTTGAGGATGGCATCAGGGTCGTTCCGGAGGACCCACTCGAGGAAGCCATCGTCCTCGGACTCGAGCGCGCCGGAGGCGTCGAGGCGGGCGGCGGCAGGGGAGTAGACGAGGGTAAGGACGTAGTCGGTGTCCCGCTCGAGGAGGCCGCTGTCGATGGCGAAGTAGGCATCGGCGCTGAGGGTGCCGGCGTCTGCGACGGAGAAGGTGGTGAGGCGCTTGGCCTGGGCGTCGAGGGGCTGACCGTTCTTGGTGATGGAGGAGAGGCGGAACCACTCCTTGTTCCACGGCTGGGCGACGGAGAGGGCGTAGCTGTCGCCGGGGGCGCCGACGAAGGAGATGGCGCGGCCGGTGGCGGAGTCGGTGCCATTATGCACGAGGGAGAGGAGTCCACTGGTGCCGCCGCCGACGATCTGTGCGGAGAGGGCCAGGATGCGCCCGGCATCGGAAGCCGACAGCCGGAAGGCGGTGCGGGGCTGGACGAACTCCCAGTTTCCGAGCCACCAACCGCCGTTGGCGCCGAAGAAGGTGTTGCGATGGGTGGAGGAGGAATCGTAGCTCCAGCTGGTCCCCAAGTCGCGAGGATTGTTGGCATCAGTGTGGTCAATGCAGGCCACGAGCATGTTGGAATAGGCGACCTCCGCACTCTCCACGGTATCGCTCAGGCGGCTCACGGGCATACTGCGGACGACCGTGGAGACCGTGTGGGAGGCATTCTCAATGGTGACAGCATGCTGGAGGCACGCTTCAACAGTGCTGACATCGGCATCGGCGCGATAGTCGCAGAGGAGGACCTCATCGGCGACGACGCCGTTGTCGCGGACGAGCTGAATGGCATAGAGGGTGCCGTTTTTGTAGACTTCGGCGAAGGTACGGGCCGCTTCGGGGATGTTGGCGAGGGCGAGCGGGTCTTGGGCGGGGTACCAGCAGAAACCGTTCTTGCTGCTTTCCGTGTAGCGATGGGAGATGAAGTTGGGCGTCTCACTCGAGGAGATGTTTTGGAAGAAGCCGTGAGGATAGGTGGGACCGATGCGGGTGTCACCGATGACGTAGTAGTCCGTGTCATAGACGGCGGGATCCGCGGCATTGGGGAAGAGGCGGCGATAGGGAACCCAGCCCTTGAGCTCGATGTTGGTGGTGACGTTCGTCCACGCAAGGGGAACATCGAGGGGATCCGTCGTGAGGGGCAGGGGGGCGACCTTGACGGCGATGCTCCAGCCATCGAGGGAGTGCTTGGGACGGAGGTAGTAATTGTTGCCCGAGGGGGTGACGGTGGCGGGGTCCTTATAATCGGGGGTCTCACCCTCGGTGCCGTGCATGACGGCGATGGGGGAAGCCTCCATGGCGAGCTCGATGCCGAAGGAGAGGAGATCCTTGCCATTCGCGTTCCTGCGGGTGGGGCGGAACTCGTTGAGCCAGACGCCATCGGGGGCGATGCCATAGATCCAGGCATAGGGGGAGACGCCGGCCTCGCGCTTGATGGCGTGGGCGTTGATGTTGGCCTGGTCGTCGGGGACGTACCAGGGGCAGTAGCCCTCGAAGCCATCGGAGGTGAAGTTGGCGATGCCCTGGGCGTCGTAGACGGTGTCGTCGCGGGCGACGACGATGGCGAAGCGGAGGACGGCGCCATTCTGCCAGACCGTCTCGTCAGTCATGTCGATGGTCTGGGTGAAGGGGGCGAGGCCATCGGCGAAGCCGGACTGATCGAAGCCACCGGCGGCGAAGTGCTCGGCGGTCATGGTGCGGAAGGCGAGGCGGGCGTTGGCGAGGAAGTCCTCGTCGGTGTAGTCGGGATCCGTCTCGAGGATACCGCCATTGGCCGCATCCTCGGAGACGACGAGGTCGGGGTCGCGGAAGCCGATGAACTCGAGCGGGACGACGCCGGCATCGATGCAGTAGGACTGCGTGCCGGTGGGGTCATACTTACGGGCGAGGTTCTGCCGGATGGTGGAGAGGGAGGTGGTGAGGCCCTCGCCGACGGAGGGCGTGGCGCCGAGCCAGCTGGTGAGGCTCCACTGGTTGTAGAAGTCGGTATTGGCCTGGGAGGCCTGGGAGCCGGTGGGGTCGGCGGCCGAGACGGTCGAGGCGGGGATGAGAGACCAGACGAGGTAGAGCTGGGTGTTGCCCTCGGCCAGGTCGTAGCAGACCGCCTGGGCATCGCCGAGGCCGTTGCGGCCGCCGCCGATGAGGCCGCGGGAGGGATCGAGGACGACGGACATGCCGAGCTTGTCGCCGACGAGGGGCTGATAGAGCCAGCCGTGGACATCCTTGTGCTCACCGCGGGCGTTGCCTTCCGCATCGTCCCAGATGGGGAAGTCGATGGTCTCGCCGCCCTTTTCGCTGATGGGAGTACCGTCCTCATCGATGGCGAAGAAGGTCTGGGTGGCGAGCCAGGCGCCGGCGCCGGTTTCGCCCTGGGCGAAGGAGACGGTGATGGCGTTGGTGGCGGAGGCGGGCTCGTCAACGAAGAGGAGGGTGACAACGAAGTCGTCCTGGTCGGCGAAGGTCTCGTCGCCGTCGGCGCCGTCCTCATCGTAATCGCGGTTGAAGGTGATGACGCCGGTCGCCTCATCCACGGTGGCGCGGCCGCCGAGGGTGAGCCAGGTGCCGGTGGTGACGGTGGCGGGATTGTCGGCGGCGTCGCGCTCCTGGATGTAACGTTTGTAGGTGTTCGAGACAGTGTCTTCCGTGAGGACACCACCGGAGGCGCCGATGAGCATGACGTGGCCGATGAGATCGGGCGGGAGGGCGATGGAGTCGAAACAGTAGCCGGTGCGCGGCTTGAAGGAGAAGACGTGGCCATTGTTGAGCTCGGCATAGATCCAGTCCTGGCCGGAGGCGGTCACCGTGGTGGTTTCGGTGCGGCCGGTGACGTTCTCGGAGCTGAAGTAGCCATTGATCCAGGTGCCGCAGAGGCCGGAGCCATAGGTGGCGTTGCGGAGGGCGATGGTGAAGGCGACCTGGTTCCATTCGGGATCGGAATCGGGCCAGATGGGGTTGCCATTCTCGTCGAGGTTGTCCTCACCGAGGGTGGCGGTGCGGAAGGCCCATTGGTTGCGCTCGGCGGCGACGGAGGAGATACCGCGGCGAGAGGGAGCCACGTCGGCGCCGTTTTCAACAAGCTGGCCAACGAGCTGGACGGAGCCGGGCGTGCCGGTGGAATCGGTGACGCCGTTGAAGACGTTGCCACTGCCGCCGGGGGACAGCCAGTTGGCGGGGTCAAAGGTCGGGCCGTTGACGGCGGTGTTGCCGCGCGCGTCGGCGGAGAGCCAGACGCCGCCTTCAGCCGCACCGCAAGGACGATGGAGAACGTAGGCGCGAAGGTCGTTGGAGGCCGTGAGGGTGGCGGTGTAGTAGGCGTAGGAGGAGGAGCCGGACTGAGGTGCGCTTTCGGCGTCGACAGTGGGCTCAAGGCTGGCGGTGCCGGCCTGCGCGCCGGCGGAGTCGTAGGTTCGGACGGCCCAACCGTCGGGGGTGGTCTGGGGGACGGGGACGTCGCCGTTGATGATGCCGTCGCGCAGGATAGGCATGACGACCTCGGCGGCGATGGAGGTGGAGTCACCGGTGGGGTTGACGATGTTCACCTCGTTGATCCAGGCGGACTCGGGCGGCGTGGAGTAGAGGTAGAAGTAAGGCGAGGCGGGCAGAACGCCAGTGGTGTTGAAGTCCTGGAGCGGCGCGTACCAGGAGGGATAGACGAAGGGCGTGACACCGGTGGAGGAGGCCTCGCCGGGCATGGCCTGGCGGACAAGGAAGTCAACGGAGCCGGAGCCGGAGTCGGTCTGGAAGGTGGCGCGATAGACGCCCCAGGCAACATAGGGGATGGCAGGTTCGAGGCCGCCGCCATTGGTCGTGTCACCCGACGCAGAATAAGTCGTGCCGAGGATACCGACGCGGGAGGCATCGGCAAAGCGGCCATCGTTGGGATTGAGCTGGACGACGCGGGTGCCGTAGGCGGGCTTGAGGATGGTGGAAATCTGCGTGGAGGCTTCCGCGAAGGAGAGGCCTTCGAGGGAGAGGACGGGCGCGGGAGCCGTGGGGTCGTCGGGATTGGTGTAGTTGGGGTCGGTGTAGTTGGCGCCGACCCAAGCGGCGTTCAGGCCCCAGTCGGCACGGTGTCCGGGGTCGGGATAGAAGACGAGGACGGCCTCGAGGGAGAGGTTCCGCTGCTCCAGGAGGTCGGCGTCATAGTCGGCCTCGAAGCCGAAGCCGCTGCCGCGCCAAGGCTGGTTGCGGCGGGCGGAGACGGTGGGCGCGGAGCCGTCGGCGGTCTCCTCGGGGAGGGCGGTGCAGGGGCGGACGCCGGTGATGAGGGCGCGGGCGTCGGGGTCGGTGGAATCGAACTTGAAGGTGGCCTGGGCCTCGAAGAGATAGCGGGTCTCCGTGTCGTCGGGGGCGGCCAAGTTGTAGAGGGTGGCCGCGATGTCGAAGGTGGTCGTGTCGGCGGGCAAGTTGACGGGGACCCAGAAGTCTTCGGTGATTTCATCGAAGTCGAGGTCATCGGCGGGGATATCGATCTGGGAGGCGAGGCCGGGGAGCGTGCGGCCATCGACCGTCTGCGTGCCCTCGATGAGGTACTTGCCGGAGGCGGAATCGAGCATACGGACCTTGAGGCCGGTGAGGTGGTGGAAGGGCAAGGCGTCGTAGGTGAGGGTGGCGGTGGGGTGGCCGGAGGCATCGACCGACCAGGAGACACGCTCGTTGCCGCCGCGGCGGGTCTCGGTGGCGTTGGCCTTCTGGGGGAGGTAAAGGGTGTGGGTGCCGGCGCCGGTGATGGAGGAGACGACGCCGCACTGGGTGAGGCCGGAGTACTGCAGGATGTACTGATCGGGATTGACCTGGCGCGGGGTGACCTGGACGGGATTCTTGTCATTGGGGTCATCCACGGTCATCTGCCCCTCGACGCTCACGGGGGGCGCGGGGCGGGACTGCTCGGTGGGGTTAAAGTTGAAGTCGTCAGGCCAATCGCCGGTGAGGATGTGGGTGAGGTCGCCGGGGCCGTTCACGCCCACGCCCGTGACATCGTTGCGGCGGGAGACCCACTTGCCGCCCATGTCGAGGGTGGCGATGGAGACGGAGCGGGCGGCGTCGGCGTTACGCTCGTAGACCCAGGTCGGGAGGGCCGCGGCGTCCGTGGCGTTGTAACGGCCATTGACGGCATAGAAGGTGTCGGCCACGGTGAGGCGGCTGGCGTGGGCAAGCGCAGAGATGCGATCATCGGCGAAGTTGGCCTTCTCCTGTTCCCACGTGGTGTCCAGGAAGGTCTGATACCAAGGGGATTGAATGGCGAGGCCGGTATCCGAGTCGGTGCCTTCCGTGGCGGAATCGACGGCGAAGCCGTTTGCGGAGTAGGCGTTGTAATAAGCATCGCGGAGTCGGATCAGCGCATCCCGGAGGGTGGTGCTGCTGGCGCTGTTCGCGAGGGCGTTGCTGAAGATGACGATGTGCTCGGCGCCGCCGGTGGGACGATAGAGGAGAGCGGAGGTGGCACCGTTAGAGGAGGCGGTCGCGAAGACTTGGTCCGCGACACTGGTCTGGGCATCCCAGCCGGCATTCTTGTAGTTCACCCCGTTGGCCGAGGGCGGCGTACTGCTACCCGCCGTGCGATAGGTGGGGGCGAAGTTGGAGTCGTGGATGGTGTAGAAGGTGCGGCTGGCGGAGGTGTTGGCCACACGCTTGGCGGGGACGACGCCGTTGTCCGGGGCGTCCAGATTGTTTTCGTTATAGGTCGTCGGAACGGCGTAAATGCCGGAGAGCTCCGTGGTGCCGTTGTTGCCGAACCCCGTGCTGGCGAAGCGCCAGGCGGAGAGATCGACGCCGACGGGGACGCAGATTTCCGCGAAGGCGGAAAGCAGGGGGTTGGTGGAGTTGTCGGTGAAGTTCAGTTCGTTGAGGAAGACTTCGCCGGGGACGCAGGAGTACATCCAGAAGTAGGGGGAGAAGCACTCGGTGCCGACCTGGGCCTCCTCGTCGTCCTCGTGGGCGGCGTTGTGGGCGTCGCGGATTTCCTTGTTGAGGCTGCGGGGGAAGTACCACGCGGGCTCCTTGTAGTCGGAGGCGCTGATGACGGACATGAACCACTCGTCGGTGGGATTGCCCTCGGCGTCAAGCTGGTCGCCCTGGTAGACGGCCCAGACGACGTAGCGGACGAGGGAGTTTTCGGGGAGGCCGGCGATGCCCTCTTCGGAGAGGTCGCCATAGAAGCGCTCGCGGTCGTTGGGGTCATCGCCGAGCTCGAGTTCGATGGTGTTCGGGTAGGAGTCCTCCCAGTCAGCATCCGGGCCGACAACGGCGGGATCGATAGGATTGGCAACGGTGTCGAACCAGGAGGAGATGGCCCACTCCTCGGCGCTACCCTTCCACCGGTAGATGGGACTATCCGCGGAGCCGGTGAAGGAATTGTTGAAGACGTCCGTGTAGGAATTGGAGGTGTCGCGGAGGGTGGAGGCGTCGGTGGTGATGTAGGTGAAGAAGACGCGGACGGTGTCGTCCTTCACGAGCTGGCGGTTGCCGACGGTGGCGCAGACGCGGAGGACGGGGGCGCCGGAGACGGGCTGGGAGAGCGGCGAGGTGGAGACGAACTCTTCGGGGAGTTTGTTGCCGGCGACGTTGGAGAAGGCGACGTCCGTGATGCGGAGGTTGGGGGAGACGGGGTCGCTGATGGAGAGGCGGTCGATGAGGACGCGGTCATAGCCGCCGGTGTAATCCGCGGGCGCGAGGCCATTGGGGGCGACCCAGAGGCGCAGGCGGCGGATGTCGCGGTAGGTGAAGTCGCCCTCAAGGAAGGTGATCTTGGAGAGGTCGAGATCGAAGGCGGTGTAGACGGTGTTCTCGATGTCGACGTAGGTGAGGATGGAGAAGTCATCGGCGGCCAAGGACTCGGCGGCCTTCTCGGCCTTGGTGCCGGAGATGTAGAGGCGGACGGGCTTGGCGTTCTGCGCGGAGAGGCGGGCGGCGAAGGAGACGCGGCCGACACCGACACCGGCATCCAGGAGGGGCGAATCGATGTAGGAATCGGTGAGCTGCTCGGTGGTGGTGTTGTTGAACTGGAAGGCGGTGGTGAGGGCGGCCTTCTCGGCGAAGGTGTCTTGGGTCAGGGTGTCGCCGGCCTCGGTGGTGAGGTTCTCGGCGGCCTGGCGATCCTTCCAATAGAGGAGGTCGACGGGGGTGGAGGTGAGGCGGGCGTTGCCGGCGGTCCAGGAGGCGAGGACGCCCGCGCGGTTGTCGGTGACAACGACGTTGTCGATGTAGACGTAGGGGTCGTAGTTGAGGTTGTCGCTCTGGGCATCGGGGATGACCATGACCAGGCGGAGGGTGCCCTCGCCGCCGACGATTTCCTCACCATCGATGCGCGGGATGACGGAAACGGAGGACCAGGCGCCGGAGACATCGTCCAGCGTGATGGAGGCGACATTCTCCCAGCCCGAGGTGGCGTCAGTGGTATTCTCCAGGAAGTTGGTGGTGCGGTCCGCGAATTCGCTGTACTGCAACATGAGGGTGACGGGCTCGCCGGCGGTGCCCGCACGCGGGGGGATGCAGTAATCGAAGGTGACGGGGCCATAGCCGCCATCGCTCCAGGGGAAGTAGAGGGCCAGAGAGGCCGCGGTGGTGGTGACGCCATCGACGGTCACTTCACCTGCCAACGTGCGCGAGGTGTTCTGGCGGGAGCGCTGCATGAGGAGGACCTGCTCGCCGGTGTAACTCCACTGATTGACGTCCAGCTCGGCGTCATCGCGCGGGCGCACCCAGACGCCAACGGCGGAGAAGCCCTCGCCGGCGGCATCCTCGCCGCCGAAGCCTGCGTTGGTGTTGACGGGGACGTGCGTTTCGCCGTTGCGGTTCGTATCGTCGCCGCACCAGGAGGAGACGGTGATATCGTCAACGAAGATGCCGGAGATGTCGTTGGCCTCGTTCGCCCCCTCGGGGTAGATGCAGGAGATCGTGAAGTCGGCATTGGCGCGGCCGAGGGTGACGGTGGAGGTGGTCATTGTGCCAAAGGTGGGCGCCTGCAACGTCCGGCCGCCATCGATTGTCGCCCCTTGTTGGGTGAGATCGAGGCGCAGCTGGCCGCCCTGGGTGACCGAAGGCTTGTTGCGGGAGAGGCGAATCGTGCCGCCACTCGTCTCTTCATTGACAGACCAACCCACGCCCCACGTGGGCACCGAGGGTTGCTCAATCGTCACATTGGTGCCGATGCCGTTGCCGGAGAAGGTGTCGGACCGCGAAGCGGTCGTCCGCAAATAACGGAAGGTGGGGGCACACTCCGCCGTGCCGATGGCAAAGGTGAAGCCATCCTGCGGGACGGTGACGGTCGCATTGGAACGCGCAAAGGTGCTGTTGTAAGTGCCACTGTTGTTGGCGGAGGAGAGACGGCCGGCGCGCAGGTAACCATTCGCATCGACCCAGAAGGCGAAGGAGTTGCCGGCCAGGGTGTTGACATCCGTCACGAAGCGCGAGTAGATTGTTCCCGTTTCGCCGGCAATCGGATTCAGGGCGAGGCGCTCGGCACGCCCGCCGTTCCAACTGTACATCTCAACGACGACACGCTCTTGGGGCTTGGTGTCCACGGACGTGGTGAAGTCCCAAATCTGGGTGAGGCGGAGTTCGTAGGTGATAGACGCGCTTTCGAGATAGTAGGAGACGGAGACGCCGGAGGGCGCGCAGGAGGTGGTGAAGCCCGAGGTGTCGATGCCCGCGGCGAGGCCATAGCCGGAGAGGAGTCCATCGGCTCCTCTCAGTTTGGCGCGATAGTTCATGTTGTACGGCATGGAGAGGGAGTAGGAAATGGTGACGGTGCCGATGCCGTTCAGGTTCGCATTGGTATTGGGGCTCATCTCGTCGCCGGGCGTGAGGCGCACCATGGCATTGGGCATCCAGGTGCCGTCACCCAAGCGGGACGCATCCCGGCGGAGGACAACCTCGGTCTCCCTGCTCAGCTCAAAATAGCGCGACCACGACGTCACCTGCTTATCCAGCTGGAGGTAACGATAACCGGCGGCATCGCTGGAGGCGCCCCACTGGCGGAAGTTGTTCCCGCTGGCACGGTCGGCGGTGTTATTGTAGAAGTATTTATAGATGGAAGACTCCGACTGTGTCTGGGTGCGGGCAACGGCGAAGGAGTCGGTGAAGGCAGAGGTCTCGGCAAAGGGGCCCTCATCGGGAATCCAGCCGGCGACGATGGTGCGGTCGCCGGTGGTGTCGTTCGTGCCCCACGTCCGGACATTGAAGTTGGCCGTGCAACGATTGACGTCCTCGCGGAAGTCGGAGTCGCCGAAGCCATCGTTGTCGGAGCCGGCGGCGGCATACCAGGTGTTGAAGTCCTGGCAGTAGGAGCCGACGAGGGAGATGGCAGGCTCGGTATCAGAGGCGGAGAAGTCGATGGCGACGGAGATGTGGGAATTGGGGATGTCGAGGGGGGTGACGACGGGGGCGGTCGAGTCCTCGTCCGTGGTGGTGACCAACTTGGCGGAGGTGGCGGGGACGGCGTTGAGGGGGGTGGGCATGGAGGTGTTGCCGGTGCCGGTGCCGAGCCAGTTCACCGTGCCATCGGGGGCAGTGGCGAAGACGCGGAAGGCGAGGTAGCCTTCGGTGCCGGTCTCGCGGTGGCCGGTCGCACCATCGGTGGGCGGCTCGAAGAGTTCATTGGGGGCCCAGACGTAGACGGCGGTGGTGTCGCGGGAGCCATTGCTCTCGGTGGCCTCGCGGAGGACGCGGGAGAGGTCGGCACGCCACAGTTTCGGGTTGTGGGCGTCGGGGAGCATGGGCACGTCGAGCGTGAGGAAGCTGTAGTAGGACCCTTCATCGCCACTGCGGTAGAAGAGGCGGAGGGTGACGCCTTCGCGCGCGGTCTCCTGCTCGCGGAGGTCGGCGACCATGGGATGATACTCGGTGAGAAACTCCTCGCTATTGGAGTCCGCGGGGTCGTAGTCGGGGTTCTCGACCTGAACGGTGTAGACGGAGATTTCGCCGGTGACGGACTCGCGCTGGTCGATGATGTCGCGTCCGGCGAGGAAGGAGCCGAGGATGCCGTAATTCAGCTTGACGTCATAGACGCCGGGGAGGGCGCCGGTGATTCGGCCGTTGCTGAGTGCGAAGGCGTTCTCGGTGACGTTGGTGGAGCCGTCGTTGCCGGTGGTCAGGGTGACGGGGGAGAAGGTGGCGGTGAGGTTGCTCGCGCCGGTGGTGGCGTTGGGCCTGGAGACCGAGACGTTGGCGGCGGAGTACCACTGGGCGGTCGTGTCGCCATTGGCGCGGCGGCGGAGCTGAATGTCGGCCTCGTAGCCGCGGGGGACGTTGGTGGCGTCGCCGGCGCCCTCGGCCTTCAGGGTGAGCGTCCAGGTGCCGCCGGTGGGGGCATAGAGGGGGTTGGGGCTGACGACGGGGGCCGCATCGAAGGAGGCGGAGGGCGAGGCGGAGCGTACAATCAGGTTTTTGATGGTAATGACGAACTGATCCTGACTGCCGCCCTGGTAGGAGGTGTCACGGACGATGCGGAAGCGACAATTGGCGGTGCCGAGGTCGGCGGGAATGGCGACGGTATAGGAGCGGAGGTTGACAGTGGGCGTGATGACGCCGGCGGGGGAATCCTCCCCCTCGCCCACGAGCGTCCAAGTGCCGCCAGAGGGCTGGACCTCGACGCGGAGGGTCTGATCGGCCATGTCGGTAGCGAGGGCGGCATCGAAGGAGATGGAGGAGATGCCGTCGGGATAAATGGGGGAGACTAGGCGGGGGTCGCCGGAGTGGTCCGCGGCGGCGGTGCCGGGCATGCCGAGGAGCTGGACGCCGCCCACGCCGTTGGCGGTGTCGCCGATGACGCCGCCGTGAATTTCCCACGTGGTGTCACCGGGCATGACGCCCAGGGTCCAACGGTAGATGGAGCCCCAACGGTTGAGGGTGCCGAGCTGGAGGCCGTCGGCCCAGTCAAACGCGACGCCTTCGCTGTCCATGTCGCCCCCTTCGTGCGGGGTCCAGACGCGGGGGTCGGTGAAGGTCTGCTTGCGGCCGGCGTCCTGGATGTCGGAGACGCGGGTAAAGGAGCCGATACCGTAGGTGCCCGCGACGTACCACTCGTAGGTGCTCTGGCCGTTCATCAAGGAGACGAGGAAGGGGTTGACGGGGTTGTCAACCGCGTTGAGGTCGTAGGTGTTGACGCTGAGGTAGGTGCACTCCCAGCGGGCGGGGTTGACGGTGGAGGTCTGGTCGGCCGGGGCGACGTAGGAGGGGGTGGGATCGCCGCTTTCGACAAGGTCGTAGTGCGTGTCGCCGGTCTGCGGCATGGGATAGAAGCCGGAGGCGGAGGCGCTATTCGTGTCATAGGGCGCGTCGCGCGTCAGGAGGATGGAGCCGTCGAAGGCGGTTTCGGGGCCTTTGTGGGGGCGGAACATCAGGCGGGAGGGCCTGGCGTAGGTCGGCATGCCGTAAGTCGTGCCCGTGCGCGGGATGGAGAGGGTGACCTTGACGCGGACGCGCGAACTCTCGTCGGTGGCGGGCTGGCCATTGGCGGTGGTCACGTTTTCATTGGTCGTGGCGTCGAGCAGAGAGACGGCGTAGAGCACCCTGTCTGCTTGGACGATGTTGTCGTCCTGTTGCGCCCAAGCGGCGGGGCCTCCAAGAAGTCCCACCGCCACTGTTGCAAGCGCCCAAATTCGGAAGCGTTTCATCATGCGTCATTTCCCATCTGGCGAGCCATTTCGGTTCAACCCACCGGAGCCATAATACTTAGAGACTTTCTCGCGTGCGCTCGTGTCGGGGCTGTCGGGGTCAGAAGAAGGGTCGCGGATGGTCTCCACACGGCCATCGCCGAAGCAGACGTAGGCGATCCACGCGCCGCCGTCGTCGTGGTTGAAGCCCATGCACTCATCGTGCTCGTCCCAGTCCCACACCTGGTCGCCGGCCAGGCCGTTCTGCTGGGCGATTTGCTCGTCGTCGAGGTCGAGCTCCACGAAGAGGACGGTGTTGGCGGGGGAGGCCTCCTGGCGCTCGTCGTCGCCCTCGCCGGTGCGGGGGCGGAGGGAGGTGGCGCCCAGGCGGATGGCCTTGTGCTGGGTCTTGCCGCCGCAGCAGTAGATCTGCTCGTAGCCGGCGTCCTGGTAATAATCGTCTTCGTAGAGGTCCTGATCGGCGCCGGCGATGACGTTCATGGCATAGGCGCGGACGACCTCGTCCTCGGTGTCGACGCGCTTCAGCTCCACGGCGCGTGTCTTGAAGGCGGGGTTGGTGTAGGCGTCGAGGTTCTTGTTCAGATATTCATAGAGGGCGCCGTTCATGATGGCCACCTGGCCGTCGGAGAACTTGCCTTCGTCCTTCTTGTCGGCCCAGGCTGCGGGGACGGCGTTGAGGCCGCCCTCGTCGCGGCGGGAATCGAAGCAGATGCAGACGCCGGACTCGTTGACCTCGTCGCCCTGGAGGTTGCCGTTCGCGTCGACCATGCCGATGCCGGCGAGGTCGCCGCCCTGCTGGTGGTTGCCGTCGCCGACCTTGTCGCCGTTGGGGTCCTCGGCGCGGGGGCAGTCGTGCTCGAAATAGACCCAGCCGCGGGAGCGGCCGTAGCGCTCTTCGCGCGTCCCATTGGCATAGCTGGAAAATTCCGTAAAGACGCCGCCGGCGGCGGGCCACGCGCCGTGCTCGGACTTATACGCCAGGGCCGCCTGGCCCAGGTTGCGCAAATTGTTCGTGGCCACCGCGGCGTCACCGAAACCGAGCGCACGCCCGATCACCGGCACCAACGTGGCGGCCAGAATGCCCACAATCACGATGACCACAAGCAGTTCGATCAACGTGAAGCCTAACTTACGCGCGACTTTTGTCATTTGCGAAACCTCGTACGTTGAGAATAGTATAGAGGAAACAGCGACAAGATGGAAGGATTTTTTTGCGTTGGGGGCGCGAGAGGCGCCCCCAACGCAAAAAAACAGAGAACAGAGAACAGAGAACAGAGCGCGCGACAAGCGCGCGACGAAGAGAGCGATGGGCAGAGCGCTGGGAGAGAGTGGGAGGTTTGCCCTGCGGGGCTGACACGAAGAACCACGAAGAACCACGAAGGCTCACAAAGAAGGCAGGAAATGGGGAACCGCCGATTACGCCGATTGGAGCCGATTAGGGGCCGGCTACCGCCGGCAAGACTCCAGTGTTTTTTGGAAATCACAAAGGACACAAAGGACACAAAGGGATTTTGGCTGATTAGGGGATTGAAGGGTGTGGGGCGCTGCCCCACGCCCCGGCAGGGGAGAAGTTCTCCCTGCACCCCCGGCACGTCTGCGACGTGCCATCAAGACGACCACAAGAGATTCAGGAGATGCAGGAGATGCAGGAGCGCCCCTACGGGGCGACGGGCGCTGACGCGCCCCGCTGATTCGCTGATTGGCGTTTTGGTGGGGCGTTGCCCCACGCCCCGACCCTTTTCTGTAGAAAAGGCCACAAGGCGCGAAGACGATGGGCGGGAGGGAGCGATCAGCGGGCGTTCAGCCCGCAAAGCGACCGGCGTTAGCCCATCTGGCTTCGCGCGCACTGGCGTCTTCGCGGGAAAGAGAAACTCGCCACTTGCACAGCGGCTTTGCCGGTCGCGCGCTTGCCGCGCGTTCTGTTTTCCGTGGCCGTGGAAGGTTTGGCGCTTCGCGCCTGCACGCTCTGTTTTCCGTTCTCCGGGGCGCGCCAGCGCCCCTTACAGGCCGCCGAAGAAGAGGGAGGTGAAGGAGGTGATGGGGGCGGTGTCGCGCATATTGTCGATAATCTGGCGGACGTCTTTGATGGCGGCTTCGGCTTCGTCGGCGAGGGCTTGGTCGTTGACGAGTTTGCCGAGGGTGCCTTGGCCGTCGTTGGTCTTTTGGGTGATGGCGCGGAGGTTGGCGGCGGTGGCCTCGAGGTCGGCGATGAGGGTGGAGTCGCCGCCGATGAGTTTGCCGAGGGGGGCGTTGGGGTTGTTGAGGGCGGCGGTGGCGGCGTTGAGGTTGGCGAGGGTGGCCTGGAGGTCTTCGTAGGTCTTGTCGTCTTCGGCGAGGAGTTTGCCGAGGAGGCCCTGGCCGTCGGTGAGGCGCTGGGAGACGTCGCGGAGGTTGGCGGCGGTGGTCTGGAGGTCGGTGACGAGGGTGGAGTCCTTGGCGAGGAGGGCGCCGAGGGTGGTGTCGGGGTCGTTGAGAGAGGCGGAGGCCTGGCGGAGGTTGGCGACGGTGGCCTCGAGGTCGGTGGCGAGGGGGGCGTCGTCGTTCAAGAGTTGGCCGAGGAGGCCTTCGCCGGAGCGGATGCGGCCGGTGATGTCGGCGAGGTTGGCGGAGGCGCCGCGGAGGTTGACGATGAGGGTGCGGACGTCGGCGGGGTCGAAGGATTGGCGGAGGTCGGAGAGGAGTTGGCCGAGCTCGTCCATGACGTCGTTGGGGGCGCGGCCGGGGAGGACGGCGCCTTCGGGGAGGGGCTCGGGGGAGGCGCCTTGGTCGAGGGCGAGGGCGGAGCCGCCGAGGACGGAGGTGGAGGCGACGACGGCGTGGGCGTCGGCCCGGAGGGGGACGTTGGCATCGATGGAGAAGGTGACGATAACGTGGTCCTGGGCGAGGCAGAGGGATTGGACGGTGCCGACCTTCATGCCGCGGACGGTGACGGGGTCTTGCGCGCGGAGGGTGCCGACGCTCTCGAAGCGGGCTTCGCGGAGGACGTCGTGTCGGCCACGTAGGATGTCGACGCCGCTGATGACGATGGTGAAGAAGGCCAGCAGGGCGACGACGGCGAGGACGAAGAGGCCGGTGAGTAGGTCGGGGAGGCGGGATTGGGATTTGGCGCTCATGGGGTGGGCTCCAGACTTTGGGCTTCAAGGAAGGCGCGGACCTCGGGGTGCGGGTGGGCGAGGAGTTCGCGCGGGGAGGCGACTTGGAGGAAGCGGCCGCCTTTCAGGAAGGCGATGCGGTCGACGTAGCGGAGGGCGCCGGCGAGGTCGTGCGTGACGACGAGGCAGGCGGCGTGGCGGTTGCGCCCGATGCGGGCGATGAGGCCATCGACGGTGCGCGACATGACGGGGTCGAGCCCGGAGGTGGGCTCGTCAAAGAAGAGGACTTCGGGGTCTTCGATGATGGCGCGGGCGAAGGCGGCGCGCTTGACCATGCCGCCGGAGACCTCGGCGGGATAGAGGTCGCCGGCGTCGGCGAGGCCGACCTCGGCGAGGGCGGCGCGGACGCGGGCCTCGATGTCGGCGGGCGGCAGGCGGTCGCGTTCGACGAGGGGGAGGGCGACGTTTTCGGCGAGGGTCTTCCAGCCGAGCAAGGCGCCGCCCTGGAAGAGGAAGCCGACGCGGCGGCGGAGGCGCGACAGGGCGTCGGCGGTCAGCGCGGAGAGGTCCTCGCCCAACAGGCGGATGGTGCCGGCGGTGGGGAAGAGTTGCCCGGAGGCCAGGCGGAGGGTGACGGATTTGCCAGTGCCGGAGGGGCCGATGACGGCGAGAATCTCGCCGCGGGCCACGGAGAGGTCCAGGCACTCGAGCACCCGGCGCGCGCCGAAGGATTTGGCGACGCCCTCGAAGGAGACGGCGGGTTCGGACTCAGAGGACATAGAAGCACCTGGTGATGAAGTAGCCGCCGATGAGGATGGCGAGGAAGGAGTAGATGACCGCGCGGCGGGTGGAGGCGCCGACGCCCGCGGCACCCTGGGTGGTGGCGAAGCCGACGGAGCAGGAGATGCCGCTGACGAGGATGCCGAAGACGGCGGCCTTGAGGAGGCCCACGTAGAGGTCTTTCATCTCGGCGGCGTCGAGCACGCCCTGGATGAACTGCAGGAAGGGGATGTTCAGCTGGGTGTAGCCGACGAGGGCGCCGCCGAGGAAGGCGAGGATGCACGTATAGAAGGAGAGGATGGGCGCCATCAGCGTCATGGCCCAGAGGCGCGGCACCACCAGGAAGCGCACGGGGTCCACGCTCATCATCTCCAGCGCGGCGATCTCGTCGTTGACGGTCATGGTGCCGAGCTGGGCGGCCATGGCGCTGCCCACGCAGGCGGCCAGGATGATGCCCGTCATGAAGGGCCCCATCTCGCGCAGCATGGCATAGGACATCGTGGTGGAGACCATCCCCTCCAGCGAGAGCTGACGGAAGGCGATGCCCAGCTGCAGACTGAGGATCATCCCCGTGAAGAGGGCCACCACCGTGGCCACGGCCAACGTGCCGATGCCCACAATGAAGAGTTGCCGCGCGAAGGTGTGCCGGCAATCCCGCCGCGTCAGCACCGCGGGAAACCCCGCCAGCGCCGCGCCGACCAGGCGCGCCGTGCGCCCGATCGCGGCGAAGAAGGCCCGCACGGCCCCATCGACCGGCTCATGCAAGACTGTCATCGAACCCTCCAACTTGGGTGTGCACCCCCGCCCAATCCTGTCCGTGGGACTTTAGGACCGCAAAGACGCAAGGGGTGGCGCGAACCGCTTCGGGCTCCATCGGTCGCTCTGCGGCTTCGCCGCTGACCGCGACCGCCGCCCTCCGTTTCGCGCCTTGAGATAAAAAGCCTGAATATGGGGCAAAGCCCCTCCAAGAACACAATAGCGTGGAAATCCCAAGGGCGGCGCGACCAACGGGAGCGATGGAGCCCGCAGGGTTTCCACGCAAAACCGTCTTCGCGGTAAAATCTCCCCGGTCGAAGTCTGCGGCCAAGGGGGCGAGGAGGGGCATGGGCTTCTCGGCCTCCGGCGGGGGCGGCGGGGCGGACGACTCGGGCGGCGCGGCCTCGGTGTGCCACCAGATAAGGCCCCAGAAGAGTTCGTGGAGCACCTCCTTCTCGCCCGGTTTCTGCGTGGCGGTGTAGAAGGTCCAGAAGGGCGACCAGTTGCGCTCGATGGCGGGCACGTCGCGGATGGGGAAGAGAATCAGCGAGCGGCGGCGCAGGCCCTCTTGCTCGGTGTAGTCGCTAGCGAAGAGCGGCCAGATGCGGAAGTGGCTCGACTCCAGGTGACTGTTGCCCCGCGCGTCATAGCCGTGGGTTTCCTCCTCCACGTAGAAGGGCCAGAAACGACGGTGGAAGGTGTAACGATTGACCGTGTGCTGGCGTTCGCTCACCACGATGGGATGGAGGAACCACCACCCCGCGCGCGACCCACGCGTCGTCATCCCCCAGAAGCGCCACGACTTCCACGTGCTCTCACGCGCGTCGGAGTAGCGCTCAAAGAGCGGCCACGGGCACCGCAACAGGAAGGCACCGTCGGAGGTGTGCCGCCACTGGAAGAAGGGCGACAAGAAGCCCCCACCCCACTCGGTGTCCGCGTCCACGCTTTCCCACAGCGGCCAGAGCATCCAGGCCGAGCCGCGGTGGTTCGGCGCCGTGAAGGTGCGGTCGTTCCAGAAGGGCCAGAGGACGAACCGCGAGTCCACCCCCCGCTCGCGCTTGGTGCCGTAGAGCGGCCAGAGCGCCCAACGCGTTCGGTCCGCGTCGTACTTCAGCGAGAGGAAGGGCCAGAGGAAGTAGTCGCGATAGACGCCCTGTGTGCCGCCCGTGCGGTAGCGCATCCACAGCGGGAAGAGACGCCACTGGAAATCCTCCAGCAGGAAGACGCGCGGCATCCGGCCCCAAATCGGGAAGAGCCCCCAATAGTTGTCCGTCTCGTCCATCCGCCCATTCACCCAGAGCGGCGGAATGGCAAAGGAGTAGTCCCGCGACGTCCGCTCCGTCCGGTCACGCTCCCACCAGAAGCTCCAGATGAGACGCCACTGCCGCGCGTCCCCCCGCCAACTGAAGTGAGTCAGCGGCCAAGCGATCTCCATGTCCTCATCCGCGGGGTTCAGCGTCGACTGCTCCCAGGCGTAGAAAGGCCGGATGGCGAAACGCGTCATGCCCAGCGCGTCCTCCGACCGCCACTCAAAGAAAGGCCCGAAACGGAAATGCGCCTCCCCCTCCGCGTTCGGCGTCCCCCACGCCACCGCTCCCAAAGACAGCCCAATCAACAGTGTCAGCCACTTGCACATACCTATAGCATAGCAAATCTAGGGACGCTGTGCGCACCGGGCGGGGCGATGGGAGTGTGTGGGAGGTTTGCCCTGCGGGGCTGACACGAAGAACCACAAAGAACCACGAAGGTTCACAAAGCACGCCGCAAAAGGAACCGCAGATTACGGAGGACACAGAGGAGCACAGAGAGGACAGAGGGACACAGAGGGGGGCGGCGTGCTAGCGCACGCTGACTGCCAGTGTTTTTAGAAATCACAAAGGACACGAAGGACACAAAGAGGATTGGATAATTAGCGGATTGGCTGATTGGAGGGGTGTGGGGCACTGCCCCACGCCCCGGCAGGGGAGGGGCGGCTAATGCCGCCCCGGAGAACGGAGAACAGAGCGTGCAGGCCCGGAGGGCCAAACCTTCCACGGCCACGGAGAACAGAACGCGCGACAAGCGCGCGACGGAGAAGTTGTAGGGTGTGGGGCGGAGCCCCACCGAGAAAACCAAGCCTCCAAGCCTCCAAGCTTCCATTGAGGTGCATTGTATTCTCACTTCCAATCGAGTATACTGTCTCTGTCCGTTGGAGGTTAGCATGAAGAGAGTCCGTTTTGTTGCGTTGCTTTTGGTTTGCCTCTGGGGGGCCGTCTCCGTCGCGGCGCCCGAAGAGGGCCTGTCCCCCGCCGAGCAGGCCGCGCGCTATCGCGAGGCTGCGGAACAGGGTGACGCCGAAGCGCAAAACAACCTTGGCACCTGCTACGCCACCGGCGAAGGCGTGGCGCAGTCTTATGAAGAGGCGCTGAAGTGGTTCCGCAAATCCGCGGAGCAAGGGTACGCCGAGGCGCAGTTCAACCTTGGCCTCTCTTATTACAACGGCCGAGGCGTGGAGCGGTCTGACGCAGAGGCCGTCAAGTGGTACCGCAAGGCCGCGGAGCAGGGCATCGCACAGGCCCAATATGAAGTGGGGGTCTTCTATGCGGATGGGGAGGGCGTTGAACAATCCTATGAGGAGGCCGCGAAGTGGTTCCTTAAAGCGGCGGAACAGGGAGTCCTGGAAGCGCAATTCAACCTCGCGCTGTATTATCAGAAGGGCCAAGGCGTGAAGCAGTCCTATGAAGAGGCGGCCAAGTGGTGGCGCAAGGCCGCGGAACAGGGGAATGCCCAGGCGCAGACCAACCTCGCTTTCTATTACGACAAGGGCCAAGGCGTGAAGCAGTCCGATGAAGAGGCGGCCAAGTGGTATCGCAAGGCGGCGGAGCAGGGGGATGCCCAGGCGCAAACCAACCTCGCACTGTGTTACACCAGTGGTCAAGGCGTGAAACAGTCCAACGCAGAGGCCGCAAAGTGGTTCCGTAAAGCCGCGGAACAGGGGGTGGCCCAGGCGCAGACCAATCTGGGCTGGCAGTGTTACACCGGCCAAGGCACGGCGCAGTCGTATGAGGAGGCGGTCAAGTGGTGGCGCAAGGCCGCGGAGCAAGGGGACCTTTTGGCGCAGTGCAACCTCGGCATGTGCTATCTCTATGGAGAAGGCGTGAGGCGGTCCGACAAGGAGGCCGTGAAGTGGCTCCGCAAGGCCGCGGAGCAGGGGGATGCCCAGGCGCAACGGGCCCTTGGCGCGTGCTATGCCTATGGCCGGGGCGTGAGGCGTTCGACGGAGCAGGCGAAGGTGTGGTTGCGGAAGGCCATCGAGCAAGGCGACCGGGAGGCGGGAGGCCTCTTGTTGGAGTTGCAAGCCAACGAGTGATTCGGCGGCTTCGCCGGTCGCCCCACAGGGGCGATTCCAATCAGCCAATCAGCTAATCAGCGGGGCGCGCCAGCGCCCCTTTTTTTCTTGCGCGGGGGGCAGAAGATGGGATAAACTAGAAGTCAAAGGAGAGAGACCCTATGGTGAAGGTGACGATTTGCATGGGCAGCTCGTGCTTCTCGCGCGGGAACAACAAGAACCTGGAGGCCGTGCGCACGTGGCTGACGGTGCATGGGCACACGGCGGATGTGGAGCTGAAGGGGTGCCGTTGCGGCGGGAAGTGCGGGGAGGGACCCAACATCTGGATTGACGGGGTGTGCCACAGCGAGGTGACGCCGCAGTCGGTGCCGGACCTCTTGTCCGAGGCTTTCGGGGAGGAGGCGTGAGATGAATGCGTTGGCGCCGGTTTATTCCGTTGAGGCCCAGTGCCGCGACTGCTACAAGTGCGTGCGGCGGTGCCCGGTGAAGGCCATCCGCGTGGAGAACGACCATGCGGTGGTCATCCCGGAGGCGTGCATCTTCTGCGGGACGTGCGTGGGCACGTGTCCGAACCACGCCAAGATGGTGCGCGACGACCTGATGGCGGTGCGCAACCTGGTGGGCGCGCGCAAGGACGTGATTCTCTCGGTGGCGCCGAGCTTCGCCTCGGAGTTCCCCGGCGTGGATCCCGCGCGCTTCTCCACGGCGATGAAGCGGCTGGGTTTCGCGCGGATGCGGGAGACAGCGGTGGGCGCCAACATCGTCTCGCGCCGGGTGGCGGAGCTGATGGCGAAGAGCACGGGGCACCGTCTGCAGATTTCTTCGGCGTGTCCGGTGGTGGTGGAGCTCATCCAGCGCTATCACCCGCGTTTCTCGGCCTATCTCACGCCTGTGGATTCGCCCATCATCGCGCACAGCAAAGCCTTGCGGCGCGAGTTCCCCGACGCGCCGATCGTCTTCGTGGGGCCCTGCGTGGGCAAGAAGCACGAGAGCGACCTGCAGCCCGACCTCCTGACCGCGGCCCTGACCTTCGAGGAGCTCCGCCGCTGGATGCTCATGGCCGGCGTGGAAGACCCCAACACCTGCGAGCCCGACCCGGAGTACCGTCTGCCGGGCGACGGCGCCTACTACCCCATCGAGGGCGGCATGTTGCGGAGCGTGGAGCGCAACTTCCGCGCCTTGGCGCCCGACGACGAGCTCCAGCCCATGACCCTGACGGGCGTGAACACCCTGCGCACCATGCTCGACACCCTCGACCCCAAGACCCTGGAGCAGCCCGTCTTCATCGAGGCGCTGGCCTGTCCCGGCGGGTGCGTCTGCGGCCCCAAGACGCGCGTCAAGTGCGCCGCCGGCGGCATGCTCGACGTGCTCCGCCACGCCAAGAAGACCGGCCCGGACGACCCCGAGGACAAGCCCGACGTGGGTCGCCACTACCGTCCCCAGCCCGCCGCCGCGGCCGACTTCACGGAGGAGCAGATCCAGGCCACGCTCCACACGCTGGGCAAGTACACCCCGCAGGACGAACTCAACTGCGCCGGCTGCGGCTACGACTCCTGCCGCGCCCTGGCCTGCGCCATCCTGGCCGGCAACGCCGAGCCGCAGATGTGCGTCAGCCGCATGCGCCAAATCGCCCTCAAGCAGAGCTCCGCCATCGACCGCGCCCTGCCCTACGGCCTGGTGGTGGCCGACAAGCAACTCCGCGTCATCGAGTGCAACGAGCGCTTCGCCGAGCTCCTGGGCGACGCCGTGAAGTTGGCCTACGACGCCAAGCCCGGCCTGCGCGACGCCGACCTCGGCCGCCTCATCCCCCAGACCCAGCTCTTCCAGAAGGTCCTCGAGACCGGCGAGGAGATCATCCGCCGCACGGTGGAGATCGATGGCCGCCTCTTCTCCCTCACCATCTTCAACGTGGACGTGCACGAGGTCATCGGCGCGCTCATCCTCGACGTCACCGAGAGCGAGCAGAACCGCCGCGCCCTCATCGAGAAGGCCCGCACCGTCGTCACCAACACCGCCAAGACCGTCCAGGAAATCGCCTTCATGCTCGGCCGCAACGCCGCCGAAAGCGAGCTGATCCTCGACTCCGCGGTGGAGATGTTCGCGCCCATCGATTCGGAGGACGGCCCATGAGCCAGGCACCGCAAGACGGGGCCCCGCCCCCCTTCATCGAGGTGGATTGGTTCAACCGCCGCAAGTTCCGCAAGGTCTGCAGCGGCGACGTCTTCCTCAGCGAGCGCCTGCCCGACGGCTCGGTGGTGGCCGTGCTCACCGACGGCCTCGGCAGCGGCCAGCAGGCCAACGTCTGCGCCAGCCTCACCGCCACCATGGCCATGGCCTACATGCGCGCCGCCCTCGGCCTCCGCCGCGCCGCCACGCTCATCATGGACGCCCTGCCCATCTGCCCCGACCGGCACATCTCCTATTCCACCTTCACCATGATCCGCGCCGACCCCCGCGGCGAGGTCCGCATGATCGAATACGAGAACCCGCCGGCCACCCTCCTCCACGGCGACACGCCCCGCCCCATCGCGCGCACGCCCTACACCCTCCCCCGCTGGGAAGGCCGCACCCTCTCCTACTCCACCTTCACGATGGGCCTGGGCGACCGCCTCTTCTTCTGTTCCGACGGCATCACCCAGGCCGGCCTCGGCGCCCCCGACACCCCCTTCGGCCAAGGCCTCGAGCGCGTCGTCCCCTGGCTCCGCGAGGCCATCCGCATCGCCCCGGACGTCGGCTCGCACGTCCTCTGCAAGGGCGCGGCCGACCGCGCCACCCGCCTCGACGGCGGCCGCGCCGGCGACGACACCACCGCCGCCATGCTCCACTACCGCCGCCCGCGCGTCACCCAGATGCTCACCGGCTGCCCCTTCGACCGCACGCAAGACGCCGCCTACGCCGCCCTCGCCACACAGCCCGGCGTCTCCGTCATCGTCTCCGGCGGCTCCACCGCAGACCTCATCGCCCGCGAGCTCGACCGCCCCATCGACACCCCCCTCACCGCCCTCGACCCCGAGGTCCCCGCCGGCTCCGAAATCCCCGGCATCGACCTCGTCACCGAAGGCTGCGTCACCCTCTCCAAAGTCATCGAGCTCCTCCGCAACCCCGGCCCAGACGCCCGCGTCAACCCCGCCACCAAAATGCGCGACCTCCTCCTCGCCTCCGACCAAATCCGCATCGACGTCGGCACCGCCATCAACCCCGCCCACCAAGACCCCAATCTCCCCATGGCCCTGGACATCCGCCGCAACATCGTCAAGGAGCTCGCCGACGTCCTCCGCTCCCAATATGTGAAGGATGTGGCGGTGAAGTTTCACTGAGCGCGGGGCGCTCAGTGAAACTTCACCAGAGAACAGAGAACGGAGAACAGAGAACAGAGGCGCCCCTATGGGGCGACAAAGGAATCGGAATGCAAGGAGAAACATACTCTATGAAACGCCATTTGCCCAGCGGCCTATCCGTCGCGCGTTCACGCGCGCTCCTGCATCTCCTGAATCTCCTGTGGAAGTTTGGAAACTTAGAGGCTTGGAGGCTTGGCTTGATTGGGAGGGGCTTCGCCCCACACCCCCTCAACTTCTCCGTCGCGCGCTTGCGCGCGTTCTGTTCTCTGTGGCCGTGGAAGGTTTGCGGCTTCGCCGCTGCTCGCTCTGTTCTCCGTTCTCCGGGGCGCGCAGCGCCCCCGCATCTCCTGCATCTCCTGTGCGCCTTGTGGCAACGCGGTAGGACATATAGGACAACTAGGACCTCTAGGACGGCGGCTGACGCCGCTCTGCACAGCACCCCCGCCCGTCGCCCCGCAGGGGCGCTCCGTTCTCCGTTCTCTGTTCTCCGTTCTCCGGGGCGCGTAGCGCCCCTCCTGTTCACTGTTCTCTGTTCTCTCACGGCGGCGTATGCCGCCGTGCCCCAATTCTCCGAGAATGTCGCGTGCGAGCCGATTCGCATCCGCCTGCCCAAGGGCGTGGAGGCCACCCCCACCCCGCCGTTGGAATCCTACCGTTTCATGAGCCAGAAGCCAGACGGCTCCGTCATTGAGTTCGACGCCTTCGACCCCGAGCAACTCTGGCGCCGCGACCAGCGCCTCGGCGCCTGGGCCGACAAAGACGGCAACCGTTACGAACTCGTCGCGCCCAAGTCCCGCCGCGGCGGTCCCTATCCCCGCACCCTCGTCACCCGCGAGGAATACGACAAGGTGCAGGAGCGGACCGGCACCCTCAAGCCCTCCGCCCTGGGCATGTGGATCGGCGAATGGACCGGCGCCACCTGCGGCAAGCCCCAGGCCCTGCGGCCCGTCGGCGGCATCCGCCTAGCCCAGTTCGCCGAAGCCGGTAACGCCGCCGTCCTCGTCTTCTTCCTGAAAGACACCCCCCTGCAGCCCTACGCCCTCATCATCACCCCCTCCGAAGACCCGCCCGCTCGTTGGCGCACTCCGCTCCAACGCGCCCTCGCCGGCTTCGCCTCCGCAGGCCGCGGCCTCTCCGGCACCGCCCAGGCCGCCGGCGGCTGGATCACCCTCGACAAGCCCCCCTACCGCCTCCACACCGACCTCCCCAAACGCGACCGCAAGTGGCTCGACACCCTCCTGGCCGACATGACCGCCATCCGCGCCGCCTACACCCAGGCCCTCCCCGAGCCCAAAGGTACCAAGATCCCCACCAGCGTCATCCGCGTCTTCGCCAATCCCGACGAGTACCGCGCCCACTCCGGCAAGGGCATGGAGTGGTCCAGCGGCCACTTCTCCTCCCTCGAGCGCGAACTCGTTGTCATGGGCGACTCCGGGGAAGACGACCGCGAGCGCCGCCGCGAAGACATCCGCTCCATCACCTTCCACGAAGGCTGGCACCAATACCTCTTCCTCATCACCCCCGGCAACGCCGCCGTCCCCATCTGGTTCAACGAAGGCCACGCCACCTTCTTCGAGACCTTCACCGTCAAGGGCGGCCGCGCCGTCCCCGGCCCCTCCCGCCGCCGCGCCCAAGCCCGCCAAGCCGTCGCCCTCCGCTCCCCCACCGGCCTCCGCAAACTCCTCGACATGAGCCAAGAGGAGTTCTACTCCGGCTCCATCGGCGACCACTACGCCGTCGCCTGGGCCCTCGTCTCCTACCTCCGCACCGACGCCCCCGACTCCCTCAAATCCCTCCTCAACGACTACTACGCCCTCCTCTGCAAGCGCAAAACCCAGCTCGAAGCCAACGACGCCCTCTTCACCTCCGAAACCCTCCGCGCCATCTCCGATGGTCTGGAGGATTACCTCCGGTAACCCTCCAAGAGAACAGAGAACAGAGAACGGAGAACGGAACGCCCCTGCGGGGCGACGGAGAAAGCCCCGTCCAAACCTCTAAGCCTCTAAACTTCCAAGCTTCCCTGGGCGTCCTGCCGGCGGGAGCCGGCCCCTAATCGGCTTTAATCTGCGGAATCGGCGGTTTCCAACACGTGCGATTCTCCGAGGAAACGCCAGAAACGCAAAGGATGGGCACGGTAGTGAGGCCCGGAGGGCCGAACGGTGAAGTGCCCAGGCCCTTGCGTTCCTTCGTGTCTTCGTGGAGAAGGGGGCGTTCTGTTCTCCGTTCTCTGTGGCCGTGGAAGGTTTGGCCCTCCGGGCCTGCACGCTCCGTTCTCCGGGGTGGCGTCAGCCACCCCTCTAAGGGTCCGCGAAGAGGAGTTTGAGGGGTGGCCGGGAAGGCCCCACGAGACAACAAAAAGCCCCGGGAATCCGGGGCTTTTTTTGCAAACTGGCGGAGGCCTTAGGCCACGCGGCGGCGGAGGGCCAACCCGGCCACACCCAGCGCCAACAGCGCCAGCGCCGTCGGCTCAGGCAGGGCGGCAATCGCCTCCTGCACGCCTTCGTAATCCAGGCCTTCGACATAGGCGATGTCCAAGGTCGGAGTGTTGCCGCCGGCAAAGAGGCTCTGGTTGGAGTTCATCCCCTGCTTGCCCCAGCTGATGTACTGGATGTCTGCATCGAAACCGGAAGCGGTACCATAAAGCACGCCGTTCAGGTAGAAGTTCAACGTCCCGGCACCACCATTCGCCCCGGCGGTATAGGAAATCACCATCTCGTAGGTCGTGTTGCCCTTGTAGGCCACGGCCTCCACCCCCTCGCTCTGCGTCCCCCCGACAATACCAATGTTGCCGGTGGTGTGAGCCCCGGAGGACATATCGGCGTTGAAACGGTAGGGATTTCCACGCTTGCCTACCTCATCAGTACCGCCCGTCGATGTCGCGACGCCGACGAAGGAGGGATAGTAATGACCACCGACATATGCATTGACGGTCCCGGAGGAGACCTTGCAGAGGACGGTCCAAGATGCGGAGTTACCGAGGGCAACGGCCTGTTCGCCGCCGGAGGTCTTCGTGCCCATGGAGGTGCAACCCTTGACGGCCCCAAGAACACCCCAGTCCAACGTGGAGGCCTGTGCGGCGCCGAGGGTGAGTGTGGCGAGGGCCACTGCGAAAAGCATGCGTTTCATGTCTCTTGTTCCCAATTTACATCCCGGGCACCGTGCCCGAGACTGTTGCTACTATAGCATAACAGAAGGGGGGGGCAAGATTTATTTTGTTGGAAGTTTGGAAGCCGGCGGTAGCCGGCCCCTAATCGGCTCCAATCGGCGTAATCGGCGGTTTCCCACACTGACAGTCTTTGTGCTCTTTGTGGGTCTTCAGCGCCTTAGCCGTGGAAGGTTTGTCGCTTCGCGCCTGCACGGCGGGTGCCGCGCAGCGTCCGGTCACATCGTCGCCGGAGGCGACAGCTCAGGCCCAAACCTCCGGGGCTCCTCCAAGCTTCCAAGCCTCTAAGCTTCCAAACTTCCAAGCAAATGGGTGGGCGCATTGCACCCACCCATTTGCGCAATCGCACCCAAATCCTGTATAATGCGTGGTTGTTTCAAGGAGCAAACATGAGCGCAACGATTGAAGAGATCCGGCACAGCGCGGCCCACTTGGTGGCCTCGGCGGTGTGCTCGTTGTTCGAAGATGTGAAGATTGACATCGGTCCGGCGACCGACGACGGCTTTTATTATGATTTTGACCTGCCCCACCGCTTGAGCGCGGAGGACTTCCCGGCCATCGAGAAGGCCGTGCGCAAGCTCATCGGCGCCAAGCTTCCCTTTGTGCGCGAGGAACTCACGCGCGACCAGGCCAAGGAACTCTTCAAGGATCAGCCCTACAAACTGGAGCGTCTGGCCGACATCCCCGAGGGCGCGCCCATCTCCATCTACCGCACCGGCGACTACGTTGATCTCTGCCGCGGCCCCCACGTGGAGCACAGCGGGTGCATCGGCGCCGTCAAGCTCATGAGCGTGGCCGGCAGCTACTACCGCGGCGACGAGCACAACAAGATGCTCCAGCGCGTCTACGGCATCGCCGCCGCCTCGCAGAAGGAGCTCGACGCCATCGTCAAGCGCCTGGAAGAGGCCAAGCGCCGCGACCACCGCAAGCTGGGCAAGGAGCTCGAGCTCTTCACCATCACCGAGAGCGTCGGCCCCGGCCTCGCCCACTGGCTCCCCAAGGGCGCCCGCATCCGCGTCGCCATCGAGGACTACTGGCGCAAGGAGCACTTCCGCCACGGCTACGAGATGCTCTTCACCCCCCACATCGGCCGCTCCAACCTCTGGGAGACCTCCGGCCACCTGGGCTTCTACAAAGACAGCATGTTCCCGGCCATGAGCGTGACCGAGGGCGACGGCGACAAGACCTCGCAGGAGGCCTACTACGTCAAGCCGATGAACTGCCCCTTCCACATCCAGGCCTACCTCTTCAAGAAGTACAGCTACCGCGACCTGCCCCTCCGCTGGGCCGAGCTCGGCACCGTCTATCGCTACGAGAAGGACGGCGTCCGCCACGGCCTCTTCCGCGTCCGCGGCTTCACGCAGGACGACGCGCACATCTTCTGCGCCCCCGAGAAGATTGAGGACGAGATCCGCTTCACCGTGCGCTTCTGCCTCAAGATCCTCCGCCGCTTCGGCTTCACCGACATCTCGGCCTACCTCTCCACCAAGCCCGAGAAGGCCGTCGGCGACCCCGCCAAGTGGGAGCAGGCCACCAACTCCCTCCGCCACGCCCTCGAGAGCGAAGGCCTCGCCTACGAGGTCGACGAAGGCGGCGGCGCCTTCTACGGCCCCAAGATCGACATGAAGATCAAGGACGCCCTCGGCCGCGAGTGGCAGCTCGGCACCATCCAGTTCGACTTCAACCTCCCCGAGCGCTTCCACCTCACCTACACCGGCGAAGACGGCAAGGAGCACCAGCCCTACATGGTCCACCGCGCCCTCCTCGGCTCCCTCGAGCGCTTCTTCGGCATCCTCATCGAGCACTACGCCGGCGCCTTCCCCACCTGGCTCGCCCCCGTCCAGGCCGCCGTCCTCAACATCACCGACGCCCAGCTCCCCTTCGCGCAAGAGGTCCTCGCCAAACTCCAGGCCGCCGACCTCCGCGCCGAGGGCAACTGGGACAACGACAAGATCGGCGCCAAGATCCGCAAGGCCACCCTCGCCAAGACCCCCTACATGCTCGTCATCGGCGGGCGCGAGGCCGAGGCCGGCCTGGTCGCCGTCCGCAGCCGCGAGAAGGGCGACCTCGGCACCATGACCCCGGAGGCCTTCATCAACCTCCTCCGCGCCGAGATCGCCGAACAGCCCTAACCCTTCACACAACAACAGGAAACCCCAACAGGAGCCGCCACCTTGGCACTACCCCCCAAACCCCGGCAGGAGCAGAACGGCCGCAAAGCCGCCTCCTTCATCCGCACCAACTACAAAATCCGCGTGCCCGAGGTCCGCGTCGTCGACCCCACCGGCAAAATGCTTGGCACCATGCCCACCCGCAAGGCCCAGTCACTCGCCGAATCCATGGAGCTCGACCTCGTTGAGATCAATCCCACCGCGCAGCCCCCGCTCTGCAAAATCATGGACTACGGCAAGTTCCGCTACGAAGAGTCCATCCGCCAGAAGCAGGCCCGCAAAAACGCCAAGGCCACCCAAGTCAAGGAAATCAAGTTCCACTCCGGCACCGACGTCGGCGACCTCAACCGCAAGGTCAAGGAAATCCTCGGCTTCATCGAGCAGGGCAACAAGGTCAAAATCTCCCTCAAGTTCCGTGGCCGTGAAAACGCCCACCGCGAGCTCGGCATCGAGATGATCGAAAACGTCATCTCCCTCTGCGCCGAAAAGACCACCGTCGAGCAAGCCCCCAAACTCGTCGGCCGCGACCTCTCCGCCCTCCTCGCCCCCAAGTCCACCAAGGGCGGTGCCCGCAAGGCCGAGCAACCCCAACAGCCGGCCCCCAAGCCCACCCCCGGCCTCTCCCCCACCCAGCCTCATACGCTTGGCTTGTCCCCAACCCAAGGCTAAGGGCATCCGCCCTTAGCCGGAAGCTTGGAAGTTTGGAAGCTTAGAAGCTTGGCCGCCCGAAGGGCGACAAATACACGCTGGGGAGACTATCACGGTTTCCCCAGCGTATTTTTCCGCCCGATGCCAACAAATGGACGCTGAGAGGAAGATTGGAAAGCGACGCGGTAGGACCTATAGGACATATAGGACGACTAGGACGGCGGCTTCGCCGCTTTGTACCGCAGCCTATCCGTCGCGCGTTCACGCGCGCTCCTGAATCTCCTGTATCTCCTGAATCTCCTGTGCGATTTGTGCCGCCCCTCCCCACCGCTCCCTCCGTCGCCCCGCAGGGGCGCCTCTGTTCTCTGTTTTCTGTTCTCTGTTCTCTGGGGCGGCGCTAGCCGCCCCTCCGTTCTCCGTTCTCTGTTCTCCGTTCTCCCCTTTCCCGACCATGCCCCTCCACTGTCCTCCCCTGCACCTATTACTAACCGGTCCCGGTCGCATCGGCACCGGGCTTGAGCCCCGCCTCCGCGCAGACGGCCACACCGTCCGCATCCTCACCCGCGCTGACTACGGCGACTTCGCCGACCCCGCCTTCGACCCCCACCCCACCGTAGACGCCCTCCCCGCCGACCCCGCGCCCGACGCCATCCTCCACCTCGCCGGCCTCTTCCAAATCGGCCCCGCCGCCGACCCCGACCGCCTCCTCCGCGCCAACGCCCTCGGCCCCATCGCCCTCGCCGAAGCCCTCCACGCCCGCTTCCCGCACGCCCAACACATCCTCTTCCTCGACGCCCGCGTCGCCCACGACGCCGCCGACGACCCCGCGCCCCTCCGCCCCTACCTCGCCGCCAAGCGCGCCCTCACCGACTGGTTCCGCCGCACCGCCCTCGCCTGGGGCCGCGCCGCCGGCACCCGCGTCAACGCCATCGCCCCCGGCCCCGTCCTCCCCCCGCCCGATCCCGCCCACAGCGAAAAGGCCGGCGAATGCCTCACCCCCCGCCCCACCCTCGCCGACCTCCACGCCTGCGTCACCCTCCTCCTCTCCGTCCCCTCCCTCACCGGCCAAATCCTCTACCCCGCCGCCGGCCAGAATCTTTTTTAATCTTGTAACCAGTCACACGTTATGCTATACTTTGTGCCGTAATCCACCGGAGTAGTCAAGGCGAAACGGGTCGAGCCGCCCCTGTGGCGGCTCTTTTTTTAAGGAACGTGCCATGCTCAAGCCAACCATTGTTTATGTTGACGGCTTTAATCTTTACTATGGCCTTCTAAGAAATACCCCTTGGCGCTGGCTTGATTTAGGAGCCTTCGCCGACCGACTCGCCGGACGTCAACGAGAAGTCCGCCAAATCCGTTATTTCACCGCTAGAATCAAGCCAAATCCAAACGATCCACACGGAATGGCAAGCCAAGCGGCCTATCTCGAGGCGCTCGCAGGAAAAGAGCCCCGTCTCTCCATTGAGGAAGGCTTCTATCTTCTTTCCACCAAAACAATGCCCAACGCGAACCCTCCTCCTCCTTTCGTCCAAGTCCTCAAAGCGGAAGAAAAGGGGACTGATGTCAATATCGCTTGTGGTATGCTTGCGGATGCTTACGAACACAAAGCGGAAACATTTATTCTCGTCAGCGGAGACTCCGATCTCGCAACCCCGGTCAAATGCGTGAGAGCCCTCGGATTTGAAGTTCTGGTCTTCAATCCCCAGACACGCGACTGTAAAGCCCTACAAACCGCAGCTTCCGCCTATACTCGCATTTGGAGAACTTTGCCACGTGTTTGTCAGTTGCCCAATCCATGTCAGACCATGCACGGTCGAGCCGTACGCAAGCCTCCACACTGGTAAGTCTGCCCTCTACCCCGCCGCCGGCCAGAACCTTTTTTGACGGGGCGCCAGGCCCTTTTCCACGAAGACACGAAGGAACGCAAGGGCCTGGGCACTTCACCGTTCAGCCCTGCGGGCCTCACTACCGTGCCCATCCCTTGCGTTTCTGTGGCTTCGCAGAAAGCCTCAAAGGCCGTACAGGAGATTCAGGAGATACAGGAGATACAGGAGCGCGCGTAAACGCGCGACGGACAAGCCGTTGTCCAAGCGGCGTCAGCCGCCGTCCTATATGTCCTATACGTCCTATATGTCCTACCGCGTCGTCCTTTGGCACGTCGCAGACGTGCCGGGGGTGCAGGGGCAAGTGGAAGCTTGGAAGTTTAGAGGCTTGGAGGCTTGGCTTTCTTCAGCGTTATTCCATCGTGCTAGTTGGCACGTCGCAGACGTGCCGGGGGAGCAGGGGCAATTGGAAGCTTGGAAGTTTGGAGGCTTGGAGGCTTGGCTTCTTTGCTCAGCGATTTCTTTGTCGCCCACAGGGGCGCTCCGTTCTCTGTTCTCCGTTCTCTGTTCTCCGGGGCGCCAACGGCGCCCCTCCCCTGCCGGGGCGTGGGGCAGCGCCCCACATCTTCCAAGCCCCCAATTATCCAATCCCCTTCGTGTCCTTTGTTATTTTTCAATCACTCTGGCAGTCCTGCGTGCGCTAGCACGCCCTTAATCTGCTCCAAATCTGCGCAATCTGCGGTTCCCTTGATCGTCCTGACGGCGGGAGCCGGCCCCTAATCGGCTTTAATCTGCGTAATCGGCGGTTTCTTTGGTTGTTTCAGGCGACGCGGTAGGACGAATAGGACGAATAGGACCTATAGGACGGCGGCTGACGCCGACTGGATTACGGCTTCGCCGGTCGCCCCGCAGGGGCGCTTCTGTTCTCCGTTCTCTGTTCTCCGTTCTCCAGGGCGGCGCAGCCGCCCTAGCGCCCCTTTGAGGCGGCGACGGCGAGGCCGAGGAGGAGGAGGACGGAGAGGAGGGAGAAGCCGCCTTGCGAGAGGAGCGGGAGGGTGATGCCGGTCATGGGGAGGGCCTTGGTGACGCCGGCGATGTTGAGGAGGATCTGCGTGCCGAGGAGGGCGGCGGCGCCGGACCCGAGCAGTCCGAGCACGGGGCTCTGGGCGTCGGCGCCCACGCGGGCGAGACGGAGAAGCCACAGCCAGTAGAGCAAGAGCAGAAGTCCGCAGCCGATGAGGCCCCACTCCTCGGCGACGGCGGCGTAGACAAAGTCGTTGGCGACGATGGGGACGGTCTCGGGTAGGCCTTGGCCCACGCCCACGCCCCAGAGACCGCCGGCGTATTGCGCGCTGAGGGCCTGGCCGATCTGCCAACCCTTGCCGATGGGGTCGACGAAGGGGTCGAGCCAGACGTCGAAACGGGTGGCGGTGTGGTCGCTGACGCCGTGCAGGAGATAGGCGGCGGTGACGGCGGCGGCGAGGCCGAAGACGAGCCAGGCGGGACGGCGCGTGAGCGCGGTGAGCAGGAAGCAGGCGGTGACGCAGAGGATGAGGGCCAGCCCCAGGTCGCGCACGAGCACGGCGCCCACGAGCGGCACACCCCACGCGAAGGCGAGCGCGGCGGCATCGCGCAACGGCGGGAAGGGCACGCCGCAGAGCGTCCGCGAGAGGCCCTCGGCATGGCGCGGGAGCCACGCGGCGGCAAAGGCCACGAGGGCGACCTTAGCCAACTCGGTGGGGTTGATCTGCCCGGGCAGGAAGAGTCCGCCGCGGTAGGGCCGGCCAAAGCAGAAGAGCACGGCGATGACGCCCACGGCCAAGAGCCACAGCACCCAGCGCAACGGCGGCAGGGCGCGGGTCAACGCCCCGGGCGTGAGCCAACGCAGACACCCCAGAAAGACCGCCAGACCGGCGAGGAGCGGCGCGTAGGCCCGCCACGCCCCCCAACTCTCCGCCCACGTGCCCAGCCGCGCCTGCATCGCGACGCCCAGCCCCAGCAAGAGGCAGGTGAGGGCGACGAGGACGCGGTCGCCGGTGAAACGGGGCGGTCGGCTCCACCACCAAGCGAGCGCGGTGGCCGCGCCCCACAGCACGAAGGGCCCCAGGAAGGCGCCGTCGCGCAGGATGGGAAAGGCGGCGGCGAGGACCCCGGCGACGGACAACAGGAAGACCCCGCCCCCGCCGGCGCCGCCGGCGTCACGTCCGGATTTGCCGCGTGCGGGCTTGGCCGGTGCGTCGGAGCGTCGGCGCCGCTTGACCGGGGCGGGTTTGCGTTTGCGCGGGGCGGCCATCAGCGGGCGAGGACGACCTCGTCAGGGAAGGGGACGGGCTTGCCGTCGGGACTGCCGATACGCGGCATCTGGGCGCCCCGCTCGCGGAGGAGGCGGGCCATCTCCTTGCGGAGTTTGTCCACCAGACCGGGCCGTTGGTCGGCGAGGTTGCGGCGTTCGCCGATGTCGGTGCGCAGGTCGTAGAGCTCGAAGGATTGGTCGGGGTGCTGGTAGATGAGCTTCCAGCGGCCCAGGCGGAGGGTGGTGTAGAAGTGGTATTCGGGGCCGGGGATGCCCTCGCCCCAGAAGTTGGGATAGTGCCAGAGGAGCGGGCGGTCGGCGCCGTCTGCGCGGACGGTGGCGCGGCGGCCGAGGAGGACGGGCAGGAAGGTCTCGCCGTCGAGCACTTGGCGGAGGGGGCCGTCGTCGTGGACGCCGGCGGGGGTGACGGCGAGGGCCTTGGGCGGAGGGACGCCCGCGGCGTGGAGGATGGTGGGGTAGAAGTCCTCGATGATGACGGGCTCGTGGCAGACGGCGCCGGGGCGGATCTTGCCGGGCCAGCGGACGATGAGGGGCTCGCGGGTGCCGCCCTCGTAGCAGGAGCCCTTGCCGGCGCGGGCGGGGGCGTTGGCGGCCTTGAGGCGGCCGGAGATGGAGAGCCCGCCGTTGTCGGCCATGAAGATGAAGAGGGTGTTCTCGGTCTCGCCCAAGGCGTCGAGCTTGTCGAGCAGTTTGCCCAGCGAGTCGTCCATGCCCTGGATGAGGGTGGAGTAGTTGCGCTCCATGGGGTCCCACTTCAGGCCATCGTTGGGGTTGGGGTTGCGCGCGTCCTTCGCCACGTTGGGGTCGTCGGAGCGCGAGGCGTCCCAGGCGCGGCCGTTGTCGAGGGGCGAATGGATGGCGTAGTGCGCCATATAGAGGTAGAAGGGGCGGTCGGGAGCGGCGGCGTGGGAACGCTCGAGTTCGCGCAGGGCCATGTCGGTGAGGGCGTCGGTGAGGAAGACGTTGTCCTGGTAGTAACCGTTCTCGTCGAGGCCGGGCGTGGCGAACTGGGAGTAACCCTTGTTGCCGTAGTGCGCGTCGCCGCGGTAGTTCTTGGGCCCGCCGACCTCACAGCCGGCGATGTTCACGTCGAAGCCGAAACGGCGCGGGTCTGCGCCGGGCGTGGTGGGGGCCTTGGAGTCCTGCTGATTGTACTGTCCCGAGCCACTGCCCCAGTGCGCCTTGCCCACATGGATGGTGTGATAGCCCGCGTCCTGCAAGAGTTGCGGGAAGGTGAGCGCGTTGGTGAAGGGCATCTTGAGGTCGTAGGCGTTCCCGCCGGGCGCGTCCAGGGCCGGCTGATAGAACTTGCCGTCCGCCCCCGTGCGCCACGGCGGCTGGCAGACGCCCTTGGCCTGGGTGCCGGGCGGCTGAAGGCCGTTGGCCGACCAACGGGGCGGATAGAGCCCCTCGCCGTGCGCGCCGAAACGGCTCTGCTGATCCACGCCCAGCGTCCAGTCGGTGACGCGGTGGCGGGCGGCGTTCATGCCGCTCATCAGCGAACAGCGCGTGGGGGAGCAGACCGCGCAGGCGTAGGCGTCGGTGAAGAGCATGCCCTGCTTGGCCAGACGCTCCATGTTGGGCGTGCGCGTGGCGTAGCGCTTGTTCAGCCGCGTGCGCACCGCCTTGCCGTCTTCGTAATAGAAAGGCACGGAGGTGTCCTGCCACCCCATGTCGTCGACCATGAAGAGGACGATGTTCGGACGCTTGCCCTTGCCCTGCGCCGTCTGCGCGGCCTGCGCCGGCCCGGCGGCCATCGCCCCAACCCCTGCGCCCAACAATCCAAGAAACGCTCTGCGTGAAACCATACCCAATCCTTTCGTTCCCTTCAGTATGCCCCATTTTCCTCCCCCATGCAAGCATTATTCTGCCGCCGCCGGATTTCGTCACTAGAGTAGCGTGGAAGGTTTGCCCTGCGGGGCTATCACAAAGAACACAAAGGACCAAGGGGCGGCTGATGCCGCCCCAGAGAACGGAGAACGGAGAACAGAGCGTGCAGGCCCAAAGGGCCAAACCTTCCACGGCCACGGAGAACAGAACGCGCGACAAGCGCGCGACGGGCGAGGCGATAGGCAGATGTGAAAAGTTTTGAGAAAAACACGAAGGACACGAAGGACCACGAAGGTTCACGAAGACTGCCAGATAGGTACTCCAGAGAAGCGCCCTGCACAACGTTTTCACCTTCGCCCGTAGGGGCGCTCCTGAATCTCCTGCATCTCCTGAATCTCCTGTGGGGCGTGCTTATTGGCACGTCGCAGACGTGCCGGGGGTGCAGGGAAGGGGCGCTTTGCGCCCCGGAGAACGGAGAACAGAGCGTGCAGGCCCAAAGGGCCAAACCTTCCACCTCTGCCCATTGCCCCGCCCGTCGCCCCGCAGGGGCGCTCCAATCAGCCAATCAGCTAATCAGCCAATCAGCCGACCAGTAGGCGCTCCCCCGGAGCGCCTACTGGTCGAGGACAAGGTGGACCTGGATGAGACGGGAGACCGGGAGGAGATAGTCGCGGTAGAGCCAGGAGAGTTGCTTGGCGTGCTGCTCGGTGAGGCCCTCACGGAGGGCGTAGGTCTGGGCACGCTCGAGGACACGTTGCTCGACGGCTTCGTTGAGGAGAGCGGCCTCGACCTTGGCCGGGTCGCCGGTCTCGGCGGCGGCGCGGAGGGACGGGGCCTGCTCGACGCGTTTGCGGGCGATGATGCGGGCGGCGAAACGGAAACGGCGCGCGAGGGCGGCGATGGCGTCGGAGTCGGCGTGGAGGGCCTCGCGAGGCTCGGGGTCGTCGCCGGGGAGGGCGAGATAGGGGACGACGGTGGTGAGGTAGAAGCGGCGGAGGGCGCGGGTCTGCGCGGTGGCGTCGCCGTGGGCGAAGGCCTTGGCGAGGGTGTCGATGTCGATGGCCTCGGCGTGGGCGTAGAGGCCAGGGTTGAGACGGAAACGGGAGCGCGCGGCGAAGGCGGTGAGGAGCGAGGAATCGATGTCCGCGATCATGGCGCGGAGGGAGGAGAGGGCCGTGGTGCCGGCGTCGTCGGGGACGGTGGACTGGGTGGTGATGGAATAGGAGCCGAGGAGACGGACCTCGCGGGCGACGCCTTTGAGGGCGCCGAGGACGGCGGCGAGGGGCTGGCTGCTGGCGCCGATGAGGAGCTCCAGGAAGAAGGCGTATTTCCACTTCTCACCGGGGATGGGGCGGGACTGGATGAGGGTGAGGTCGATGCCGCGCAGGGGGGTGAGGAGCTCGAGGAGGGAGCCGGGGCGGTCGTCGATGGTGGCGTAAAGGAGGGCGTGGGTGGGGGGCAGGTCGGCGGGGCCGCCGTGGGCGTCTTCGGGGCGGTGGGTCTCCAGGCGGAAGAAACGCGTGGTGTTGCCGGTGGCGTCCTGCACGTCGGGGCGGCGGAGGACGAGGCCGTAGCGCTTGGCGGTGGTCTCGCCGGCGACGGCCGCGGAGACGGGGTCGCAGGCGGCCAGGCGGGCGGCCTCGGCCGTGGAGGAGACGGGCACCAGCGGGATGCCGGGATAGATGCGCGCGAGGGTGGCGCGGCACTGGGCGAGGGCCTCGGCCTTGGAGAGGATCCGCGTGATGGGCGTGGTGAGGTCCTTGGAGAGGAGGTGCTGGTGGACGGGGACGGCGCGGCAGGCGACGGCCCGCAACGTGGGCGTGGCGGCCAACAGGTCCATCACCTCGGTCACGTTGCCCTGGGTGGTGTTCTCGAAGGGGACGACGGCGGCGGCATCCGGGTCGGCGGCGGTCTTGCGGAAGACCTCACGGAAGTCGGCGCAAGGGGTGAGGGTCTCGCCGGGCTTGGCCATGCGGGTGGCGGCGCGGTGAGAGAAGGTTTCCTCGGGACCGAGATAATAGAGCGTCATGGTCGTCTCCATAGAAAGCTGATTAGCTGATTAGCTGATTAGACACGCCCGCAAAGCGGGCGACGATTCAACTGTCTTGCCGATTGGCTGACTGGATGGACGAGACTTCGTCCGTCGCCCGCCAGGGCATCCCAATCAGCCAATCAGCCGGAGAGGCCGACTGGCCAATTGTGGTGGCGGGGACGTTATCCGTCGCCCGCCAGGGCGTTCCAATCAGCCAATCAGCCAATCAGCCGGAGCGCTTGAGCGCTCCGCGCGCCGCGCTCAAGCGCGGCGCGTGGCCTGGGCCAGGTCAAGCCAGGGCTTGATGGCCTGGAGATACTCGCCGAACTGGGCGGAGGGGATCTGCTGGGCGGCGTCGGAGAAGGCGTGCTTCGGGTCGGGATGGGTCTCGACCAAGAGGCCGTCGCAGCCGGCGCCGAGGGCGGCGCGGGACAGAGGCACCACGAGCTCCAACTTGCCGCCGCCGTGCGAGGGGTCGGCCACGATGGGCAGGTGGGTCAGACGCTTGGTGGCGGCCAGCGCACCCAGGTCCAGGCAGTTGCGGGTGATGGTCTCGTAGGTGCGGATGCCGCGCTCGCAGAGGATGACGTCCTTGCAGCCGTTGGCCATGAGGTACTCGGCGCTCTGCAGCCACTCCTCAACGGTGCCGGCGATGCCGCGCTTGAGGATGACGGGCTTGCCGGCCTTGCCCAGACGCTCGAGCAGGTCGTAGTTCTGAGAGTTGCGCGCGCCCACCTGGAAGACGTCAGTCACATCCATGAGGGCCTCGAGCTGGTTGGGGCCGGGGACCTCGGTGATGTAGGCGATCTGCGGGAAGTCGTGCTTCACCTCGCGGAGGACGCGGATGCCCTCTTCCTTCAGGCCCTGGAAGTCGTAGGTCGAGGTACGGGGCTTGTAGACCATCGCGCGGATGACGGTGATGCCCAGCGCCACCAGATCCGCCACCACGGCGTGGAACTGGTCATAGCTCTCCACGGCGCAGGGGCCGGCGAGGACGGGGATGTTCCCGCCGCCGATCTTGGTGCCTTTGATGTCGACGATCGTGTCCTCGTGCTTGAAGTCGCGAGAGACGAGCTTGTATTTCTTGCTCACGTGAATGATTTCCTGGACGGTGGGGAGCGCTTCCAACTGCTCGACGGTCTGCGGGTTGATTTCGCTGCCGATGCAGGCGATGATGGTCTGATCGGAGCCCGTGGTCACGCGAGGCTGGTATCGGAGCGAGGTGATCCAGTCGCAGATGGTCTGCACGTCGGCCTGGGTGGCCGTGGGTTTCATGATGATGATCATCGTAGTCTTCCTTTTTTGACGAAAAGCCGCACACCCTGGAGGGGAGCGCGGCCGTTCGGAAATCCCTTTGCTTTGCCTGGGCAATCACCGGGAGGGCCGAGCGGCGCGCGGTCCAAAGTAAAAGCCAAAGCTAAAGTAACGATTCATGATGTCACTTATAATACGCCATTCCGCCCCCGCCGTCAAGCCCTTTTTTGGGGGCGGCAAGGCCGCCCCAGAGAACGGAAAACAGAGAACGGAGCGTGCAGGCGCGAAGCGCCAAACCTTCCACGGCTAAGAAGGCGACGCTGGGGCGGGCCGTGCGTGCGCAAAGGCGCACGCACGGCCCGGAGGCCTGTAAGGGCATGGCGGGCTTCGCACGCCATGCTTTGGGTTTGGGAGTCTTTCGGTGGAGCCCCGCAGGATTAATCTTCCACGAGAGGCCATCCGTCACTTTGTCGCCCCGCAGGGGCGCTCTGTAGCCGTGGAAGGTTTGCGGCTTCGCCGCTGCACGCTCTGTTCTCCGTGGCCGTGGAAGGTTTGGCGCTTTGCGCCTGCACGCTCTGTTCTCTGGGGCGCGTCAGCGCCCCTTGTCCTATATGTCCTACCGCGTCGCCATAAGGCGCACAGGAGATGCAGGAGATACAGGAGCGCCCCTGCAGGGCGACGGTGAAGACGTTGTGCAGGGCACTCCTCTAGAACGCCTATCCGGCAATCTTCGTGTGCCTTTGTGGTCCTTCGTGTCCTTCGTGATTCCTAGAAACACATCAGCTCTGTCCAACGCCCTCTTTGTCGCGCGCTTGCCGCGCCCCACCCAATCAAACCAAGCCTCCAAGCCTCTAAACTTCCAAGCTTCCCGAGGCGCAATCGCCCCTACCTTATTATATAGTACCTTCTGGAGGCCAAAAAGGGGCATTTGGAGAAGCGCTTAAGGGGTCTTTTTGAGACCCTATAAGGGTCCGAGGTCAACCACTATAGGGGTCGAGGGTGAGACCCTATAAGGGTCGGGGTCGAAACCCTTAAGGGTCTGAGGTCGACCCCTATAGGGTCTCTCTGAGGGGCGGCTGAGCCACCCCAAAAAGCACTGAGCACCCCTCAGGAGATTCAGGAGATGCAGGAGATACAGGAACGCGCGTAAACGCGCGACGGACAACCCGCTGTGCAAGTGGCGTCAGCCACCATCCAATAAAAAGGCGTGCGCCAGCACGCCCAAAATCTGCACAAATCTGCGGAATCTGCGTTTCCCTTTGCGGCGTGCTTCGTGTGTCTTTGTGGCTCTTCGTGTCCTTCGTGTTTTCCCAAAAACATTCCACGCTTTTCATCGACTTCGCTGGTCGCCCGCTTGCCGGCGCTCTGTTTTCCGTTCTCCGTTCTCCGTTCTCCGGGGCGCGTCAGCGCCCCTCCCCCGCAGGGGCGCACCAATCAGCCAATCAGCTAATCAGCCAATCAGCTAACAAAAAAAAGAGGGGGCCGCGGAGGCGGTCCCCTCTTTTTTTGCCCTCGGCTCAGAGGGTCTTGGCGGGGTTCTCCTCGGTGGAGAGAATCACCTTGAAGAACTTGGGCGCCTGGCCTTCGGAGGCACCCTCATTGGCGAGGGTCGTGGTGGCCTCGCTGATGGAGAGGGTGGCGGTGGGCTTGCCGTTGACGTTGCTGGTGGAACCCTTGACCTGCTCGGTGCGGACGAGGGTCCAGGTCGCGTCATCGAGGCTGGTCTTGCCGTAGATGGCGTACTTGGCGTTGCTCACAGCCTTGGCGAGGGCCTCCACGACGGAGACGGGCTGGTCGGCCAGGGCGGTGGCGGCGCCGGACTCGGAGACGCCGACGACGTCCCAGGTGAAGGTGATGTTCTCACCATCGAAGTCCATGTCGGTGACCTGGAGCTCGCAGTCGGTGCAGCCATTCTGGCTCAAGGCGTTGAGGACGTTGAGGGCGGTGTCTTCGCCGAGGATCGCGATGAAGTCGCGGAAGACCTCGAGGTTCTCGGGCATGCCCTCGGCGACGACCGCGCCGGTCTCGGGCTCGACGGAGACGATCTTGAGACCGTACATCTGGGCGCCGTAGGCGGTGAGGGCGAGCCTGCCGGCCTTGTTCTTGGTCCAGAGGGCCTGACCGGCCTGGGCGTTGGAGCCGCCGGTGAGGTTCTCGTTCCAGTCCTCGAACTTGTCGGAGGGGAACCCGGCGCTCTTCCACTCGTAGCTGTCGGCGAGCTTGTCGTTGTCGACGTCGACGTCCTGGATGTAGAAGTCCACGTTGGTGGCGAAGCCGGAGCGGACAGGGGTGATGGGGGCGGGGTCGAAGTAGTACCCGCCGGCGGCGCCCTGGCCCTGGGTGGCGTAGCCCCACGGCTCCCAACGGTCGCGCTGGCCATCGCCATCCAGGTCAAGGAAGGCGACGAGGTAGACCGCGCGGTCGCTGGGCAGGCCACGCACCTCGACATCGAAGTCGGTGGAGAAGAAGGCGGGGTTCTCCACCGGCTCACCATCGGGACCGGCGACGGTGGTGTTGTAGGTGTTGGCCTTGCTCATCTTGATGGTGCGGTTGAGCTCCGCGGCCTCTCCATCTTCATCGTCGTAGACGAGGAGGTCGGAGTTGGCGGCGATGGGATCACCATTGAAGGAGCCGGAGTAGTGGGCCTCAACGATGATCTTGGCACCATTGAAGTCGTCGGTCTCCTTGAGGACGCCGGTGTAGTGGATCTTGGCACGGACGTAGTAGGAGTCCTCGGTGTTGGCCGGGGTGGAGACGTTGGCGGTGGGATCCTCGCGGAGGTCCACGTAGTCAACGCTCTTCGGGTCACCGGACTCGCGGAGGGCGATGTTGAAGGTGCCCGTCAGCGTCTGCTCCTCGCCGGAGTACGGATTGAGCAGGAGCTCATATTTATACTGACCGTTGCCGAAGAGGACGTCGCCGGCGAGCTCGCCGATGCCACGCGGGAGGACGTAGCGGTAGCGGAACTGCTCGGTGCCGTCGGAGCCGATATCCTTGGCGTAAGCGGAGACGCCGCGGATGGTGCGGGAGAAGACGGTGGGCGTGCCCTTGACGGGCTCTCCGTGGACATCGTGGGTCTTCCGAATGGTGAGGGTGAAGTTCGGCACCTGGACGTTGCTCTTCCACGCGAAGGTGACTTCGGTGTTGTAGCGGTAGGTGCCGCCCTGAATGCCACCCTCGGAGGCGGGCACCAAGGTGGTGAGGGAGCCATCCATGGCGTTGAAGGTGTTCGTCACCGCACCGATGCAGTAATCGGTGAGCTGAGGAATGGACGCTTCCTTGCCCTGCGGAACCAGGTAGATCAGATACTTGGCGGCGGTGATGGAGGGCGATTCGGGCGGCTCGATGCCGTTGGGATTTTTGGCATAAATCTCGTCTTCGGAGATGTAAGGCTTATTCTTGTTATAAGGCTTACGGAAGACTTCCGTATTGGGCTGCTGCGTCTCGGTGTCACCGGTGCCGGTGCCGGTGTAGGAGAAGAGCGTCACAATAAGGGTGGCGGGCTTCGTGGTGTCGGTGCCGATGATGCCGAGGAAGTCCGTGGGATCCAGCATCGCCTGGCCGTTGTCGTAGTAGCCGTTGGGGACGGTGGAGGTCATGTTCTGGTCATCGGTGGTGGTGCCCTGATAAAGCGCGTCCGTGAGGCTCTTGAGGACGGTGCCGACATCGAAGCGGAGGGCTCCGGGAGGCGCGACCTCGGTGAGCTGGACGTGGAGGGTGCGGTTCACCTGGTCGAAGCCGATGTCGACGTCATGCTGGTCGGGAACGCCGGCGGGCTCACCGCGGTTCCAGTAGTCATCTCCGTTGAAGTCGACGAAGACGAAGAAGTTGTTGATGCCTTCCTTGATGTGGCCGGAGTCGGGCTGGACGAGGGTGAAGGTGTTGCTCGCGCCGGCCTGGAGGGCATAACGGGCGGTGAGGTTGCCGTTGAAGGCGGTGAACGGGAAGTCGTAGCGCTCGAAGTAGGCGCCGGTGGTCGGCTCCTGGACCAAGGTGGCGCCGACGTTGGCGACGGGGAGCTCACCTTCCTCGAACTCGACCGGGCGGAGGGCGGAGAAGACGCCGTCTTCCCAAGCCTCGGCCGCGGGGCTGGTGGCGCCGAAGTCGACGGTGTAGGCGCCGGTGGCGTAGTCGATCGTGCCGATAGGATCCTCGCCGAAGGATTCGTAGTAACCGCCGTCGGCGCCATCGAGGGTCGCGCTGACGATGTAGAGCTGGCCGGTGGCGGCGCTGGTGCCGTCAGGCGAACGGTCGGTGACGTAGAAGGTGGGCTTGAGGCTGGTGTCCACCACGTCGCTGGAGACGGGGCTGACGTAGCTGTAGGCAATCTGGAAGGAGCCGGGGACGACGTTGCCCATGTGGACATAGCCGGCGAGGGTGCCGGAGCGCCAGTTGCCCATCTCCTGTGCGACGTTGCCGCCGAGAGCCCCCGCGTCGCCTTCGGCACGGCTGGTGGTGAGCGGGAGTTCGTAGGTGACGTCAGGGGAGGAGTTGTTGCCGTCGGCGGTGTAGCCGTGGACAACAATCTTGGTGTCGGCGGTGACGTTGGTGTAGACGTTCTGGTCGCCGAAGTAGTCGACGGTCAGGCGGATGGCCGGGGTCGGGAACTCGTTGAGGAAGTTGCCGTTCGCGGTGATGGAGGTGTCCGAGAGCGGGTTGGTGGAGTGGCGCCCGGTGCGGAAGTTGGCGCGCGCCTCGGCCCAGTTGCTCCAGCCGTCGCTGTCGGCATCGGCGTAGGCGTCGTTGCGGTCAACGGTGAGGTGCTCGTTGGCGTAGTTGGCCTCCCAGTGATCCTCCATGAAGTCATTGTCGGTGTAGAGGAGACCGAAGGTGGGACGACCGCGGCGGGCCCAGATCGGGATGTGGAAGTCCGGGACGCCGTTGCCGGCGGTGGAGGGATTGTTGGGGTTGGAGCGGGCGAGCCACTCGGCGTAGTTGGTGAGGTAGTCGCCATCGGGGTCGCCGTGGGGGCCGTTGTCGCCGGTGGGGTCCTCGGGGTCGAGGCCGTAGTGGTTCTCCCACCAGTTGGGCATGAGGTCCTGGTCGGTGTCGGTATTCTGGCCGCGGCCAATCTCGTTCTCGAGGTACTCGCCGCCCTTGGAGAGCTCGCCATCGGCGGTGTCGACGGCATCCTTGGAGCCGTGCTCGAACCACTCGAGGGAGCCGTCGCCGGTGACGCCGCTGCCACCCTGGTCGTCATCGCCGGTGTCAGGCTCGGTGGAGGGAGAGCCATCAGCCCACGTGGACTCATCGTACCTGGCGAAGACGTCGCCGAAGATGAGGAGGTCGGCGGGCACCTGCGTGGAGTAACCGGTGAGGTTGCGGTAGGTGGGCACGTCGAAGAAGATCGTGGCGTGGTAGCGATAGGCGTAGGGGTTGCCGGTCGCCTTCACGGGATAGATCTGGGTGGCGGAGGCGCCTTCGCGCAGGCCGGCGCCGTAGGGCGTCCAGTAGACGCTGTCGGCGGGCTTGACGTTGAGGGCGCTGCCGGAGGGCAGGAGGAGGTCAGGCGAGCCGTTCGTGGTGGTCTCGGCCAGGAGCAGGTTGGTCGAAGTGCGCTCGACGTCAGCCAGCGGGAGGTGGGCGATGGTGCTGTGGGCCATCGGCACGCACTCGAGGACGTTGGTCGCGGCATACTGCCAGAGGAGGGCCGCAGGATAGTTCTTCGCGTAGTAAGAGGTGTAGACCTCGTCCACCTCCGGGAGGACGGTGTAGGCGTCCTTCTCGGTCTGCGTCGGGTAATTGCCGCGGCGGTAGAGGAGCGAGCCGGGGACGTCAGCGCCACCAACGGTCTTTTCGCCGGGATAGGTCTCGACGGGCTTGGTGTCGGGCTCCTTGGCGGCCTCGTCCGCGCTGGCGACGGGGTTGCCGTTCTTGTCCAGGTAGGGCTTCTCCGCGGAGGTCTCGGGATCGGTGTTCTTCTTCGGCTCGTCGCCGAGGGTGCCGGCGAGGAGATCCTCGAAGGTGTACATGGCGAGGAGCTCGGCGGGGGTGTTGGTCTCGAAGAGGCCGGCACCGCGGAAGCGAGCGGCGAAGACGTTGTAGCGCTGCTGCAGGAGGTCGACCTGGGAGAAGGTCTTGCTCATGTTGCCGGAAATCTCGCCGGCGGTGCGGACGCCATTCCAGATGCGGACCTCATCGATGTAGCCGCTGTAACGGCCGGCATAGAAGCGCTCAACGGTGGTGTTGCCAGGCGCGGCGGCAAGATCGGCGACCCACGCGTTGTCGGCAGGGCCGGCGCCGATGAGGATGGGCGCGGGACGATAGGTGTAGCGCTGGACGTCGTTGGGGTCGCTGTCGGCCACGGAAATGAGGCCGTTGGCGGGGATGAGGCTCGCCTGGGCGGTGCCGGCGGCGGCGCCGTTGACGTAGACGGTGAGGGTGGAACCGTTGTAGGTCACGGCGAGGTGGCTCCACTTGCCGGCGGAGATGGGCGAGCCGGAGGCCTTCTTGGAGAAGACGGGCGTGCCGCCATTGGCGGTGCCGGTGGTGCCGGCGGAGGTGTAGTCGGCGAAGGGCGTCAGCGTGCCGTCCGCGGCGACCGTGAGGCCGAGGCGGAAGTTATGGCGGATGGGGCTGAGCTTATCGCCGCTGTCACTCTCGTTGGTCTCGTAGAAGCGCCAAGGACGATCGATGAGGATGACCTCCTTGGCATCCACGTTGGCGTCAGGCTGATAGGCGCCGCCCTGCGTGGCATCGGGCTTGACCCAGCACTCGAGGGTGAAGGTCTGCAGGGCGTAGGGGCCGAAGTGGACCTCGGCCATGGACTGCATGGCGCCGTTGCCGCCGAAGTAGGCGACCTGCTGGCGAGAGGGCGTGCGCAGAGACTGCGGGTCGCCGCGGTTGCCGCCGTTGGACTCGAGCTCGACCTTGTCGGGGATGCCGTCGCCGTCGGTATCGAAGCCTTCGTTGATTTCGTAGGGGAAGAAGGCCGCGAAGGTGCCGGGATAATCCTCGCCGGGATAGTTGACGTAGGGGAAGGTCTCGTTGGGGTTGTAGGCGCCGATGGCGGCGTTCTCCGCGTCAACCTCGTGGCCTTCCTCAACGTTGGGGAGCTCCGTGGCGCGCCACTTCTCGAGGGCGATGCGGAGGGTGGCGTTGGCGCCGCCGTAGAAGCGGGTGACGAGGGAGTTGGGGTTGTCGGGGTCGGTCATCCACAGCGGGGAGGGGTCGGTGCCGTAGCGCTCGGTGTTGCCGTTGGGGTTGACGGCTTCTTCGGAGTTGATGAGGCCGTCGCCATCGGGGTCAGCGAAGGGCGCACCGGCCAACCACGGATAGCTGTAGTAATCGTAACCGGTGACGGCGTTCTTCTCCATCTCGGGGTTGACGAAGGCGTTCTCCATGGTCGGGGCCTGGTCGAGCACATCGACGAAGAAGAGGTTGTTGCGCTCGGGGATGGCCTCCACGTCGCCCTCGATCTTGTCGGTGGTGAAGCCCTGGCCGTTGGAGCCGAGGTAGACGTCGTGCACCTTGTCGATGGAGTAGTTGGTGAAGCCCGTGGAGGCGTTGCCGTAGGCGAGGTTGGAGTAGTCGCCGAGGACGGGGTTCAGACCGTGGAAGATTTCCCAGTAGTCATCCATGCCGTCGGCGTCGGAGTCGGCGACGATGGGGTTGGTGGTGACGAAGGGATCCCAGGCGACGATGTCGTTGAAGAAGGGCGACATACCTTCCATGGAGGCGATGGCGGCATCGACGCCGGCGGTCGGCATGCGGGTGCCGAAGTCAACGGCCATGATCCGGTAGCCGTCCTCCGCGCCCACGGCGGAGCCGTCGGTGTAGTGGCGGAGGGAGGGGTGGTAGCCGACGGGGGCGACGAAGGCGTTGCCGCGGTCGGCCCGGTAGGCCGCGCCGTCGTTGATGAGGATGCCGCCGTTCAGGCCACGGATGGCCGCGCGGTACTGCTGCTGGATGCCGGGGGTGGTGGCCGCAACGAGCGCGGCCTCGTAGGCGTTCTGAGCGTTCCCCGTGGCAGGGCCTTCGAAGTCGGAGGTCTGATTGAAGACGGCGGTGCCGCCCAAATCCTTGGTGCGCTCGGCCATGCCGGTGTAGGCGGGGTCGACCTCCGTGCCGGCGGGAACGGGCTGATCGCCCTGCATGCCGATGTTGAAGGCGCGGAGGAGCTGGTTGCGGCGGGCAGCCCAGATGGTCTGCACCTCAGTCACCAGGTTGGGCAGGGCCGTGTCATCCACATGGAGGTTCTCGGTGAGGAGGTCGAGGCGGGTGACGAGGTAGATGACGGTGGCGGTGGGCACCTGCTGGCCCTGCTGCAGACGCAGGTAGGCCATGTCGAGCTCACTGGCGAGGGCCGCGATGTCGGCCTGGGCGCCGGGCTGGGTGCCGGTGGGCACGAGGATGGTGGAGGTCCACTTGCGGTTGAAGGCGGAGACGATGGCCGCGGGGTCATCCACGGGGGAGACGCTGAGGCTCGTCTGGCGGGTGGGCTGGATGTTGGCGGCCCACTGCTGCTTAATGGCGTTCACGACGACGGGTTCACGGCGCGGATTGTCGGCCTCACCCTCGATGACGTTGGCGTAGGTGTGGGAGGGCACGCCGTTGGACCAGCCGAGATCCTCGATGGCGTTGTAGACATCCGGATATTCCCTCCACTCGGAGATGGTGCCGGTCGCGTTGTTCATCGTGAAGGCGCCGGGCTTGTCCGCGTAGAGGCGGGCGGCCTGGGTGCCGAGGTCGTAACGGAAGTGACGCAGGATGCCGGTGAGGTATTCCTGATAGTTGGTCAGGCCGTCACGGTCGTAGTCGACAGAGCGATCGTTGGTGGAGGTCGGGTCAGGGGCGAAGACGGTGAGCTCCTCGACCATGGCGGTGATGGTCGCCTCATCCCGGATGCCGTCTTCTGCGACAGCACGGGCCTGCGCGTCGGCGGCAATGCCGTAACGGAATTCCCAACCGTCCATGATGCCGTCGCCGTCGGTGTCGACGGTGTTGGGGTCACCGCCGCCGCCGAGATAGCTGGCATCAGAGGTGGTGCCGTAGAGGAAGTAGAGGCCTTCGTCACCGTCGATGACGGTGTCGCCATCGGTGTCGGGATCCCACGGGTCGGTGGGCAGGAGCTTGTTGGCCCAGGTGGCGCCGCCGATTTCGTGGGTGACGCTCTTGAGGGTCTCGGGCCAGGTGCCTTCCGCCTTGTTGGGGTCGTCAACGAGGAGGTTGGCGACGCGGCACTGGAACTCCTGGACGGCGGTCAGGCCGTCGCCGTCCTGGTCGACGCCGGCGGCGCGGGCGGTGGAGAAGCCGACGTAGTTGGACCAGCCGTCGGGGATGCCGTCGTCGTTGGTGTCGGCCTTGGTGGGGTTGGAGGTCTCCTTGGCGCGGGAGATGAAGGTGGCGATCTCGATGTCCTCACCATCGGGGGAGCGATTGACGCTGCGGACGGCGGCGTTGAACTCCTGGACGTTGGTGAAGGGCGCGGTGTTCACGGGCTGGCAGACCGAGAACTTGGGGGTGTTGGCGCCCGTGGGACGGCTGCCGTACCAGCCAGTGTTCGGATTGAAGCCGAGGGCCTGATAGAGGTCGAAGTCGCTCAGCGTCACGGTCCGGACGATGGAGGCGAACTTGACGTCATCGGTCCAAGCCTGGACGTCGGCGAGGGAGGCGTTGAGGGCGACCAAGGCGTCGCCGGCAATGAGCTCGCCGAAGTCGGCTTCCGCGACGGAGTAGAAGGCGGAGGCCTCGTAGTCATAGACCACGCGGCGGCCGTTGGCGACGTTGACCGCGCCTTCCTTCAGCACCGGCACGAAGAGGTGGTGATACTCGGGATGGAGCTCGAGGGTGGCGGTGGCGTAGTAGTCGCCGTCGGGGTTGCCGTTGGCGTCGTTGGTGAGGGGATTGAGGCCCTCGAAGGCGGCCTCGAAGCCGTCGGGCATGCCGTCGCCGTCGGTGTCGCAGTCGATGGGGTTGGTGCCGAGGGTAAACTCTTCCAGGTTGGAGAGGCCGTCGTTGTCGGTGTCGGTGGCGCCGGGGTTGCCGCCCATGAGGGGATGGAAGGCGGCGAGGACGTCGGAGGCCGGGATGGGCGTCCAGAAGTTGCCCTGGGTGAGGCCCTGGTCGGGGTTGTAGGCGTTGTTGAAGCGGCGACCGAGGGTGAAGCCGTTGCCCGTGTTGGCGCCGGTGCGTTTGCGCATATCGATGGCCGGCCAGATGGCGGTGTTCAGCTGCTGCTGGACGATGTTGCCATCCTCGTCGGTGATGGTGAAGGCGGAGCCGTAGGCAATGCGGCTGGCGTAGTACCAGAAGTAGTACTCATAGCCGTTGGGCAGACCGTCGTTGTCCTGATCATTGGTGTCGAGGTTGGGGAAACGCTCGAGCCAAGAGGTCAGGCGAGGCGTCATCGTGCCGTCCTCGATGTAGCGGTTGTGGAAGAAGGGCTCGTCAACGAGCATACCACCGGCGACACGGGTGTCGGTGAAGTGGTACTGACCATCGATGGCCCAGACTTGACCCTGGAGCTCGCTGATGTTGCCGGTCTCGCCCGGGTCGGTGGCATAGGGGAAGGGCACGCCAGCGACTTCAGAACCTGCGGTCCAGAAGGTCTCGGTGACGAGGTTGCCGTTACGCTGCAGACGATTGTAGACGGGGTTGCCCTGGGCATCGAAGACGGGGTTGCCGTTCTGCACCGTCTGGACGACGCGGGTGGGGTCGAAGATGGGGTTGTCGTTGTCGTCGCGGATTTCCTGGTTGTTCTCGTCGAGGTAGACGTAGGAGGTCTGCTGATAGCCCCAAGGCTCGGAGGAGTAGACCACACGGAAGGTCTCGTAGTCGGGATCATCCGCGTTGACGTTGACGTAGACGGTGGTGTAACGGTAGGGCTGGCCTTCCGTGTTGTTCGCCTGAATGGCGTAACCGTCCTCGTCCATCACGACGTGCCAATCGGTATCGTTGGCGAGGGTCGTGGCGGTGTACGGGATGCGGTTGCCGGTGTAGGTGACGCTGGCGGCGGAGCCGGTGTAGAGGCGGATGGTGCGCCAGGCGGGGGTGTAGGTGGAGGAGGTGTTGTCGTAGGTGCCGACGTTCAGGCCGGAGAAGTCGTCCGGCTCCTCGCCGACGACCTCGGGACGGACGGCGATGACCCACTGGACGTTGGAGATCCACTCACCGGCGGGGATGCCGTCCTTGTCGATCTGGTTGCGGATGGCGGCGTTGAGGGCATCGTCGCGACCACGGACGCGCATCTTGGCGGTGAAGTTGTTGGCCTCGACGGCGAAGGAGCCGTTGGGGCGGCCACCGGCGGCGGCGCCGTAACGGTAGATGTTGTCAACCCAGCCGATGGCGGGGAGGCCGTCGCCTTCGGGGACGGTCACGGTGCCGCCCTCGACCATGGCGCGGGAGTTGTCGGTGTCGCCGAGGGCGTTCAGGATCCAGCCATCCGGCACGCCATCCTGGTTGTAGTCGCCGAGGCGGGCGGCATTGGCGCGCTGAGGCGCGGAGACCGAGCTGTCGATGGCGTCACCGGGGTGATATTCGGCGACGAAGATGACCTGGAGGGTGATGTCCTGCCAATCGGCGGCAGTGTTGCCCTCACCGCCACCGGCGCCCTGTTGGACACGGTTGATGGTGATGGGGTTCTCGTACTCGCGGCCTTGGGGGACAATAGTGGTGGTGCCACCGCCGGCGGCGGCTTGATCGTAGTTCTCCCACCGATAGAAGAAGGAGTCCTTGGTGCGGCTCAGAGAGGCCGTGGGGAAGTTGTCCACACCGGTGAAGCGGGTGTCGCCGGCCCTGAAGGGGAAGGCCTCGAAGGTGGCGGAAGTGACGCCGTTCCTGGGCAGGGCGGTGAAGGTGAGGTTCTTGCTCCAGCCCCACTCGTCATTGCCATCGGAGGGGGAGAACTGGACGTAGCCGAAGCCGGGGAGCGTGGGCGTGTAGAGGACGTAGAAGCGGAAGGTCTGGGAGGATTCCAGCGTGACCACGCCATCGGTGTCGGAGTGGACGCCGCTGGAGTCGATGACGGTGAAGAACCAGCTGGCGGTGGTGCCGGAGGTATAGGTGTGGGTGAAGGAGATCTGCTCGGCACCGGTGGTGGAGCGGTCGAGGATGTCGTCCTCTTCCAGCTGGTACTGCTGCATCAAGGCCGTCCGGCGCTCCGCCCAAGCGGTCGCGCCCATGATGGCCTCCATCCGAGCCTCATCGACGTAGAGCTTCGTGTCGGTGTTGTTGTCACCATAAGAGAGGCGGGCAATGAGGTAGTCGGAGGCGACGTCATTGACGGTGAAGTTCCACGTGGCGGCCTGGTTGACGGCGGCGTTGTTGGGACCGTAAGCACCGCGGATGGTGGGGGCACGGTTCTCGGTGGTGATTTCCAGCACGGTGCTGTCGTCATTCTCACCGGTGATGTTGCCGTTGCGGTCGCTGGTCTTGGCAACCAGGATCGGGGTGTTGGGGACGGTGATGGTGGTGCCGCCAGAAGAGGCGGTGCCGCCCATGTAGTTGGCGGGGAAGTCGTTGATCAGGGCGACCACGAAGGTGCCGGAGGTGGCGTTGGCATTCACGCGCACCACATAATCGGCATCGGCGGAGGAGCTGACGGCGGCGGTGCCTTGGACACGGATGTATTCCGAGATGACGTCGAAGGGCTTGCGACCATCGGCATAGGTGAAGGAGTCGTCGATGCGGACGTAGTTGCCGTCGGCGTCCTCGCCGACGGGATAGACCACCACGTTGCGGGCATCCTCGGAGGCCTCGTCGAAGGAGAGGGTGTAGGTGAGATAGTTGAGCGGCGCGGTGGTGTTGTCACCCTCGACCGTCGGGAGCGGGGTGTAGTATTCCTCGCCGGAGTAGGCGGTGCCGGTGATGGTGATGTATTCGCTGTGGGCGGTGGTGTCGACCTGGAGGTAGAAGGGCACATCGATGGTGCCGGTGCCCTGGGTCAGGGTTTCCAACTGAGGCACCCAGATACGGAAGAAGACCGACTGGCCGGAGGTGACGTTATCGGGAACAGAGAAGGTGGCGTTGGCGGTGGTGGCGCCGGTGACGTCGATGGGGACGTAGTAGCGATCGGCGGTGATGCCGAGGGTGTTCGTGGAGAGGGGTTCGATGACGGCGTAGAGCGGGGAGTTGTCCGCAATGACGTTGGCGTTCTTAGCGATGGAGATGGTGAAGGCGTCGCCGGCGCTGGCGATGATGACGCCGGTGTTGCCGGCACCGCCGTCGATGGTGACGTTATTCAAGCCAGACGAGGCGGAGCACCCGGAGAGGGTGATGTCGCTGTTGCGATCGAGGGCGGAGTTGCTGACGGCATAGCCCAGGTTGGAGGCGCCGTCAGTGATGAGCGGGGTCGCCGTGAGGGTGTATTCCCACCAAGAATAGGTGGTCTTGGTGGTGTTGTTGGTGGGCGGGACGCCGTAGCAGAGGCGAATCTGACCATCGGCAGGATAGGCGTTGTTGCGCGGGATGTTGAGGAAGAGCTTCTGCTCGGTGAAGGTGGAGGTGGTGGGGCCGCGGACGGTGGCGGAGTACGTATTATTAAAGGGAGCGGCGAGGGCGGCGGTGACGTCGCCCTGCTTGATCTGCGCGTTGTCGCGGGTCATAGAGGTGACGCCGGCGGGGACCTGCTTCCAGGTGCCGCCGTCATTATATTCGACCCAGAAGCGGCATGCGGTGGCGAGCTGGGAGGTGGCGAAGGTGGAGACGGCGGCGCCATCGGGCAAGGCGAGGGTGGCGGGGTTGACGCCCTGGTAGAGAACGCCTTCATTATTGGTTCGGACATCGCCGACGGTGAGGGTGTAACCGTTGACGGCGACATCGGGATTGGTGTTACCAGGGTCGTCCTCAGGCTTATCGTTAGGATCGCTGGCGAAGGTGAGAACCGAGGCGGAGAGGCTCTGGTAGGAGGGAACCGTGCCGGACGAGATCACGGAGAGGGCGAGACGGTTGATGTTGTCGCTGAAGATGGGCTGATTGTTCCCATTGACGGCGTAGGTCAGGTCGGCGGAGAGGTCGCCGGGACGGACCACATAGACGAAGCGCATGGCCAACGGGTCATTGCCGACCGGGCCTTGGTAGAAGGCGACGGCGGTGTTGGTCGTCTCCGACTCGGGCTCGTCCGTTTCCAGGGAGATGCCGTTCTTCTGGCTAGTCCCCTTGAGGTTCATGTTCAGCTGGAGGTAAGGCCGTTGGCCCGTGGACGCCAGGTCCGGGTTGAGGCTGTTCCCCGTGATGTTAAGGGCTCCGGTGTTCGTGAGCTTGACATCGAAGTAAACCCGGTCACCCACGGCGAGCGGTTGCGAGGTGTCCCCACTGGCCGGACTCACGGTGATACTCTGGATGTGAACTCCGGACAAGCTTTGGGCATAGGCCTGGCCCATGCCAAAGAGTCCCAAGACTGCGCCGATGGCGATCAGGAAGGTTTGTTTGATTTTCATACCGTGTTGCCTCGTGGGGAGGGTTCTCTGAAAGGGGTTAACGGTCCGAAGGGACCAGCGGGATGCCCGTGGCCTCGGAGAGGGCCTGCGGGGTGACGGAAACGGCAGGTTTGCCGGTCGGCGCGGCGGCGGGTTTGGCCGGGGCGGCGGGGGCGGGTTGCGGGGTGTCGTTGCGCAGGGGGACACCGGCGGCGAGGGCCGCGGCATCGGCCTCGCGGCGAAGGGCATCGTAGGCCTGGGTCTGGCCGAAGCGCTTCTCGTTGATGAGCGCGCGGGCCTTGGCGCGGTTGGCGGCAACGGCGGCCTGGGCATCGGCGAGGGCTTGGGCGAGCTTCTGATAGTGGGCGTGGTTGGCGAGGGAGGCGTCGAGATCCGCCTCGGAGGGCGCGTGGCCGAAGCGGCGGGTGGCGTCCTTGGCGTACTGGGCGCGGAAGGCGTCGACCTCGGCCTGCGCGGCGGCGACGGCCTGGTTCAGACGGAAGGTCTCGTCTTGGAGAACCTGGAGGGCCGCCTGGTAGTCAGAATCTTGCCCGCGCTCCTCCACGGAGGAGGGTTTGGGGCGGCCTTCGGGGAACTTCGCGTCGAGCGCCGCGTAGGGGTCGGGCGCGGGCGCGACGTCTTTCGTGGGCGCCGCAGGGGCCCCCGCCGCAGATTCGGAATCGTCGCCGCACCCTTGCAAAATCAAGGTTCCAAAGGCAAACAAGGCGCACGCGGCGATTCTTTTCGCCGCATGCGGAAGCCACGCTATCCGCATAGAAATCCTCTTTCTTGACTCAAGCATACATTGATAAAGTAGCACATTGGAGGCAAGCGTGCAAGAGAAAAAGGGGACGCGGCGATGCCGCGCCCCCTTTTTCTCTGGAGAACGGAGAACAGAGAACGGAGCGTGCAGGCGCGAAGCGCCAAACCTTCCACGGCCACAGAGCGCCCCTGCGGGGCGACGGGCGGGGCGGTGGAAGCGTGTGAAGGGTTTGCCCTGCGGGGCTGACACGAAGAGCACGAAGAACCAAGGGGCGGCTTTCGCCACCCCGGAGAACAGAGCGTGCAGCCCGAAGGGCAAACCTTCCACGGCCACGGAGAACGGAGAACGGAACGCCCCTACGGGGCGACGAAGAGGTCACTGTGCATACAGGGCGGCATTAGCCGCCCCGTCCTATATGTCCTATACGTCCTATATGTCCTACCGCGACGCTTGAGAAGACGTCGCAAAAGAAACCGCCGATTACGCAGATTGGAGCCGATTAGGGGCCGGCTGCCGCCGGCTGACTGCCAGAATGTTTTACCACAAAGAACACAAAGGACCGCAAAGGGCACAAAGAAAATTAGCTGATTGGAAAGTGTGGGGCGCTGCCCCACGCCCTGGCAGGGGAGGGGCGGCTAATGCCGCCCCGGAGAACGGAGAACAGAGCGTGCAGCGGCGAAGCCGCAAACCTTCCACGGCCACGGAGAACAGAGCGCCCGGTAAACGGGCGACGGAGGAATTGTAGGGGTGTGGGGCGGAGCCCCACCGAGAAAGCCAAGCCTCCAAACCTCTAAACTTCCAAGCTTCCAATCTCCCCTGCACCCCCGGCACGTCCGATGGACGTGCCAACTGAACGACGCGGTAGAAAGCAGCGGCTATGCTCTTACGTACAGTGGCTTGCCAGTCGCGCGCTTGTCGCGCGTTCTGTTCTCCGTGGCCGTGGAAGGTTTGGCCCTTTGGGCCTGCACGCTCTGTTCTCCGTTCTCCGGGGCGCAAAGCGCCCCTTTCCTGCACCCCGGCACGTCTGCGACGTGCCAAAGGTCGACGCGGGAGTCGAGCAAGCGCGAAGACGATGGGCGGGAGGGAGCGATCAGCGGGCGTTTAGTCCGCAAAGCGACCGGCGTTAGCCCATCAGGCTTCGCGCGCACTGGCGTCTTTGCGGGAAAGGGAAACTCGCCACTTGCACAGAGGCTTCGCCAGTCGCCCCGCAGGGGCGTTCTGTGGCCGTGGAAGGTTTGGCGCTTCGCGCCTGCACGCTCCGTTCTCTGTTTTCTGTTCTCCGGGGCGGCAACGCCGCCCCTTGTGTCTTCGTGGAAATCAGTCGAGCCGATCGGCGGCGGTGCCGGTGAGGTGGCGGGTCTGACCATCGAAGGAGAGGCCGATGAGGTGGACCTCTTTGCCGCTGTGGCGGTAGGGCTCGGCGTAACCCTTTTCCTTGATTTGTTCGATGGCCTCTTGGGGCGTGCCGTCAACCTTGAGTTCGAAGACAAAGACGCGCTCGGGGGTCTCGGCAACGAGGTCTGCGCGACCGTGGGCCTGGCGGTCTTCGGCGGTGACGCGGAAGAAACCACTGGCGGTCAGCAGTACGTAGAGGATGCGTTGGAAAGAGAATTCCTGCACGCGCTCTTCTTTGGGGCCGTAGATGAGATGGGCGTAGAGGTCGGAGAGATTGCCGAAGAAGGTGTCGAAGTCGGCCTGCTTCAAGGCCCGGCTGACCATGCTGAGATAGTGGTTGTCTTCCTTCTGTGCAAATTTTTTGACGAGCTGGGCGTTGAAGGCACGGCGGACCTCTTCGTCCGGGATGCCAAGCGTGAAGACTCCGTCTTGGAAATCTTTGATGGTGAGGTAGCCGCCTTGGTAGAGCATGGCGATGGGGCGGATGTTTTCCAAACCGCAGACGTCCAGGTCTTCCTCAAAGACATCCTCGACGTTCTCGTAGTCCTTCTCGACGAGTTGGTTGTTTGTGAAGTAGTTGATGACGGTGGAAGTCTGGCCGGTGGAAATCCAGGTGCCGATGAAGCGACGCTTCAATGCGCCGAGGGTTTGCCCAATGGCAAAGGGATTGTAGACTTTCTCCTCGCAATCCGGAGAGAAACGGTAACCGTTGTACCACCAGCGAAGCTTTTCGCGGTAATCCTCGTAGGAAAGGCCCATAACTTCGGCATGGCGGTGCAACGTCTTGCTGAAGTTGGCGCCCAGCTCCTCATCGGTGTAACCAAGGAGCGTGGCATAGCGACTATCCATCGTCAGGTCGGTGAGGTTGTTGAGCGCCGAGAAGACGGAGAGCTGCGTGAACCGCGTCACACCGGTCATCATCATGAAGCGGATGTTGCCGACGTTGTTCTTGATTTCGCCGTAAAAGGCGGAAAGTTTGGCGCGGATGGCCTTGGCCTTGGCGATGTCGTTCAGCGCGTGACCAACAGGCGCGTCGTACTCGTCAATGAGGATAACCACGGGCTTGCCGCGCTCCCGTGCAAGGGCCTTGATAGCGCGTGAGAAGTTGTCGTTCGGGGCTAGGGTGGGATTATAAGTGGCTTTGGCATCCTCAATCACTTCTTGGACACGTGCCACAAAACCTGAATTGAAAGTGTCGAACGTCTCCACGTCCATCGTGCCGAAGTTGAAGTGGAGAACGGGGTAAGATTCCCAGTCGTAGTCCATCCGATCGATGGCGAGGCCCTTGAAGAGGTCACGGCGGCCTTGGAAGAGATACTCCAACGTCGAGAGCATGAGCGACTTGCCGAAGCGCCGCGGACGGGAGATGAAAAAGAAGGCATCCCGCCCACGCGTGATGAGCGGATAGAGCAATGCGGTCTTGTCCACATAACGGAATCCATCCTCCCGCATAATGCGGAAGTCATAGGTTCCCTGCGCGATTTTCTCTTCTTCCATGCCGAACTCCTTGCCTACAGTATAGCATAAGGGGCGCTCCGGCGGAGCGCCCCTTTCCTGCACCCCGGCACGTCTGCGACGTGCCAAAGGTCGACGCGGGAGTCGACCAAGCGCGAAGACGATGGGCGGGAGGGAGCAATCAGCGGGCGTTCAGCCCGCAAAGCGACCGGCGTTAGCCCATCTGGCTTCGCGCGCACTGGCGTCTTTGCGGAAGACTTCCCCGATATCACCGGGACGCCCCAGCAGGAGATTCAGGAGATGCAGTCAACTATATTTTTGGGGGTAGAGAAAAATAATTGAGGGGAACGGAAAAGGAGGGG
>CALXMT010000011.1 GCA_944389545.1 uncultured Kiritimatiellota bacterium | reverse complement strand
ACCCAAAAATGAGCCTTTGCGACTATCTCATTGAAAACTCGACTAAATCCTCAAAAACGTGTGAAAGTCCTTTTATAGGGTCTCACCTCCGACCCTTATAGGGTCTCGATGCGGACCCCTATAGTGTCCCACCTTGGACCCTTATAGGGTCACGCGGGGATTCGTAAGGGGGTGACGAGGGGAGGGTGGGGGATGGTCATGCATTTTGCTGTATGCTTTTGATGGGGCTGAGGAGGGTTTCTTTGGGTCGGTTCTTTATTTTGGGGGGATTTTTTGGTATTCTTCACGAAAAGATGATTGTCAAAGGAATGCAACGCGCACGCGGCGGGTTCGCCTTGGTCGCGGTGATTTGGACGGTGGCTGTACTCAGCCTCCTGGTATGTTCCTTTGCCATGGATGCTTATATGGAAGGCAAATCCGCCGTGTATATTGGGAATCGCCATCAGGCCACGGCGCTCGTGGAGAGCGGGTTGGTCTTGGCGGAGATGCTGATGGAGCGGCAGGATGGCGTCTCGGAAGAGGCGACGAAAGAGGATGCGGAGGAAGACCGGTGGATTGTGCCGGCCATTCGTCTGAAGCGTGGGCAACGGGTGGAAATCCATCAGCGCCTTTACTATGACGAGCAACGTCATTTGCACTTTGCCGAAGACAGCGTGGAGCAAGGGGTGGGGGACGAGCCCGATGCGGAAATCTTTGTGGCCATTGAACCTGAGCCGGCGCGCTGGAACATCAACAAGATGACGCACGCGGGCATGGGCGAGAAGGAGGCCGATGAGCTGTGGGCGCGCATCCTGCTCTGGGCCGGCGTGCCGGAGGAGGATTGGGACGAATTGGTGGATTCCTTCTATGATTGGGTGGATGAGGACGACAACAAGGAGTCGGAGTACGGCGCGGAAGAGGAGTATTACCAAGGTTTGGAGCCGTCTTATCACTGCAAGAACGGGCCGTTGGACACAGTGGGCGAGCTGGCCTACATCCGCGGTTTCAGCCGGAACGGCGGTGTGCTTCTGAAAGGAGGCGTGTGGAATCCGGACGAGGAGCGGGCGCGCCAAATCACCGTCCGGGGCATCGAGCACCTCTTCACGACCTACGGCACAGGGAAGATCAACGTGAACGCCGCACCGCGTGAGGTGCTCCTGACCGTGCCCTGTCTGGTGGAGGATCCAATGGAGGATACGACAACGTGGGACACCCTCACGGTGGATGCCATCATTGAGGAGCGCGAGGGATTGAATGCCGGCACGGCGGATGCCTCGGAGCGCGTGGCGCAGGAGTATAGCCTCGCCGAGGACAAGGCGGTGGCGGATTATCATTTCAAGGATATGTCGGACTTCCTGGCGCGCATCTCGGGCCTGACGCAGGAAGAGGTGAACCCTTACTTGACGGTGGATTGCGACGTCTACCGCCTGGAACTCGAGGGGCGCGTGGGCAACGTGCGCCGGCGCGTCAAGGCCGTGGTGCAGCGCGGCGCCTCGGGGAGCGATTCGGCCGCGGCATCGGGTTCTGGGAAGACGAGCGCCGGGATCGGCGGCAACGGATTGGTCATTTTGCAGTGGCGGGAGGAAACCTAAGGGATGCTCAAGAGACGACAGAAGCTGCCTGACAGCCTGCCTTACGTGCCGACTTTCGACACGGTTTGCTCGCGGCTTTCCTTGCCCATCGAGGCGAAGGAGACGTTGGCCGATGCGGTGCACCTGGCGATGGAATCGCTGATGCCCTTCGAGGAAGAGGCCTATACCTATTCTTATGAGGTGGTGCGGGAGCGGCCGGAGACGCTGGACATCTTTGTGGCGGGCGCGGCGAACGAGACGTTGGCGCAGTGTGGCCATGATGCCCTGCGCGCGGTGGGCGGCCTGGGCAAGGTCCGTCTGGATCTTTCGGCGTTGGGGTGGGCGCGTGGCATTGTGGCGCACTGGCCGCAGATGGGCGAGGGGATTCGCCCCGTGTTGGTGCGCGCGCCCAAAGAGGTTGTCTTCCTCTTGTTGTCCGATGGCGCACTGCTGGAAGTGCGCGGTTTCCCGCCGGAGACCTCGGACGCGGTGTTGACCCACGCGATGACCTTGGCGCTGATGCGCCTGGCCATGGAAGGCGGGGAGACCGGCACGTTGGGCCGTGGCCTCTGCCTGGCGGGAGAGGCGGCCGAGGCCGAGCCGTTGCGTCAGGCGATGGGCGGGGAGGCCGACTTCGAGCCGCTCACCGATGCCGAGGCGCTCTTGCAACAGGGGCTTCGGGCCCGAACCGAGGATGCCGGCGCGATTTTCGATTTGACCCCGCCGGCGTGGATCGCGGAGGCCAAGGCCCTGCGTCAGAAACAGATGCTGATTTTCGGCGGTGCGGTCTTTGCCGTGTTCTGGGTGCTTTGTGCTTTTGCGCTCTTCTTCCTGCCGCGCTACTATCAACGGCAAGCCGAGGAGATTCAGGCTCAGGTCGATGCCCAACATACGGACTATCTGGCGACCATGGCCTTGCGTAAGCAGATCGATTTGGTTCAGGCCTACGGCGATCGCAGTCAGTCGGCGCTCGAGATGCTTCTCCTGATTTGCCAAAGCAAGCACCCCAACGTGGTGCTCAAATCCTTCACCTATGACCGGACGAAGGACTATACCATTCGCGTGACGGGTCTGGCTGACACCACGAACGACGTCTATGACCTCATCAAAAAGTTGGAGGCCGACGCGCGTATCGAGAAGGTGGATCGAGGCTCACAGGTCGCTTCGCTCGACCGCGCCTCGGGCCGCCAGGCCTTCACGTTGACGCTTCATCTTCCCGTGCCACCGCCCCCGGAGGAAGAAGAGGAGGAGACCCCATGACAGAGCGCGACAAGAAACTCTTGGTGGTTTTCGCCTTCGTGGTGGCGTTGGGCATTTTGGGCATTTGGTTGCCGAAGGCCCGTGTCGCTTGGACGATGGCGAAAGAGGGCGTGCAACGGGGGCAACTGCAACTGGCGCGCGAACGCGCCGTTGTGTCCCTGCGCCCCGAGCTCGAGGCGCAGTATGCCCAACTTCGCTCCGCGATGCCGAGTTTCCCCGAAGGGGTGGCGCTGGACATCACCCACTGGTTGCCGTTGGTGGACAATCTGGCCACCGCCAACAACGTGAGCATCGTTCGCCGTGCGGTCGGCGCGGAGACCACCCACGGCACGGTCACCGAGCTCCCCATCCGCTGCACCGACTGGCAAGGGCGGCTGGATTCGCTGGTGGACTTCCTTTATCAAGTCGAGAATCAGGCGGGCGCGATGATGGACGTCCGCGCCATTTCCATTAGTCCGGATACCAAGAACCCAGGCATGCTCAAGGGCACCTTCACCATCAATTGCGCCTACACGCGCCGAGCCGCCACCACTGACGAGGATTGACCATGCGCGACACCTCCCGTTTTCTGTTTCTCTCTTTGCTTTTGCTCTGCGTCGGCGTGGCGCAGGCGCAGACACGCGCGCCTTCCATCTCCAACCGCCGCACCACTACCGCCCGCCAGGGCCAGCAGGCCGCCGCCGCGGCCGCCGCGACCTCATCCACAGAGGTGGCCAAGCAGCTCGCCAAGGCCGAGCGCGGCAAGGGCGGCCGCCCCAAATTGAAGTTCGACAACGCCCCCGCCGAACTCTTCCTGCAGATCTATTCTCAGGTCACCCACCGCACCCTGCTCACCTCGCCCGACGTCCCGAAGGTCACCATGTCCCTCCGCTCCACCGATGAGGATGAGTGGACCGACGAGGAATATCTCCAGGCCATCGAACAACAGCTTCAGCTCAACGGCATCGGCCTTATCCCCGTGGGCGAGCGCTTCGTTCTCGTTGTGCCCTTCAAGTCCATCGGCCAGCAGGGCATCGAGACCTTCCTGGACATCCCCGAAGGCGGTCGTCACCCCGAGCAGGGACAGATTGTCCGCCAAATCCTCACGCCCAAGAATATCTCCGCCGAGGAGGCCCAGAAGGTCATCGAGAGCTTCAAGCGTCCCGACGGACAGATTCAATATCTCGAGCGCACCAACTCCCTCCTTATTACCGACACCCAGGAAAACGTCAACCGCATGATTGAAATCCTGGAGTTCATCGACAAGCCGCTCCCCGTCCTCGAGGAGGTCAACGTCTATCCCATCAAATACGCCAAGGCCGCCGACATCAAGACCGCCCTTGAGGAGTTCGTTGCCGCCAGCCGCGAGGAGGACGAAACTTCCAAGCGCACCACCGCCGCCCCGCGTCCCTCCAACTCCCTGAGCGGCGGTATGCGCCCCGGCACCTCCCGCGCCCTCCCCGGCGTCACCCGCCCGCAGACCACCCAGCCCGTACCGGATTCCTCCGTTGGCGATGCCCTCGTCTCCGATGCCGACCGCGGCATGATTCGCGGCAAGGTTCAGATCATGGCCGATGAGCGCTCCAACCAGCTCATCATCGTCACCCGCCCCTCCAACATGGCCTTCTTCGAGCGCATCATCAAGGTTCTCGACATCGAGACCGCCCCCGAAATCGCCGTCGAGGTCATCCGTCTCAAGTATGCCCAAGCCGAGACCGAGGACTCCGACAAAGGCGTGGCCGACCTCCTCAACGAGTTGATTGATAGCACCTCTTCGTCCAAGGACGACGACAACAACACCCGCAACACCGCCAACCAGGCCGGCAACCAAAACCTCACTCGCCGTGCCCGTCAGGTCGAGGCCTCCCTTCCCGCCTCCACCAAGTCCCGCATGGGCGAGCTCAAGAAGGAGAACATCAAGATTCTCGCGGATTCCCGTATTAACGCCGTCATGGTCATGGCTTCCCCCTCCGACCTCGCCGCCATCAAGGAAATCATCGCCGCCATGGACGTCCCCGTCGCCCAGGTGTTGATTGAGACCGTCGTGCTCAACGTCGGCCTCAGCGATGAGATTTCCACCGGCATCCAGTGGGTCAAGCGCGTCTCCGGTGGCAGCCAGTATCGCGACTCCTACGGTGGCGGCGGTGTGCCGGACGGCGCCAGCGTGAGCCCGCAGAATCTCTTTAACCTGAGCACGAACGTGGTTGCCAACATCGGTGCCATCAGTGGCGGTGCGCAGTACTTTGGCACCATTGACAAGCTCAACTTGGACTTCTTAATCCGTGCCACGGAAGGCGACAGCCGTACCAAGATTCTCACTTCGCCCGTCCTTATGACACAGGACAACAAGGAAGCGACGCTGGAGAACACGGAACTGGCTTATCTCTACAACGGCATGAAGTATATGGGCTATTCCGGCAACTACAGTTCTGGTTATCAGCCTGATATTTCCCAAGAGAAAATTGGTCTGACCATCACCGTCACGCCGCGTATCAACCCCGATGGTACTGTGGTCCTCGACTTTGAGGAAACCTTCCAGAATCTCGGCACGCCGCAGGAAGTCCCAGGCTCCGGCATTGATGGGCAGTCTTCGCGTTGGCCGTCGCCCGTGACGCGTAAGATTTCCGGTGCAGTCTCCGTGAACAACGGACAGACGGTCGTTATCGGCGGGTTGGTCACGCAGACAAAGACGGAGTCTGAGGGCGGCATTCCCATCCTCAAGAACATTCCGTTTATTGGAAAATACCTCTTTGGCTACACGGACTACTCCGATGAGCGCGATGAGTTGCTTGTCTTCCTCACACCGTACGTCTTCAACACCTCCGAAGAGGCGCAGGCAGAGGCCAAACGCCGCAAGGACTACCTCGATGCCGCGGGTATTTGGAACCGTGGTTGGTCGAGCTCCGAGTTGGCTGACGTGCCGGACGAGGAAGAAATGCTTCGCCGCGAAAAGCTGAAACGCGCTTACGAGGACAAACAGTTCGCGGCATCGCAGGAGCGCGTGAAGGCGCGGCGGGAGCATGACCGCAAGATGTTGGACTTGCTCGAGGATTCCATCCGCATCAAGAGCGAGGACCTGGAGGACGAGCGCGAAGACCTTTCGCCGCGCGAGATCCGCGACCGCGAGCGTGAGATCGCCAACGAGAAGCAGATGCGCGAGGCCCTCTTCAACGAACTAGAGGAAGACGGCGGCACCGCGCCGGAAGAGATGCCCATGCCGGCGGAAGACGCCGGGTTGTTGCGCCCCATGTTGATTATTGAGCCTCAAGAGGAGGAATGAAATGCAATTGACCCAGGAACAGATTGAGCAGGTCCGCCGGTGGGTGGACGAAGGCGCCTCCCTCAGCGATGTGCAGGCGCGCATCCGCAGCGAGTTTGGCCAGCACCCGACCTTCTTTGACGTGCGCATGCTGGTGATGGACATCGGCGCGCAGGTCAAGGACAAGGTCGCCCAGGTCGACGCCGACGACGTCACCAAGGCCAAGCTCCCGCCCAAGCCCGGCGCAGACGCCGCCCCTGCGGCCCCCGGCGGCGTCTCCGTCACGGTCGACACCATCCAGTCCGCCCCCGGCGTGCTGGTCTCCGGCTCCGTCACCTTCTCCGACGGCAACAAGGCCCGCTGGCTCTTCGACCAGATGGGCCGCTTCGGTTTCGAGCCCGAACTCCCCGGCTACCAGCCCTCCGCCGAGGATTTCCGCGCCTTCCAGACCCAGCTCCAGGCCGAGCTCTCCCAGCGCGGCTATTGATTGGAAGTTTGGAAGCTTGGAGGCTTGGATGTTTGGCAACGCCCTGACGGGCAACGGACAGAGATGAAAGCGAGCTGGCTTGAAGGCTCTGGCAAGTGGTGGCGGGGGATACGCCCCCGCCTCTTTTTGTTGGCCCTGCTCTTCTCCGCCGTGACGTTCGCGGCCTTCGTGCACGCCCAGCGCCTTCAAACAGACGAGGGGGCGTGGGGCAACGCCCCACCGCAAAACCAAGCCTCCAAACCTCCAAACCTCCAACCTTCCAAGGAGACGTCGCCGACAAAGCCGATGACCGTCTCCTTCATGGGCGGTTACGACCCGGACCGGCCCGAGGGTGCCGTCACGCGGCAGATTATTGCGTTGGGCGCGGAGCACCCCGAGTTGCGGCCCGTCAAATGGGGCGGCCTGTGGCTTCCCGGCGCGGGCGGGCGTTCGCCGCTTCTCCTTGCCATGGCCGGCGGCAACGCCCCGGACATCTACCAAGTCTGGTTCCACATTGCCCAGAGCGACATCCGCAACGGCTTCTTGATGCCGTTGGACCGTTGGTTGGGGCCGAACGGTGAAAAGTGGGAAGGGTGGGCGCATGTGCCCGAACTCTGGCGCCGTGTCGCCACGGCTAATGGCCATGTCTATGCCCTGCCCTCGGCCTCCGTCGCCTATTACGGCATTGTCTACAACAAAGATCTCGTGCGCCGGGCCGGGCTCGATCCCGAGCATCCGCCCGAGACGTGGGAAGCATTTTGGCAGTGGTGTCAAGCCCTCACCAAGCCCGGCCAACGCGCCTTTGGTGTCTGCGAGGCCCCGTGGAACTGGTTGCCTTGGCTTCAATCCGCGGGCGGCAGTCCCATCATTCAGAGCCGGGTGTCGCGCCTGCGCGGCACGCCCGTCGATTTCCCCATGGAGGCCACGCAGTGCATCACCGAAGACGGTGAAGACCTCTCGGACGTTGAGCCCACGTGGCGCGCGGCCTTCGATTCCCCCGAGGCCCTCGCCGCCGCCGAGTTTCTGCGTCGGTTGGCTTGGGCCCCTTGGATTCGGGACCCTCGGACCGGCGAGCCCATCGACTTGACGCCCGAAGAAGCCGAGGCCGGCTACGCTGTCCGTGGGGACCTGGCTTTTCACTTCGTGCCCGAGGATGTGCAAGAGGGCGTCATTCTCAAGTTGCCCCTCAACAATGACCCCGCGCCCTTCATCCGTGGTGAGGTCGCGGCCATGTTCGCCGGCACCGAGGCCATCGAGCGGATTACCGGCGAGGGTGGCCTCGACCCCGAGGCTGTCGGTTTGATGCCCTTCCCCGCCGCGCAATCGGAACTCCCTCGCGTCTTTCAGGCGCACCGTCACTTCTGGGGCATCAGCGAGGGCGTTGCCCGCCGACCGGAGGCCGAGCAGGATCTCGTCTTTGCCTGCTTGGAACGCCTCGCCTCCCCCACACTCAACGACTCCTACATCCGCCAGCAGGTTCTGGAGGGCAACGCCCGTTGGTGCCATCCCGAAGACCTTCGCCGGTTGGGGTTGGATGCCTACTTGGAGGACATCCCGCCCGCCATCCGCCAACTCTACGAAGACCTCGACGCCGGCACTATCGTTGCCCGCACGGAACCCTTTGTCGGCTTTTGGCAAGGCGTCAGTGACCTGCTTCAACGTCGCTTGCTCGGTCTCATTCTCTCCGAGGAGGGACGCGACTTCGACACGGCCGCCGCGCTCCGCGCCATCAATGAAGACGCCAACCGCGGACTGATGTTCCGCGTGCCGGAGGAGGAACTCGACCGCCACCGTCCGCTGGCGCGCACCATCCTTCTTCTTGTTGTTTTGGCCTTCTTGACGTTCTTGACCGTCTCGGTCTTCCGCCGTCGTTCCACCCGGGCCCGCGAACGCGTGGAGTCTGAAACGGTGGGTCCTGCGGCGCACAAGGTGCCGCGCGTCGCGTGGCTGATGCTGCTCCCGGCGCTTCTCTCCGTCGCCCTGTGGAGTTACTACCCGCTCATCCGCGGCGTGCTCATGGCCTTTCGCGACTATCACATCGTGGGCGACAGCCCGTGGGTGGGCCTCGACAACTTTATCTTGGTGGCGACCGACTGGGGCTTTTGGGCCAGTGCGGCACGCACGCTCAAGTATGTCGGACTCACCCTGTTGTTGGGCTTTCTTACCCCTGTTATTCTGGCCGTCCTCCTCACGGAGATTCCTCGTGGCAAGATCCTCTTCCGCACGCTCTACTTCCTGCCGCACCTCACCTCCACCCTCGTCATCACCCTGCTCTGGCAGCTGATGTACGACCCCACCGAGAACGGCATGCTCAACCAGATCCTCGCGACCTTCGGGCTGGAGCATCGCACGTGGCTCCAAGACCCCGCACTCGCGATGGTCTGCTGCATCCTGCCCGGTGTTTGGGCCGGCGCGGGTATCTCTTCACTCATCTATATCGCCGCCCTGCAGGCCCTTCCGCAGGACTACTATGAGGCCGCCGCCATCGATGGGGCCGGTTTCTGGGGACGCGTCCGCCACGTGCTTATCCCGCAGTTGCTTCCTTTGATGGTCATCAATTTTGTCGGGGCCTTCATTGCCGCCTTCCAAAGCATCGGCAGCATCTTCCTGCTCACCTTCGGCGGCCCCGGCGACGCCACCAACGTCCTCTCCCTCGCCATCTGGAAAGAGGCCTACAACAACCTTCGCATGGGCACCGCCACCACCATGGCCTGGTTCCTCGGCGTCGGCCTTATCGCCTTCACCTACCTCCAATTCCGCATCCTCCGCCGCGTGGAGTTCCGCCGCGCCGAGGAGAATTGATGGTGGCGTAAGGCAATAGTGTCTGGGGAAAGTTTTTCCGCGAAGACGGTTTGCGTGGAAACCTTGCGGGCTCCATCGCTCCCATTGGTCGCGCCGCCCTTGGGATTTCCACGCTATCGCGCCCCTGAAGGGGCGCTCAAAAGAAGATGATGAAGGATAGAAGCTTGGAAGCTTGGAAGATAGCCGTGGAAGAATTGCACTTTGTGCCCCCGGGCTTCGCGGTGGGGCTTTGTCCCATGCCTCGACTTTCTACTTCAAGGCGCGAAACGGAGGGCGGCGGGCGCGGTCAGCGGCAGAGCCGCAGAGCGACCGATGGAGCCCGAGGCGTTTCGCGCCCACTGTTGCGTCTTTGCGGTTCTCGTTTTCCCCGGACACTACTGGTGAGGGACGGCTTACGCCGCCCCTCACGTTTTTGTGGTCTTTGCTTGACGCGTACTTAGAGGGTGAAGGAGGCGTCGGAGGGCATGCGCCAATCGCCGCGGGGAGAGAGGGCGACGGTGCCGACCTTGGGACCATCGGGGATGGCGGAGCGCTTGAATTGCTGGGTGACGAAGCGGCGGCAGAAGCTGTCGAGCGTGCGCTCGATTTCGTCCGCGCTGTGGCGGTCGCCGAGGAGGAAGGTGGCGAGGTCGCGGAGGTCGTCGCGGTCGCAGCCGTACTTCATGAAGTAGTAGAGGAAACAATCGTGGAGCTCGTAGGAGCCGACGATGGCCTCGGTCTGTTGGTCGCCGGGGAGCAACTCGGGGGAGACGGGGGTGTCGCAGATGTCGCGGAGGGTGGCGGCGAGGTCGGCGGGGGAGTCCGCGGCGACGGACTCGACGCAGTAGCGGACGAGGGTCTTGGGGACGCCGCAGTTGACGGCGTACATGGACATGTGGTCGCCGTTGTAGGTGGACCAACCGAGGGCGATTTCAGAGAGGTCGCCGGTGCCGACGAGGAGTCCACCCTCTTGGTTGGCGAGGTCCATGAGGATGTAGGTGCGGGCGCGGGCCTGGGCGTTTTCGTAGGTGACGTCGCGGACGGCGGGGTCGTGGCCGATGTCCTTGAAGTGTTGCTCCACGCCGGGGCCGATAGGAATCTCGCGGAGTTCGATGTCGAGCTCTTGGGCGAGGGCTTGGACGTTGGAATGGGTGCGGTGGGAGGTGCCGAAGCCCGGCATCGTCACGGCGAGGATGGTCTCGCGCGGGGGCAGGCCGAGACGCTTGCAGGTCTCGTGGCAGACGAGGAGGGCGAGGGTGGAATCGAGTCCGCCGGAGAGGCCGATGACGAGGCGCTTGGCGTGGGTGTGCGTGAAGCGCTTGATGAGACCGGCGACTTGGATGCGGAGGATTTCACGGCAACGTTCCTGTCGGCGGGCATCGTCGGCGGGAACGAAGGGGGTGGGGTCGAGGCCGGCGAGGGAGCCGTCGCTCTCCGAGGGCTCGAAGCCGGGGATGTAGGCCTGGATGACGCGGCAGGGCGCGAGCGGGAGTTCGGGGAAGGAGGTCTCGCGGCGGCGGACGGCGTCGATCCAGTCCGGTCGGAAGTCCATGAGGCTGATGCCTTCGTCCCAGCGGGATTCGGCGAGGACGCGGCCGTTGTTGGCTAGGATGCGGTGCGCGCCGTAGACGACGTCGGTGGTGGATTCGCCGGAGCCCGCGGAGGCGTAGGCATAGGCGCAGGAGAGTCGGGCCGATTGCATCCGCACGAGGTCGCGGCGGTAGGCGGCCTTGCCCACGGCCTCGGTGGAGGCGGAGGGGTTGAGGATGAGGTGGGCACGGGCGGCGGCCAGGCGGTTGGAGGGGGCGTCGACGGCCCAGAGGTCCTCGCAAATTTCGATGCCGAAGCGGAAGGCGCCGGCATCGAAGAGGAGGTCGGTGCCGATGGGCACGCCGTCAATCTCGGCGTTGGGCGGGAGGGCCGCGCCGGAGACGAAGTGGCGCTTTTCGTAGAACTCGCGGTAGGTGGGGAGGTGGGTCTTGGGGACGTAGCCGACGACTGAGCCGCAGTGGATGACGGCGGCGCAGTTGTAGAGACGGTCGTCCACCGCAACGGGCAGGCCGACGACGAGGTCGAAACGGTTGTCGAGATTAATCTGGAGGAAGTCCAGCGCCTCTTTCGTCTGTTTGGCAAGGGAAGCCGAGCCGAAGAGGTCGCCGCAGGTGTAGCCGGTGAGCGAAAGCTCCGGTGTGAGGATGAGTTGGGCGCCCTGCTCATAGGCCTGATAGGCCAGCTCAAGGATGGCCTTGGCGTTGGCGAGGGGATTGGCCACGGAGACCGAGGGGGTGATGGCGGCGATACGATGGAAGCCTTTCATGGCGCGTCCTTTCGGGAAAGTCAGTTGAGTCCGCCGAAGAGATCGTCCTGGACATAGGGCGTGGCGGCGGGGGAGGGTGGGGGCGTCTCCGGTTCGGCGGGGGCGGCGTCCGCTTGGCCGAGGAGGGCGGCGAACTGGGCCTCGTCGAGCATCGGCGTGCCGAGGGCCTGGGCCTTGGTGTACTTGCTGCCGCCGGGGTCGGCGCCGATGAGCAGATAGGAGGTTTTCTTGGAGACGGAAGATTGGACGGTGCCGCCGTTCTCGCGGATGAGGCGCTCGAAGGCCTCGCGCGGCTTGGAGAGGGTGCCGGTGATGACGAAGCTCTTGCCGGCGAGCGCGGTGCCGACGGGAGCCTCGGCGAGGGGCTTGGGGTCGATGCCCAGCTCAGCCAGGCGGGCGGCCACGCGGTGGGCGTAGTCCGACCGCAGGAAACGCGTCATCTCGCGCGCCATCTCGGGTTTGATGGTGAGGAGGAAGCGGTCGCGGAAGGATTTGTCGGGGTCATCGCGTTGGAGGAGACCGCGTTCGGCGAGCGCTTGGGCGCGGGTGGCGATTTCGCCGGCCAGGAGGTCGCGGTCTTCGGTTTTGCGCTCGGTGGCCTCGTAGAAGGCGAGGACGTCCTCGAAGAGCGGGTCGGCGAAGAGGGCGGACCAAGAGGCGAAGGGGGCGGCCACGATGCGCGCGGCGGTCACGCCGATGCCGGGGATGCCGAGGGCAAAGAGCCAGCGGTGGAGCGGCAAGTCTCGGGCACGGTCGAGGGCCGCCATGACCTCTTGGGCCTTCTTGCCGAAGCGACGCTCCGTGCCGTCCTCCGCGACCAGACGGAACTCCGCGAGAGCGGCGGGGTCGAGCGACCAGAGGTCGAGGGGTTGGGTGACAAGGCCGGCTTGAACCAAGGCCTCGGCCATGCGACCGCCGATGGCCGCGATGTCCAGGGCGTTGCGCGAGACGAAGAGTTCCAGGCGGCCGACGCGTTGGGCGGGGCACTCCGGGTTGACGCAGCGCGTGGCGACCTCGCCCTCCAGGCGCTCCACGTCGCCGCCGCAGACGGGGCAATGCGTAGGCAACACAAAGGGGACGGCCTCGGGCGGGCGGAGCTCCGGCACCACGCGATCGACCGCGGGGATGACGTCACCGTGCTTGGAGATTTCCACCATGTCGCCCACGCGGATGTCCTTTTCACGGAGGTAGTCGGCGTTGTGGAGGGTGGCGCGGGCGATGACCGAACCGGCGAGGGAGACGGGCTCCAACTCCGCCACGGGGGTGAGCACGCCGGAGCGGCCCACTTGCACCGTGATGGCGCGGAGGCGCGTGCGGGCCTGCTCGGGGGCGTATTTGTAGGCGCGTGCGGAGCTGGGGGCGTGGGCGGTGGAGCCCAAGATGGGATAGAGGGCGCGTTGGTTGACCTTCAGTACGGCGCCGTCAATCTCGAAGGGAAAGGCATGGCGGAGCCCCTCCAACTCGTCGATGGCGGCGAAGACTTGGCCCATATCCAGGCAGAGACGTTGCCAAGGGGGCGTGCGCAGGCCCCAGGAGGCGAAGGCACGCATCATCTCGGTGTGGGTGGAGAACGCGACGCCATCGAGGGCGCCGGCGGCATAGAGCACGGCATCAAGCGGACGCTTGGCGACCTCGCGCGGGTCGAGGAGTTTGAGTGAGCCCGCGCAGGCGTTGCGGGGGTTGGCGAAGGGTTCGCGCCCGGCCTCTTCCTCGGCGCGGTTGAGAGCCGCGAAACCCTCGCGCGTCATGTAGACCTCGCCACGGACCTCCAACAGGGGAACGTCGCAGGGGAGGGTGAGGGGGATGGAACGGATGGTGCGGACGTTCGCCGTGATGTCGTCGCCCTCGACGCCGTTGCCGCGGGTTGCGGCGCGGACAAGCCGCCCATGCTCGTAGCGAAGGGAGAGGGAAACGCCGTCGATCTTTGGCTCCACCACGTAGTCCCACATGGTGCCTTCGGGCAGGCGTTTGCGCAGGTAGGCATCAAACTGCTCGAGGTCGGCCTTGTCATAGGTCTTGTCCAGGCTCTGCATCGGCGGGTCGTGGTGCACGCGGTTGAACTTGGTGAGGGGCTCGCCGCTGACGCGCTGGGTGGGAGAGTCGGGCGTCACCAGTTCCGGGTGGGCGCGTTCCAGGGCGGCCAACTCATCCCAGAGCGCGTCATACTCGCGGTCGGAGATGGTCGGGCGTGCCTCCACATAGTAGAGGCGATCGTGCTTACGGATGGTCTCGCGCAGGTCGAGGATACGTTGGGCGTCGTTCATGGGAAGAAGAGAAGTCTGGCGGCGATGGCGATAACGGCCAACGCGATGAGGCCGAGAAAGACGGTGGTGGTGATCAAAAACCAAGAGGGATGGCGACGTTTGGCGTCATGGTCGCGCCGATAGGCCCGCAGGTCGTTGACGGAGAGGCGGATGGTGCGGCCGGCACGGGCGCGAACTTCGGGGTCGGGGGGCGCGATGACGGAATCTTCCGGGTGGCCGGCCGGCAGGTCGAGGCCTTCGCGCACTTGGTGGAAAGCCACGCGCACCGCATCCCAGTCGTCAAAACGGTTCGCGGGGTCTCGGCTGGCCAGGCGCGCAAGCAAGGCGGCCAATCCCATGGGGAAATTCGGGCTGATGTCGCAAGGCGATGGCACGGTACGGGTCGCCTTGGCTTCCGCCAAGGATTCCGCAGGTACGGCGCCGAAGGGCACCTGCCCGGTGCCGAGCGCATAGAGCGTCAGCCCCATCGCGAACATGTCGGCGCGCGAGTCGGCCTCTTCCGGATTGTCCTGCAATTCCGGCGCGGCGTAGGGGAGGGCCTCCATTGGGATTTGCCAGTCAGGCGGATTGGTGTCCTGCCCGGGGGCGAAGCGCACGGGAGACAAATCCGGCAAGACGGGTTCGGAGTCTTCGGAGAGGTAGAGGCAGGTTGGGCTGAGCCCACCATAGAGCAAACCTGCCGCGGTGAGGTCGGCGAAGCCTTCCGCCAGGCGCATGCCCAGATTGGAGATTTGGCCGGCGTCTAAGCGTCTGCCCGCCAGAAGCGCCACGATGCCACGCGCGTGCGGGTCTTCCGTAATGACGCAGGTACGGTCCTCGGACTGTTGGATGTCGATGATTTCCGGGATGAGCGGTGATTTTGTTTGCGCGAGGACTTGGACGGCGCCCAACTGTGCGCCCGGCCCGAAGACCGTCACCAAGACATCGCGCTCCAAAGCCGTCTGCTCCGCGCGCCACAGTTCGCTTCGGCTCGAGGCCGTGAGCCGTTGACGAAACGTGAAACCATCGATGTGTGGGATTTCCGCCATAACGGCATTAGTGTACCAAATCCGTGGCATCCATGCGGTGCCGGGGAAGTTTCCACGAAGACACGAAGGAACGCAAGGGCCTGGGCACTTCACCGTTCGGCCCTCCGGGCCTCACTACCGTGCCCATCCCTTGCGTTTCTAGTGTTTTTCGGGAAGCATCATCCATCGTACCTAGCACGTTACAGACGAGATTGCGGGTGTAGGAGAATGAGGCGTTTTGGCGATCGTTGGCGTTTCCTGTGCCGCAAGCGCGGTTTGAGGAAACGTTGCGTTACTCCAATAGTGGCCGGGAAAATAAAGGAACCGCAAAGACGCAAATCTTGCAGGAAAGATGGGGCGCTAACGCCGGGCGCACGTGCGTGCGCCCTCCCGCGCCCCACTTCCTGCGCCGGAGGTACTTGAAAGACGGCCCAAGCGCGAAGACGATGGGCGGGAGGGAGCGATCAGCGGGCGTTTAGCCCGCAAAGTGACCGGTGTTAGCCCATCAGGCTTCGCGAGCACTCGCGTCTTTGCGGGAAAAGAGGCTTGCCGATTTCCCCGGACAGTATTGGCGTTGCCCATGGACGCCGCCAAAGAAGCAGGAAGCGGCAGTCAAGCGACCCGCCTCCACCAAGCGCCAGGTGCGGCGAAGGATGGCAAGGTTTTAGGCTCGGAGCCAGAAGAACAGTTGGCGCCGGTCCAATTTGAGCGGTATTCAGTGCACAGGCAGACAGGAGAGCAGGAGCCTACGTCGCTGAAACGGTGAAGCGGCCCCGTGACGCGGTAGGATGTGAAGGGTGTTGGAAGGCATCGCTTGGTGGTGCTGGAGGGGCTTGTATACTTTGCGTTGCTGGATTGAAAAGGGGAAAGATTTTACTTACTTTTACGGAAATGGATGTGCTACTATTAGCAGCATGAAAGTTTCAGAAAAGGTTTTGTTGTGCTTGCTCGCGCTTCTTCCGGGCATGACGTTGGGCGAAGAAGCGGTGACGACGAACGAGGCGGTTCAAGTGACGGCCGCGCCATTGCCGAAGTATCGAACGGAGACGACAGACGCCGGAACGTTGGTGGAACTACCGCCGGAGCGGTCGCCCTTTACGGTCGATTCGCTGACCGAGGACTTTATCCGCGAACGAAACACGACCGATCTCGATCAGTTGCTGACGCTTCAGCCGGGTATTTACCAGGGTGGCAAGACCGTGATGGCACGACAGGCCGGCACCTATACAATTCGTGGTTATTCGGGAAGTGAGGTCTTGTTGGGCGGGGTGCCGTTGGCCGGTGGCGTGGCGACCTTCCTTGACCCGACGCTTTTGGAGCGGGTGGACATCGTGAAGGGGCCGGTCGGCGGTGCGTACGGTGCACAGATGGGGAGCATGACCGATCTCATGGGCGCAGGCGGTACGGTCATCCTGCAGCCTAAGCGGGCCTCCTTCGAGGAAGATTTCTACGACTTCTTGCTAAAGGGGTCTTATTCCAAGGCGTCCGGAACGCGCCTAAAGTTTGCTACGGACGTGAATCAAGTGTTCGAGGATGAGCGGCTTGCGGTGCGTGTGCCAATGGCTTACGAATGGCGTGAGCCAGGTTGGGCGCCCTCGGACGCCGGGCACGGGACGACCTTCTCTGCGGCGCCGAGTCTCTCGTTGCGCGTGGCCGACCGTTTGGAGGCGGGGCTTGACCTCTTCTATCAATACAGCGACCAGCCGGCCTTCCAGGGCGTGCGCACGCTCTATGGGAAACCGTATGGCAGCGGTTGGGACGACACCTACACGCGCCCCGGTGACCGGATGCGCTTTCAGACCTTCGGCGGCACTTTCCGGTTGGATGGCGACGTGACGGATTGGTTGACCCTGCGTACGCGCCTCTCCTTCTTTCAGACCGAGAGCCGCTATGACTACCGCGGGCCCTATTCGAATACCGGCTTCGACCCCGATCCGGCCAGCAACAAGCGGTATGAGTGGGGCGCGGGCGACCGCCTGGCTCGCACTTTTTACGCCGGCCAGGACGCCATCTTCAAGTTCGACACTTGGGGCATCGACCACCAGTTCCTTGTGGGCGTGAGCACCACCGTGAAGGAGAGTCAAGGCTGGGGCGGCTTCACCTCCACGGGCCGCAGTGGCACTATTACAGAAGAGAACTACCTCGAGACAATCAAGGCCTCGGGCTATTCCGACACGCGTCAGCAGAAGGTCGGCATCAACGTGCAGGACCTGTTGGAGTGGCACGGGCTCAGTGTCATCGCCGGCGTGCGTGCCGACTGGCACGACAGCGTGAACCACGTGCACGAGTGGACCTTCTCCCCGCGCCTTGGCATTTCTTACGACATTCTCGAGGCCGGACGCGCCATCCTCTTCGCCAACGTCTCCCTCACCGAGACCCCCAACTTCAATTACAAGCGTTGGCCCGACAACATCGGCACCTCGCCCTCGGATTACCTTGACAGCACGTGGCGCGCCGTGCAGAAAGAGGCCGGCATCCGCGTGAATCCCACCGGCAGCCTCTGGCTCACGGGCACGGTCTTCCGCATCGACCAGTCCAATGCGCCCATCGCCATGGACAACGATCTCACCGGTGAGGGTTACTACTCAGACGACGGCAAGACCTATTCGCAGGGCGTGGAGCTCTCCGCCTCCGGCGACATCACCGACAATTGGTCCATCTACCTGGCCTACGCCTACATCGATTACTACGACAAGACCAACGGCCTCCGCTTTGACCGTTTCCCGCCGCACGCCGTCTCGCTCTGGACGAGCTACAAGGCCCCGTGGTTCTACGACGCCGTCTTCGGCTTCGGTTGCCGTTGGCGCGACGCGTGGATGATGACCTTCCGCGGCCAGCCCGCGGGCGAGGACCAAATCGCCAAGCGCCTCCTCACCTTCGATGCTTCCGTCGATTTCCCCTTCACCGAGAACTTCTCCCTGGGGCTTGCCGTGCGCAATATCTTCGATTCGCGTGGTGTGGAGTCCGCCCGCAACCTGCAGGCCTTCGCCAACGATGGGCGCACCTTTGAGCTTTCCCTTCGCTTCCGCTTCTAAAATGAACGCCCTTCAAGCCACAGACCTGCGCAAATCCTTCCGTGTGGAAGGGCGCGTCATCGATGTCCTGCGCGGCGTCACGCTTGCCGTCCCGGAAGGGGCTTTCCATGCCGTCATGGGACCCTCCGGCGCGGGCAAAAGCACGCTTCTGAATCTTCTGGCGGGGTTGCTTCCGCCGGACTCCGGCGAGGTTTCTGTGAAGGGGCGTTCACTGGTTGGCCTTCCCGACCATGAACTGACCTTGCTCCGCCGCCGTTCGGTCGGCATTGTCTTCCAGGATTGTAACCTCATCCCGACCCTCACCGTTGCGCAAAATATCGCACTGCCTGCGCTCCTCGATGGCCGCGATGTTCCCGCCGAGCGGATGGAGACGCTCCTACGATTGGTGGGGTTGACGCATCGCCGCAATCAACCTGCCGATCGCCTCTCCGGCGGCGAGGCCCAGCGCACCGCCATCGCTCGCGCCTTCGCGATGGCCCCGGATATCATTCTGGCCGATGAGCCCACCGGCAACCTGGATTCACCTGCCGCCGCCGAGTTTTGCGCCACCCTCACGCGGCTCAACCGTGAGCTTGGCGCGGCCATTCTCCTCATCTCCCACGACCCGCAGGTCGCCGCCGCCGCCGATGTCGTTCATATCCTGCGCGACGGACAGATTTGTGGCGCCTTCGAGACGGGCCATGACCCTGCCACCGTCTCCGCCAACTATTTGGAGCGCATGGCGTGAGTGCGCTGGGGCTTCTCTTCCGCGACGTACTGCGGCGTGACCGCGTGCGCTTGGTTTGCGCGCTGTTGGGCGTGGCCGCGGCAGCCGCACTGTTGGCTTGGTCCATCGGCTTGGCCGTGACCACAACGGCGCAATGCAAGTCGCTTGCCGAGACGATGGGCAAGCCGTTCGACTGTTGGGTCGCCACGGGGCGTGCTTCTGCCGCCGCGCCGAAAGGTAGCGGCATGCAGTCGCTCACGCACGGTTCGCCCGTCAAGATGATCCCACGTGCCGTGGCGGATGCGGTCAAGGCCTCGCCGGACGTTGAGAGCGTCCTCGCCACTACCGTTTTTCGCTGTCGCCTCGATTGGCGTCCCGAGGGGCGTCCGCTTCAAGGCCCCGGGGTGGGGGGCGGCATCGCGCCGGTCCGGGATTTCCCTGAGTGCCCCTATCCGGATGGTCTGGCCGCCGGGCGATGGCCCCAGGCCGATGCGTCTGAGCCGGAGTTTGTCATCTCCCCGCGTGCCTTCGGTGAAGAGGGGTTGCGCGATGCCCCGCCCATTGGCACAAAGGTCCCGGTCATCACGCCGAAGGGGCGCGTTGAGGCAACGATTTGTGGTTATCTTGCTGAATCCATTCGCCCTGTGGGCGGGTTCCCAACGATGTTTGCCAGCGATACGCTTGCCGAGGCCGCCGCTTTGGCCGAGACCAAGGGGCTGTGCAATCTCATGCTCATCCGCTTGAAACCCTTCCGGTCGCCTGATGCCCTGGCCGAGACTGTCCGAACCGTCTCGCCGGACGACGATGCGGCCACGTTGGTTACGCGGCAAGGCCTGTTGCGCCAACTTCGCTCTGATGCGACAAACAACCTTCTCTTTCAGCTTCCGCTTCTGGTGGCCCTCGCTTGCGTGGCCACGCTTTGCATGATTGTGAATGCGCTCTGCGTGGGCCTGGAACAAAACCGTGTCCGCTATGCCCGCCTGCGCGCCCTTGGCATGACGTCGCGTCAGCTCATGGCGCTTGTCTCCCGCGAGGCCCTGTTCCTCGCGGGCGTGGGGGGCGTGATCGGGTTTGGCGTTGGGGTGGGGGCGCTTGCCGTTTTCGTGCGGACGAATCCCTTGGCCTTCCCGGATGGGCTTGTGATTGGTTGGGCCACGCCGCTTGTCGTGGCGGTTCTGTTGATGCTTTCCGCCGGAATCGCATTGTGCGTGCCCCTGCGCCGGGCGGCGCGGCTCGGTCCCTGCGATTTGCGTGTGCGCCCCGAGGCTTGGCGTGTGGCCCATCCCATTTGGCGTGGGGTCTTGGCCCTGCTTTGCCTGGTGCCGATTGTGCTTACGGTCCTTCCTTTCACGCCCAATCCGTGGTTGCGGAGCGCGTGGTTCTTGGTTGCGTTGCCGTTGGCCGTCTTTGGCCTGATGGCGTTCACGCGCCCCTTGATGGCCCTCTGCGAATGGGCGCTGGCGCGTCCGCTCGGTGCCGTGTTGCGGTTGCGGCCGGAACTCTTGCGCGGTGTCCTCACCCGTTCCGCCGACCGCAACGCCCGCATGGCTCTCACGTTGACGGCCGGCCTCGGTGCCTTCTTCGCCATCCATATCTGGGGAGCCTCGCTCACCGACCCCTTCATTCCCTCACGCGATTTGCCGCCGGCCATCGTCTCATTCCTGCCCAATGGCGTTAGCCAAACCTGCGCGGACGCTCTGGTCAAGAACCTCCCCGTCCGACCCTTTTTCGCCGAGCAATACCGTCTCTCCGATGCTGACTTCACGGCCATTGGCGAGCGTGCCGGGCGACTCCCAAAGCAGAACAACATCCTTCTTGTCGGCACCGCCGGGGAGACAGGCGTCACCGTCACCGAGATGTTCGCCCGTCAATGCCGCATTGGCATCGGCGACACCTTCTCCATCCAACGGCGCGACGCGGCAGGAACCGTCCACACCCTGCCGCTCACCGTCACCGCCATCGTCCGTTGCAACTGGCACCTCGTCACCGCCCGGGCCGGCCTCCGTGCCCGCAATGGCGCGCCCTTTGGCACCCTCGGCCCTGTCTTTGTGGGGCTTGACGTTGCCAAGGCTTGGGACCCGGAGCAGGCCGCACGTGTCCGTTTCCTTTGGCTCGATGAGCTTCCGACGGCCCAAGACACGGCGGCGCTCTATTCCGCCGGCGACCGTCTGGAACTGCGCCTTCAACAGGCCGCCGAGGCCGACCCCGAACCGTGGCGCGGGCGTGGCTTTGGGCCTGGGGCGAAGGCCGCCTTCCCCAATGCGGTCCTCCATCTGCGCGACGAGATTTCCGAGGGGACCTTGGCGCACAGCTCAGAATTGCTCGGTGAATTGGCGCGTATTCCGCTGTGGTCGCTCCTCATTCTCAGCTTCGGCTTTGTCTCCCTGCTGGCCGCGAATGTTCGCGCCATGGCCGGTGAGTTGCGCACCCTTCACGCCATCGGCATGACGCGTGGGCAGTTGGGACGCTTCCTCTTGGCGCAAGCCTTGCTCCTTTGCGTCGTGGCCGCCGTGCTTTCCCTGTTGCTCGGCCTTTCGATTGGCTGGGGCTTCACGGGCTGGACGCTTGCCTGGATGCCCTTCGGCGGACTCCCGACCGTGTTGGTCTTGCCCTGGGCACGCCTGGCGGAGGGCTTGGTCGTCCTGCTTGTCGCCACGTTGGTTATTACGCCGCTTCCCATTCGCTTCCTCCTTCGCGCCCTCTTGCGTCGCTGACAGGATTTGACGCAGTAGTGTCCGGGGAAAACGGGAACCGCAAGGACGCAATTCTTGCAGGAAAGGTGGGGCGCTAACGCCGGGCGCACGGTCGTGCGCCCTCCCGCGCCCCACTTTCCTGCGCCAAAGGGATTTGAAATACGGCCCAAGCGCGAAGGCGATGGGCGGGAGGGAGCGATCAGCGGGCGTTTAGCCCGCAAAGCGACCGGCGTTAGCCCATCTGGCTTCGCGCGCACTGGCGTTTTTGCGGGAAAAGGAGGCTTTTCGATTTCCCCGGACACCATTGGATTTGACGGACGCGAGGCAAAACCGTATAATATTACGCCAACTTGACCCACCTTGGGTCGAGCACACGAGAGGACATTTTATGGCTTCGTTATTCGAGCGTATTTTCAACGACCCCTCCAAGTTTACTTTCATCACCGAGAATCTTGGTGAGTGCAAGGTTGATTCTCCGGTCAAGAACACGAACTTCGTGGAAGAGGACGATATGTACTCCCTGCTGAGCGTGCGTTCCAGCTACGTTCAGGAGTTCGTCAAGAAGTATGGGTCTGCTCCCAAGCTTGAGAGCGCCGGTCCCCATCGCAAGATTTTCCATGATCCCAGCGCCACCCGCGCCGCCATCGTCACCGCCGGTGGCCTCTGCCCGGGCTTGAACAACGTCATCAAGGGCCTCGTCGAGGTTCTGACCTTCAGCTACGGCATCAAGACCATCTACGGCTTCCGTTATGGCTACGCCGGCCTCATCCCCGAGTTCGGCTACGAGCCCATGATTCTCACGCCGGATAAGGTCGACACCATTCACGAGTGGGGCGGCACGATGCTCGGTTCCTCCCGCGGCCAGCAGGACACCGCCCGCATGGTCGACACTCTCGAGCGCATGGGCATCAACGTACTCTTCGCCATCGGTGGTGACGGCTCGCTCCGTTGCGCCCGCGACGTCTCCAACGAGTGCCGTCGCCGCGGCCTGAAGATTTCCGTCGTCGGCATCCCGAAGACCATCGACAACGACCTCCACTTCGTTGGCCGCACCTTCGGTTTCGAGACCGCCGTGGCCGCCGCCGTCCCCGCCATCCGCTCCGCCCACTCCGAGGCCCTCGGCGCCCACTACGGCATTGGCCTCGTCAAGCTCATGGGGCGTGACTCCGGCTTCATCGCCGCCTATGCCACCCTCGCCAACCCCGTCGTGAACTTCTGCCTCATTCCCGAGCAGCCCTTCACCGTTGACGGCGAGCATGGCCTCCTCGCGGCCCTCGAGCGCCGCTTCGCTTCCGGCAAGAGCCACGCCGTCATCGTCGTCGCCGAAGGTGCCGGCCAGGAACTCATGGAAGGCGAGGAGCGGCGCGACGCCTCCGGCAACATCCTCAAGAAGGACATCGGCGAATACCTCAAAAACCGTATCCTTGAGCACTTCAAGGCTCGCAAGGAAGACGTCACGGTCAAGTACATCGACCCCTCCTACACCATCCGTTCCTGCCCCGCCGACGCCTCCGACGCGGTTCTTTGCTACCGCCTCGCCCGCATGGCCGCCCACGCCGCCATGGCCGGTCGTACCAACTGCGTCGTCGGTCGCCTGAACGACGATTACTCCCTCGTGCCGATTCCGTTGGCCACCATCGAGCGCCGCAAGGTGGAGCTCACCTCCAACCTCTGGTCCTCCGTCCTTGTCGCCACCGGCCAGGAGTACTACCTCAACCCCTCCGACAACAAGTCCGCCTCCACCCTCTACGTCCCCTGAGGTCAAGGCGACCTCCTCAAAAAGCCCGCCCCGGCGGGCTTTTTTGTTTTAGGGTAAGCGATTATTTTTAGACAATCACACCCTTTTTGAGGAAGAGTCGCATACTTCTCCTTTGTCTCGTACTAGGTCGTTTCTGGGCCCTTAAGGGTTTCGCCTCCGACCACTATAGGGTCTCGCCTCCGACCCTTATAGGGTCTCGCCTCGGACCCTTATAGGGTCTCGACCCCGACCCCTATAGTGGTTGACCGCGGACCCCTATAGGGTCTCGGATCGTAGTGTCCTGGGAAAGGCGGGAACAGAGATAGACAGAGGTAATAGTGTCCGGAGAATTCGGAAGCCTTCTTTTCCCGCAAAGACGCAAGTAAGCGCGAAGCCAGATGGGCTAACGCCGGTCGCTTTACGGGTTAAACGCCCGCTGATCGCTCCCTTCCGCCCATCGTCTTCGCGCTTGAGCTGTCTTAATAAGTCATTTGGGCGCAGGAAAGTGGGGGGCGGGAGGGCGCACGACCGTGCGCCCGGCGTTAGCGCCCCACCTTTCCTGCAAGATTTGCGTCTTTGCGGTCTCCATTTTCCCCGGACAGTATTGGACGCTACTCAATAGTGTCCGGGGAAGTTTTACCGCGAAGACGGTCTTGCGTGGAAACCCTGCGGGCTCCATCGCTCCCGTTGGTCGCGCCGCCCTTGGGATTTCCACGCTATCGCGCCCCTGAAGGGGCGCTCAAAGGGAGTTGGAAGCTTAGCTGATTGGAGTTCTTGGTGGGGCTCCGCCCCACATCCCGACCCTTCTTCTTTAGAAAAGACCACAAGGCGCGAAACGGAGGGCGGCGGTCGCGGTCAGCGGCGAAGCCGCAGAGCGACCGATGGAGCCCGAAGCGGTTCGCGCCCACCCTTGCGTCTTTGCGGTTCCAATTTTCCCCGGACACTACTGTGACTTTGCTGATGGGTGGTGCCTGGGGTGGGGGAAAGTGCTATAATAAAGATAAAGGAGTCACGCTATGGACGAGATGAACGTAGGTAAGCAGGAAGAGCCCAAGCAACCGGTGGAAAAGCCGGAGGGGGCTAAGGCGGCAGATGTCGAGCAGGATGTGCAGGAGGCTGCGTCCACCAGTCCGGCGGAAGTGCCTGCGCCAGAAACCGGAAAGGAAGAAGCCGTAGAAAAGGCGGATGCCGTTCCGAAGGAGGACGCCGACAAGGGGAAAAAACCCTGGTGGAAGCGTTTGCTGAAGTGGCTGGGGTGGACGTGCATCGTTCTCTTGGTTTTGATTCTCTTGTTGCCGACGTTGCTGTCGCTTGGCGTGACGCGGAATGTGGCGCTGAACATCGTGAATGGTGCCATTGCGCCGGCCAAGGTGGAAATCGCGGATTGGAGCTTTGGTTGGTTTACGAAGCAATCCGTGGAGGGCATCCATTATCGCGATGAGACGAAGGGTGTCGATGCCCAGGTCAAGTCGGTCCGTCTCTCTTCGCTGTGGAAGTTGATCCCGCTTGGGCAGATGACGGTGGACGTGGAGGTGGATTCGCCTGCAGTGGCGCTCTTCACGCCTCCGCCTGCCCCGCCGCAACCGGCGCAACCGGCGCCGGAACCGCAGCCGCCGCAACCCGTGGCTGAAGTGCAACCGGCCCCGCAACCGCAGGCGCCGGCCCCCGCGGCTGAACCCTTTAAGTTGCCCGATTGGGCGGTTCAGGCGCATATTGTGGTGAAGAATGCCTCGTTCAAGAAGGAGGGCTTGCCGGATCCGCTCGTCTCCGGGGTGAACGTGGAGGTCACGATGCCTTCGCTGAACGATGCCATCACGGCTGTGGTGGACGGCAAGGTCTTGGATTTGGCCCTTAACACGAAGGTGGAGACGGTGTCGGCGAATGCGCTTTTGGCGGCGAAGCAGCCCGCGGATTTCTTCCGGACGGCGTTCTTTGAAGCGGAGGCGCCGTGGGTGACCGTTGGTGTCGATGCCACGGCGACGGAGGCGGATGTCTGGCCGGAGGTGAAGAGTGCACTGTCGATTGACTTGGCGAAGGCTATGAAGGTGGCGGGAGATTTCGGAGTGGCGTTGCCTTCCGGCGCAACGATTGACAAGGGCGAAATGAACCTCATTGCTACGCTGAAGGGAAATCCCGGAAATAACAAGGCCTTGCTCGCCTTGGTCAGCCTTGCGACAACGGACATCGTGACCGAGCAGGCGGGACGCGTGGCGACCTTGCCTAAGGTGAGCGCGACCGTGGATGACATCGTCGTGGATCCTGCCAATCTGTTGGCGTTGGAGATTGGCGAGCTGGGCATCACGTTCCCCGGCGTGGACATCCGAGGACAGGGTGATTTGGAGAACGGCGCATTGCACGCTCGCATGGAAAGCCAGGAGGTGCTGAACGCATTGGCGCCCTTCATCGGGGAGATTGCCACGCCCGGGCCGGTGACGGTGACGTTGGACGGCGAGACCAAAGACGGCGCGCTGCGCTTCCCCGTCAAGGTCACCTCCAATCGTGATGAGTTGGTCACGGCGACAGTGGCGGCGAAGGGCATCGACGTTGAGGCGAAGCAAATCAACGAGTTGACGCTTTCGACGCTTGTCGACTTCTTCACGGTGGCGGAATATCTGAAGTTGGAGCAACCCCAAATCAAGGATGGCCTGGCGAAGGTGAATCTGCGGGGCAGCCTGCGCGAAGGGGCGTTTGAGGCAACCACGGATATCCAGGTGACGGATATTGACGTGACCGGCCCGAACTACCGACTGCAGGAGACTTCGCTTGCCTCTGGCTCCTTCAAGGTACGTTTCGCGGAGCAGTGCCTGAACGTGACGGAGCTGTCGTTTGACACGGCGGCGGCCTCGCACGTGGAGGGTTCGCTGACCTATGTGCTGGGCAAGTCGACGGGGGAGGCAGTCACTGCCGATTTCTCCGGCTGGGTGGAGCCCGAGCACGCCATGCGTGAGTGGCTGATCCCTGCCGACCCCGCGAAGATGAACATCGTGGAAGGCAAGATCAATTTGGCGTTGACGGCTCGTCCGGTTGCGTTGGAGGCTACGGTGCCGAGTGTGGTTGTGGCCGTGGATTCGGAGGACTTGAAGGTGACGCTGGGCGAGATGCGGCCTTTCAAGGTTCCCTTTGATGTGGATTTGCGCGTTGACGGTCAGGGCAAGGACTTCCTCCTGCGGCAACTCGCGGTGCAGTCGCCCTACGTGGAGTTGACAATGAAGGGCTCCTTCGGCACGGAGTCCGGCATCGTGGCGATGGATGGCACCTTGACCCCGGACTTTGGCGCTATTTGGGAATTGCCCTTCTTGGACAAAGCGAACGAGCAGGGCATTGCCATGCAAGGGCGGATTGCGCGGGACTTCTCGTTTGTCCTGCCGATCAAGTCCGGCGCGGAGGGAATCTTGCGCGATGGCCGGGCCAATGCCGCTGTGGCGTTTGACCGCGTGACAGTCCCTGGGCTTGACATCCCGAAGGGCGAGGCGCAGGTGATGTTGAAGGATGGCAAGGCCTCCGTTGATGCGGTGGTGGCGATGAACGGTGGCGAAGTGCGTCTCTCCCCGCGCTTGGAGGTCACCGATTCCGGTTACGTGCTTTACATCCCGGAGGGCGACTATTTGCTCAAGGACTTCAACGTGACGCCCGAGCTGATGGATGCCGGCCTGGGTCTGGTCAGCCCGATTCTCAAGGGCTCCGCGGAGCCCACAGGGTCTATCAGCGTCCAGAGCCGCCGGATGCGGTTGGAGCTTGGCGAAGGGGATCCGTTGCAGTCGCTGGATCTCAATGTCGCACTCTCCACAAGCGAAATCACGTTGCAGCCGAACGGTATCCTTGGCCGTGTGCTTGAGGCGACCGGGAAGCGCACCGATGCGGTTTCGATGAAGCCGCAGGAGTTGGAGGTCGAGGTGAAGGAGGGCATGCTCTCCACCGACAAGCCGATTGAGGTGGACATCAACGACGAGTGGACGGTTGCCTGTCAGGGGCGGACCGATCTCTCCACTCGGGCGATTGACTACACGCTCTCTGTCCCGCTTGACGGGGTGTTGGGCGATAAGGTCGCCGATACCTCTGTGCTCAAGCCGGTCTCCTTGCCCATCACCGGCACCATCGACGACCCCAACATCGAGGTCGGGGCATTGGTGGACTCCGCCGCCAAGACCGGCATCTCTGTGGGTGTCTCTCGCTTGCAGCAACATCTCGACAAGAAGCGTGCCAAGGCTGAGGCGACCGGCGACGCCAAGAAGGCCGCCGAGGCAGAGCTCATCGACAAGGCCGCCACATCCGTTATCGGCGGACTTTTCGGCTCGGATGAAAACGAAGCGGAAGCCGAGAAAGAACCCCAGGCGGATGACGCCGAGGCCGCGAAAGCGAAGGACGATGGTTTGCTCGGCGCCGCGCTGAACTATGGCGGCGCGATCTTGGAAGAGAAGCAGAAGGAAAGAGAGGCGAAGGCCGCCGCTGAGGCTGCCAAGCCGAAAACCGCCGAGGAGCAGGAGAAAGAAGCCAAGAAAGAGGCCAAGCGTGAGGCTGTCCGCGGTGGGCTGAACGCCTTGCGCGGCCTGCTTGGGGAGTGATCGTGGCCGATTGGCGCCTCAAACCCAGAGCCCAACGGTGCGTGGCCTGCGGTCGGCCTTTCGCGCCGGGCGGCGTGGGACACTCGCTGCTGATGCCGGAGGCGGAGGGCGGGTTCGCTCGTCGCGATTTGTGTCCAGGGTGCTTTTCGGCGCTTTCGGACAACGAACGGGCAACGGCCTCCGCCGCATGGACGTTTACCGTTCCCGCCACATCCGCATCGCGAGAGACGGTCTCAGAGACTGCGCATCGAGCATCCGCCGAGACGGTGTTGCGGATTTTGGTGGAGCGTGGCGACCCACGCGATCGTGCCTCTATTTACGTCCTTGCGCTGTTGTTGGAGCGTGGCAAGCACATCGTGGAGCGTCAGGTCACGACGGATGGCGAGGGGCGGCGCGTCCATGTTTATGAGTATCGCGGTTCAGGTGAGTTGATCTCCGTGACAGAACCTGTGCTCGCGGGTATAGACTTGCCGACCGTACAACGGCAGGTGGCGGCGTTGTTGGAACATGGCGTGCGCCCACAGGTTCGGGTGCGGCGCAGAAAGCGTGCGTTGAGGCCGCGTTATACGGTTCAAAGGAAGAGGCGATGAACTTCTCGCATATACTGTGTTTCGCCGGATTGGTGCTTGTCACGTGGATGATTTGGCAGTGGAACCGTGGCGCCCAACGGCGTCGCTTTCGGCAGGCCTTTCCCTTGCAAAATCCTGCTTGGCAGGAGGAGGATGAGGCCTTTCTGAGGGCTTTTGAGGAGGCTTATCGGTTAAGGCCGGGTATGGCGGCGTCGCTTCCCTCGGAGGCCACGCCGATGTCCGTTTACTTGGTGCTTTATCCGGAGCACTGCATTTATGATGATTGCGAGCCGGCACGCTTCCGCGCGCAATTGACCGCCCGTCTTGGTCCCCAGTCGGACGATGTGCTCACCACGCCTTTGGGCATTTTGGCAGAACGGTGGCGCACCGCCCCGGAAAGGACCCGCGCATGAACGGTACAACGCTTCTTTTGGTCGACTTGATGCCTATTCTTTATAGGGGGCATTTTGTCTTTCTGAAGAATCCCAGACGTACGGCCTCCGGGATTGTGACGTCCTCGCTCTCGCTCTTTGCGACCACGTTGGAGCAGATGTTGCGTCTCTTCAACCCCTCGCATATGGCCATCGCCTTGGAGAGTGAGGGGCCGACCTTTCGCCACAAGCTCTATGCGCCCTACAAGGCCCAGCGCGAAAAAATGCCGGAAGACATCGCCGCCGCCATTGGACAAGCAAAGGAATTGGCGGAAGCGTGGGGCATCCGTACGGTCCAGGCCGAGGGCTATGAGGCGGACGATGTTTTGGGGACGCTTGCGGCGCGCGCTGTGGCGGCCGGATTCGCCCAGGTCATCATTGCGACACCGGATAAGGATTTGGGACAACTTGCCGGTCCGCACGTCTCGATTCTCCATCCGGGGGAACAGGTGGCGCTTTCCGCCGAGGAGGTTTGCGCCAAATGGGGAATCTCAACGCCGGAGCAGATGATCGACTATCTGGCTCTCGCCGGGGATGCCAGCGACAATATCCCCGGGATTCCGGGCGTTGGGGCCAAAACGGCCGTCAAGCTCTTGGCGACCTATGGCACGCTGGACAATCTCTTGGCGCACGCGGGGGAGGTGAAGGGGAAGACGGGCGAGACGATTCAGACCCATTCCGAAGATGCCCGCCTCAGCAAGCGCTTGGTGACAATCGTCCGCGATGCCCCTGTCGCAACGTCGCTCGATGATTTGACCTTGGGGCCTTTGGACGTGGCGAGGCTCGCGCCCGTTCTCGCCAAGTATGAATTGCGTCAAGTGGCCAACCGGATTGGCATCGCGGCCACTGCCGCCCAGACCCAATTCGGATTTACGGCGACGCTTCTGGAGAACCAGGAGACGACGCCATCGACCTACAAGACGCTGGCGGATGTCCCGCACGACTATCGACTGGCGGAGACGCCGGAGGCGCGCGAAGCGCTCGCGGCCGAACTCATGAAGGCACCAGTGGTCGCCTTTGACACGGAGACGATTGGTCTGCAACCGCGACACGATCGTGCGGTTGGCTGTTCCTTCGCCATCGAAGGCGGGCGCGCGTGGTATGTCCCCTTGCCGGAACAGGATGACGAGCAGCGTGCGGCGTTGGCGCCTTTCTTGCCCGTCTTTCAGTCCGAGACTATCGCGAAGGTCGGCCATCATTTGCGTTTTGACCGAGCCGTCTTGTTGCGCCTGGGCATTGAGCTTCGCGGCCCGCTCCACGATACGCTCTTGGAGCATTACCTCGTGGACGCGACGGATCGCCACGACTTGGATCATGTCGCCAACGTCTTTTTGGACTACGCACCCATTCCCATCTCTGCGGTGCTTGGCACTGACAAAGGGCGAACCATGGCCGATGTTCCGCCGGAAGCCATCCTGGATTACGCAGCGGAAGATGCAGATGTCGCCCTTCGTCTCCATGCCGTGCTGATGCCGAAAATCAAGGAGATGGGCCTTGACCATCTCTTGGCCGATTGCGAGGAGCCGCTTGCCGGTGTTTTGTTGCGCATGGAGACCATTGGCGTTCGCCTGGATGTCTCCGCGTTGCGTCGATTCCGTCAAGAGTTGGAGGGGGAGGTCATCCGCCAAGAGCTCGCCATTCGGAATTACACCGGTGCCGGCGTCAACCTTGCCTCTCCCAAGCAGCTGGGTGAGTTTCTCTTTGGATACCTCAAGTTGGACCCGACCGTCAAACGCACGTCGCGTGGGCAATTCCCCACCAATGAGGAGCTGTTGCTTAAACTGCGCGACCGTCATCCCATCATCGATTTGATTCTCGATTGGCGTGCCTGCGTCAAACTCAAGAATACCTATGTGGATCGCCTTCCTGATCACATCGATCCCGCCGATGGGCGCATCCACACCACCTTCAATCAGACCTTTACCGACACCGGGCGCCTCTCTTCCTCCAACCCGAACCTCCAAAATATCCCCGTTCGTTCCGATCGAGGCCAGCGTATCCGAGCCGCCTTCGTTGCGCGAGGCCCGGGCTGGACGTTGCTTTCGGCAGACTACTCACAGGTCGAGCTTCGTTTGATGGCCGCCATGAGCGGCGACGAACGCATGATTGGTGCTTTCAAGCGCGGCGAAGACATTCACGCGCAGACGGCCTCTGTCGTCTATGGCGTGCCCTTGGACGAGGTGACGCCGGCGCAGCGTTCTCATTGCAAAATGGTCAACTTCGGCATCATCTATGGCATCTCGGCCTTTGGTCTGGCTTCGCGCCTGCGCATTCCGCGCAAAGAGGCTCAAGAACTCATCGATGCCTACTTCACGCAATACCCCGCCGTCCGCGCCTATATGGACAAGAGCATCGCCGAAGCCCGTGAGCGCGGTTATGCACAGACGCTGTTTGGGCGCCGCCGCGCCGTCCCGGAAATCGGCTCTCGTAATGTGAGCACCCGCACCGCCGCCGAACGTGTCGCCATCAACATGCCGATTCAAGGTTCTGCCGCAGACATCATCAAGTTCGCGATGGTCCGCATTGACCGCGAGTTGCGCGCCCAAGGGCTCCGCACCCAGATGACGTTGCAGATTCATGACGAATTGCTCTTCGATGTCCCCGAGGAGGAGTTGGAGGTCGTTCGCCCCTTGGTCAAGACCGCCATGGAAAACGTTATCGATTTGGCCGTTCCGCTCTCCGTTTCCATTGGAGTCGGCCCAGACTGGCTTTCCGCACACTGAGGTCAATCATGAAAGACTCTGAGATTGCGTCCGCCTTTGAGGCTTATGCCGCCACCTTCCCGGCCGAGGAGATGAACATCCTTAAGCTGGAACACACCCGCCGTGTCGTTGCGAACGCAAAGGCCATCATGGCGGGTGAGGCCTTCCCGGACCGGTTGCGTGGACTGGGCGAGACAGCCGCTTGGTTGCATGATCTCGGCCGTTTTCGTCAATACGGCCAGTATCGCACCTTCAGTGACCGCGTGAGCGTGAATCATGCCCTCCTCAGTTGCGGCGAGGCCTTGCGGTTGGGGTGGCTCGATGATCGCCCCGCACCTGAGCGGAACGCCATTCTTCGCGCCATCGAGTGTCACAATTTGCGCGACTTGCCCCCACATCTCCCACCGGACGAGCTTGCCCTGGCGCACCTTGTCCGCGATGCCGACAAGCTCGACATCTACACCGTCCTTGATCATGCCATTGAGACGGATTATCTGCCCTCGCACCCGGACGTCTACTGGGGCTTGCCGCTTGACGGCCCGCCTTCGCCCAAGGTCGTTGCCTCCCTTGAACGCGGCGACAGTGTCGATTACGCCGATATCCAGAGTTTCGCTGACTTTGTCTTCATTCAGCTGGCTTGGTGCAACGGTGGACTTTACTATGCCGCCTCGCGTCGCTTGGCGCTTGAACGCGGTGAAGTCGACATCCGCCGCCGTTATCTTCACTCCCTCTTGCCTGCGCATGGAGCTGTCATCGATCGGTGTTGCGACATCGCCACGGCGGCCCTTGCACGTTAAAAGGCTAAGAAAGCGTTACTTGAACCCGAGGCCTCGCTTTGCGGGCTAAACGCCCGCTGACCGTATCCTCCCGATCATCGTCTTCGCGCTTGGGCCTCTTTCAAGTCTTTTTGGCAAGAGTCGCGTCTTTGCGGTTTATCCTTTTCCCTGGACAGTATTGAGTTTAGACCTGTGTTTCTGCGGGGTAGGGGGGATTTTGCTAAAATAAGAGGCATGGAAGCGCAAATGGAATTGAACAGGACAGTGGCAATCGTGGGGCGGCCCAATGTGGGCAAGTCCGCGCTCTTTAACCGTATCGCGCATAGGCGTATCGCCATTGTTCATGACCAGAGCGGGGTGACGCGTGATCGCATCGTGCGGGAGGTGGCGTGGGACGACCAAAAGTTCCGACTCATCGACACCGGCGGTATCCGACTCTTTGATGGCATCAAGGAGGGGAACGTCATTGAAATGGCCGTGCGTGACCAGGCCGCCGTGGCCTTGGCCGATGCCGCGTGCGTCATTTTGGTGGTGGACGCGCAGGCCGGTCTCCAGCCGGCCGATGAGGAAGTCGCCCGTCTGGTGCGCAAGGCCGGTCGCCCCTGTGTGGTGGCCGCGAACAAGTGCGACCTGCCGAGCCATGAGCATGGCGCCCACGAGTTCGCCAAGCTGGCCTTTCCCGTCTTTCCCATCTCTGCGGCGCATGGTCGTGGCATGGAACCCTTCATGGCTGAGGTGTTGAAGCATCTGCCGGAAGAGACCGAGGCGGAGCGTGCGGCCGAGGCCAAGCCCTTGCGCGTGGCCATCGTGGGGCGTCCGAACGCCGGCAAGAGCAGTTACATCAACCGCTTGTTGCGTAGCGACCGCGTCATCGTCAGCAATGTGGCCGGGACGACGCGTGACTGCGTGGACGTGCCCTTCACCATCGGTTCCGGCCCGACCGCGCGCCACTACACCCTCGTTGACACCGCCGGTATGCGCCATGTGCACAAGATTGACACGTCGGTGGAACGCTTCTCCCTCTTCCGGAGTGAGGAGGCCGTGCGCGAGTGCGACGTGGCCGTCTTGGTGATGGACGCAGAAATCGGCCCGACCACGCAGGACAAGTACATCTCCAACATGATTCAGCGTGAGGGGCGCGCCTGCGTCATCCTTGTGAACAAGTGGGACCTTGCCCGCGCCAAAGGAGCCACAGAGACGGCTGCCATCGCCCATATGCGGGAGCTCATGCCCTATCTGCGCCACGTGCCGGTGGTCTTCATGAGTGCCCAAGAGGGTTACAACGTCCGCACGTCCATCGAAGCGATTGACCGAGTGGCCGGCAACCAACGCCGCGTCTTGCCCACGGGCGTGCTGAATCGCACCTTGCTCAATGCGTTGGAGCGGGTGCAGACGCCCGGTCGCGAGGGGCGTAAATTGCGTTTCTTCTACGCCACGCAGACGGGTTCCAACCCCATGATTTTGCGTCTCTTCGTGAATGACGCGCGGTTGGCCACCAAGCCCTTCCAGGACTTTTTGATTCGTACCTTGCGTGAGTCCTTCGATCTCGAGGGTGCCGCGCTCATCCTGCAGTTCCGTTCGCGTACGCGTCCCGGCGACCCCAAGACGCCGGAGGAGGCCGAGACCGCCGAGGCGAAGCCCGCGCGTCGTGCGGGTGGCCGCAAGCCAGGTCTGGCGAAGGGACGCAAGGGTGGGAGTCTGACGCCGAAATCGCGCCGTCCAAAACGGAAGTGAGGTCGTGAAGGACCTGGGCTCGCAGTATCTCAGTGCCTCGGCGGGAAGCGGCAAAACCTTCGCGCTTTCGCGCCGTTATTGCCGTCTTGTCATGGCCGGGGCTCGGCCTGAGACCATCTGTGCGTTGACCTTCACGCGGGCCGCCACGCGCGAAATCTTTGCCGCCGTGGTGGAGCGTCTGCTTAATCATGAGGTGGAGTCGGAGCCTGCTTGGCTGACCTGCGACCAGGCCCTTGAAGTTGTGCTGGACGCGCTCCCACGGCTCCAAATCTCGACCATCGATGCCTTTTCCTCGCGGGTGGCGCGACTCTTCGCTTACGAACTGGGCCTTTCCCCGGACTTCATGCTCTATGAAGAAGGAGACGGCCCCGAGGCCAAGGCGATGCTCCGTGAAACGGTCGCCCGCGCCCTTCGCAACACGCCGGCCTCTTCTGGCGATGAATTGCTGAATCTCTTTGACGTGCACTACGAGGGCGCCGCGACGGCCGTGGCCCTTTCAGAACGGTTACGCAGCTTTTTGAGTGCCTTCGGGGAGGTCGCGCGGGAACATCCGGATGGCTGGGGTGACCTTTCGCGTCTTGGGAATTTGCCGCAGGAGTGTACCAACCGGGAGGCCCTGGTACAGGTCTTGCGTGATGTCCCGGTCGCCGACGTGACGGACGCCCACGCGAAGGCGTATTTCAAGGCTTTGGACCTTTATCATCCGGAACTGAAGAGTATTCGGGAGTGGAAGGCACGCGTCTCTCCCGACCAAGCCAAGCTAGACAAGTTGCGGGGGCTTGCCGAGACGGGTATCTACAAATATTATAAGAAGGTGTTGGAACTGGGGGTGGATGGCCAAGCAGCCGCCAAGGCCCTGTGGGACGACCTGTTGGCGCGTGACTTGCGCCAGACCGCGGATCATACCGCTAGCCTTCACCGCGCCATTCTCGCGCTCAATCGAGCGGCGGACGGATTGGCCGATGAGACGGGAAGGCTGACCTTTGGTGCACTCACTGAGACGTTGGCGCGGCGCTTGGGTGGCCGACTCTCCGTGACTGATGAGGCCGCGATGTATGTGGCCTATCGCATGGATACGGCGGTGCGTCACTTGATGATCGATGAGTTTCAGGATACCAGCGTCACCCAATGGGACGTGTTGTCGAGTCTCGCGCGTGAACTGGCCGAAGGTGAGGATTCTACCTTTTTCTATGTGGGAGACGTGAAGCAATCCATCTATGGGTGGCGCGGAGGCGATGTCACGCTGTTCGGCGATGTGCAACGCGTGCCGGATGTCCCGGCCGGCGCGCCCTTGGTGGAGTCGTATCGTTCAAGCCCGGCTGTCATCGATTTCATCAACGCTGTCTTCGAACTTTCCGATGACGATATTCTGACGGCGACCGCGGCGGCGCCTTGGCAGCACGAAGCGTTGCAGGCCTGGCAAAAGACCTGGCGGCCCCATGTGGCCCATCGCAAAGACGCCGGGTATGCCCGCTGTGTTACCCTGGACGGGAAGAATAAAGAGTTGTGGTTGGAGCAGCTCGCGGACCTTATTGCCGAGCGGTGGAAGCTACTCTCCGCTAAACGGTTGCGTCTGGCCGTCCTTGCCTTCAAGCGGGACGCGCTCTATGAACTTCAGAATCGGCTTCGCGCGCGTGGCGTGGATTGTGCCATTGATGGCGCCATGACCGTCGCCGAGACGCCGATGGGGCAATTGGTGCGGGCGCTGTTGCGTTGGTTGGCGGATCCTCGTGCGACGCTCTGGGGCGAAGTCTTGCGTCGGATTGGACTCGCCGAAGAGCCGGATAGGGTTTTGTTGGCCCGCTGGAATCGTCAGCTCTCCGAACAAGGATACGCCTCGTGGTTGGATGGGATTTTCGCCGATGCAATTCGGGAGAACCGGCTGTCCGCTCAGGACTTGGAGGGGCTTTCCGCCATCCGACAGGGCTTTGAATCGTTGGACTCCGCCGGTGCGGCAGACCCCACCGAGGCTGTCGAGCTTGTGGAGGGCCTAACGATTCCCTGCTCGGCGGACTCCGGTACGCTCAGCCTCATGACCGTGCACCACTCCAAGGGCCTCACCTTTGATGTCGTCTTCACCGTTCTTGACGGCGACCTTTCCAATGAGCGAGACGTCACCTGCGAGGTCGGCCCGGACTGGGTGCTTGAGACGCCCGCGCTCTCCGCGACCGCAGAAGCCGTTCCGGCGCTCCAAACCGCCGCGCTTCGCCGCCGTTCTGCCCGTTTCCGCGATGACCTCTGCGCTCTCTATGTGGCCGTCACGCGTGCCCGTTTTGAGCAACTCGTCTTCGCACCCCTGAAAGACGTTGACAAACCGACCAAGCGTCCTTGGTTGCTCTTCCATCGCGTGACCGGGGAGGTCAACAAGATCCCCGACCACGAAGGGGCTGCCGAGGTCTATGCCGCCGGTTCGCCGGATTGGTGGCAGGCCGTTCCAGACCGCGCCCCTGCGCCACCCATCGACGAGCGTACGCCGTGGGTGCGTGTCGATGAAGACCGTGCCGACGAGATTGAGTTGCCGTCTGAAAGTGCGCGCGCGGCCTCTGTCGCCGATCTCTTGGCCGAGGGGGCCGACACGGCGCGCAATTTTGGCATTTCCGAACATGCACGTCTGGCCGACATCGCTTGGGCCGATGAGCCACTCTGTTTCCCGGAGGTCTTCCGGCGTCCCGCAGAGCCTTGCGAATTGTGGCGTGAGCGGACCTTCGCCGTCACCGTGCGCGAAGGCGGCAAAACTCGGCGCTTGGTCGGACAGTTCGACCGCGTTCATATTTTCCCGGACTCTCGCCGCGCCGTGATCTACGACTTCAAGACCTCTCGAGAGCCGGTCGCAACTTCCGCCTACGAGCGTCAACTTCGAGATTATCGCGTGGCCCTGGCTGCGCTCACGGGATTTGCGCCGGAGTCCATCCGCATGGTCTTGCTCTTCACCCGGAGCGGGCGTTCCGTGGAGGTGGCCGATGCGTGAGTTGTTCCCCAAACCGGAAGAGGAGGGCCTGCGCATCGATGCTTGGCTCTCCCTGCGCTATCCGGCGCTTTCCCATGCTGATGTCCGCCGTGCCTTGACCAAAGGCGCCCTTACCCTTCGCGGCCGTCCTTGTGCCAAAGGCGAAACCGTTCGCTTGGGCGAGCCCTATGTCCTGGGGTGGGAGCCCTCCGCGCCGGACAAACCCCTTCCCAATCGCGCGTTGCCGCTTGACATCTTGTGGCAGGACGATGCGCTCATCGCTCTGCGCAAGCCTGCCGGCATGAATTGCCAGCCCAACGACCCCGCCGAGCAGGGCACCCTTGCCAACGCGCTCCTGGCTCACTTCCCGGAGGTCGCCGGGGTGGGGGACAGCCCGCTGACCTGCGGCGTGCTTCATCGTATTGACCGTGACACCTCTGGCCTGGTGTTGGCCGCACGCAATCAAGCCGCCTATCTTGCCCTTCGCGCGCAGTTCGCCGCCCGCACTGTCGTCAAGCGTTACCTGGCCCTTGTCGCCGGGGAAGTGCGTGCCCCTGCCCGTCTTGAGAATCTGTTGGCGCACAACCCCCGTGCCCCGGGCCGAATGGTCGATGCCGAGAAGTGGCGCGATGCCAAGCGCCCCATGCGCGCTGTCACCGATTACCGCCCGCTTAAGCACCTGCGTCTCGGCGACTGTCCCTGCACACTTCTGGACGTTACCATTCGCACCGGTGTGACCCACCAGATTCGTGCCCAACTCTCCTTCGCCGGACTTCCCATTCTGGGCGATTCCCGCTACGGCGGTCCCGCCATCGAAGGTTTTCCCAGACACTTCCTGCACGCGCGTACCATTGATTGCGCCCATCCGCTCACCGGCGCGCCGCTTCACTTCCTTGCGCCCCCCACCGACGACCTCCGTGCCCTTGTCGCCCGATGCGTCGTCTGCTGACCCATGGATACACTTTCCCCCAGACGCTTCAAGATGGTCTGTGCCTATGATGGCACGGCCTATTTTGGTTGGCAGACCCAGCCTGGCTACGTCAGCCTGCAAGAGACTATCGAGCAAGTCCTTGCCGACATCGTCAAGGCCCCGCACGTCGACATTCACGCCAGTGGTCGCACCGACCATGGGGTTCATGCCCGCGGCCAAGTCTTCCATTGCGACCTGGTCACCCGCATGACCGAGCGCAGCCTCAAGATGGCGCTTAATGCCAATGGCCGCCTCCCCCCGGACATTCGCATCCTTTCTTGCAAAGAGGTTGGCCCGGACTTTCATGCCCGCTTTTCCGCCCATCACAAGGAATACCGTTACTACGTCTGGAACACGCGCTTGATGCCTCCCACCAAGCGGCTTTATCACGCCCATATTGTCCGCCCGCTCGATGTCGCGGCTATGCGCGCGGCCGCCAAACGCTTCGTGGGTGAGCACGACTTCGCGGCCTTCACCGCCAATCCGAACCGTCCCATCGCCTCCACCGTCCGTACTATTTATGCCTTTGAGGTGACCAAGCGCGGTTCGCGCATCTGTTTCCGCGTCCAAGGCAACGGGTTCCTTTATAAGATGGTGCGTAGCCTGGTCGGCTTTTTGTTGCGTGTCGGTGCCGGCCAAGAGCCGCCCGAGGCCGTCGATGCCTTGCTCGCGCCGGGGAATCCTCGCACGGCCCGTGTGCCCTCCGCGCCCGCTTGCGGACTCTTCCTTTGGCAGGTGTGGTATGACTGAGGCGCCCGAGGAACTGGAATCCTTCACCCTCACTGTCGAAGGGGGTGTCTCCGAGCGGCGGCTTGACCAATGGCTTGCCCATCGCTTGCCCGAGCTCACGCGCACCCGTATTCAGGCCCTTGCAAAACAAGGCCTTCTCACCGACCTTGAGGGCCGCCCCGCGCCCAAGCTTTCCTCCGCGCCAATCCCCGGTGCCACCTTTATTCTCACCCTTCCGCCTGCAGAACCCACTGACCTTGTCCCAGAAGACATTCCCCTCTCTATTCTCTACGAAGACGACGACCTTTTGGCCCTCGACAAACCTGCCGGACTGGTCGTCCACCCCGCCTGCGGCCACAGTCATGGCACCTTGGTCAATGCTCTCCTTTGGCATTGCCCCGACCTTCGTGGCATTGGTGGCGAGAAGCGCCCCGGCATCGTCCATCGGTTGGATATGGACACCTCCGGTGTCATGGTCGTTGCCAAGAATGATCGGGCTTATCAAGCGCTTGCCCAGGCCTTTGCCGTCCACGACCTCCGCAAGACCTACGTCGCCATCGTCCACGGCACCCCGCCGCCTTCCGGCACACTCGACACGCAGATTGGTCGCAGCCCCGCCAATCGCCAGAAGATGGCCGTGTTGCGCTCCGGCGGAAAACGCGCCATCACCCATTGGAAAGTCCTTGCCACCCTTCCGAATGGACTTTCCCGCGTGGAATGCGACATCGAGACCGGGCGTACTCACCAAATCCGTGTCCACCTCGCCTCCTTGGGCACGCCCATTGTTGGCGACACGCTCTATGGAAAACCTGCGCTCGACCACCGCCTTCCCAATCCCCCTGCGCGCCAACTCCTCCATGCTCGGCGCCTCCTCCTCAACCACCCCATTTCCGGCCTCCCCCTCGACCTCCAGGCCCCCTTCCCCCCTGACTTTTCTCCCTACCTTTGACCCCCTCTTTTCAGACCCTATAGGGTTGGCCTCCGACCACTATAGGGTCTCACCTCGGAGCACTATAGGGCCTCGACCCCGACCCCTATAGTGGTTGACCACGGACCCCTATAGGGTCTCGCCAAAGCCCCTTTATGGGGCCTTCTCGACCCCTTATCCATTCGTCTTTATTGCAGGCGCATCGCAAGTACTATCTCTTGTTTTTATAGCGTATTCTTAGGAAAAGTGCAGAGCACGACGCGGTCGGACCTCTAGGAGGACTAGGATCACTAGAACTTTCCGGGACTAGAAGTTTGACATCCCCTCCAGATTGTGCAATGCTATCGGTGTCAGGGTTAGAGGAAGTCCCGCGATGTGGGTGTGCCTCCATACTCAACGCCGCCAAATCGCTGAGCGGCGTCCATTATTTTTGTGCCGCCTGCGTTTACGGTTTCTATTATTGAGGCCTCGATGAACGAAAACAGGCGGCACGTTTTGTATCAAGATACAACAAAGCCCTCGGCCTCCGCCGCCTTCGCCCACACTTCCGCCGGGTCGATCGTATAGCTCAGATCCCCAAACTTCTCCAAGAACATCAGCTTCACCGCGTCCTGATGTTGGCGGTCGGTCAGCGTCTCGTCCTTCGCCAAGTCGTCAGGCGTCTTCCCGCTCTCAATCACCTTCAGCTCCTCGGCCAGCCGCGCACGCTCGGCCAACATCGCATAACGCTTCTTCTCCGAGGCCTTCGTGTTGTCCTGTGCGCTCACCGCCAGTTGCATGGTCTTGATGAGCTCCTTAGCTTGCTTGCGCATGGCCGTCATGTACCGCGTCCGCATGCCGGAGTTCGCGCTCGACAGCCGCTTGTTCGCCTCGGCCAACGCGCTCTTGATCCGCCGCCGCGCCAACGTCACGATGTCCGCGTTCTGCGCCAACCGCAACACACGCGCCACGCGCCCCAGCTTCCCTTCCACGATCACGCGCAACGCCTCGGGCTTCGCACGCGCAATCTTGTCCGCCGCGTTCAGCAAGGCCTCGCGCAGTGTCCCGTAAGACAAATCCCGCGCCACGGCCTTCAGCACGTTCCCCATCGTCTCGGCGTACGCCCGCTCGCCCTGCTCGTTCAGATACGTATAGGGCTCCGTCCCGTCCAACAGATCCCGCCGGTCGCGCTTCACCCACTTGTCGAACCCGTCGTCAATCTCCGCAATCAGCTTCGCCGCCGCCTCGAATGGGTCTTCCTGCGTCCCGGCCAACGCACGCAACCGCGCAGGGATGTCCACCCCAAGCGTCGCCTTCAACGCCGTGAACGTCACCCCGCGCTCGCGCTCCAACGCACGCTTCTTCGCCTCCCGCAACCGCAAGAGGTCCACCTGCTCCTGCATCTTCTCGCGCACGTCGGACACCTTCCGCGCCGCCTGATGGCGCAACAAGGCCCGCTCGTACTCGCGCATGAAACGCTCTTCCGCAAGCCCCCACCGATTCTGGTACGCCTGATTCCGCGCCGTCTCCTCGCGCCGCTCGGCGTTCCGCGTCTGCGCCTTCGCCGCACGCGCCTCCCCACGCGCCTCACTCGCCTTCCTACGCTGACGCTCCACCTCCGCACGCGCCGCCGCGATGTCCTCCTGATACAGCTTCCACGCAAACTCACGCCCCATCAGGTAGAGCTTCCGCCCCAACGCCGTCGCACGCGCCGTCGCATTGTGCTTGATGAAGTCCGCCGCCTGAAGCCCAGCGTTCTCCATCATCGCACGCTTACGCCCCGTCACCACATCCGCAAGCCCGCTCCGAACAGCCTCCGCCGTCTCATACACCGCCCCCAGCACCTCATAAAACCGCGCCTTGCTCCCACACCGCGCCCGAATCTCACGCAACGTCGGATCCCCCTCACGCGTACCAAACCGCGAAATCTCCGCCGACACCTCCGCCGCAAAACCACTCGGCTCCGACACGTCCACGTCACGGTGCAAGTGCTCCGTCACCAACGCGTTGCGCGGATTCAGATCCCGCGTCTCATAAGGGTTCCCGTAATAACGCGAAGGACGCAACAGCAAATCCACCCGCGACCCCACAATCGCGTCAAACGCCTCCGCCACCAACTCCTGCCCCAGCGGCGTCTCCGTGAACCGAAGCGACGCACCCCCCTCACTCTCATGCCACTTCAGCTCAAAGTCATCCGTCTCCGGGTTGTACTCATACACATGATCCACCCGAAGATGCTCATCCGAGAACGCCACGTAGTTCCACCCCGACACCCGCCCGTCCCGGTTCCCGTGCCGATAATCAACTGGATACATCATCCCATCGATGTCCGCCGACACAAAGAACTCCGAAGCGAACCTCCCGATGTCCCCCATCACATTCGCGTGCGCCTTCCAAAGCTCCTCCGTCGTGATGGCATCAAACGACATCTCGCCATAACGACCGTCGCGCATCATCGCGATCGCCTCAAGCCGCATATACATCTCACGACCGCTCGGCATCCGGTTGCCGTCCTCAATCAGCACATCATCGTCGTCAATCCGCTCACGCTGAAGGAACGCGATCTCCTCCTCCGAGAACCCCGCCTTCCGCGCCCCATCCAAAATCCACCCCATCTGCTCCGGCGTCACCGCCTCAAACCAATTCAGCAAATGGCTCACATCCCCTTCCGGGCGGTTCGTGAACCACGTCTGCTCCATCACCGCAGGCGGCGGATCTTCGGTTCTCACCAGTTCCGGCTCGGCCTTCTTCAGAATAGAATCCCAAAACGCAATCCAATCCTTTTTCTTGGCAAGTTTGGTTTTGACAAGATCGGCAAAGAACTTCGCCATTTCCCGATCTTCAGGATTCTTATAATCATCGAGCGTGTCATAAATATCATTTGCATATTCGAGCGTCTTCTTATGTATACGATCATCCTTAAGGTTGGTCGCGCTTCTGCCTTGGAACAATATAAACTCATAAAATTCTTCACTTCTAAAAGCACTGTAGCTGAGTCCTCTTGCAATCGCATAAAGAAGGACAACGTCCTCCGAATAAGCGACACCATCTGCAAGATAGTTCCCATCAGCCGTTCTTTTCAGCCCATCGCCAGTGTAAAAAGTACCAGCCAACGAATCCCCAAGTGAATTAAAAAACCTTCTGGCGTTGTCAAATACCTTCCCGTCGAAAATGATTCTTCCGGTCTGAACATACGGCTCCCACCAACGCAACGCACCCCGCGCATACTTATCCTGCGCCACGCCCCGCACGCCGCTCGAATAGAGCCCACGCCCCTCATTGTTCCCGCCCGTGCCCGAGCCCACGTAAGCCAAGCTCGGCACCGCGAACTCCTGCGGCGCCCCGCTCCACACCTTGATGTGGTCACGCCGCTCCTCGTTCGGATCACCGTAGAGCTTGCGCTCCTTCGCACGCTGTTGATTGAGCTTCTTCTTCGCCTTTGCGACCTGCTTAGACTTCGCCCGGTTTTCATCGATGTCCTTCTGCAAGGCATCGAGCTCTTCTTGAGAAGCGCCGTTTTCTTCCGCCTTCTTCTGTGCGTTGAGTAGTCTGTAATGCGCGATATCCAAGTCTTCGAGCTCCTGCGCGAGCTCTTCAACGCTCTTTGGTACTTGCCTTCCAGCCAGAAGTTGTGCTATCCTTTCTCTCAAACGTTCGGCTCCCTCCTGTCTCAAGCGGCCATGGCGAGCAGGATCGTAGTTAGCGGACTGGCGTATGGCATCCGTCTCAACATCCGAACGTTCCTCTTCCTTCTCTTTCTTTTCCTGCTCCCTCTTCTTTTTCTCTGCTTCTGTGAAAATCTTATAGCCCGTGATGAATTCGCGGGAGTCGCCATTGTCTGCGATAATCGCCCTGTAACCATCCAGGTCGATCGCATAGCGGTTTTCTTGGTTCAATGCCCTGATTTCTTTCCCTCGAACCGCCGCTTCGACAGACCTCAAGAAAACCTCGACGGCCGCCGGGACGGAAAGATTGTCCTTGCCCGTCCGCTCCTCAAGGATGTGTAAGAACCCCTTGCCCTTCAAGCCCGGCACTTGATTGAGGAACCGCCCAAACGGAAGCAAGACATCTCCGAACTCACGCGTGTAGATTGTCGTGTCGCCTTCCGTGCGCAACATCACATCCAGCGCGTCAAGCACGTCCTCGCCAATGCCGTCATGCTTGGGAACGCTGTTCAACTCCGACGCTTTCTTGTTCGATTTGTCGCCACGCTCCGCCTCATGGTAGGCGACCTCCGTACCGTCCTCGTCCACCACGGTCTGCGTGGGGGCTTTCGCCATCGCCTCCTGCGTCGCCCGGGCCTCCGCCGCGCGGGCCGCGTTGGCCACCTGCGTAGCCTCATCCTCCGCCGTGCGCTCCCGCTTGAGGAACGCGTCCAGCACCTGCCCAGCCTGAAGCGGCTGGCCCGTCACCGGGTCAAGCCCACGCTCCTGCCGCCAGAAGGCGAAGCTCCGCGCCAGCGTCACGACGAAATCCGCCACCCTGCGGAGCGCACGTCCCGCCTTCGTGGCCGGCACGTCCTCCATGCGCTTCTGCACCGTCTCAAAGAACGCCCGCTTGAGCTCCCGCGCGAAGGCCTCCGCGAAGGCCTCCTCGTCGAACTTTCCGTTCTTGTCCGTGAACAGCGCGTCGAGCTCCTTCTGTTGCGCCTCGGTGATGACCCCGGCGTCCCGCGCGATGGACATCAGGTTGTGCCCCAGCTCATGGCCGATCAGGTGCGTGCTCCCCATGCCCGACGAGGACGCCACACGGATGAGATCCACAATCGCCCCCGTAGCGTCCTTCCGCCGACCCAAGCGGTCGTGGATGAACACGCCGTCCGCCCCATGTGGAAGTGGTGATTCAAGTCGTATTGGGGAAAATGTGATTGACTGGGGACAGTGCTTAGGTGAATGCGTATAGTTTGTGAGATGACAGGTCTGCGAAATGGCGCATCTTTCTATCAGCAATAAGGTTACCATTGATGTAAGGAAGGTAGAGGCCAGGTCTTTAGCAAAGGTGCGTGAATCGTTTATCACTTCCACGATTGATCTTTGACAACTGAAGCATAATTTACATCAAGCGAGTCGTACATTTCGTTTGTGGCAGAAATGCGTGGCGTGACAGATTAAGGTTGTTGTACAGTGTCGATTCTTTTGAACAATGGCCTTTCCTGAAGGTCTCTTTTCTCTGCCTTCCGGTGGTGTTTATTATGAGCAACTGCGCGGAGACTGCAGGGAAGTCGCGCAGGGTGGGGGGATGTGATAGAATGAAAGGCATGGATTTATATGAGAGACTGGATTCGGAATTGGAGGCGTTACGTGAGCGGGGGGCGTATCGTCGCCTGCCGGTGACGCCGGAAGGGCTTTGCAATCTTTCGAGCAACGATTATCTGGGGCTCTCGCGTGACGAGGCGCTTCGGGAAACGTTTTATGCGCAGTTGCAGGGGGAGGATCGCCTGCTGAGTTCAGCGAGTTCGCGTCTGCTGACGGGGAACACGGCTGCGGCGCGGGCGTTGGAGGCGGATCTGGCGGAGATGTATGGGGCGGAGGCGGCACTGGCCTTTGACTCGGGCTACCATGCGAACACGGGGATTCTGCCGGCGTTGGTGGGACCGCGGTCATTGGTCTTGGCCGATCGCCTGAGCCATGCGAGCATGATCGACGGCATTCGTGCGGCGGGGTGCAAGTTCTTTCGGTATCGTCACAATGACCTGGGGCATGTGCGGCAGCTCTTGGAGCGCCATGCGGGGGAGTACGACGAGGTCTTCGTGATGACGGAGAGCGTCTTCTCGATGGACGGCGATCGGACGGATCTGCGGGCGTTGGCGGCGTTGAAGCGCGATTTCCCGAACGTGGTGCTTTACGTGGACGAGGCGCACGGCGTGGGGTGCTTCGGCGAGACGGGACTGGGATGCGCGCAGGAAGAGGGCGTCCTGCAAGACATCGATTTGTTGGTGGGGACGTGCGGCAAGGCGTTGTGCTCGATGGGGGCCTATGTGATTTGCCGGCAGGTGGTGCGCGAGGCCTTGGTGAACCGGATGCGGCCCTTTATCTTTACGACGGCCTTGCCGCCGATCAATCTGGCGTGGACGCGTTTTGTGTTGCGGGCGTTGCCGGGAATGGCGGCGCGGCGGGTACGGTTGCGAGAGTTGGGGCAACGCTTGGCGGAGGCCATTCGCGAAACAGGTCGGGAATGCGTGAGCGAATCGCAAATCGTTCCTTTCTTGATCGGGGGGAATGAGGCGGCTGCGCAGGCGGCGGAACAATTCCGTGCGGCGGGTTTTCATGTTCTGCCTATTCGTCCGCCGACGGTGCCGGAGGGGACGGCGCGGTTGCGGTTTTCCCTGACGGCCGACCTGCCCGAGGAGGCCTTCGGGCGGCTTTTGGATTTGGTGCGCCATGGCTGAAGAAGCGCTGACGGTAACGGGGACGGTGGAGAGCGTGGTCTTCCGCAATGAGGAGACCGGCTACACGGTGCTGTCTGTCCGGCCGGTGGCGGAGCAGGTGGGGGACAAGCGCCGGCTGACGGTGGTGGGGAAGTGTGCGACAGTTTGGCCGGGAGAAGAAATCACGGCGGAAGGTCGGTGGATCGATGATGCGCGGTTTGGTCGGCAGTTCCGAGCGGAGACGCTGACGTGCGTGGCGCCGACTTCGGCGGAGGGCATCAAGCGTTTTCTGGCGAGTGGGATGATTCGGGGCATTGGGCCGAAGCTGGCGGAGGCAATCGTCAATCGGTTTGGAACCGACACGGTGCGGATTCTGGACACGCGACCGGACCGTCTGCGGGAGGTTCCGAAGCTGGGCTCGAAGAAGTGCGCGCAAATCCGGAAGTCGTGGAGCGAACAGCGGCAGAGCCATGACACGATGATTTACCTGCAGTCGCAGGGCATCGGGACGGGGCAGGCGGCGCGCATCTGGCGGCGTTATGGGCCGGACGCAATCGCCATCGTAAAGCGTAACCCTTATCGTCTGGCGGAGGATGTGCGCGGCATCGGCTTTCTGACGGCGGACCGTATTGCGTTGAACATGGGGATTGCGCCGGATGCGGAGTTGCGGGCGGAGGCCGGTTTGTTGCACTGTCTGCGGACGGCGGCGGACGACGGTGGACACGTCTATCTGCGGGAGTCTGAGTTGCTGCTGACGGCAAACGACACGCTGGGTATTCCGGTGGAACGGTTGTCGGAGGCGTTGTTGGCGGATGCCGAGCGACAGGTGGTGGTGATTGAGGAAGATCGCGTCTATCTCTCGAACAACTTCGCTGACGAGGTCTCCATCGCGGTGCGCCTGGCGGCGTTGATGCGCACGAAGGTGGGTTTTCGGCCCATCCTGGCGAACAATGCGGTGGAGTGGGCGGAGAAAAAGATGGGGTTGACCTTGGCCTCGGCGCAGTGGCAGGCGCTCCACATGGCCGTGAGCGAGAAGGTCTGCGTCGTCACGGGCGGACCCGGCGTGGGTAAGACGACCATCATCCGGGCCCTGTGCGAAATCTTCTCGGCGCGAAAGTTGCGACTTTTTTTGGCGGCACCGACGGGGCGTGCGGCCAAGCGCATGAACGAATCGACCGGCTTCAAGGCCACGACGCTTCACCGGTTGCTGAAGTATCAACCGCAGACGGGGGGCTTTCTCTATGGCTTGGAGAATCGCATTCCCGGGGATGTCTTTATCTTGGACGAGTGCTCGATGCTCGACGCCGCACTCACGCGCAAGTTTCTGGAAGCGTTGCCGGACACCGCGGTGTTGATTTTGGTGGGCGATGCGGACCAGTTGCCGAGTGTCGGCGCGGGCAATGTGCTGGGGGATTTGATTGCCTCGGACGTCATACCCTGTGCGCGGCTGACGACCATCTTCCGTCAGGATGCATCGGGCTACATCGTGCGCAACGCGCACCGTGTGAACCAGGGTGAGGTCTTCGAGACGCCGCCGCCGGGAAGTGACAGCGATTTTTATTTCATGGAGGCGATGGACCCGGCCAAGGTGCAGGATATGTTGCTGCGGATGGTCACGCGCCGTATCCCCGCGCGGTTCGGGCTGGACCCGACGCACGATGTGCAGGTGCTCACGCCCATGCGGCGCGGCGACTTGGGGACGGATCGGCTGAATGAATTGTTGCAACGGAGCATCAATCCCTCGGGCGCAGCGTTGGTGCGTGGGGCGACCTTGTTCCGCGAGCGTGACCGCGTGATGCAAATCACCAACGATTACGACAAGGATGTCTACAACGGCGATATTGGGTTCATCGTCTCGGTCGATGCCGCCGGCGCCACGCTGTTGGTGGACTTCGATGGGAAGTTGGTGGAGTACAAGCAGGACGAGCTGGATGAGCTGACGTTGGCCTATGCCTGCAGTATCCATAAGTCGCAGGGAAGTGAATATCCTGCCGTCGTGATTGTGTTGCACACCCAGCACTTCAAGCTCTTGCGCAAGAACCTGCTTTATACGGCCATCACGCGCGGCAAGCGATTGGTCGTTGTCATCGGTTCTTCCAAGGCAGTCTGGATTGCCCTGCATGCCGAGGCGGACATTCGGCGACAGACCACGCTCGCCCAACGTCTTCGTCGGCAACTTGGGAAGGAAGAACACTAAAAAGGCCCCGTGTTTCGGGGCCTTTTGCTTAGTTCAAGTTCCATGCTGGTGCAAGCGCTTCACTGATCTCCAAGCGGAATGTCGCCACTCGGAGGCGAAGACGCGCGGCTTCAACCTTGGAAAGAAGGCCGGCGCTTTGCTTGGCGTTGATAAGCGATTCGTAGCGCCGCAGGGTAGACGCGGCATCAATCCGAATGCGGGTAAATGCGGATTTGTCGGCTTTCACGGCATAAGACAAAGCGATTTCTGCGCGGAGACGCGTCAGGGTTGCATCCAAGATGTCGAAGTCCGAGGCTTGGCCTTCGTTCTTTGCGGAGCGCAACTCAGACTCGAGCGACTTCGCGGCGGTAAGGACAGCACGAAAATCGTCTTCAGGCGCACCGAAGCAAAGCGCGGCGGCGAGTATGGCGCCGGAGAGAAGAATGGCTTTCATGGATGCTCCTTTCGTTCTAGGAGGGTGAGGGTCTCGAAGTGAGGCGTGCGGGGGAAGAAATCGAAGAGGCGGATGGACCGAATGGAGTAGGCGGCGGTAAGGGCGGAGAGGTCGCGGGCAAGGGTGTCTGGACCGCAGGAGACATAGGCCAAACGTGGAGGCAGGTCGCGGAGAATGCGAGCGCGAACGATGTCGGAGAGGCCGGCGCGGGGCGGGTCGACAATCCAGAGGTCTGCGGGCGGGAGGTCATCCGGCAAGGTCTCTGCGGGGGCGCAACGGTAGTCGGCGTCAATCCCGATGGCGGCCGCGTTGCGCTTGGCGGAGCGGATGGCTGAGGGGGTCGTCTCCAGACCGAAGACACGTGTTACGCCGGCCTGTGCGGCAACAAGTCCGAAGAGGCCGCACCCGCAGTACAGATCGAAGACGCTCTTCGCACCACGGACAGCCTCGCGGAAGTCGGCAAGGAGCAACTCGGCGCAAGCGAGGTTGACTTGGAAGAAGGCTTCCGCCGCAACGGAGAGCTCGAGGTCGGCGAGGTGTTCGGTGAGTTCTCCCGCGGGTGGTTTGCCGAGACCGAGACGGGCGCCATCGTGCGCGGTATAACGGAAGACGACACGGGCACCGGGACGAAGGCGGCGGAGCGCGGCGTTCTGGCGGAGTTCGGTCAGCGCGGCGTTGATCTCCGGTTTGGAGAGCGGGCAGTGAGGCGTATCAAGGACGGTGCGGTTGTCCTCGCCGATGTAGCCAAGGGCGTGACCATCCCAGTGGAGGGTGAGTTTGTTGCGGTAGTGGTCGCGCTGGGGTGAGGGAACGGGCGGTAGGAGGGGCGGTTCCGGGAGTTTGCCGATACGTGTGAGAAGTGTACGGAGCTGATGGTGCTTGAGGGCGACTTCAGCGTCGTAACGGAGCGCGGCATAGGTCATGCCGGGGACGATGGACGTCTCCGGCTCGATGCGGTCGGGTGAAGGGTCGAGGACCTGAACGAGGCGCGCCTGGGTGAAGCGTTTGCGCTTGGAAACGGGTTCTGCCTCGATCGTCTCGCCGATGAAGGCGCCCGGAACGAAGACAACGCCGTCTTCGCTCCGGGCTACGCCTACGCCACCGTAGCCAACATCTGTAATGAGCAACCGCATGGAGCGCGTTTTCCTTTTCGGCACTTAGGCAAGGGCAGGAAGGATGAGACCACCCCACCGGAAGGCGTCTTGGAATTGCTCAAGGGAGAAGGACTCGTTCGGGCAATGGATGCGATCCTCTTGCATACCGAAGCCAACGAGGAGGGGTGCGGCTCCGGTGACATCACGCAAACGGGCGACGATGGGAATGGAGGCACCTTCCCAGGTGAAGACCGCACCGCGGGGGTCGATCTCGCGGAGGACATCCTGCGCGATGCGGGTGACCGGGGAGTCGATGGGGAGGCGGAAGCCCGGCTCATTGCCGGTGACCTCGGTGAGTTCGACTGAGAGGCCGCGGGGGCAGTGCTCCTCGAAGTGGGTCTTGAGGCACTCCCAGACATGCGCCGGGGATTGGTCCGGCACCAGACGGCAGGAGAGCTTGGCGAAGGCGTGGGTGGGGATGACCGTCTTGGAGCCGGGGCCACCGTAGCCGCCGTGGATGCCATTGACCTCGACGGTCGGGCGGAAGGAGTTGCGGACGATGGCGGGCACGCCGCGTTCGCCGCCGACGGGGAAGACCCCGACCTCTTCTTTGTAGGCGTTCTCGTCAAAACCCCGCTCGGTGGCGAGGGCGAACTCGGCCTCGGTGGGGTTGACGATGCCATCGCAGAAACCCTTGACGGCGATGGAACCGTCCGGATTGTGCAACGAGGCAACGAGCTCGGCGATGCCTTGCGCGGGGTTGGGAGCCAGGCCGCCGTGTTGGCCGGAGTGAAGGTCGTACTTCGGGCCGCGGAGGGTGACGGTGAAATGGATGACGCCACGCAGACCGGCGACGATGGCCGGGCGGCCGGAGGCATCCTTGCCCGTGTCGGCCACAAGCAGGACATCCGCGGCGAGGCGGCGGCGGAGGTCAAGCGCCTGCTCGGCGAGGAAGCCGCTGCCGCTCTCCTCTTGGCCTTCGAGGACGATTCGGATGGCCGGGAGCTTTTCGCCGCTTTCGATGGCGGCGCGAAGACCCTGAAGGAGGGCGAACCACTGTCCCTTGTCGTCTTGCGCACCACGGGCATAGATGCGGCCTTCGCGCTCGGTCGGGTCGAAAGGCTGCGTTTTCCAGAGCTCCACGGGGTCGACGGGCTGGACATCATAGTGCCCATAGAGCAGGACGGTACGCCCGGAGGCATCGGCGGGACGCTCCGCGAGAACGAGCGGAGGTTTGGAACCGTCGCCACGGACGAGTTCGGCGGTAAAGCCGAGCGGACGCAGGAAGGCGCAGATCCAATCGGCGCAGGCAACGCAGTCCGACAGATGCGCGGGGTCACCGCCGATGGAAGGAAAACGCAAGAGGGTGAAATAATCAGCGAGGATGGCGGCACGGTTGGCCGAGAACCAGGCATCGAGGGTGGATTTAGTCATGACGGGTCCTTGTTTTGGTGAGGATGAGGTCGGCGCCAACGCAGACAAGCTGGGCGAGCGCACATACGAAAAGGAGGTGAAGAACACGCAGGAGCGTGCCATCAACGAGAAGCCAGAGCGCGACCATGGTGGCCAGCGAGAGGGGAATGAAATAACGGAGATAACGAAAATCGTCCCGGGCTTGGGCATGCGTGTAGTGCGTGGCGGCGGCGAGGTTGCAGGTCGTGATGAAGGTCAAATAAGCCGCAAGGCGGGCGTAAGGCACATAGTCGGTGTAACCCGGGATATGGGTGAACAACCAAGGTAGGGCGAACCAAAAGCCCGTTGCAAGCAAGAGGCCGCCCAGCAAGATGGCGAGCATGGAACCGTTGCGGAGCGGCGAGGAGGATTCGCCTTTGGCTTGTGCCCCGGCGGCAAAGGGAAAGAGGACCAGCGTGACGGTCACGCCGCAATAGGTGGCAATTTCGGAGAAACGGCTGATGAGGTAAAAGGCCCCGGAGTCAAGGTCCGGCAATCGCGTACGGATGAGGAGAGAGGAGAGAAACGCAGGGAGGAAGGCAATCACGGAGGCGAGCGTGACCTTGGCGGCATACCACGCCATACGGCGCGCATCTTCACGCCAAGCGTTATCGCCGCCTTTGCCGAAAAGGAGTGACCGCAAGGCTAGGCAGGCGACCGCGATGGTCACGGCAAGCAGGGCCATCTGCCCCAGAAAGTAGCCGACAAGCCCTAGCGTGGGCAAGGCGATCAGCATGACGAGCAGACGCGTCGGTGCGGCAAGCAAGCCAGAGAGTGCGATAGCCTTGAATCGACGAAGCGCTTGCAAAGCCGCCGTGAAAATAGGTGTGATGGCCGCAAGCAATCCGCAAACCACGGCACAATAGCCAGCCAAGCGCGCCTCAATGCGCAACGCATCGCACACCCACGGCAGGCAGACTGTCGCGATGAGCAACGCCGCCAGAAAGGTGAGCACCGTTGCGGAGAACGCGTCACACAAGAGTCCGCGCGCCTTGGGGCCGTCGCCAAGCGTGGCGTAGGTGCAGAGTTGTCGCGTGAAGACCGTGGCGAAGATTGTCACCGGCAGTGCCAGAAAGGCGCCAAAGGACATGAGCGGCATCACTGCGCCCAACGTTTCTTGCGGCAACTTGGAAGGGATGACCCAGAGCCCCGTGTACGCGTTCAATAAATCCGCCAAACGCTGCGCGCCGAAGACGAGCAGGAGGCTAAACCAGAACTGTTTGGCTTGGGACACGACACTCAGCGACGCAAGGCGTCAACCAACGTTTCCAACCGCATGCCACGGGAGCCCTTGAGGAGAAGCGTTTCCTCAGGACGCAACAGGAGCGGCAAGGCTTCGGCGGCCTCCGCGACCGTGGCGAACCAGACGGTCTGTGTGGCAGGATAACCTGCCTTGATCGCGCCTTCAAGCAATGCGCGGGAGGCGGGCCCGACACCCGCGAGCAGACGCCAAGGGCCATTTCCGGAGGCCTCGCCGACCGCTCGGTGCTGCGCGTCCGAGGCATCGCCCAATTCCAACATATCGCCGACACAGACGACCTTGCCTGCGGGCGCCTCCATCCCCGCGAAGGTCTCGAGCGCGGCGCGCATGGAGAGCGGGTTAGCGTTGTAAGCATCATTGATCACATGGATGGGGCCGACTTGGACGGATTCCCAGCGCATGGGCGGCGCCTTGAACGAAGCCAGTCCTGCCAATGCCTGTTCGGCCGTGGCTCCGGCTTCTCGGGCGAGTGCGTAGGCCACCAAGGCGTTCGAAGCATTGTGCTCTCCGCAGAGCCCGGTCTCCAAGAGAACCGCCGGCTCATCGCCGTGGCGTACACGCACAACGCCTTTGGCGAGCGGCTCACCCACATAGTCTGCCGCGGGATCGCCGAGCGCCGTCGTCACCACGCGGCAACGGCATGCCGCACGCAGGATGGATTCTCCGGGCACACCAAGCGGCAATACCACGAATCCTTTCGGACGCACCGCGGTCAAAAGTTTGGCCTTCTCGGCGGCGATAGCTTCGACTGTGCCGAAGAACTCGATGTGCGCCGGGCCGATGGAGGAGATGGCTGCGGCATTGGGTCGGAGGATGTCGGCCAACGGGTCCATGTCGCCGGGATGGCTGATGCCGGCCTCGATGACGGCGAAACGTGCGTCTTCCGGTACGGCGAGGACGGAGAGTGGCAAGCCGACCTCATTGTTGTAGTTCCCCGGCGTGGCGGCGGTGGGGCCGGTTCCGGAGAGCATGGCCGCGGCGAGTTCCTTCAACGTGGTCTTGCCGGCGCTGCCCGTGATGCCACAGACGAAGGGTTTGAGTTCAGCGCGGTATCCCTTTGCGATAGCCAGGAGCGCCGCAGCGGGATCGGCCACGCGCAAGAGCGGCAGGGAGGCGACCTCCGGGGAAGGTGTCCAATCGGCTCGCACCATCGCGGCTGTGGCTCCCGCGCGAAAGGCCGCCGCCACGAAGTCGTGTCCATCGTGGTTCGGGCCCTTGAGCGCCACGTAAAGCGCACCCAAGCAGGCCGCGCGGCTATCCTGTGTCACGCGAGTGAGTGGGAATGTAGGCAAGACGGACCAGACTCCGCCACTCCAATGGGCCAGGGATTCAGCTTTCATCGCACGGCTCCTTTCGCGAAGGCTTCAATCATTGCCGCGGTGAGGGAAAGGACTCCAACGGCATCAGGCGGGGGAGGCAATTCGGCAGGCGCGAGCCATTCGGCCACGGAGAGTTCCCCGTCCGCCAACTTCAACGCGGTCGGGTCTTCCACTTCGCCGAAGAATCCCAACAAGAGCGACCCGCTGAGTCCCCAGGGCTGCGAGGCGAAGTAGCGCACATCGGTTACCTTCAGATTGGTCTCCTCCAAGGCCTCGCGGCGGCAAGTCTCCTCCGCCGTCTCGCCCACCTCGCAGTATCCGGCGACCAGCGCCGGGCCTTTATAGGGCCTGTCGGCATACCGCGTCACGAGCAGACGACCTCGGTACGTCAGCCCAAGAATGACGGCCGGGGCGATGGTGGGATAGGTCTCCAGACCACATTCCGGACACTTCAGACACCCCTTTGCCCGCGCCAAAGGTGCCGCGCAACGTCCGCAATGGCGATGCGTCAGTAACCACTTGGCCAAGTGCAACGCACAAAAGGCACCGAAGCGGAGCCCCGGCTCAGGCAAGGCCCGCAACTGCTGGGATGTCCCCAACTCCACACCCGGCGTCGCGCCGAGGAAAAAGGTTCGTTCCCCCACGCGCACCAAGGGAATCGTGGCCGTCGAGACCTGCGTCCAAGGAGCCAGAGCCACTTTTTCTTCGCGATTCAGCGACAGCACACAATCGCCCGGGGTGGGGGAGGCATCCGGGAAGAGCGTAATTGGGTCTGGGACGTCTTGAATCATGGTGTGGGCTCCTTTCGTTGGGCGGCAAGGGCTTCCCATTCGGCCAAAGAGAGGGTTTCGGCGCGGCGCGTGGGGTCGATGCCGGCGGCCTCCGGATTCAGATTGCGGAACGGCTCAGGTGCCTTGCGGAGCACGGTTCCCAGTTGTTTGCGCCGTTGCGTGAAGACTTGCTTGACCAATGCGCGCAGGAAGGTCTTCCCGGGCGCGTCCAAGGTGGAGCGTCCATGGCGCGTCATTGTCACCACGGCGCTCGTCACCTCCGGCGGTGGCCAGAAGCACGCGGGCTTCACCAAGCGCGCCACGCGCACGTCATAATCCAACTGCGCCCAGACGGAGGCCGTTCCGCGGTCTGGCGAACCGGGCGGCGCGGCCAACCGGTCAGCCACCTCGCGTTGCACCAACATCACCAACCGCGTCGGCGCATTGGCGTACCCCAACAGATCCATCAAGATGCGCGTGCCCACGGAGTAGGGGAGATTGGAGGCAAACGCATCAAACCCTTGCGCCAACAACGTACTCCAGTCCGCCTCCAAGGCATCCCCTTCTCGCAATTCCAGCGTATCCGGGAATTCTTTGCAGAGACTTTCGCGGAGCCAGGCCGCCAGGGCGGGGTCCTTCTCCACTGCGGTCACACGCGCTCCGCGCTGCAACAGACCTTCCGTCAGCACGCCCAGACCGGGGCCCACCTCCAGCACGCGGCTTCCCTCGCCTGCGCCTGTCTCGGCCACGATGGCTTCCAGGATGTTGCGGTCGATGAGGAAGTTTTGCCCCAAGGTCTTGTTGGGGTGGAATCCGCGGGCTTGGCACCAGGCCCGTACGTCGCTGGGCGAGGTTCGATTCATTATAGCTTCACGTCCACGTTCTTGATGTAGGCGTTCTTGCGCAGGCTGTCGACCCACTCGTTGTAGCGAGCTTGGCCCAATTCGGCGCGCACCGCGGCTTCGACCTTCGGCCAGGCTTCTGCCAAGCTCGGCGGGTCGCCCGCGCGCTCCGCCACCTTTTGCACGATGGCGCGCCATTCACCCATCTCAATGATGCCCGAGGTCTCGCCGGGTTTCAGTTTGGCAAGGGCCTCCACGATGGGTGCGGCGAAGCTCGTCGCCGGATCCACAAAGCCCCAATCACCGCCTTGAGCCGCTTGGGGGTCGGAGGAGTAAGCCTTCGCCACATCCGCGAAGGTCTTGCCAGACTTAAGCTCAGCGAGGGCCTTCTCCGCAGCGGCCGCGCCACCCGCAGGGTCAATGGTGATGGAGTGCACGTGTGTCCCGGCGCCTTCCGCGAAGTCCGCCGCGTGCGCCGCATAATACTCCTTGATTTTCTTCGGCGAGACGACAATCTTGCGGTCTACCTGCAGTTGTTGCATGGCCATCACAATGATGTTCTCGCGCACCTTCTTCATCCACTCCTCGCGGGTCGTGCGGGAGTTGCGGAGCGCCTCTTTGAGTTTCGCTTCATCGCCACCGAATTGGTCGGCGATAATGGCCTGCACGCGCTCGTTCACCACTTCATTCGGCAGTTCCGCTCCGGATGCCTCGTAGGCCTCCAGAATCAACGTCCGGTTCACCAGCATGTCGCGCACCACGGGAAAGAGTTCCCGGACGCGTGCGGCCTGTTCCGCCGGCGGCACCGACGAAAGGTCAAATCCATTGTGCAACTCCTGCATCACCGTGTCCACCGTGATGACTTTGTCGTTCACATAAGCCGCCACACCGTCATAAAAGGTTGGCTCAGCATGGAGCCCGGCGTATGCCAACAAGGCCAAAGACAGCGTCAAGAAACGTCTCTTCATGGTTACTCCTTTTTCTATAGGATACCAAAAATGCGCCATCCTCTGTTTTGCCAATACCGCCCGGAAAAATGGGATCACAAAGACCGCCAAATCGAAAAGTAATTGCACGAGGTAATGACGTGAATGTCGCGATTAGGCTTGGAAGAAGGTCGGCTTCTTCATTGCCAATCTTCCTGGCCAGACCTGCGTTGCATTGGTAGTAAATCAGTAAACTTGAATGATCCAGTCGTTGTCGAAGGGATTGTCAAGATTGGGGGAGGGGACATCAAGAATGGGAGAATGGAGTGGAGTTGAGCGGAACTCAGAGTCTCGGCGAATCTCGCGCCGTTGCCGCATCTGGCGATTAAAGTCATCTTTCCAGAATCCGTTATTGTCATACTCTGCGCCGTTGAGCGTGTTGCGGATGCGATGATCAAGCGGGTCTGTGAGGTTGTTGCTGCCGCGGCGGCGCTCACGCTCCCAGGCGTCGTTGGCTTGCTCGATGGCCTCAAGGTTTCGCCGGGTACGTTGCCGTTCTTCCATCAATCTATCGAAGTCGCTCTCCCAAAAAGGATCACCTTCTTCACCGCGACGGAGGGCATCTCGGATCTGATAGTCGTTCTGCTGTACGCGGAAGTCAAAGCCTTGATGCCGCTCGTTGCGCCACTCCCGCTTGGCATCCTCCAACCGCCACTTGTCGAACTGGCTCAACTCTGCATGAAGCGTTGTAACACAGAAAAGGAATACCGCAAGTGTTACAATCGTTGCAGAAGAATTACGGTTCATAAGGAACTCCTTGTTTAACGCTACGTGCGGTTAGTTTCCTAGACCATGTGGAAAGGAAAAGGATAATGATCTTCAGAGTCCATATTACGCCTTATGAGGTCGTTGTGGCAAGTCGGTGCATGGACGAAGAATGAAGTGGAGAGTCGTCTGGTATATGGCCACGAAACCGTGAAAGGACCGAGATAGATAAAGCGGGGATAGACGCCGCTTCGCCTCGCGATTTCCTCAAGGTGCCCGCCATAGCCAAAATGCGTGTAGTTCATCCCCATGCCGTGGTCTTTGACAACCATCAAGAATGGCGCGGGATATCGGTGGGAGGCAAAGAGTGCGTCATAGGCCGCGCATCCATCTTCATAGAGGAAGAGAACTGCCAAGCGGTCAGCCCGATGCCGCCCCGGGAAGTCGGGCTTCCGTTCAAAAATCTTCATGACCCGGGGCGCGCGAAGGCACATATAGACAATCTGAGTGACGCGTTAAATATTGCCGTTCTTCGGAGGATAATGAGAAATGTGGTGTCCAAGACATCGGGAAGAGGTCTTCTTCCCTAACTTCAATGGAATCATAGACTGTGTATCCCCATAGGCCAGAAGTTGCGATGTCGTCCTCCAGGGTTTCGCGGCGCATCATATAGTCAACGTAGACAAAAGTATGTGCCAGATGTTCTCGGTTAAGATACTTGATGATATCGCCGTCAATGAATGAACCCGGATAGAAGACGGTTCGAGATCCAAAAACCTTGTCCCAGTCAAGAGGATCGCCTTTTTTGTACGCCATGAGCCATTCAGGAACGGGTTCGCGCTCGACTCGTAGGATTGATTGAATTGGGTATTCCATACTTTTCTCCACAAAGATAGACACATGCTGGGTATTTGGAAAAGAATGGGGTGGGGCACGGAACCCCACCCCCGGTGAGAGGAGGCTTGATGTTCAAGCCTCCAAGCGTCGGCCTTCCACGTTAGGCCTTCGCGGCGCGGTAGCGGGCGATGAGGGCGTTGGTGGAGGAGTCGTGGGCGAGGGGAAGGGCCGGATCGGCGAGTTCCTTGAGAATCTTGCCGGCGAGGACCTTGCCGAGCTCGACGCCCCACTGGTCGAAGGAGTAGATGTTCCAGATGATGCCCTGGGTGAAGACCTTGTGCTCGTAGAGGGCGATGAGGGCGCCGAAGGTGCGGGGGGTGAGTTCGTCGGCGAGGAGGGTGTTGGTGGGGTGGTTGCCCTCGAAGGTCTTGTAGGGGATGAGGTTCTCGGGAACGCCTTCGGCGCGGCACTGCTCGGCGGTCTTGCCAAAGGCAAGGGCCTCGGTCTGGGCGAAGAAGTTGGCCATGAGCTTGTCGTGGTGGTCGCCGATGGGGTTGTGGGAGCGGCAGAAGCCGATGAAGTCGGCGGGGATGAGGCGGGTTCCCTGGTGGATGAGCTGGTAGAAGGCGTGTTGGCCGTTGGTGCCGGGCTCGCCCCAGACGATGGGGCCGGTCATGTAGTCGACGGGGGTGCCGTCGCGGTCGACGCTCTTGCCGTTGCTCTCCATGTCGAGCTGCTGGAGGTAGGCGGGGAGGCGGGCGAGGTATTGGTCGTAGGGTAGGACGGCGTAGGAGTCGGCGCCGTAGCCGTTGGAGTAAAGGATGCCGATGAGGGCGAGGAGGACGGGCAGGTTGCGGCGGAGGGGCGCGGTGCGGAAGTGTTTGTCCATGGCCTCGTAGCCGGCGAGCATGCGCTTGTAGTTGGTGGGCCCGATGGCGATCATGAGGGAGAGGCCGATGGCGGAGGGGAGGGAATAGCGGCCGCCGACCCAATCCCAGAAGCCGAACATGTTGGCCTCGTCGATGCCGAACTCCTTGACCTTGGCGGCGTTGGTGCTGACGGCGACGAAGTGGTGGGGGACGGCGGCCTCGCCCAGGCGCTCGACGAGCCAGGCGCGGGCGGTGTGGGCGTTGGTCATCGTCTCCTGAGTGGTGAAGGTCTTGGAGGCGACGATGAAGAGGGTCTGATCGGCCTTGACCTGACGGAGGGTCTCGGCCATGTGCGTCGCGTCGATGTTGGAGACGTAGAAGCACTTGATGGTGCGCTTGGAGAAGGGCTGGAGGGCCTGGTAGGCCATGGCGGGGCCGAGGTCGGAGCCGCCGATGCCGATGTTGACGACGTAGCGGATGGTCTTGCCGGTGGCGCCGCGCCACTTGCCGGTACGGATGCGGGTGGCGAAGTCACCCATGCGGTCGAGAACGGCGTGGACGTCGGCGTAGACGTCCTGCCCATCGACCACGAGGCCGGAGGTCTTGGAGGAGCGCAGGGCGGTGTGGAGGACGGCGCGGTTCTCGGTCTTGTTGATGTGCTCGCCGGTGAACATCTTCTCGATTTCGGCCTTGAGGTTGGCCTTCTCGGCAAGCTTGACGAGGAGCTTGAGGGTGGGCTCGTCGATGAGGTTCTTGGAATAGTCGAGCGTCCAGCCGGCGGCAGAGACGGTCATCTTCTCTGCGCGGTTGGGGTCTTCGGCAAAGAGTTCTTTGAGGGTGAGGGCCTTGCTCTCGATTTGGCCTTCCAGCTGTTCGGCGGTGTCGATGTCCATGGTGTTGTCCTTCGTTAGTCCGCGAAACCCGCGGCGATAAGTTGATCAAGGGAAAGGGAGTCTTGGCCGAGCGCACGGCGCACGTAGGCGCCGATGAGGTCGGCCTCCAAGTTGGCGCGTCCGCCCACGGGCAGGTCGCCCAGCACGGTCTCGCGCAAGGTGGTGGGGATGACGGCGACCTCAAACCAGTCCCCGCCGCGGGCGGCAACGGTGAGGCTGACGCCGGCGACGGCGACGGAGCCTTTGCGCACGACACCGCGGGCGAAGTCTGGGGAACAGGCGAAGCGCAGGCGGAAGTCGGCGCCTTCGGGACGTTTGTCGAGCAACCGGCCCACCTCATCTATGTGCCCGGAAACGAAATGGCCGCCCAAGCGGTCGCCCACGCGCAGCGCGCGTTCGAGGTCAACGCGGTCGCCGGGGCGCAGGTCGCCGAGCATGGTGCAGCGGAGCGTCTCTTCCAATATCTCGGCCTCAAAACCATCATTGGTGACGGCGGTGACGGTGAGACAGGCGCCGTCCGTGGCCACGCTCTCACCCAGAATAAGCGGATCTTGAGGCGTGGACAGGCGCGGCGCGCGTACGGCGAGTGTGGCACCCGTCGCGCCGCGGGCCTTTAGCCCCAGCACTTCACCCATGCACTGAACCAAGCCGGTGAACATATGATGCTATTTTACCAAACCCGAGCGATGGACGAAAGCCTTACGTTTTGCCCAGTGGTATATCGGACGTATTCAGTGCTCCCGCGCGCCATGGGCAGGAGTTGCAATCAACGACGGCGTCTACCGGTCCGGCTTTTTCCCTTGGCGCGGGGCGGACGATTGGCCTGTTCCCGTTCCACCTTCAGAATGGACTTAGCGGCAATGTTGTAGAGTTGGTAAGCGGGTGGATAGTTATCGTTGAAGGCGTCCTCAAGGGCCAAAAGCGCTTCCCGAGCAAGCTCAAGGAACGACGTGTCAGTCGGGTCTTGGAGGCGCTCTTTGTGCTTCAAAATTTGGCAAAATAAGTTATAGCGACACTCATTGGAACCCAATGCCGCGCCACGCCGGAGCATGTCTATGCCTTCTTCCCATGTACCGCTGATGACACCATCGGCGATCAAGGCGCCCAGGTTGGAGAGCGCCGTGGGGAAATCTTGCGCCGCGGCTTGCCGCAACAGACATTCCGCCTGCACCATATCGCGCTTCAAGTCCAATATGCCCATGAAGTAGGCATAACCGAGGGCACTTTGTGCATCGGCGCAACCGGCTTCCGCGGACTTGCGATACCACGCCACGGCCTCGGAGTTGGATTGGTCCACGCCAATGCCGTTGCGATAATGCACCGCCACGTCATACATCGCCGTGGGAGAACCAAGTTCCGCCGCACGAAGAGCGCATTGGAAGGCGCGTTTCGTGTCTTTGCGGACACCTTCGCCTAGGCGGAACATGGCAGACAAGCGGCCGAGCGCGGTGGGAGAATCCAGTTGTGCAGCCTTCTTATAACAGGCTACGGCAAAGGCAACATCTGCCGGCGAGCCCTCTCGCAGATGGGCATCCCCAAGCTCTGTCAATTGAGCCGGGTCGTCCGGGAGTGTCGCCGGGTCAACTTTCGCATGAACCTTCCGTGGCGTGGTGGTCTTGGCTTTGGTTGCTGCTTTTGACTCGGCTTTTCCTGCTTGATTCTTTGCTTTTGCCATCGCGGTGCCCTTTCTGGCTCTCATTATAGCAAGTTGGAGATGCCCAAATCATTCACTTTTCCCACAAAGCGTGCCGGTTTGTCTGTGGGGACTTTTCAAGAAAGTGGAAGAAATGTAAGGGATGGGCACGGTGAAGAGTCTAGGCCCTTGCGTTACTTTGTGTTTTTCCGCGAAGACGGTCTTGCGTGGAAACCCTACGGGCTCAGTCGATTCCTTGGGTCACGCCGCCCTTGGGATTTCCACGCTATCGCACCCCTGAAGGGGTGCTCAAAAGGGAATTGAAAGCTTAGCTGATTCGCTGATTGGTCTTCTTGGTGGCGCACTGCCTTCTATCTTTACTATTCTTATCAGACACGGCGCGAAACGGAGGGCGGCGGGCGCGGTCAGCGGCGAAACCGCAGAGCGACCGATGGAGCCCGAAGCGGTTCGCGCCTCCCCTCGCGTCTTTGCGGTCCCAATTTTCCACGGACAGTATTGGGTTGGTATTTGAATGCGTCAGATTGGCACAGGCTTATGTTATACTTTGGTCCCGAAGTCAGAGCCGATCGACAGTTCCCTTGAATGAATATGGGAAGTCGAGGGCAGTTGATAAGAAAGAGGACATCATGGCAAAGAAGATTCCGGTGGCATTGACAATTGCAGGGAGCGACAGTGGTGGCGGCGCGGGCATCGAGGCCGATTTGCGCGCCTTTTGGGCGCACGGCGTGCATGGATGCGCGGCCATTACGGCCATCACTGCGCAGAATCCCTTTGGCGTGGGGTTGGTGCAGGGGGTGACTCCGGAGGTGTTGCGCGACCAATTGGAGCGCGTGGCGGCGGCTTTTGACATTCGCGCCATGAAGACGGGTATGTTGTTGAACGCCGACCTCATTGCGGTGGTGGAGGCCTTCGCCGAGGCCCACCCAAAGATTTTGTTGGTGGTGGACCCCGTGATGGTGGCGACGAGCGGGGCGCGTCTGTTGGACGATGACGCGGTCGCGGCGCTGTATGGCTTGTTGCATCGGGCCACGCTCATCACGCCGAACCTACCTGAGGCCGCAGCCTTGCTGAACTGGGGAGAACTGAAGAGCGCGGCGGACCTGCGTGATGCGGCTCGGGAATTGGCCTTTGAATTGAAGACCATGGTGTTGGTGAAAGGCGGCCACGCCGCGCGTCAACAAAGCGTGGATGCCTTCTCCTTGCAGGATGGAACGCTCCTTATGTTCGAAGGCCCACGCGTGACCAGACCGCGCACGACCCACGGAACGGGCTGTGCGCTCAGTGCCGCCATCACGGCTAACTTGGCTTTGGGAGGTGCGCCGATATACGCCATCCAAGCGGCGAAAGCCTATGTCACGAACTTGTTGGCAAGCGGAATCTCCGCCGGCAAGGCTGCAGTCTACGGTTTCGACCCGCCGCGTTATGGTATTGAGGATATTCGCCAGGAGATGCTGAGCGCTGCGCTGGAACCCTAAGTAAGACGTGGGTGATTCCCTTGGTCTAAGGCAAGCGACTCGCCTGAATGCTCATTTTCTGGCAGTGAAGCTCGCTCGTTCTTCAAGCAGGTGTGCTAAGGTTGCGAGCTTTTTCCTCAATTGAGCTTTACGTGCTCGATACTCGCGACTTTTAGAATCGGAGGGGGAGAGAAGCGGGTCGAAGGCTGTCCAATCTTCCAAGTGATGGGCAATGTCGTCATGGAGCATTTTGCAGAATTGCTCCATCCCTACACGAGCGTATTCGTGAGGGAGGTCTGCCTCCGGCAATAATCTGTCGTGATCGTATTCGTAAAGAATATGGCAATGTTGGTCGCAGACCACACACACCAATGTATCCGGTTCCATAAAGCCCGTGACGCAGAAGGGGCGCCGGTTTGTGAGCCCATAGATGGCCTGGGTCAGCCATTCCATGGGAACGTCAGTGAGGTCACTGAGCGAATACTGCTTCGTCCCTTCGAGTTGGAAGTCTGTCCATCCACAATCCGGCTGCGAGAGCATAATCGTTGCAAAAAAGCGGGTTAGTGGGAAGCATTGGCGAGAATAAGAGCCGCGAGGGCCTGGGTGGCATCGGGGTGGGGGAGGTCTTGGAGGGCCTGGCGCATGATTTTGCGCAAGAGGGGGTCGGAGTAAATCTGGCGGATGGCTTCGGCAAGGTTGGCGGCAGGGCCGTTTTGGTCAACGCAGAGGGCGCCGCCGCAGGTGACGAGGGATTGCGCGTTGAGGCGCTGGTGATCATCGGCGGCGGTGGGGAGCGGGATGAAGATGACGGGAATCGCCGCGCGGGCGAGTTCGAAGCAGGTGGCGGCGCCGGCGCGGGCGATGACAAGGTCGGCCCGAGCATAGGCGGCACCCATGTCCTCGATGAAGGGGACGACTTCGACCTGTTTTGGGGTCTGGGCGTAGACTTCGCGTAGGGCATCAACGTCTGCCGTTCCGCACTGGTGGGTGATGGTGACGTGTTTGTCGCTGAGCGCAAGGGAGGCGAGGATGGGGCCGACCAAGAGATTGAGGCCGTGTGCGCCCTGACTGCCGCCCGTGACAAGGACGTGAAAACCTTGGCTTTCGGCGTGACGTTCGGCTTCGGCGCGGGCCAAAGCATCGAGAACGCTTTGCCGCAGAGGCAGGCCGGTCAGCTCGACCTTGGCCCACGGGAGGCGTTCGGCCGTGTCGGGAAACGAGGTCGCGACGGCGGCGATGCGGAAATGCTTAGAAAGGAAGCGTGTGGCGCGACCGGGAAGCGAGTTGGCCTCGTGCAAGACCACGGGGATGCGGAGCAGACGCGCGGCGACAACGGGCGCGAAGCTGGTGTAACCGCCGGTGGCGAGAAGCACGTCGGGGCGGAACCGTTTGAGGAAGGCGCGGCAACGGAGGATGGCCGCGAGGTTACGCGGGTCGGTGATGGGGCGCGCGCCGGAGCGGAGTAGGGGGCCTTGCCACGATTCGGCGGCGTGGCGTTCCGCGGCGCGGGTCCCGGAAAGGATAAGGGCAAGTTCATGGCCCTCAGTACGAAGGCGGTCGGCGACGGCGAGTGCGGGATTGATGTGGCCACCGGTGCCGCCGCAGGCGATGGCGATGCGTTTGGCGTCTGGCATGGTCAAAGGTCGATACAGTCCATGAGTTGTCGGGCGAGGGCGTGGGCGTTCACGTTGTCAAGGCGTTCGAGGACACATTTCCAACGCCAAGAGATGGAACCGTTTTCGTCAATGGGGCGGTCGCGGAACAGCCCATCGAAACCGTCACGCCGTTCGCGATAGAGGCGCTGAATACGGGCGAGTTCATCCTCGAAGCTCTCCACAAAGATACGGGCGGCGAGCTTGAAGTCGGGGAGGAGATGTTTGCGACGGTTCATGGCCGCGGCGTAGTCGGCGATGGTCTCGCCGTAAGGGCGCTTGTAGTTGACGAAGGACCCGGTGGGCTCGGCAAGGATGAGACGGTCGGGGAGTTGGAAGGCGTTGAGGAGGATGACCTCGTCGCCATCGTCAAAGATGGTGCGTCCGCCCTCCACGGCGGCACGCCCGACAATGATGTTGGGCGCCGCGGCTTGACCGAGCAGACGACAGAGCCCTTGCCGGAAGGCGGAGGATGCGTAGAAGGTCTCGGGGATTTTGTTGGTGGCGAAACCGGAGATGTAGTCGCGCTCGAAATAGCCGGTCTGGACGCTGTGCATGGTGCCATCCGGGGCTTGAACAATCTCGCGGAAGGTACGCGGCATCATGAGCGGCGGCAGGTGCATACCCAGTTGGCGCGCACCGAGACGACGGTCCATCACGTAATCGGTGTAGTCTTCGGCATCGATGATGGATTGAAGCAGGGGGCGTCCGGCGGCGAGGTGGGTGGCGACAGTCCAGCGCTGGATACGGATGATTTTGACCTGCGGGCGCGGACGGTGGCGTTCCTTGAGCTCAACGATATAGACGAGCGCGCGAGGGCCTTGGCCTTTGCGTTGAGAGAGCGACCGGCGTGTACGGCCGATGTTGACGTACTCGATTTGCGAATATTCGCGCACGTAGTTGAAGAGAATGGCTCTGGCGCGCGGGTCACAAAGATGCTGAAGACTCTCATCGTCCGGGTGGCGATCGGCCTCTTGGAAGATGGGATCGAAGAAGAGTTCGCCCTCTTCCACGCGGCCGCCGGGGAGCCACTCGATCTGCATGAAGTATTCGGGCGAGAGGCCTTCGATGACAGAGGAGACACCGGTCTCGTTGGGTGCCTCGATGAGGGCCGCGGAGAGGGCCTTGCGCCAACCCGGGTCGTCCGGGTCGTCTTCTTTCAGGCAGGGGTCTGTGACGGAAGCCGCAAAGGAGGCCAACAGGCGGCGGTGGGTGGCGCGAAGCGTGGACTCATCCATCGATGTGAAATCCATGCCTTGCACAAGCTCGGTGGGAAGCGCGCCGTGGGGCAGGGAGTCAATCTCAGGATTCGCGAAACGGTTGGTGCGCCCGGCGTTGATGTGGATTTCCTCGAGCAGGGAACGCAATTCGTCCGCCGGCAGATCGCCCAATGCGCGGAAGGCGCCGAGGGTGAGAAAACGCGTACCGGTGAGGTGATTGTAATAGTAAATGGCGCGACCATCGATGCCGACGCGGGCATTCTCGATGAGCGCCTTGATTTCCTCTTCGAAGCGCGGCACGGGGGCCATACGCCACGCCTCGCCGCGCGTACGCAGGGCATCGCGCACCTGACGGTTCTGGATGTTCAGATAACGGATTTTGCGCTTGGAGACGAACTTTTGCAGGAACTCATCACCACGGATGGCCACGGGCATGTTGTCTGGGTCAGGACGGATCAGCGCATAGTTCTCGTCAAAGAGCAGGTCGACGCTTTCGGCAATCTCCGCTTCTTCTTCGCGTGGCGTGAGCTTGGGCAATCCCTGGGCCACGCGGCGCTTGTTGACGGCATCGATGAAGGCGATGCGCTGCATTGCGTGGATGCCGCGGAGGGTGACAAGGCCCGGCGTGCGCAGGAAAATGGTGCCGATGCGTGTCTGCAACGTCCCCTTCGCGTCCTTCGCGAAAATCTCGGGTCCCAACCGAATGATGTCGTCCTTGTCCGTGCTCACGATTTGCCTCCCGCCGCGCGTTGGGCGGCCACAAGGGTGTTCTCAAGCAACATGGCGATGGTCATGGGCCCGACGCCACCCGGCACGGGCGTGATCTTCGACGCAACCTCTGCGACGCTCTCAAAGTCGCAGTCGCCGCGCAGACGGTATCCTCGTTGCGCGGTCGGGTCAGGCACACGGTTCACGCCCACATCAATGACGACGGCGCCGGGCTTGACCATTTCGCCGGTGACAGTGTGGGGGCGGCCCGTTGCCACGATGAGGATATCCGCCTCGCGCGTGAAGCGCGCCAAATCCGGCGTCGCGGAGTGGCAAAGCGTCACGGTCGCGTCACCGTCCGGTGCCTTGCGCGTCAAGAGATTGGCAAGCGGACGCCCTACGATGTCGCTGCGGCCCACCACCACGGCATGTGCGCCGCGCGTGACCGCACCGGCCTTTTGTAGGAGTCGCAACACGCCATGCGGCGTGCACGGCAGGAAGCATTCCTGTCCCAAAATCATCTTGCCCACATTGATGGGCGTGAAACCGTCCACATCCTTCTCTGGCGCGATGGCTTGGATGACGGCCTCTGTGTCCAATCCCTTCGGCAACGGCAACTGCACCAGAATGCCATGCACCTGTGGGTCCGCGTTCAACCGTGCAATGACACCGAGCAACTCCTCTTGCGTCGTCCCCTCCGGCAGACGCACGTCCACCGAGCGCATGCCGGCCTCTTCCAAGGCACGCTCCTTGGCCGTGACGTAACTGCGTGAGGCCGGGTCATCCCCCACCAACACAACGCCCAGGCCGGGCACAATGCCCGTCTTGGCCTTCAGTTCCGCGACACCCGCCTTGACCTTCGCGCGCGTCTCCGCCGCCAAGGCCTTGCCGTCAATGCACTCAGCCTTCATTTCATGCTCACTTTCTCGATTTACGCTTAAAGCATACCACATCATGCACACTTCCGCAAACTCAGTAGTGTCCAGGCAGTAGTGTCCGGGGAAGTTTTACCGCGAAGACGGTCCTGCGTGGAAACCCTGCGGGCTCCATCGCTCCCGTTGGTCGCGCCGCCCTTGGGATTTCCACGCTAGCGCGCCCCTGAAGGGGCGCTCAAAGGGGAATTGGGAAGTTTAGAGGCTTGGAGGCTTAGAAGCTTGGTTTTGTTGGTGGGGCTCCGCCCCACACCCTGACTTCTTATCTCACGGCGCGAAACGGAGGGCGGCGGTCGCGGTCAGCGGCGAAGCCGCAGAGCGACCGCCGGAGCCCGAAGCGGTTCGCGCCCACCCTTGCGTCTTTGCGGTCCCAATTTTCCCCGGACACTATTGGTGAGTTTATATAGATTGATTGGCAAGGGGATATTGTGAGGTGTGATAGGATTTGTGTAAGGGGTGAGGGATGTGAAAGCCCCCGCCGGGGAGGGCGGACGGGGGCGAGGGCGGCGGGATGGGGCCTGCCGGCGCAGGGGAGGTGCGGAGGGCTGCCACCGGACCGGGGATGGGCCGGCGTGGGGAGGTGCGGAGGGCTGCCACCGGACCGGGGATGGGCCGGGGCGGGGTGGTCAGGGGGTGGATTGGAGGGAGCGGAGGTTTTGTTGGCGGAGGCGGGGGTCTCGGATGTTGAGGGTGGAGCGGATTTCTTGGATGTGTTGGCGGGGGAGGGTGGCGGGGGAGGGCTGGTCTTGGAGGGCGTCGATGTAGGCTTTGATGTAGTCTGGGGCGTAGACGGGGTCGATGTCGGGTTCGTCGGGCTGTTCGCCGCGGGCGTATTTGGCGGCGTTTTGTTTGGCGAGGAGTCTGACGGCGAGGACTTGTTGTTGGTCGAGCTGTTGGCGTTTGCGTCTGCGGTCGGTTTCGCCGCCGACGGAGACGCGGAGGAATCGGCCGGCGACGTTGGAGATGATGGGGGTGCGGGTGATGGTGTCGTGGAAGTCTCCGAGCCAGCCGGATTGGTTGAGGGAGGCTTGGCGTTCGGGGGTGAGGGGTTTGGGCGCTTTGAGGATGAGTGCGAGGGGGGTGGAGTCGATGAGTCTTCCGCCGGCGGTTTTGATGGCGGCGGGGTTGGTCCATCGTGCGGCGAATTCTTCGTCGGTGAGGAGGTTGGTGTGTCGGAAGGGGTCGTAGGGGTTGGATTGGAAGATCCAGGGTGCGAGGGGCATGGCGAGGCCGGCGAGGGTGCCTTGTGATTCGGGGGAGTTGGCGACGGTGGCGAAGAGTTCGGCGGCGACGTCGGCGGGTCCGGTGGCGGGGTTTGGGGTCCAGTCGGCGCCGGAGGCGTTGAGGAGTGCGTCGAAGAGGCGGAGGAAGAGTTTCTCTTCGTCGGCGACGGGTGCGGCGAGGAAGAGGGTGACGTCGCCGAAGGTGGCGAGGGGGCAGACGTTGTAGTTTTGGAGGAAGTAGGGGGAGATGTTCCGGAGGCCCCGTCCGATCCAGTCGAGGGTGCCGTGGAGTGCGCCGAGGGGGGTGCCGTCCATGTCTTCGGGGGTGGCGTTTTGGTTTCCGGTGAGGTATCGGTAGAGTGCGAGGACGGATGTGGATGCGGCGCCGGAGGCGACGAGCCAGAAGAGGGTGCGCGCGGCGGCCTTGGCGGAGAGTTTGGCGGCGTATTCGGCGGTGTGGCCGAGCTTGGTGGAGGAGGGGCGTTTGCCGTCGAGGCGGCGGGACCTGGGGGCGTCGTCGGCGATGGATTGGAAGATTCGGAAGGTGCCTTTGAGGCGTGCGTTGAGGAAGGGTCCGGAGATCCATTCGAAGTAGGTCATGAGGTATCCGCGGATGTCGAAGGTGGGGTCGCCGGCGAGGACGGCTGCGCGGAATGCGTTGGCGATCTGCTGGAGGGTGTCGAAGGAGGGGGAGGCGGGGGCGGCGCCGTCGGCGATGCGGGAGGCGGCGTGGGAGGAGAGGGAGGGTGCGGGGCGGTTGTCCAGGGCGATGGCGCCGGGGCGGAGGGCGTCTTGGTGGAGGTAGCAGTATGCGGCGAGCTTGACGGTGGCGGAGGCGAGCTCGGAGAGTGCGCCGGCGCCGTTCCAGTATGCGGCGATGGCGCGTGCGGGGAGCTTGGCGCCTTTGAGGAGGAGGGATTCGTTGGCGGGGATGTCGTCGAAGTCGAGGTTGTATCTGGCGAAGAGGGTCCGCCATTCGGATTCGTTGTAGTCTTGTTTGCGGAGCTGGACCATGGAGAGGAGGATGCCGTCGCGGAGGGCCTGTCGGGCCATTTGGACGATGAATTCGCGGTCGCGGGCGGAGGCTTCGTTTCCGGCGAGGCGGTCTTGTCGGGCGCGTTCGAGTTCGCCCTGGAAGTCGCCGGAGTGGATGAGGCGTGCGGCGCGGTTGCCGTAGGAGGACCAGTATTCGATGGTGTTTTTGTTGATGAGGAGCTTGCCGAGGGGGTGTTCGGCGAGGGCGCGGAGGGCGGCGGGGGGGACGAACTGTGCGCCGAGGGCTGCGAGGTCGCCGAGGGCGGGGAAGAGCCAGTGCGCGGTCCAGCGGTGGAGGCCGGGGGTGTTGTAGACGGCGGAGGAGAGGTCGCGCATCTGCGCGAAGGGGATGAAGCCGTAGTTGTTGGTGGTGAGGGCTGCGTTGATGACGCGGGTGGTGTGGGTGATGGCGGTGAGCCAGGTGGAGTCGACGCGCTCGAATCCTGCGGCGACGGAGCGGGGGACGATGAGGACTTTGCGTTCGCCGTTTTCGTAGAACTCGACGTATCCGACGCGGTCGTTTCGGACGCGCTGTGCGTAGGGGCGTTCCTGGACTTCGTCGGAGCGGAGGGCGCGGAGTGCGCGGACCCAGTCGAGGACGGTTTGGTTGCGTTCGGCGAGGGTGATGATGGAGACGGCGGTCTTGATGGTTTCGAGGAGGGGGTTCTTGGTGGGGTCGAGGGAGCCTTTGTATTCCTTGAGGAAGGCGCCGACGTCGGTGTCTTCGCCGGAGCGCTTGATGAGCTGCTCGGCGGCGAGCTCGAGTGCGCCGCCCTTGCCGTGTTCGAGGCCGTCAAGGAGGGCCTGGAGGCGTTCGGGGGTGACGGTGTGCTTGGTGGTGACGTAGTGGGTGTTTTTGCGCATGAGCTCGACGAAGTCTTTGCCGAGGAGCTCGGTGGTGGCGGGGCGCTCGATGACGTCGCGCTCGTAGAGTGCGCGGAAGATGTTCCAGGCGCGGACGACCATCCGGAACTTGTCGACGCCGAGGTCCTTCACCATCTGCGCGAGCTGGTTGCGGGCCTGGACGGGGTCGAGGCCGTATGCGGTGGCGCGTCCGCCGAGCTCGATGACGCGGTGGCAGTGCGCGTATTGCTCGACCTGGAAGCGTGCGATGTCGGGGTTGGGGTCGATGTCGGTGAGGCGTTCGAGGAATTCGCCCTTGACGTCGGCGAGGTAGAGGCGTGCGTTGTTGGGGCCTTTGCGGCGGTAGAGGACGTGGCTGAGGCGGGTCTTGTCGAGGAGGGCGCGGAGGCGGCGCTCCTGGAGTTTGAGGGTGAGGTCGGAGGCGCCGCCTTTGCGGCGGACCTCCTGGATTTCGGCGAGGCGTTCTTTGTAGGCCTTGCGGACGAGGTCGAGGGCGGGGCCGCGGTCGTCCCAGAGTGCGGCGACGATGCGGCGCTTCCAGGCGGTGAGGGAGTTGTCGAAGCCCTGGACGGCGCGGTTGAGTTCGCGGAGGGCTTTGTCGTGTTCGCGCCCCCAGGTTTCGCCGAGGGTCTTCTGGATGAGGTCGGGTCTGCCGCCGGCGGCGATGTAGGCGCAGGCGTCGGCGTAGGCCTTGGCGGCGCGGGGGTGGTTTTGGATGGCGCGCTCCCAGGCGGCGTAGCAGTTGGGGGCGCGTTCTTGGAGGACGGTGGGGGCGCAGAAGTAGGCTGCGCCGATCTCGGCGTACATTTCCTCGGGCTTGTCGAAGTAGGGCTCGTCCCTGCCGATGCCGCGCCACCAGGTGATGAAGGCCTTGGCCTCGGCCTTGAGCTCGGTGTTTCCGGCGAAGCCGGCGACGGGGAAGGCCTCGGCGGTGTAGCGCTTGAGTGCGGCGAGGTGGCCGACGAGGTTGCCGCGGCCGACGAGGCCGCCGTCCTGGTCGTCGATGAGGTGCCAGAGTTCGTGCGCGAGAACCTTGGGGGCGGGGAGGCCGGGCTCGGCGCCGGAGCGGATGCGGCGCTTGAGGAGCTTTTGGAGTTCGCGTTCGAGGGCCTTTTCGGAGACTTCGGCCTGTGCCTGGAGTTGCTTTTTGGTTTTGGTGGCGGCCCATTCGGGGCGTTCGTGGAGGAAGAACCCGCGTTTGGCGAGGGTGTCGTGGAGGGCGCGGATGTCGGATTCGTCGATGAGGCCGAAGATTTGGGCGGCGATGCGGATCTTGTTTTGGCCGACGTAGTATCGGCCGAGGGCCTTGCCCATTTGGGCGCGGTTGTGGACGACGGTGGGGAGTTCGCCGCCGGTGAGGTCGCGGTAGAGGAGGGCGAGGTCGAAGGTGGTGAGGGGCTTTCGGCCGAAGGCGCGCGCGGGGGAGCCGTCTGCGCCGCCGAGGGGCCCGAGGCGGCCGACGACTTGTCCGCGCATGGGGTAGACGGAGGTGGTGAGGACGCGGACGCCGCCCACGATGCGCTCGGGGGGGACGATGGTGCGGGCGCCCGCGCCCGCGGAAGTTTGGAGGCTTGGAGGATTGGAGGCTTGGCTTTCAGGTGCGGGGTTGGCGAGGATGTCGGGGGTGGAGGGGTCGTAGGCGCCGGCGTTGGAGCCGGCGGATTTGATGGCGTTGGGGTCGAGGACGATGATTTCGGCGATGCCGGAGGGTGCGTCGCCATCCTCGACGATGACGCCGTCGTAGCCTTGGTCTCGGAGTTCCTGGGCGCGGATGGCGCCGGCGTCTGCGGTGGAGCCGGGGGTGAATCCGGCGTAGGCGGTGGCCTGGTCGGCGGGGCGCTTGAGTGCGATGAAGACGGGATAGGCGTGCTGGCCGTATCCGGCGGCGTCGATCTTGTCGGGGGAGAAGTAGGTGCCCTGGATGTCCATGGCTGCGCGGCTGCGGGTGGGGTCGAAGACGCGGATGCCGGCGGCGGGGGAGTTGTGCCAGAAGATGCGGGGTTCGCCGTTCTCGTCGAGGAGTTTGGGGTGGATGGTCTCGGGGTGGTTTTCCCAGTCGCCGAAGAAGCGCTTGAAGTTGGGGGTGCGGACGTCGATCCAGAGCTTTCGGGGGAGCTTGGTGCGTTTGCCGTTGGGGGCCTTGAGCCAGGTGCCGCGGCCTTGGTGGAGGTTTCGGACGGCGTCGCGCTGGGCATGGGGGGTGTCGGGGAGCTCGGCGTCTTCGACGCCGAGCGGCTGATTGGCTGATTTGCTGATTTGCTGATTGGTAGGCGCCCCTTCGGGGCGACCGGCGGGTGCGGAGGGCGTGGACGTCTGGGCTGCGAGGGCCTGGAGCATGCGGCTCTTGGTGTTCTCGAGGGTGAGGGGGGTGCCTTCGGGGAGGAGGGCCTTGACGGCCTTGACGATGGCTGCGTTCTCCTGGTAGGTGCGGGGGTTGTCGGCGGGGAAGGTGAGGATGTAGTTGCCGTTCGCGAAGCGGAAGGAGAAGCCCTTGTGCTTGGCGAGAATCGGCACGCTCTTGTCGAGGGCCGTTTGGATAAGATGGGCCTCGGCCTGTGCGTTTCGGGCCTGGATGAGGTTTTGGACGAGGGGGGCGGGCCGGTCGGAGGGGACGATGGGGAGTGTGGGCCCGAGCTGTGCGTCGAGGGCGGTGAGGACGTCGGCGACTTGGTTTTGGGGGATGTTGGCGAGGCCGGTGACGATGGCGCGGCCCTCCTGGAGGGCGACGTGGATGGGCGCGTTGGCGAGGGTGTAGGTGCCGAGTTCCTGCCCGGGTTGCAGGCGATGCTTGGCGATGGCGTCCACACGCTTGACGAAGGCGTCGAGGGAGGCGACGATGTCCTTGGAGATTTCCTCCACGGAATAGGGGGCGCCGTCGAGGTGGGTGGGTTTGATGTCCTTAGGATTCTTGAAGGTGTAGTCGACCTTCCCCTTATAGAGGATGGAGGGCGGGTCTTCGGTGTTCGCGAGGGCTCGTTTGACAATTTCCTCGATTTGTGAGACAGTATTGTCAGACGCGGTAAGCGTCCCGGAGAGGCCGGACCGTTCGTCGCCCTGTGCGATGTGGATCGTCCGTGATGTGAAATCCGGGATGCTTTCCGCGTCGATCACTGTCAGGACCTCCGCGGAATGCAGGCCGGGCGCATCATGCGTCTTGGCGCGTTGCGACAAGATTGCCAGGTAAAGGGAGTCTCCGTGCACGAAGGGCGTGAATAGGCGGATGAAGTGTTTCTGCGGAATCTCTTTCGGTTTTCCATCCTCGTTGCCGTCACGTTTGACGACGTCCTTGTCCAGATGTTGGACAATGACCTTCGCGTCGCGATAGAGTGCCTCTCGATTGTCGACGGCATATTGGTGGGCGGCCGCGATTTCACTCGGCTTGTTCCCTGCCAGCTTCTTGGCGTTCCGTCCTGTATTTATTGTCGTGGTAAGCGTTTGGCCATTCTCGTCGTGCCGCAACACGTCTTGTAGATGGTCGTCCAGTTCACCCTTCAGTTTCGTGACTTTGCGCGGCGTGGAGGGTTTGTAGCCGTAGCCATTGCACTGTTCGGGCGTCAGGCCGTTCAGGTTGATTCTGACGCGCAGGTCGGACGCCCAGCGTTTCGCGGCGGAGGCCTCTTCTGCCGTCAGCTTGCCGTCCGCCGCGGGGCTGGCGAGGGAGACGCCGGGCGGCACAGGAGATTCAGGAGATTCAGGAGATGCAGGAGGCGCCCCGTTCGGGGCGACGGTGGAGGCCGGGGATTCGGCCTCCGGGGCGGTGGGGGAGAAGAGGGAGTCGGTGAGGTCGTCGGAGGCTTCACCGCCGCTCTCCTGTGCGCGGACGTCGACGCCGGCCTCGGCGGCGGTCTGGACGTCGCCGGATTGGGTGAGGACGGGGAGGGCCTCGAGGCCGAGGATTTCGCGGGCCTTGGCGTTGGCCTCGGCGCTGAGGGCGGGGTTGAGGTAGTAGCGCTCCCAGTCGGCGATGGTCTGGCGGAGGCGGTCTGCGGCGGCCTGGAGCTGGGAGACGTCCTTGGGGTCGGTGATGCCCATGCGCTTGGCGAAGTCGCCTTTGAGGCTGAGTGCGTCGCCCTTCTGGAGGGCGGCGTTGACGCGCTGGAGGTCTTTGGTTGCGGCGCGGCGCTTGTCGGCGGCGTAGGC
>CALXMT010000010.1 GCA_944389545.1 uncultured Kiritimatiellota bacterium | reverse complement strand
ACTGTCGCATCCCTTCCGGGTCAAGAACCCATCCGGGACGCATAGAGCGATATTCAATTCTCAAAGATCAGATGTTTTCGTTTCGTTAGCGGCAAGCGCCGTTGGTGTCGCGAAAACAGGATGTATAATCTCACAATCCCGCCAAAAACGCAAGCACTTTTTTCAAGAAATTTTTCGCCATCCATAAACCATTGCCAAATCGAACACTCCACGCCTCACACTCCCCTCATATTTCCCCCACCCCGCGATCTCGCGCTCCCCTAAAGCCCCCGAAAAAGGAGATCACAGAGCCCCACAGAGGCCTTCACAGAGCAACACAGAGAACACAACGCAGGAGGGAACCGCAGATTGCGCAGCTTTGTTACAGATTAAGGGCGTGCTAGCGCACGTAGACTGCCAGAATGCTTGGAAATCACGAAGGACACAAAGGACACAAAGAGAAGTCACAAGGGAAAAGGGAATATGATGATTGGTGGATTGGAAGGGTGTGGGGCGCTGCCCCACGCCCCGGCAGGGAGAAGTTCTCCCTGCACCCCCGGCACGTCTGCGACGTGCCAAACAGGCGACGCAAGGGCCGCACAGGAGATACGGGAGAGGCTGAAGATTCAGGAGCGCCCTGCGGGTAACGGACGAAGGGGTGTGGACGAAGTCCCACCAAGCACTAATCAGCCAATCACCTAATCAGCGGGGCGGCGCTAGCCGCCCCGTGTGTGGGAAACTATTGGGGTCAGTCTTCGGAGGAATGGGGAATCATCGGGCGGATGGCTTCGTTAGCGGCGTCGATGTCGAAGGCTTCCGGGGTGAGGAGGGCCTCGGCGGCCTCCGGGAAGAGGTCGTCCAACCACTTCAAGCGTAACGGCTCGTCATAACCCGTGTCTTCAATCGGCTGATTGGTCGCGCGGCGGTGCACTAAGTCTATCAGTTGGGCGAGCCCCCAAAGACCGCCGCAATCTTCGACGATACCATAGCCTTCGCCTTTGAGCACGCAAGGGAGCTCCTTGGCTGCGGCCTTGGCGTCCTTCGCGAGGACCTTTTCGAAGAGGATGGTCACGCCCCAACCATCGCCATAGTCGTACTCAAAGTTAATCTTTTTGCTGGGGAAGCGGTCGAGCACCGTGGCCAATGTGAGCGAGGGGTCCTCGACATCAAAGATTTTCTTGCCGTCAGGCTCGCTCCAGTCGTCCTCCGTGAAGAGCTCAATTCGCACGCAGGGGGGCTCGAACATGGAACGACGTTTCTTCTTTTCCTCGGTCTCCGGGAAAGTGAAAGCGTAGAGGTGCGCATTCTCCATCTGGAAGAGTTCCATGACGATATGTGCGAACTGGAGCATCGTCGCCTGACTGCTGACCTGGACGCGCCGCCAGATCCGCGGCTTGAAATCGTCCAGCGTCAACTTGAACTGCAACACTTGCTCCTCCCCGGGCTCCACTTTCGGGGGCTGGGGCTTGGCGCGCTTCACGGTCGTCTTCTTGCTCGTTTCCATATTCACTAATCTACCAAATCCAAAAGATTCTGTCAGCGATGGAACCGAGGAAAAGTTGAGACGCGGCAGGCTTAGATCACAGAGGAACACTGAGGATTTCACAAAGCTACACAGAGGGTCTGCCAGAATATTTGGAAATCACAAAGGACACGAAGGATACAAAGGGGTTGGGTGGATTGGGAAATGGGATGATTGGAAAGGTGTGGGGCACTGCCCCACACCCCGGCAGGGGAGGGGCGCTTTCGCGCCCCGGAGAACGGAGCGTGCAGGCCCGAAGGGACAAACCTTCCACGGCCACAGAGAACGGAAAACGGAGCGCGCGGCAAGCGCGCGACGGATGAGGTATGGGTAAAACAGCCAAGCCTCCAAACCTCCAAGCTTCTAAACTTCCAATTGCCCCTGCACCCCGGCACGTCTGCGACGAGCCAATAGCGATACAAAAAGATTACGCAAAGATTGCCGGAGCTGGGGAAGCATAGCGTTTCGGAAGTCTGGGTGAAAAGGGGATGTGGTATAATGCAAGCAGTGTGGCTGGCGTGGTGCCGGTCTGAAAGGAGTGAAGCATGGACGCGATAGAGGCTCCAGATGGATTTGAGTTGGAGACGTGGGTGGAGATGGTGGGGCATAGAGAGTCATTTCCTTATTACCATTATTATGCACAACGGCAGGGGGCCGAGGGTGTGTTGGAGGTTTATGAGGCGGGGGGATGCGGTTGGCGGCCGCGATTAGAGTCGACCGGGCCGTGGCCGCGCGTGGCGGAGGCGTATGAGCAACTGGTGACGGCAGATGTGCGGAAGTCGGGATTCGCGGAAATTGTGGACCCGGCACGTCGGCCGAGAGGATTCACGAAGGGGATGTTTGGCAGTCCGCAGACACCGGCATCATCACGGGCCTTTTCTCATCTGGCAGAGGCAAGCGTAGAGGAGGCGGTATGCCGTTATGGCGACAACGTGCCAGAGCAATGGACAGATGACGATTGGCGGGACCCGCGTATCGACGTACGGAAGCTATTGAACCGAGAAATTTACGCAAAGACGTTGCGTTGCTGTTTGGCGGGGCGTTATCAAACACCTTCGGGGCGGCGGATCAATCTGCCCAGTGTAGAGGAGGCCGCAGACAAGACGTGGGTATATGTGCGCTCGCGGCCGATTGGCGCGGATGTGCCACGCGAGGAGACTGTGGTAGAGGTGGTGGAACAGGATTGCGTGGCGGCAGGGAAGGCGTTGCTAGATGTAGGGTTGCGCCCCGCGGTCTTGAACTTGGCGAACCGTCAACATCCCGGCGGGGGCGTCATCGGCGGGGCGCGGGCGCAGGAGGAGGGACTCTTTCGTCGGTCGACCTTGATGTTGTCGCTTTATCCATTTGACCGTTGGCACGCCGACTACGCACGGTTACCGTTGCGCAAACAGTTCTATCCGTTGGACCGTAATGAGGGCTCCATCCATTCACGCGATGTGGTTTTCTTCCGCGGACGCGAGGCGGAGGGCGCACCTTTCTTGGAAGCGCCTTTCATGCTGGACGTGGTGACCGTTCCTGCCATCAACCGCCCTACCCTTGTCGCTCCAGAGGAGATTTGTCCCGACCATGCAGAGGCAACAAAGCGGAAAATACGGGCCATCCTGCGGGCGTGTTTCCATGGCGGCAATGACGCCATCGTGTTGGGCGCCTTTGGGTGCGGAGCGTTCCGTAATCCACCCGCCCACATCGCGCGATTGTTCCGCGAAGTCTTCGAGGAGGCGGAGTTCCGCGGGGTCTTTAGGCGTTTAGTCTTCGCCATCCTCGATGATCACAATGCTCATCACTCCCATAATCCGGATGGCAATCTGCTCCCCTTCCAACGTGTCTTCGGGTAAACAAAAAAGGTACCTGTAGATTTTAGGAACCACAAGGGGCGCTAACGCGTCCCTAGAAACAGAACGCGAGGACTGACAGAATGGGAAAACGCAGATTGCGTAGATTGAATACGTGCTAGCGCTGCTAGGACGCGGGATTTGGAGGCGTTACGCGGGAAGTCGCAAAAATACGTAGACGGTGTCGGAGGAAGAAGAGGAGGAGCAATAAGAGCAACACGCCGAAGGAGAACCATCCCGAGGCGCGTTGCAGGAAGGTGCCGGCATACCACACGCGCAGTGTACCTGTCTTGCCGGCGGTCTCGGCCTCAACCATGCCATCGAAACTTTCACGAATGGAGAGGGGCTCACCATCCATCGTGGCGGCGTAGCCTTTATAATAAAAGCGCGGCACCCTGACCGAGGTCTGCGGGGTCGTCACCTCGAGCGTAAAGATTCCCGCATCCCCGGACGCCCCGGGGCGCCATCTCCAGGGCCACGCCTCTTTTTCTTCTTTCTCGGGCACTTTCCCGCCGTGAACCCGCGTGAAACGTTCCGGCAAATACTCTCCATTCCCGATGTTATAAAGTAACTCTGAGACCGGAGGGTGGCCAAGGCCGGCCAAGTGGCATCTGCGCGCATAGAGCGGGAAGACACTCACCAAGAGGAACATCACCAGAAAGGTCTCGAGCAACAAGCGCCGCTGATAGGGCGTGCATCGGCGGAAGGCGAAGCAGACGGCCAACGGCGCCAACAGGCAGGTCCAGAGCCCGAAGAAACGAGACGGGAACTGCGTCCACCACAAAATCGACACCAACACGTCCAACGCCAGCGGCATGGCGACAAGCACGGTGAGCCCCAAAAGCACCCACCCCGCGGCACGCGCCCAAAGCGGCGCAGCCCCAAAGCGCGAAAGCGTGCCATTGCGAAAGAGAAACCAAAGCAAGGGCGCCAAGAACCATCCCCACGCGACAAACGCGTCAAAGTCCATCTGTGCCCACTCAAGCGCCCACTCCCAGCCTTCCGGGCAATACATAGCCAGGGCTGGATAGACAACCTTCCGCCAGATGAAGGCTTCGGCAAAAAAGCCAAACACCGGTTGGATTCTTGCAATACTCGCCGGCCGCCACGCCTCGTCAAAGACAAAGAGGTCGACCGCCGCGCGCTGCTCCAACATCGGCACCCAAAACCAGGCCGTCAGCCCCAGCGTCGCGACCGCCGCAAAGGTCAGACACGCCAGGCGCCGCGGTTCGCGGAACAAGTGGGGAAGACGGCACAGGCAAAGGATTGCGATGAAGGAGACGGCAAGCACCGCCGTAATCACATGGGAGAGGATACAAGCGGACATCCCGAGGACAAGGAAAAAGGCCGCTTCCCAAAGGCGGCGAGGCGCAATGCCCCGTTCGGCCAGAAGCACCAGTGCCGGGAAGACCACGCACGGCAAAAAGGCCGTCGCGAACGCCATCCCTATCTGCCCATAACTGAAAATCATCATCATTGTCGACGGCGCGAAGAGGTAGAAGGCCGCGCACGCCAGGCGTTCCCGTCCGCGCAGGCCAAACCACCCGCACGCGCCGTACATGACGCCGAAGGCCAACACCACCTGCTCCGCCAACAGCGCCCCGAAACAAACGACCATGGAGGCCCCGCAGGCCCGCAGCAAGGCCACCGGAATCAAAAAGAGATCGCCGTAGAAGAGCGGCGCGGCGTAGCCGAAGCCCGCACAGGAGGCGGCATAAAGCCGACAGGGGTAGCCGCCGCCGGCCAGGAAATGCTCGGCAAGCGCATCCACGCGCCCCAGGTGAAACATCGTGTCGAAAAGTTTCGCCCCGGGATACATCACCAACAGGCAGACCACCACCGCCATGATGGCCAACGCCGCCGCCGGATGGAGCAATCGCGCACCAAGCCGCTTCCAAAACGTTAGACTTCCCATCTCCATGCGCATTCCTTTGCAAGCCCGGGCAAAGATGACGTCCCTTACCTGAGACCTGCCGATATAATAGCATATAACCCCATGTAGGGGTATTCATCGACGCCGACGCGCCCCGGCAAACGACGAACCTCTGTTTCCACGAAGACACAAAGGCGCGCAAGGGGCTGGAGACTTCACCGTTCGACCCTGCAAGCCTTACTAACGTGTCCATCCCTTGCGCTTCTGCCGTTTTCGCAGAAAACCGTACAGGATGAAACCGCCGATTTCGCAGATTTTTGCAGATTTGAGGTCGGCTCGCCGACTGGATTTTGGTTGATTGGCGCGTCTGTCGGCCATAGGGTGGAGCTGAATCTCCAAGGGGTCTCAGAGGGGTTGCAGAGGTGCCTTTTTGAGACCCTATAAGGGTCGGCTGCGGACCACTAAGGGTTTCGCCCCCGACCACTATAGGGTCTCACCTCGGACCCCTATAGTGGTCGACCTCGGACCCTTATAGGGTCTCAGAAAGGCCCTTTAGAGCGGCTCAAAAAACATGCTAGAGCCGCCCTTTTGGGGACGGTCAGTGATTTGGAGAAAGTGGCACCAGCAAACAAAAAGCCCCGACCGCAAGGACAGGGCTTTTTGGTTGGTATGGCAGTCGCGCTCAAGCGACTTTGCGGCGGAGCGCCACCCCAGCCACGCCCAACGCGAGAAGCGCCAACGCCGTCGGCTCGGGGATGGCCTCGGGGCTATACTTCTCTTTCAGAGCCGCGTAATCGCCTTCCGTCGAGTAGTAGACATCCATCGTGAAGGCATTCGCGCGGTCGCCCTCCCACAAACGATTGCTATCTTTCCCTTGCTTGCCCCAGACGATGTTGGTGAAGGTCTCATCGACCGTCGCGGAGCCGTAGAGGACGCCATCGATGTAGAAGGCGAGCGTGTTATCCGCACTATGAGAAATCACGAATTCGTAGCTTTTGCCGGTTTCAAGCGTGACAGGGTCGCCGGAAGCAGAGACAACGCTACCAGGCGTTGAGATACCAACCGTCCCAGCGGTGCCGTTGTTTAGAACGAAGCGGAAGGCGCTATCTGAATCACTCGTTTTGGTGACGCCGATGATCGAGGGCCAACTGGTAAGCGTGCCAATGTCGCCCTTAACGGTCAGGACGGCACCCACAGTCCAAACTTCCGCGCTGTTCAACTTGTTGGAGAGGTGATTGGCGCTCGTCTGGTTGGTATAGGCGTGTTCCGCCTGACCAGAGGTGGCCTTTCCCCAATCGATGGTGACAGCCTGCGCGGAGAGGGCAAGCAGGGAGATGAGTGAAGCAAAAACAAGCCGTTTCATTGCAGTTTTCCTCATGATGAATACGCAACAGTTGCAACCAAACACGCAGCCATCGTGTTCGACCGCTCCTATACTAACAAATAAATGGGGAGATAAAGAGTTATTTGCACACCAGTGTGTTTTTAGATCACAGAGACTCACAGAGGGGTTCACAGAGCAACACAGAGAAAAGGACTGCCAGAATGATTGGAAATCACAAAGGCCAAGGGGCGCTGGCGCGCTCCAGAGAGCGGAGCGTGCAGGCGCGAAGCGCCAAACCTTCCACGGCCACAGAAAACAGTGAACAGAGATCGCCCCTGCGGGCGACGGATGGGTGGTTTAGTCTAGTACTTCTTTCGGTCTCATCGCCGCCAAGGGCGGCAGTTCGGGCTTTCACCTCTGTGGCTCCTCCAAGCTTCCAAGCCTCTAAACTTCCAAACTTCCTTAGGGTGCGATGTCTGTGGGGGAGAGGTTGGCGAGTGCGAGGAGGGCGTGGAATTTGCCTTTGCGGGCGAGGAGGTCGGCGGGGGAGCCGGATTCGACGATGCGGCCGTCTTCGAGGTAGCAGATTTGGGTGGCGTGGCGGATGGTGGTGAGGCGGTGGGCGATGATGAGGGTGGTGCGGCCGGCGGAGAGTCGGGCGAGGGCTTCCTGGACGGCGGCCTCGGCGAAGGTGTCGAGGGCGGAGGTGGCTTCGTCGAGGATGAGGATGGGGGGATTTTTGAGGAAGACGCGGGCGATGGCGAGGCGTTGGGCTTGGCCGCCGGAGAGGCGGAGGCCGTGTTCGCCGACGGGGGTGTCGAGGCCTTCGGGGCGGGCGCGGATGGCGGGGGCGAGGTTGGCGGATTCGAGGGCGGCCCAGAGTTCGGCGTCAGTGGCGCCGGGTCGGCCGAGGAGGAGGTTGTCGCGGACGGTGCCATCGAAGAGGAAGGGGCGTTGGGCGACGATGCCGATGGCGGCGCGGAGGTCGCGTTTGGGGATGGTGGCGGTGTCGCGGCCGTCGAGGAGGAGGCGGCCGGCGGTGGGGGCGTAGAAGCGGGGAATGAGGGCGGCGAGGGTGGATTTGCCGCCGCCGCTGGGGCCGACGAGGGCGCAGACGGTACCGGCGGGAAGGGTGAGCGCGGGGATATCGAGGACGTCGCGGGCGGCGCCGGGGTAGCGGAAGCGGAGGTTCTCGAGGCGGATTTCGCCGCGGACGGGGCCGAGGGGAGCGGCGTCGTCGGCGGGGTCGTCCTCGGGGGGCTGGGCGACGAATTCCTGGAAGCGACGGAAGCCGACGAGGCCCTGTTGGAAGAGGTCGAGGAAGCCGACGATGCGGAGCATGGGGGCGGTGACGTAGCGGGAGTACATGAAGAAGGCGAAGACTTGGGCGAGGGTGGCGGAGTCGCGGGCGACGAGCCAGGCGCCGAGGGCGATGTAGAGGAGGGAATAGCCTTCGAGGAGGAGCTGGGTGCCGGAGAAGAGGGGAGCGTAGAGGGCGGAGACCTTTTCGAAGGAGCGGCGGAAGCGGGCGTTGGCGTGGCGAAAGGCGCGGCGGGCGCGGCTCTCGCCGGTGAAGCTCTTGATTTCGCGGATGCCCTGGACGGCGTTCTCGACGTGGGCGGCGAAGGCGGCGGCCTCGTGGCGGTTTTCGCGCCAGACTTGGTGGATGCGCTTCTGGAAACTGCCGGCAAAGAAGAGGATGAAGGGGACGGGAATGAGGGTGAAGGCCGCGAGGGTGGGGTTGATCCAGAACATGAAGGCGAAGGCGCCGATGAGGGTGAGGGAGATTTCGAGGAGGGCCTCGGGGAGGAGGTGGGCGGTGGAGCCGACCATGCGGAGGTCGGAGGTGACGCGGCTGAGGACCTCGCCGGTCTTGGTGCGGTCGAAGAAGGCGAAGGGGAGGCGCTGGAGATGGTCGAAGAAGTCCGCGCGCAAGGCGGCCTCGATGCGGAATCCCAGCCACTGCCCGCAAATGGTGCCGCCCCATTCCAGCGCGGCCGCGCCCACGGCCAGCAGGGCGAAGAGGAGCGCGCACCAGCCGGTGGCGCGGAGATCCCCCGCCGGGAGGCTGACCTGGAAGACATGGAGGGCGACGGCCGGGATGAGCAGGCGGGCCCCCGCCCGCGCAATCACCGTCGTCAGGTCCAGCGCCAGGAGGCGCCCCTGTGCGCGATAATAACCGCAAACCGTCCGCAACCATTGGAACACAATCTTCATGCTTGGCCTTTCTTGCTCAACTGGCGTGCAATCATAGCATATCTTTGCGCTATTTGTTTGCCCGATCTTATAAGTTTTATGCTAGGACGTTTCACATTTTCGTATGTAACCTATTGACATCAATCGTAATACAGTCTATTAGGCTATTATAACTATTTCCTTGACATGGTTTGCTGGCGGGTGTATTATATGCCGTGTTTATTTGACATCGCTAAGGATTTGCCGAAGCCATGAACGAGATTTTCCTGTTACCGGAGGACCGGACCGAGCTGTTGAAGCGTCTTTCTGAGAAGCGCTCCGCCCCGCACGGCGACATGCTTTCCCTGCTGAGCCGGCCGACCCCTCCCGAGGAACTCCAGCGCGCCTGGAACGAGACGGCACCGACCGATGGGCAGCCCTTGATCCTCTACGTGCATGTTCCCTTCTGCGTGAGCCGGTGCGCCTTCTGTGGGTTCTATTCCCACCGCACGGACGATGCCGCGCTTGAGGCCTACACGCAGCGCCTCCTCAAGGAAATCGAGCGCGAGGCCGCCCGCGGCGTCTTCACCAAGAAGCCGGTGGACGTGGTCTATTTCGGCGGCGGGACACCGACGGCCCTGAGCGCCGACCAGCTCCGCCGCGTCATCGGGGCGATTTATCAGCACTTCAACGTCGCGCCGGACGTGGAGTTCACCATCGAAGGCCGTATCTTTGCGTTTGACGATAAGCGGGTGCGGGCGTGTCTGGAGTCCGGCGCGACGCGCTTTTCCTTCGGCATCCAGAGTTTCCAGACCGAGTTGCGCAGGAGCCTCGGGCGCCGCAACAACCGCGAGGAGCTCCTGACCCGTCTGGGCGAGATCAAGGGGATGTGCGGCGACCGCATCGCGTTGGTGGCCGACCTCATCTACGGTCTGCCGAGCCAGACGCAAGAGCAGTGGATGGAAGAGAACGTCAAGACCGTCCACGACTCCGCCCTCGACGGCGTGGACCTCTACTCGCTGAAGGTCTTCCCCGGGCTGCCGTTGGCCAAGCGCATGGAAAAGGAAGGGTGGTGCGAGGCCGAACGCGCCGCGCGTCACGCCGCCGCCTGCGACTGGCTCGCCTCGATGGGGTGGCGGCAGCTTTCCTGCACGCACTGGGGCCGCAACGACCTGGAACGCAACCGTTACAACCACTGGGCCAAGACCGGCGCCGACATCGTGCCCTTCGGGTGCGGCGCGGGCGGCTTCATCGGCGACCGCTCCTTCATGCAGACCGGCGACCTCGAGGCCTGGGGCCGGATGGTCGACGCCGGCGAGAAACCCATCGCCACGGCGATGGCCAAGCCCGCCGACCACCGTCTGCGCACCAAGTTGACCGATCAGCTCGAGCGCGGCCTCTTCATTCCAACGGATTTCCCGGACACCGACTTCTCCCCGTTGCTGGAGAACTGGGAGCGGGCCGGTGTCTGGGCCTCTCTTCCCGCCGGCGGCTATCGCCTGACCCGCCTGGGCGAGTATTACGAGACCAAGCTGGCCGCCCTGCTCTCCGGCTTCATCTTCGCCGGGCGCGCCGGGGCCTTCGACGCAATGAAGGCCGTCGCCGGCGCCCTGAAGCGCGACGTGGAGGAGAAGTAAGTGGCCGAGGTCCGCAAAGGCTTCTACTGGGACACCGAGAGCCTGATTGTCGTGGGGCTCTTCACGGCGCTGGGCAAGGCCGCCTCGCTGCTCGTGGCCCTGCTGGGCGGTGGGATGAATCCCGTGACATTGCTGCTGAAGAACGGCATCGCGACGGCGCTGCTGGTGGTGATGGTGGCGCGCGTGCGCAAGTTCGGCGCGCTGATGCTCTACACCCTTGTGGCGCAGGTCGTCTCGTTTCTGATGACCGGCGGCATCATGGTGGGCACCCTGCCGCTTTATCTGCTGGGGGCGCTCGTGGCCGACGCGCTGATTGCGCTCTGCGGCGGCTACCGCAAACTCTGGGCCGTGCTCTTGGGCGTGGCGATTTACGACGCCTTTGGCCGCCTCATCGGCCTGGCGATGTCGTTCCTGATGGCGCGCGAAAACATCGGCATGGTCGGCGTGGGCGCGGTCATTGTGGCCTTCGGTTATCTGGGGTGCCTCCTGGTGGGGCTGCCCTGCGGCGCCAAATTCGTGAAGGAGCTTCGCCATGCGGGCATTATCCGTGAGCTCTGAGGCGCTGGACATCCGCACGCGTCTGCTTCTCTCGCTGGTCGTCTCCGGCGTGAGCATCTACCTGAGCGGCACGGGGCCCCTGCTGGCGCTCGGCGCGGCGACGTTGCTCTACGTGCTTGCCTCGGGGCGTTACAAGGTCATCCTTGTCGCCTATCTCGCTGTCTGCGCCATGATGGCCCTTACGGTCGGCGTCATCCTCCTCTCCTTCAAGATCGGCGAATGGTTCGCGGCCGGCACGTCGTGGGAACAGGGCGTGGCGATGCTCAAGCCGGCCTTGTTGGGTAACTTCCACACGCCCTTCTTGCGCATGATTCCCGCGCTCAACGTGTTGCTCGCCATCGGCCTCGACTTCTCGGTGCAGCGTTTCGTGGGCGCGATGAAGAGCCTGCATCTGCCGCGCGTGGCCCTGGTGCCGCTGATGGTCTTCTGCCGCTTCGTGCCGGAGTTCATCGACGTCATCCGGCAGCTGCGCGACGCGGTTCGGATGCGCGGCTTCTCCATGAACCTGGGAGCGGCGCTCATCCATCCCATCCAGGCCATCCGCCTGACGGTCGTGCCGCTGACGGTGCGCACACTCCGCATGGCCGACCATCTCTCCGTGGCCGCCGAGATGAAGCGCGTGGGCTACGCCAAACGGCCCACCCAGCTCCTTGCGTTGCGGTTCCGCCGGGTCGACTTCGCGGTCCTTGCCGTGGCGGCGTGCCTCCTGGCCGCCATTTGCGCGTGGCAGGCCGCCATCCCCGCCACGCCCTACGGCCCCAGCGCCATGAAGTCCGACCAGCAACAGGAGGCCGCCCATGAGTGAGTGGATGATCGACGCCCGCGACGTGGCCTACCGCTATCCCTTCACCGAGGCGCCCGCGCTCGAAGGCATCTCATTCCGCCTGCGCAAGGGCGAGGCCCTGCTCGTCACCGGCGCCAGCGGCTGCGGTAAGTCCACCCTCCTGCGTTTGCTCAACGGCCTCATCCCCAACCACTATAAAGGCACCCTCACCGGAGCGCTCCGCGTCGCCGGAGAGGTCTGCCCCGTGCCGATGGAGACCCTCGCCAAACGCGTCGGCACCGTCCTTCAGAATCCCGACGAGCAGTTCTTCGCCACCACCGTCGAGGAGGAGGTGGCCCTCACCCTCGAATGGCAGTGCCGCCCCCGCGACGAAATCCGCGAGCGCGTCGATGGCGCCCTGCGCGTGCTCGACCTCACCGATCTCGCCCGCCGCTCCGTCTTCACCCTCTCCTCCGGCGAGAAGCAGAAAGCCACCCTTGCCGCCGTTCTCGCCGCCGAGGCCGACCTCGTGGTGATGGACGAGCCGACGGCCAACCTCTCTCCCGAGGCCACCGACGAGCTCGCTCGCCTCATCCTCCGCCTCAAGGCCCACGGCGTCACCCTCGTCATCGTCGATCACCGCCTCTACTGGCTTCGCGGCGTACTCGACCGCCTCCTTGTCCTCGAGCGCGGCCGCGCCGTCTTCAACGCCGAGAAGATGCCCGGCGGCGAAGACCTGCTCGACCTCCTCGCCGCCCAGCCGCGCGTCGCCGAATGGGGCCTCCGCCGCGTGGACGTCTCCCGCCCCGAGCTCCCCGCCTGCGACACCTTCGGCGCCCCCGCCGTCGAGATTCGCGGCCTCACCTTCCGCCACTCCAAGAAGTCCCGCCTCATCTTCGACGGCTTCTCCGCCAACGTCCCGCGCGGCGCCGTCACCGCCATCGTCGGCGCCAACGGCGCGGGCAAGACCACCCTCGCCCGACTCCTCTGCGGACTCGCCAAACCCCAGGCCGGCGAGATCCTCCACGAAGGCCGTGCCCTTCGCCGCCGCGACATCCGCGAACGCGCCGCCTTCGTCATGCAGCAGATGGACATCCAGCTCTTCATGCGCACCGTCCGCGAGGAACTCCTCTTCTCCGCGCCGCGCGCCGTCCCCCGCGCCGTCCGCGAGGCCGAGGCCGACCGCCTGCTGGCCCTCTTCGGCCTGGTGCACCTGGCCGAACGCCACCCGCAGTCCCTCTCCGGCGGCGAGAAGCAGCGCCTCGTCATCGCCTGCGCCCTCATGAAGCGCCCCTCCCTCCTTATCCTCGACGAGCCCACCAGCGGACTCGACGGCCGCAACATGCGCGTCATCGCCGCTCAGCTGGCGCAGTTTGCCCTCGATGGCGGCGCCGCCCTCCTCATCACCCACGACCTCGAACTCCTCGAGCTTGTCGCCCAGTGCCAACTTCGTATTGAAGGGAAACTGCAATCGGGAGGCGAGTCTCCGCCTGTCGCCCCGTAGGGGCGTTCCGTTCTCCGTTCTCCGTTTTCCGTTCTCCCTACATCCTCATCCTCCATCACACCTCATCAAGGAGATTCCAAATGAAAATCCTCGTCGTTTACTCCACCAAGACCGGCAACACCAAGAAGGTCGCCGAGGCTATCGCCCAGGCCCTCCCCGGCGCCGAGCTTCACGACGTCAAGACCGCCCCCGCCCCCGACGCCTACGACTTCATCGCCATGGGCTTCTGGGTCGACAAGGGCGGCCCCAACAAGGAAGCCGCCGACTACATGAAGACCATTAGCGGCAAGAAGGTCTTCACCTTCTTCACCCTTGGCGCCAACCCCGACTCCATGCACGCCCGCACCTGCGCCGAGGCCGCCCCCAAGGCCTATGGCGAAGGCACCGAGCAGGTCGCCGCCTTCTGGTGCCAGGGCGCCATCGACCCCGTGCTCATCGACTGGATGCGCAAGATGCCCGCCGGCAACCCCCACGCGCCCACCCCCGAGGCCGAGGCCCGTTGGGCCGAAGCCGCCAAGCACCCCGACGAAACCGATCTCCAGCACGCCGCCCAGGCCGCCGCCGAGGCTCTCGCCAAGGTCCAGGCCTGAACGGCACCCAACGTGCGGGTCTCCAGCGTCCGCGAAACCCGAACACAAACACCCACAAGGAACCAATCCTTATGAAACACACCCACCTCAACCGCACCAAGCGCCACGCGGGCTTCACGCTCATCGAGCTCTTGGTCGTCGTCGCCATCATCGCCGTCATCGGCGCCGGCGTCGCTGTCGTCTATCGCAACATGGACGACAAGGCGAAGACCGCCATGGAAATGTCGGACATCGGCACCATCCAGAAGACCATCGCCCACTGGAGCTTCATCAATGACGGCAAACTCCCCGACGGCCTCGACTCCCTGATCGACGAAAATGGCGACATGTACCACCAGATGCCCGCCACGGTTGACGACACCACGCTGGGCAACGTGACGCCGATGTCTGACTCCGGCATGGGTCTGAGCGGCCCCATGGGATACACCGCCATGGCCGAAGTCGCCCCTAAAGAGGTTCTCTCCGCACTTGCCTCCGCCGGCCTCAGCCACGTTTACATTCATCGCGTGGACAAAGATGTTACGAGTGCCAATGACTCCACCTTCGAGACCAATATGATGGGCGCCGAGGTGAATACCGAGGACACCGTGCGCACGCTTGATGCCGATGCTGGTGGTTATTCCCAGGCACAGGCGCAATATCTCGTGGACAATGCTTCGACACTTCGTGCTGGCCCATTCCCGTTGACCGTCAACGGTGCGGATATCGGCACCGATGAAGGTTCTCTGACATTTGAGAGACTTACTAATCTGAACACGGCCATCGAAGCAGCCAACGCTATCGTCAATGGTGAGACGCTCAACCGCCTGTGCTTCATTTACCCGGGTGGCGGCGCCCAAATGTCTATGGGCCCCATGAGCGTGACCATGCCGATGAATCTCACCGATGAGATTATCTCCAACTGCGGCCTCACCCCTGACCAAGTGGCGGATCCCACGGCGTCGTATCAGGATGAACTTGAGGACGGCAAGCGCTATTACCTCGTGGTGATGGGCCTGGGTCGCTTCGCCTCCATCAATGATGGCAAGGCCGTTCGCCTGGAGAATCCTGCCTACGGCAAGCGCCAAGACCAGAACGATACTATCTACAGCCGCTACCTTGTCGTCATCAAGGTGCCCCTGGAGAACGCCAACAGCATGACCAACGTCGGCGAAGGCGCCTCCGTCGCCGCCGTTCTCTCCCCGCAGGGCTACTCTGCCGCCGCGCTCCGCGACAACTACATCGACGACGAAGCCAAGCTGAAGGATTAATCTCCCGCCAGGGCCCCCTGCGGGGGGCTCCGGGAACCCTATAAGGGTCGCGCACGGACCACTATAGGGTCTCACCTCCGACCACTATAGTGGTTGACCTCGGACCACTATAGGGTCAGTTATGAAGGGGTGGACAGGGGCGAAAGGACCTTCCGCCGCCCTCCACCCGAACCTCCAAAGAAAGAAAACCCGATGACCACACCCACGCCCAGACGCCGCGGCTTCACCTTGGTGGAACTGTTGGTTGTGATCGCCATCGTTGCGGTGGTGGGCGCGGGTGTGGCCGTCACTTATGGCCGCAGCGTCGTCGTCCAGGCCCGCCGCCAGACCACGCTCCACGAGATGGGCCAGCTCCGCGACGCCTTTGCCCGCTTCCATGCCGACAACGCCCCGCGCCTTCTCTCTGGCGTCCATGCGCCAAACGACAGCGAGGTGTTCCCCTCGTCGGACTTCCGCCTCACCTTTTCGGGCGGCGACCGCCCCGTCGCGAGCGACCGCACCTACGGCATGCTCGAGTTCTACGAGCGTTACGGTCTCTGGCCGCTCCTGCAGCCTTCCGTCTCCGAGAACGGCGAACGCTTAGAAAACGCCGACTTCGTCGTCTTCGGCGACCCCGACCCCCTCACGGGCGAAGGCTGGCAGGGCCCCTATGCCGATGCACCCAGCCGCGTCGCGTGCATCGAGGGCGACGACTACGGCACGCTCGTCCGCGCCGAGGCGGACGCGACCGCCCCGCTCTTCCCCCAGATCGGCACGCGCTGGGACGGCTTCTACCGCGTGCTCTACTTGGAGCACTGTGAGGACGAAGCCGACCTCACCCAACCCATTTACCGCCGGCTCTTCCTCGTCTGCGCCGAAAACCCGGAGGATTGGGACGCCTTCGACGACGAGCTCGATGCCCTCACCGGCAACCGCCGCCAAGGCGCCGACAGCGGTCCGCTCGACCTCGCCACCGGGGCCCTCCGCCAGCGTGATGAATCCCGCGGCCTCACCTTCATCGAACTCCTCAACCTCGACATCTGGAGAAATCCGTGAACGCCCGTGGCATGACATTGGTGGAGTTGCTCGTCGTTTTAGTTATCCTGGCCGGGCTGACGGCGGCGGTGATGACCGGTGCGGCGGCTACCCGCGAGAAGGGACGTTACGAGCAGACCGCGCGTGATGCCGAGGCGATGGCCGAGGCGCTCACCCGCGCCGATGGGCTGAGCCTCGTCTCCGACCTCGGCCTCGCGCCGGATTCCGCCGAGGCGCTCTGCCTCCTCTTCGGCGCGCGCCTGCCCACCGAGACCGTGACGCCGGACCCGGAGAACCCCGGCGAGACCGTCGCCTCCGTCGCCGTCCTCGACGTTCCCGCGTGGGCCCTCCGCTCCGCGCCGCTCATCCCCGCCACGACCGCGCCGCAGTACACCGCCGCCGAGGTCGCCGCCGTCGCGGCCATCACCAACCGTTTCGCCGCCGTCACCCTCGGCGCGGGCTGGCGCGGGCCCTATTGCGCCGGTGACGCCCTGGCCGCCGACGATTCCGACCCGGACAACCCCATCCCGTATGTCGTCGACGGCTTCGGCGGTCCGTGGGAGTTCGACGGCGAGACGCTCGTCTCCCGCGGCCGCGACCGCATGGACGACGCGCTCCGCCCCGACGCCGCGGCCGTCGACTGGCGCGATCGCGACCGAACGTTCGCCGTGTCCGCGCCCGCGCCCACGCTCTCCCTCACCGTGAAGCCCGAGGGCGACGCCGTCGTCCAGCTGCTGCACGTCTTCGTCCATCAGCCGGCGCTGACGGTGGGCGCGACTTCGGCCTCGGTGGGGCTGGCGTGCCGTTACTATCGCTTCGAGAATGCCGATTCCGTCCTCCTCAATGAGGGGCTCACGTTGGGCGAGCGCGTCGTCTTCGTGTTGGCCGAGACCGACTCCGGCGCGATGGCCGCCCCGCCGCGGCGCGTGCTCCTGCGTCCCGGCGCCAACGCCGTGACCCTGCCCCTCCACACCGCCACCGACTATCCTCTGACCTCCCCATGAAACCGAAACGTTCCAAGATTCCGGCCATTTTGATCCACGACGGCGCACAGTGGCGTCTGCCCGGGCAGGCGCCCGTGGCCGCCCCGCCCGACGCGCCGCCCGCCGCGTGGCTCAACGACCTCGCCAAGACCCATACCGCCGTGCGTTTTCTTCTCGCGTGCGACCTTCGCCGGCAGGACGTCGCCCTTCCCCCGCGTACCAAGTGGGCCGAGGCGCAGAACCTGATGGCCCAGGAACTCGCCGACCAGACGGGTGGTGACCCCACGGCATGGGTGATCGCCGGCCGCTCCTACGGCGAAGGCCGCGGCGCCGCGCTTCTCGCGGGTGTCTTCGAGGCCGGGCGTCTGGCCGCCCTGCGCGATGCCGCCGATGAGGCCGGGCTCCGTTTCGATGGCGCCGCGGCGCTGAGCCTGGCCGTGGCCGCCGTCTGGCGCGCCCAACCCGCCGCCAAGCAGACGCTTGTCGTCGTGGGGCAGGGCGAGGCGCTCGTGGTGCCGCCCGCGCCGGCCGCGCCCCAACCCGTGCCCGCCGGCCTCCGCCATGCCGCGGTCGCCCCCGAGGCTTGGCTGGAACGTTTCACGCACGGGACGCGTGGGCTGGGGGCCGATACGCCTTTGCGTCTCTTGGCCCTTGGCGGCGAGGCCGAGCCCCTGGCCGCGGTCCTCCGCGAGCAGGGCGGCTTCACCGATGCCCTGCCCTTGGCCGTCGACCAGACCCTCAAGGCCGCCGCCGCGCTTGCCGCCGCCGCCAAGGTGAACAGTCTGCGCACCGATCTCCCGGTGGCCAATCCCTGGGTGCCGCGCAAGCGTTTCTCCAACGCCTGGATTGTTCTCCCCTGCATCGTCCTCCTGGCCCTGCCCTATCTCTACACGTGGCATGAGGGACGGTTGCTGAAGGCCGCGACCGCGCGCTATCAGGCCGAGGCCGCACAGTATCTGCCTTTGGAAAAGGCCACCGACGCCGCCCAGAAACGCAAGGCCGCAGCCCAGCGTGCCTACGACTCCGAACGTTCCACCCAGCAGGCCCTCGCCACGCGTCGTCTGCCCCTCGCGGCCTTTGTGCAGGTGGCCTACTTCTTCTGCCGGAACGCGGAACCCTCTCTTGTCGTCGACTCGCTCACCGAGCGCGGCGGCATCGTCTCGGTCTCCGGCACTTACGTGGACGACGAGGAGGGACTGCGCCTGCGCGAGGCGCTCGCCGCCTTCGCCGAGTCCGAGGGACTCCGCCTGGCCGACACCAAGGACGTGACCACGGTCAACGCCGAAGGCCTTCCGATCACGAACTTCACCTATACCATCGATTGCTCGCGCATGGGGGGCGCCAAATGAAGGATTTCCTCGCCAAGACCAACAGCTGGCACTGGCTCGTTGCCGCCCTCGTCGTGTGCGGGACCGTCTCAGCCTTTCTCTGGAACCGACAAATCGAGGCCGTCCGTGCCGAACGTGACCCCGCCCTGGCGCGCATGAGTGCGCATTTGGAGGCGCTCCGCGCCCTGTTGCCCGAAGGCCCCGAGACCCTGGATACCCAGACCGCCTCGCTCAAGACGCGGCTGGAGGCCTTGCGCCAAGAGGTCGCCGACGCTGGCTTCGCGCCGATCCCCGAAGGGGCCGACGCGGTGCTCGCCACGAAGAACGCCGTCGAACAGGCGATGGCCGCGCGCGGTCTGCGTGTCCTCTCCTCCGCCTTCGCCGCCGCCCCCGAGCCGACCGCCCGCGGCAAGACCTCCCCGTCTGCCGCCAAGGCCGCCGCCCAGCCCGTGAGCGCCGATGCCTACGCCCGCGAGGTCCAGCGCGCCGCAGCCAAGATGCCGGCCAACATGCGCGACGACTTCCTGCGCGACGCCCAACGGAAGATCGCCCAGCTCAAGGCCGCCGAGGCCCGCGCCGCCAAGCGCGCCGCCAAAACTCCCGCCGCGGCCGCCGCCAAACCCAAGGCCGCCCCCGCGCGTCTCCCCTTCAAAACCGAGGAGATGGAGTACGCCGTGGCGGGGAACTTCCGCGACATCTTCCTCTTCTTCGTGGGCGAGACCTTCAAGAAGCCGCCCTATCATTTCAAGGACATCGCGGTGACGCGTTCGGACACCGGCACGCTCCGTCTCTCCTTCACCCTGCAGGCGAACTACCGATGAGCATGGACAAGCTTGACGTCGCACGTATCCGCCCCCCGCAATCGGTGTTGGGCCTGCTCCCGCCGCGTGTCGCGCGCGGACTCGGCGCCCTGCCTGTCTCCGTCGCGCCCGATGGCGCCGTGACCGTCTGCGTGTCCGACGCCACGGATTTTGCCCTGCGCGACCGTCTGGAACGCTTGCTCGAAGGGCGCGCCGTGCGCCTCGCCGAGGCGAGCGACCCCGCGGCCTTTGCCGCCGCCCTCCGCGAGAACTATCCCGATGCCGCCCTCAACGGTACGCTCGACCGCCCGGAGGAGCTCTTCGCCTATATGCTCCGCCGCGCCCTCGCCCGCGGCGCCAGCGACATCCATGTCTCGCCCGACGAGCGCGGCTCCCGCATCCGTCTGCGCGTGGATGGCCGCCTGGTGACCGACCGCCGCGAGCCGCCCGAGGCCGCCGCCGAGTTCGTCTCCTATATTAAGGTACAGGCCAAGCTCGACATCGCTGAGCGCCGCGCCCCGCAGGACGGCAACATCGACCTGGAGCTCGACGGCGCGACCGTCTCTCTGCGCGTCGCCACCGTTCCCACGCTCTACGGCGAGCATGTCACCCTCCGCCTCCTCAGCCAGACCGCCCGCACGCAGAAGTTGGAGCGTCTGGAGGACCTCGGCATGCACTCCGAGGCCTTCGCCCTCTTCCGCAAGGCCCTGCGCGCGCCCAACGGCGTCATCATCATCTCCGGCCCCACCGGCAGCGGCAAGACCACCACCCTCTACGCCGCGCTCCGCGCCCTCGCCGCCCCCGACGACCGTCACTTGGTGAGCATCGAGGACCCCGTCGAGAAGCCTGTCGCCGGCGTCACGCAGATCAAGGTCGATGGCCGCCAGGAGCGCGTCTCCTTCGCCAAGGCCCTGCGCAGCGTCCTCCGCCACGACCCCGATGTGGTGATGGTGGGCGAGATCCGCGACGGCGAGACCGCCACCACCGCCCTGCGCTCGGCCCTCACCGGCCACCTGGTGCTCACCACCCTGCATACCAACAGCGCCCCCGCCATCCTCACGCGCCTGACCGACCTCGGCGTGCCGCCCTACCTCGTGGCCGGCACGTTGCGCTTGGCCATGGCCCAACGCCTGGTGCGTCGGCCCTGCCCCGAGTGCATGGCGTGGGCCCCGGCCACGCCCGAGGAGTGCGCCGCTTGCGGGTGGGACGCCACGCATCCGCCCAACATCCCCCACGCCAAGGGCTGCCCCTACTGCGGCGGCACGGGTTACGCCGGCCGCACCGCCGTCTATGAGATGCTTCCCGTGGACGCCGCGGCGCGCGAGGCCCTCATGGCCGGTCGCCCGCCGGTCATCTCCGATTCCGCCCTCACCCTGCGCGGCGACGGCCTGCGCAAGGTCTTGGAGGGCGAAACGACGCTCGACGAAATCGCCGACGTCATCGACAACGAGCTTCTGACGTGACGCGCTTCAAGTACATCGCTTTCCATGCCGGCCGAAAGGTCGCGGACTTCATCGAGGCGGACGATGCCCAAGCCGCCCGCGTCACGCTCCGTGAACGCGGCTTGACGCCTTTGAGCGTGGAACCCGCGCCCCTGCGCGGCAAGACGTTGCGTCCCCGCAACGTCTTCGACCGCGCCTTGAGCCGCTGGCTGGTCTCGAAGGCCTCCGTCGAGCAGACCTTCATGCAACTGGTGGTGCTTCTGCGCGGCGACGTCGCGGTGGTCGAGGCCTTCGAGACGGCCGCCGGCCTGGCCAAGGGCTACCTCGCCCAGGCGCTCTGGGAGACGGCTCAGTCCGTGCGCGGCGGCGCTTCATTGGCCAAGGCGATGCGCGCGTCCATGCCATGGGTCGGCGAGCTTTACCTGGGCCTCATCGCCGTGGGCGAGGCCAATGGCGCCCTGCCGCGGATGTTCAGTTACTGCGTGGGGTTGATGGAGAACCGCCGCAAGCTCCGTAACGAAATCATCCGAGCCTTGACCTATCCCGCCATCGTCGTGCTCATGGGCCTGGGCGTGGGCTACTACGTGAGCACCGTCGCCATTCCCCAAATCGCCTCGGTCATGGGCAACCCCGACGCCCTCCCGCCCATCACGCGCTCCCTCCTCACCACGAGCGACTGGGTCAAGACGCAAGGCTACTGGCTCATCCTCGGCCCTGTGCTCTTCGGCGTGACCGTCGCGGTGTTGCGCCACGTGCCGGGCGTGGGCCTGGCGCTCGACCGCGTGGGCCTCTCGATTCCCCTCTTCGGCAAGGTGGGCCGTTTCTCCGGCAACGCGCTCTTCAACCAGACCCTCGCCATCCTTCTGGAGAGCGGCATCTCGGTGATTGAGTCGCTCGCGCTCATCCGCGGCACGCTCTCCAACGCCTTTTACCGCCGTCAGATCGCCGCCGTCCGCGCCGCCGTCCTGGCGGGCAAACCGCTCTCCGAGGGCATCGCCGCCTCCGCGCTCAACCATCTCTCCCCCCTCTCCAAGGCCCTCGTCCGCGTGGGTGAGAGCTCCGGTAACCTTGCCGACGGCCTGCGCTACGTGGGCGACTTCTACGCCCAGGCCCTCGCCCGCCGCCTGGATCTGCTGGGCAAACTGGTCGAACCCGCGCTCGTCGTTGTCGTCGGCGGCATGGTCGCCTACGTCTACATCGCCTTCTTCATGGGCATGGCCGCCATGAACGCCACGGCCGGATGAGAACGAATGAAAGGAAACCCCATGGCACACCCCATCCAACACGCTCCGCGCAGACTCGTGCTCGCCGTCTGCCTCTTCGCGGCTTGCGCCGTCCGCGCCGCGATTCCGCTTGCCGACCCGCCCCAGGACCTCAAGAACGAGGATGGCACCCCCGAGGTCGGCCTTGTCGATCCCTTCGTCCCGCGTGGCGCGGCGGAGGATCCCGATATGCCCGGCACCGGCCTCACGCGCACCGCCGCCGGCGAACTGCCTGCCGATTTCCGCATCCTTGCCATCTCCATCCCCGAGCAGGGCAAACCCAGTGCCCTCGTCCGCATGGGCGAGAAGGAGGACCCAACCCTCGTCCATGAGGGCGACCAGGTGCGCGTGCCTCGCCCCATCCCCCGTGGCCGCGCCCGCGCCGAGGAGGACCCCAACGCCCGCTACACCTTCTATCTCTACGTCAAGACCATCGCCCCCACCTACATCGAGGTCTATCACTCCAAGACCCGCCCCGACGACACCCAAATCCTCCGCTGGTGACCACAATGAAGATGCTCCCCCAACGCCGTCCGTCGCCCCGCAGGGGCGCTTCCGTTCTCCGTTTTCCGTTCTCCGTTCTCCTGCTCTTCCTCCTTCCATTTTCACTGTTCGGGCAGGAACCTCGCCTCAAATCCCTCATGGTGCGCGAGGCCCCCGTGGAATACGCCATGTGGGTCCTCTCCAACGCCTGGGGTCGCCACATCGTCGTCACCGACGCCGCCAAGGCCATCTCCGCCCGCGTCTTCCTGCAGGATATCGACTGCATGAGCGCCCTCAAGGCCATCTGCCGCGCCCATGGCCTTTGGTACCGCGAAGACCCAGACAGCGGCGTCATCTACGTCGAGACCCTCGAGGAATACGTCGGCAACGCCTCGCGCGACAGCCATAAGTTCGTCGACGTCGTCACCGTCGTCTACCCGCGCGCCGAGGACATCGCCGCCAGCCTCGAGCAGGTCTTCAACGACATGGTCGTCTACAACGCCCCCGAGGAGGACGATGGCGACCCCGCCAGCGACATCGACCGCGCACTCGACCGCATGGACCAACTCTCCGACCGCGCCACCATGGTCGAGGACGACGCCGCCAGCTCCGGCGGCTCCTCCTCCCGCCGCTCCCGTCGCAACAGCAACCTCACCGGCCTGGACAACGTCCGTGACTACTACCGCGACATGGATCGCCTGAACCGCGACAACGCCACCATCGTCTCCGAGGGCGCCGACGGCGAGCCCCGCGCCGCCAGCCCCAGCGTCGTCTTCGTCGCCGTCGCCCGCGATGTCAACGCCATTCTCCTGCGCTCCTCCGACCAAGCCACCCTCCGCCAGGTCCGCGAGGTCATCGCCAAGCTCGACCGCCCCAAACCCCAAGTCCTCCTCGAAGTCCGAATCCTCGCCCTGGACATCACCGATGAAAAGGACCGCCAGCTCGACCTCCTCTTCGGCTCGGAGGGCGGTTCCCCCATCAAGGGCGGCTTCGTCGGCGGCTACGACAACGGCCCCATCGGCGGCCTCACCACCGCCATGGACACCCTCGGCACCTTCAATTCCAACGCCGCCGCCATCCAATACCTCTCCGAAAAGCTCTCCATGCGCCTCAAGTGGCTCGACTCGAACGGCAAGGTCCGCCGCCTCGCCACCCCCAACCTCATGGTCTCCGACTACGAGGCCAGCCGCATCTTCGTCGGCAAGGAAACCTCCATCATCCTTAGCGTCGAGACCTCCACCACCTTCACCGGCACCGAGACCGCCACGCCCACGACTTCCACCTCCGCCGAGATCGACCGCACCGACATCGGCACCACCCTCGTCATCACCCCCAAAATCCACGCCGACGGCACCTGCACCATCCGCATCCTCCAGGAAAATGCCGAGGAGGGCCCCTCCAAAAACATGAGCTACGGCCCCGAGGCCGAGCGCATTGAATACCAGACCACCGACGTCATCAAGCAATCCATCGTCTCCACCATCGTCGCCAAGTCCGGCGAGACCCTCGCACTCGGCGGACTTGTCTCCACTATCGACGAGGAGACCACCGCCCGCGTCCCAATTCTCGCCGACATCCCCTGGATCGGCCCCCTCCTCTTCGAGCGCGAGAACAAGACCAAGACCATTGAGGAACTCATCGTCCTCGTCCGTCCCCACGTCATCCTCACCCCCGCCGAGGCCCAGCGCGTCTCTCATGGCTTCTATGAATCCATCGACGCCGACCCGCTGCTCATCAATCAGGCCCGCTCCCTCACCGCCCCTGAGCAAGCGCCCCCGGCGGACGCCGCCCTCCTCCGCGAGATGGCCGAACCGGAGGCCGAGTGAGATGGCCGATGCCTGCCTGGAACCGCTCTTCGCCCTCATGGCCGAGGCCAACGCCTCCGACCTCCATTGGTGCGAGGGCGATATCCCCCGCCTCCGCGTCAACGGCTTCCTCCGCGCCGCCGAGGTCCCGGAGTCCCTTCGCGCCCTGCCTTTCGCCGAGCTCACCGCCAAGCTCATCGGCCGCGGCAACCTCGACGTCCTCATGCGCGACCGCGAGTTCGACGCCTCCGCCTCCGTCCTCGGCGGCAAACGCATCCGCATCAACTGCTTCTTCAAGCGCGACCGCCTCTCTTGGGCCATCCGTCTCCTTCCCGATCGCTTCCTCTCCTTCGAGGAACTCGGCCTCCCGCTTCCCTTCCTCCGCAACATCATCGAGATGCGCCAAGGCCTCGTCCTCGTCACCGGCGCCACCGGCTCCGGCAAGACCACCACCCTCGCCTCAATCCTCAACCAAATCAACCTCCGCCGCCACGAACACATCCTCACCATCGAGGACCCCGTCGAATACGTCCACGAGTCCGCCGGCTGCCTCGTCTCCCAGCGCGAGGTCGGCCACGACACCCTCGGCTTTCACAACGCCCTCCGCGCCGCCCTCCGCGAAGACCCCGACATCGTCCTCCTCGGCGAAATGCGCGACCGCGAGAGTATGGACGCCGCCCTCACCCTCGCCGAGACCGGCCACCTCACCTTCGCCACCCTCCACACCTCCGGCGCCGTCGAGACCATCACCCGCGTCATCTCCGCCTTCGAGGCCATCGAGCAGGCCCAGACCCGCGAACGCCTCGCCGCCAACCTCAAGGTCGTCCTCACCCAACGCCTCGTCCCCTGGGCCAACCACGCCGGCCGCTCCCTCTGCGCCGAAATCATGGTCTCCACCCCCGCCGTCCGCGCCCTCATCCGCGATGGCAAGGAACGCCAGCTCCTCTCCCTCATCGAGACCGGCGCCGCCCATGGCATGACCACCATGACCGCCTCCCTCGCCCAACTCGTCCAGCGCAGTATCGTCTCCCCCGAAGAAGCCCTCCGCCACGCCCCCGACCGCGAAGCCCTCCTCCGCGTCCTCTGACCCCCAGCCCACCTTATACCTTATATATAAGGGAGCTCCATCATGCCGGGAATCCTCAGCCTAATCGCAGTGATAAACATCGCCAGCACCCTTGCCAAAGACTTGTCATTCAATGGAAGTTTGGAAGTCTAGAGGCTTGAAGGCTTAGCTTTCCCCGGAGCTTTGTCCGTCGCCCGCAGGGGCGTTCCGTGGTCGTGGAAAGGTTGGCCCTTCGGCCCTGCACACTCCATTCTCTGTTCTCCGGGGCGGCAACGCCATTCGCCGCCCCTCTTCTTAAAATAAGCCCAATTCTTTCAGAAGGAGGCACGCGGTGGCGAACATCCCAGGGGTTGCGTGACCAAAGAAAGAATGAAGGAGACCGCAAAGTATCGCGAAAACAGTATGCACTATCCACCTTCCAAGCCTCCAATCGATTTTGCTTTCTTTTCGCGCAAGAAAAGGGTATACTTTCATTTTACTTTACAGTGCACCTGGCAAAAGGACACCCCATGAGCAAACAGACCCGGGCGGTTTCGCCCAAGTTTTCTTCCCTGGCCTCGATGATGGCGATCGTCGCGGCCGCCACCGTGTTGTTCGCCGCCGCGCCCGCGATGGCGCAGGATGCCGCGTCCGCGCAGACTCCCACCGCGCAGGCCACCACGCAGACTCCCGCGCAGCCCCCGGCCCCCACCTCCGGCGAATCCGAAGGCGGCGCGCCCACCATCACGGTGGAGGACTCCACGCAGGCTCCCCAGCAGGCGCAGCCCAGCGGCATCGCCGCCGTGCTCGGCAACCCGCTGGTGATGATCATCCTGCTCTTCGCCATCTTCTATTTCATGATGATCCGTCCGCAGCAGCGCAAGGAGAAGGAGCGCCAGAAGATGATCTCCGAGCTCCGCGCCGGGCGCAAGGTCTCCTTTGCCGGTGGCCTGATCGGCACCATCAAGGAGGCCAAGGAGCAGACCTTCGTGATTGAGATTTGCCCCGGCTCCACCGTTGAAGTGGCGCGCGGCGCCGTCATGGCCGCGGCGGATGAGCCCGCCGCCGAGCCCGCCAAGAAGTAACACAAGGATTCCGCAATGTTGAACTTCAAGGACATGGATACGCCCAGCTTGATCAAGTGGGCGATTTTGGCCGTTCTGGTCGCCTTCTCGTGCTATGTCACCTTCCCGATGAAGGACAAGGTGCGCTTGGGCCTTGACCTGCAGGGCGGCACCAGCTTCACCGTCGCCATCGACCAAGAGCAGCTCAAGGCCGACGCCCTCGACGAAATCAGCGCGAAGGAGAAAATCACCGACCTCTCCAAGGTGGACCAGAGCCGCCGCGACGCGCTCAACACCCAGGCCTCCGCCAAGGTGGCCGCGGATCTGCGCGGCGCCGACGAGACCGTCCTCGAGGTGCTCCGCCGCCGTATCGACGCCCTCGGCACCAACGAGCCCGTCATCACCTCCATCGGCGACCACCGCTTCTCCATTCAGATCCCCGGCGCCACCGATGAGCAGCGCGACGCCGCGCGTGCCAGCGTCGGCAAGGCCTCCTTCCTGGAGCTCCGCCTCGTTGCCCGCGAGAACACGCAGCTCGCCCAGAAGGCCATGGAGATGGCCAACACCCGCCCCCCGAAGGGCTATGAGCGCAAGACCTGCGGCGGCACCCCCGCCCTTGTCCAGCTTCCGAACTACTTGGACCTGCTGGCCGAGGACCCCACCATCCCCTCCCAGCTCGCCCGCTTCGGCTCCCCCAGCGCCCTCTTCGAGTGCGTCCTGGAATACGTTGGCGTGGCTGACGATGGCTCCGGCCGCGACGCTTATCGCCCGATGTACCTCTCCCGTGCCGCCTCCACCACCATCACCGGCGACACCGTGGTCAAGGCCACCGCCGACAAGGACTCCATGAAGGGCGGCAACGTCATCAACGTGGAGTTCAACGGCGAAGGCTCCGACAAGCTCGCCCAGCTCTCCTCCGGCCACACCGGCGAGCAGATGGCCATTGTCCTGGACGACATCGTCCGCTCCGCCCCTGTCCTGCGTGAGCCCATCACCGGCGGCCACTGCCAGATCTCCGGCGACTTCTCTTGGGCCGAGGCCACCCGCCTCGCGGGCGTCTTCAACGCGGGCGCCCTCAACGTCCCCATCAAGATCATGGAGACTCGCTCCGTCTCCCCGACCCTCGGCGAGGAAGCCATCCAGAAGGGCACCCTCTCGGCCATCATCGGCGTGGCCGCGGTCTTCCTCTTCATGCTCTTCTACTACCTCTTCTGCGGCGTCATCGCCGACGTTGCCCTCGCCCTCAACGTCATCCTCTGGCCCGCGGGCATGGTCATCGCCGCCGGCGTCCTCAACGCCGTCTATCCCAGCGGCGCCGAGAGCACCGGCAGCATCAATCAGCTCCCCGTCCTCACCCTCCCGGGCATCGCGGGCCTCGTCCTCTCCGTGGGCATGGCCGTGGACGCCAACGTGCTGATCTTCGAGCGTATGCGTGAGGAGTTCCGCCTCGGCAAGACCGTCAAGGCCGCCATCACCGCCGGCTACGACCGCGCCTTCCTGGCGATTCTGGACTCCAACCTCACCACGCTCATCACCGGCGTCATCCTCTTCATCTTCGGCTCCGGCCCGATCCGCGGCTTCGCCGTCACCCTCTGCGGCGGCATCATCATCTCGATGTTCACGGCCCTCGTCGTCACCCGCCTCATCTTCCGCCTGGTGGCCCAAGACACCACCAAGCCCTACAAGATGTTCCAGTGGGTCCCCGAGACCATCAACATCGACTTCCTGAAGTTCGGCAAGCCCCTCACCATCGCCGCCTTCGCCGTCATCGTCGCCACCGTCGGCCTCTTCCTCTACCGCGCCGTCAGCAAGCCCGCGGACGTCATGGCCGTGGACTTCACCGGCGGCCTCTCCCTCACCTACGAAGCCACCGAAAAGGCCAATCCCGACTCCGTCATCGCCCTCGACGCCGACCTCATCCGCGACGCCATCAACGATGCCGGCATCGCCGACCCCACCGTCCAGAACGCCACCGCCGAAGGCGGCAAGACCCAGACCCTCGTCAAGATTCCTGACGTCGGCCAGGTCTCCCTCCCCGTCGCGGACGTCATCCGCGGCACCATCGGCCACGGCATCCTCCCCGGCTACGCCATCACCCTCGCCAAGGCCGAGAACGGCACCTACACCTACACCGCCAAGAAGCTCGCCGGCGAGCCCACCGACGTCACCGCCCTCAATGCCCGCCTGGTCGCCGCCTTCCGCGGCGAGAAGGCCATCGTCTCCCTGCCGGACGACCCGAACGACCCGAACGACTTCAAGGTCACGGTCACCCCCGCAGAGAACGGCGACCTCTCCTTCGCGGTCACCACCACCGCCCAGCAGGTCGCCCTCGACGCCGAAGAGGCCCTCCGCGTGATCATCGACAACGCCACGCCCGACTTCAACATCGCCTCCATCAGCCGCGACCAAGTCGGCTCCCAGATCGGCGATGAGCTCAAGAGCGCGGCCGTCTGGTCCATCATCGCCTCCCTCATCTGCATCATCCTCTACGTCAGCTACCGCTTCCAGTTCGGCTTCGCCCTCGGCGGCGTGGTGGCCCTGGCGCACGATGCGCTCATGACCCTGGGCGTCTACTCCCTCTGCGGCAACCAGGTGAGCCTCACCACCGTCGCCGCGCTCCTCACCATCGTCGGTTACTCGATCAACGACACCATCGTCGCCTTCGACCGCGTCCGCGAAATCATGGAGCGCGAGCCCACGCTGGACTTCCCCACCGCCATGCGCCGCGGCCTGAACCAGACCCTCAGCCGCACCGTGCTGACCACCCTCTCCACGTTGATGCCCGTCGCCGCCCTCTACTTCTTCGGCGGCGCCGCGATGCACGACTTCGCCTTCGCCCTCTTCGTCGGCATGGTCGCGGGCACCTTCTCCACCCTCTTCATCGCCCCCGTGGTCACCGTCGCCTGGTATCGCGGCAAGCGCCCCAACATGCCCGCCGACCGCAAGGCCGAGCAGGCCAAGGCCGCCGCCACCACCGCGCCGTGACCCCACAGGAGGGGTGGCAGAGCGGTCGAATGCGGCGGTCTTGAAAACCGTTGAGCCGCAAGGTTCCGGGGGTTCGAATCCCTCCCCCTCCGCCAAACAAAGAAGCCCCCACCCGGGGGCTTCTTCTTTTTTTGCCTTCCCCACCCCACCTGACCCTCCGTGAAACCCTATAGGATCCGCCCAGAGACCCTATAAGGGTCCGAGGTCAACCACTATAGGGGTCGGAGGCGAGACCCTATAAGGGTCCAAGGCCGCCCCCTATAGTGGTCGGAGCCGAGACCCTATAAGTCAACTATATTTTTTGTGGAAGACGAAAATTTTTGAGATGAGGTAACATTGTAAGATGTGAGAGGTGGGATATGAGGCTGGAGGAGGGCTTTTTGAGGGTTTTCGAGAGAAGCAGAGAAAGCACCAAAGGGCCATCCGGATTGAATGGCCTTTGGAATACTGAGATAGATTTAGCGTTTAATCGGTGACGATACCTTTTGCTTCTTCGAGTGCTTGTCTGGCGACAGCGTTGATTCGGATGATGAGGTCATGGGCCATCGCGATAAGGACGGTGCGGTGTGATTTGTTTCGAGCACGCAGGGCGTCGTAGCGTGCACGATAGGGTGAGTTCTTACGAAGAAAACATATGCATGCCGCATAAAGTGCTGTTCGGACTACTCTTTTGCCGCCGTAAACATATCGTCTCCCTTGTAGTTTGCCGCTATCCCTGGCTTGTGGGACGACCCCCGCAAGACTGGAGATCTGTTTGCGCCCGACTTTGCCTAACTCTGGGAGATAGGCATGTAGGACGGCAAGAAGTCCAGGCCCGACCCCTTCAAGTGGGCGAATGGCCTCAATCCGAACGTCTGTCTTGGCACGTTCGTTCAAGACGGATGCGATTTCGGCATTCAGCGCCGCAATTTGTTCATCCAGAGCTGCTTCCGCGCAAGCGAGCGCCTTTTTCGCGGCAACAACCGTCACCGTCTGACTCCGCTGCCTCAATTTGGCACGCTCTCGGACAAGCAAATCCTTTGAAGAGACCAGCTCCTGAAAATCATAACGCCCAGGATCATAAGGAGTTGCGTCTGGTTTTTCCTGTTGCGCGTAGCGCAAGATACAGGCGGCGTCCAAGGGGTCAGTTTTCGCAAGCTTACCCCAAGACTTCTTGGCATGGAAGATCCATGCGGGTGGTACCACGCTGATAGGTACGCCGGCCTTGGCCGCGCAGGCTTCCAATGTCCGTTGATAACCTCCCGTGGCCTCGAAAACCAACCAGAGCGTCTCATGGACCTTGTTCGCATGATCGAGCAACGCTTTCAACCGCTTGTCGACAGTATCCGGCGAGTTCTTCAATAAACCCTGCGGCAACCCTTTAGGAGCCGCCATCATTAACGTCTCCTTCGAGACATCGAAGGCTACATAACAACGTTTTTCGGCGGAATCCATTATAATTGATCTCCGTTCTTATCTGCGGGCGTCGATGGCCTTATCGAGCCCCACCAACTATTCGGATGGAACAATATAACGCGGGCAACGAGCTTAAGACGGCCTCGCCACAGAACAGGTGACGGACCAAAGGGTTCTCGTCGCCCGCGCCGTCCCCCGGGGGTGGCCACCCCCGGGGGACGCTTCCTTTGCACACGCAAAGAAAACACCACTAGAATACCATCTCTGAATAGATAAGGGTCCAGAAAGCCCCTTTAAGGGATGAAGCAAGAAAACCTACCACCCTCCCCTAAGACAATGAAGGGAAAACGACACTGCCCGGGGAAATCGGCAAGCCTCCTTTTTCCCGCAAAAACGCCAGTGTGCGCGAAGCCAGATGGGCTGACGCCGGTCGCTTTGCGGGCTAACGACCGCTGATCGCTCCCTCCCGCCCATCGGCTTCGCGCTTGGGCCGTTTTTAGAAGTCTTTTGGCGCAGGAAAGTGGGGCGCGGGAGGGCGCACGACCGTGCGCCCGGCGTTAGCGCCCCACCTTTCCTGCAAGATTTGCGTCTTTGCGGTCCCCATTTTCCCCGGGCAGTATTCCATCTGCGTCCCTTGGAGACGGGGGTGGGGGGGATTTGGTACAATGGTGAGACATTTTGAGGAGTGACATGTCGAAGAACCCAGCCGAATACACAGCCGATAGCATCAAGACCCTTGATCCGATGGAGCATATCCGCCTGCGCACGGGTATGTACATCGGGCGCAAGGGCGATGGCGCACAGTATGAGGACGGCATCTATATCCTATTGAAGGAGGTGCTGGACAACGCCATCGATGAGTTCATCATGGGCTACGGCAAGCGTATCGTGGTGAAGCTGGATTACGCGACGGGCGAGGTGTCGGTGCGCGACTATGGGCGCGGCATCCCGTTGGAAAAGGTCGTGGCGTGCGTGAGCGAGATGAACACGGGCGGCAAGTACAACGACGACGTGTTTCAGTTTTCGGTGGGCATGAACGGCGTGGGCACGAAGGCGGTGAACGCGCTCTCGGAGCGGTTCACGGTGCGTTCGACGCGCGAGGGGCGCTTTGTGGAGGCGACCTTCGCGAAGGGGAAACTGTTGGAGCGCAAGGAGGGGGAGACGAAGGAGCGGAACGGGACCTACATGGGCTTCCTGCCAGACATTGAGATCTTTCCGAAGTTCGCCTTCCGCGAAGAGCACGTGGTGCGGCGCTTGAAGATGTATGCCTATCTGAACGCGGGGCTGACGATCGAGCTGAACGGCGACCCCGTGCGTTCTGAGAACGGCCTGATGGATTTGATCGGGGCGGAGGCCGACGGCGGCCAGCTCTATGGGCCCTTCCACTTCCGTTCGAAGATGCTCGAGGTGGCCTTCACGCACACCAACCACATGGGCGAGGAGTACTACTCCTTCGTCAACGGCCAGTATACGAACGACGGCGGCACGCACTTGACGGCCTTCAAGGAGGGTTTCCTGCGCGGCGTGCAGGAGTTCTCGAAGAAGCGCTATGACGGCGACGTGGCGCGCGACGGCATCATTGCGGCCGTGGCCATCCGCTTGAAGGACCCCGTCTTCGAGAGCCAGACCAAGAACAAGCTGGGCAACCCCGAGATCCGCGGCGCGCTCGTCGCCGAGATCAAGAAGGTGGTGGAGGACGAGCTCCACCGTCACCCCGAGGAGGCGCAGCGTCTGCTCGACAAGATCGACGAGACGGCGAAGCTGCGCGCAGCGAGCAAGGATCTGCAGAAGACCATCCGCGAGCGTGCCAAGCAGAGCGCCGTGCGCGTGGAGGAGCTGATCGACTGCAAGCGCCACCTGGACAAGGCCAAGGGCAAGGGTGAGGACACGATGATCTTCCTGGTGGAGGGCAAGTCCGCCGGCGGCACCGTGGGCACCGCGCGCGACACCCAGACGCAGGCCGTCTTCAAGCTCCGCGGCAAGCCCCTCAACGTGTGCGACCAGCGGCGCGACGCCATCTACAAGAACAAGGAGTTCTACGACCTGGTGAAGAGCCTGGGCATCGAGCAGTCGCCGGACAACCTGCGCTACGGCAAGGTCATTCTGGCGACGGACGCGGATGTCGACGGCCTGCACATCCGCAACCTGCTCATCACCTTCTTCCTGCGGTTCTTCGACCACATCATCAAGGATGGCCGCCTCTTCATCCTGGAGACCCCGCTCTTCCGCGTGCGCAACGCCAAGCAGAGTTTCTATTGCTACGACGACGCCGAGCGCGAGGCCGCCATCAAGGCCTGCGGCGCCAAGGCCGAGATCACCCGCTTCAAAGGCTTGGGCGAAATCAACGCCAAGGAGTTCAAGGACTTCATCGGCGAGGGCATCCGCCTGACCCCCGTGAACGTGCACAACGACACGCGCGTGTGGGACACCGTGCAGTTCCTGATGGGCTCGAACACCCCCGAGCGCCGCCGCTACATCTTCGACAACCTCTTCGTGGACAACACGGATTTCTAATAAAGAGAACGGAGAACGGAGAACAGAGAACAGAACGCGCGGCAAGCGCGCGATGGGTCGGCCGGAAGGAAGGGCGCCGTTGGCGCCCAGAGAACGGAGAACAGCGCGTGCAGGTTCGGAGGGCCAAATCTCCCACGGCCACGGAGAACGGAGCGCGCGGCAAGCGCGCGACGGATTAGCCGAAAAGAGAGAATGGCCGATGCACCTTTTGGAAATTTCTTTTGCCGCCTTGTAAGAATACCTGTCTTTTACTTCTCATAACTTTTTCGGGATTTTCACATTGACCATGTCTGACGCCATTTCCCAGACGCAGCCGAGATTGTCCGGCCTCCTTCCGGTGGCCATTCTGTTGGCGTTGTTTCTGGGGGTGGGGATTCCCTTTCATGAGCAGGTGACGTTGCCGGCGATTGTGCCCTTCCTGGCGGCGTTGGGCGTGGCCTTTCTGCAGTGTCGGCGCCATGCCTTCCCCGAGCGGCTGAACGTGGTGGCGCGGGCGATGGGCCAGACCGATGTGATGGTGATGTGCCTGGTCTTCCTGTTGGCGGGTGCCTTCGCGGGCGCGGCCGAGGCGGCGGGGTGCGTCACAAGCACAGTCAATTTCGGCCTCTCGGTCTTGCCGGCGTGGGCGACGGTGGCGGGACTCTTCGTGATTGCCTCCTTCGCCTCGACGGCGATGGGGACATCGGTGGGGACCATCACGGCCATTGCGCCCATCGCGGTGGGCATCGCCGAAGCCACGGGGATGGGTGCGCCGCTCTGTCTGGGTGCGGTGGTCTGCGGGGCGATGTTCGGCGACAACCTCTCGATTATCTCGGACACGACCATCGCCGCGACGCGGACGCAGGGGTGCGACATGCGGACGAAGTTCCGCGAGAACCTGCGTCTGGTGTTGCCGGCGGCGTTGATTACGGTGGCGCTCTTTATCGTGGTGGCGCCGGGCGGCGGCGTGCCGGCGGGGGCCCACCCCTTCAGCGTGCCGTTGCTCCTGCCCTATCTGGCGGTGCTCGTGACGGCGCTGTGCGGGATGAACGTGGTGTTGGTGCTGGCGTTGGGGACGTTGCTTTCGCTGGGCGTGGGCATCGGGATGGGCGAGCTGCCGGCGGCGGAGGCCTTTCGCGCGGTGGGCGACGGCGTGGCGAAGATGTACGACATCACGGCCATCTCGCTGGTCGTGGCGGGGGTGCTGGGGCTGGTGCGCGAGAACGGCGGCATCGATTGGCTGCTGCAGCATGTGCTTAGGCGCGTGAGGGGGCGGCGCGGGGCGCAGGTCGGCATCGCGGCCCTGGTCTCGGCCGTGGACGTCGCGACCGCCAACAACACCGTGGCTATCGTCATGGCCGGGCCCGTGGTGCGCGACGTGGCGCAACGGCACGGCGTGAGCCCCGCCCGTGCGGCCTCGCTCATCGACATCTACGCCTCGGTCTGGCAGGGTCTCCTGCCCTACGGCGCACAGTTGCTGGCCGCGGCCGCGGCGGCAAGCGTGACGCCCGCCGCGCTTCTGCCGTGGCTCTTTTATCCGATTTTGATGGGGGTCACCGTGCCCCTTGTGTTGTTGATTAGGACCTCATTGAGGAGAAAACCATGAAAAGTGTCCTGTTGTCTGCCCTGCTCTTGGGCGCTGTCCAAACTTTTGCCGCGGTCACCGCCGCCGATGCCGAGTGCTTCCTGTTGAGGAGCGTCGATACGCTTCCCGGTGGACGGCTTGTCGGCCTGCCCCGTGCCGGCGGGGAGCCGTCGTCCCTCACCTGGGTCGAGAATCCCGCCGTCACCAAGGGCTCCGTGCGTTATCTGGGCGTCGAGGCCTTCTTCGAGAAGGAGCCTGTCAACCGCGGCGCCGGTCTCGAAGACCTCGTGTCGGAGGGGTGGACGTGGGACGCCGCCGCCAAGCGCCTGCGCAAGACGACGAGCGGGCAAACCGGGCTGTGGATGCCGCGGCTCTTCGTGGGGGGCAAATTCGTCTCCCTCTCGCTCGCCCGTCCCGACGCGCAGGAGGCCGGTCCGGTGTACCTCTTCGCCCGAGATGTCGAGACCGGTCGCTTGACCGATCTCGGCGCCTTTGGGTTGCCTGCCGGAGAGTCCACCGGAACCGTCGCGCGCGACCTGCCGGAGACGCTGCAGGAGCGTCCCTTCCAGTTTATCCTAATGGCCGATGCCGGTGCGGTTTGTGATGTGGTTGATTTCACGGTCTTCCAGACCCGCGACCCCGGTCGGGTCGGCATCGCCAAGACTTTGGAGCCGCAGGACCTGCCTGCCGCGCTCCCTGCGCCCCAGCGGCTCCGCGCTTCGGCCATCGATGGCCTCGGGTATGTCTCCGGCGAACTCTACCTCTCCGTCATCGACGGCGAGACACGCACGCCTTTCGTTGTTCCCTACACGCTGATCGAGCCCACCCCTGCGCGCTGACCTCCCTGCAAAGGAGAATCAGGGGGCGGCGTTCCAGCCCATGAACTCCGGGGCGACGACCGCGGCCCAGATACGCAAGCCTTCGCGGTTGGGGTGGAGCAGGTCGGGCACCAAGGCGCGGTTGAGCGTCTTGCCGTCCGGCATGAAGTAGAAGGGCGAGACGTCGCGCAACAGGACGCGTTTGCCGTCGGCCAATTCATGGAGTCGGGCGTTCACGGCGTCGTTCAAGCGGCGGGCGCCATCCTTCTCATCATTCCCGCGCGGGAAGATTTTGAGAAGCGTGATGGTGGCGTCCGGGCACTCGGCCTTTAGGTGGTCGACAATGGCGCGAATGCCCTCGAAGGTCTCCTCCGGCGCGACATTCGTGCCGGCGTTGTTCGTGCCAATCATCAGCATGATGCGCTTGGGCGCGACCTTCGCCCAGTCGATGCGGCGGATGCGCCAGAGGACCTCGTGGGTGCGGTCGCCGCTGAAGCCCAGGTTCAAGACATCACCGAAGTATTGCTTCTGCAGGTCCGGGGCGAGGTTGTCCCAGTTGTGCGTGATGGAGTCGCCGATGAAGACCGTGTCATGGTGCGTCTGCGCCTGAGTCTCCTTCTCCTCCAGCCGCGCCTTCCACCACGGCACACCCAGGCGGTGTCCCACCTCCGCGCCCCAGACGCCCGCGAGTGCCGCGCACACGGCAAGCAGGAACACCATTCGTTTCATCTGAAGATTGTTACCCATTGCTACTCTCCTAGCTTCCAAAGCGGTTGCAAAGAAAAACCCGCCAATCAGTGAACGAAAGCACTGGGCGAGGGTGACACCATTACTATACCAAAAAGGAACCATGGGCAAGGCAAGAAATCATGAAAGGGAAAGTCGCACAATGTAATGCACCGAGGCGAGGTGGGCGCGGCCATCCCCGCCGCGAATGCGAGCAGACCTCTCATGCGTTGTTCCTTCCCTTCATCAAAGTGCGGAGGGCGGATTCGGCGGCGGACGCCTCGGCGGTGGGGAGGTTGTGGAAGCCTGTCGGGCAACGGGTGCCGTTGCCGTTCCCCCCGTCATGGGCAAAGAAGAAATCGGAGCGGCCGTTGCGGTGGTCGGCGCGATCGACAAACCTCAGCTCGGAGGCACGCCAGTCGCGCGTGTGAAAGAGGCCGATGAGGAGGGCACGCTTGTCGGTGACCGCGTAGACCCACCGCGAGGTGCGGAGACGGCACCAGAGCGGGGCGCCGAGCATGCCAAGGCCGACGCAGACGAAGGGAACGAAGAAGATGCAGAGGCCTATCTTCAACGCCAACGGTTCCCCGCGTCCGTCTTCGGTGAAGAAGAGTCCGTAGATGAACCCACTCATCACTATGGCCGTGATGAAGCTCCACGGGATGCCGAAGAGCATGGCGCCGAGGGTCTTCTTGGAAAAGGCCCACGGCACGGGCTTGCCGGCCCACACCAGCCGTTCGTTCAGGTCAAGCTTTCGCTCGACGCGCGCCTGTAACTCCGGGTCGATCATCGGGTCTTACTCCTGTTGGTGAGTGTTTAAGCGGATTAAATCGCGTTCCACGATAGGGGTGAACCAATCGGCACCCTCGGGAGAAAGGTGGTCGGCATTGGCAAAGCAAATTGGATCCGCCGGTTGAAGCTCGAAATGGTCGAACAAAGGGAGCCCCTCGCGAGCCGAAGCGGCGGTCGCCCAAAGATCCACGCCAGCGGCATGCCCCTCACGGACATAATCCGATCTATGCGGAATGCGCACCAAGGCGAGACGGCGACCATCGGCCTCCACCGCCTCGCGCAGACGGATAAGCCATTGAAGCTCAGTCGGCACAAACGACGCAAACGCCCTATGCCGCGCAAAACGTTCGGCGGCGCTCTTACCTTCCAACTCGCGCAATATGCCATGCCCGCGATAAACGTTCTGCGGCGGGGGTGCCCCCGACAGTTCGCTTAGCATACCCTTGATGACACGCTCATACGGGCGCATCAGGGCTGGCCTGCGGTACGGCACCCCGGCGAGCAGATGCAACGCCACGGACGTGGTGAAGTAGATGGTGAACTCCATCTGGTACGAAACCTGCCAAAAATCTTCGCCGAGCAAGACCATTTGATTGGGGCGCCAAGGCCATCGCTTCCGAAACGCGAGGTAGAGATGGTAGGCCGTGTAGATGTCGCCCGCGATGATTGAGGCATTCCACATCCGCAAGTGCTTCGCCCGTGCGGGATTGATGGCATGGAATGGATGCGAACTGCCAAGCACCAGAACATCCGTGTCTGGCGCAAAGTCGTTGCACATCGTTGCCAGATGCGCGACCCAGCCCATCTCTTTTCGGCGCGGCTTCACCTTGCACCCGCGCGAACGAACGATGCGCGCCAGCACGGAATGGCGCGGCAGGAACCACGCAACGGCCGTGAACCACCAGATGCGCAGGCGGCAATAGACCTTCTCCCAACAGCGGACGAGTCCGGATCCTCGGGTGGCGGGCATGGCGCGCCTCACGCCTCCTCTTGGGGCTCGACGAGGGTGAGGACGCGGAGGAGCTCGGAGACGCCCCAAGCCTGGGCGCCGGTGCCGCAAGGCTCGTGGGGGGCGTCGCCCATGACGCACTCGGGGAGCTGGGTGACGCAGTCCTGGTTGACGAGGTGCTCGGCGGAGGCGAGGATGGCGCGGGCGATGGGGCGCGCGGGCTCGCCGTAGAGGCGGAAGAGGGCCTCGGCGTAGAGCGGGAAGGGGAGGGTCCAGCCGGTGCCGTTGTGGTAGGCGGGCTTGCGGCGGGTGTCCTCGTCGCCCTCGTAGCGGCCCCAGTAGGGATTGTGGGGGTCGTTGAGGAGCTTGCCGTCGCGGACGATGGGAAGGGCGCGGCGGACAGGGCGGTCGGCGAGGGTGCGGATGGCGCCGGGCAGGAGAAGTTGCTCGGTGGCGGCCAGGACGGATTCGGCGAGGGGTTTGTCGTCCTTGAGGAGGCCGAGGGTGACGGCGTAGAGCTGGTTGGGGCGGACGGCGTCGTCGGGCTGGGCCTGGCGGGCGCCGACGCCCTGCTCGGCGTAGAGGCAGTCGGAGAGGCCGCCTTCGGGCAGGGGGAAGAGCTCGCGGAAGGCGCGGCGGACGCGCCCGGCGAGGCGTTTCCATTTAGGGGCGACCTCGCGGCCGAGGAGGTCGAGCAGGCGCACCCAGAGGGCCTGGATCTCGACGGCGTAGCCGTTGCGGGGCGTGCCGGCGGGATAGTTGGTGTCCATCCAGGTATAGTGGGCGGGGGCCCAGACAAGGCCGGTCTCGGGGTCGGCCTTGATGCCGTTCTCGGTGCCGGAGATGTAGTGCTCGGCGATGGAGATGAGGATGTCGCGGAGGGTGCGGCCGCCGCAGTCGAGGCCGAGGACCTTCTTGGCGCCGTGCTCGGCGATGGCGTCGTCGGCGCAGACGGCGAGCCAGAGGGGGGCGTCGACGGTCTCGCGGTTGGCGTCGTCCTCGCCGCGGATCATGTTGGGGATGGTGCCGTTGCGCTCGAAGCGGCCGAACTCGCGCAGGACGTCGAAGACGGTGTCCCAGTCGCCGGCGGCGGCGACGCCGCGCAGGGCGATGAGGGTGTCGCGGCCCCAGTCGAGGAACCAGGGATAGCCGGCGATGATGGTCTTGTGGGCGTCGCGGCGGACGATGTAGTTGCGCATGGCCAGGGCCATGGCCTCGCGCAGGGGGAGCGCGGAGCCGGGGAGCGCGCCGCGGAGGGCGGGGATGGCCGGGACGCCGGGGGAAGGCTCGCCGGCGACGAGGGTGGCCTCCTGGCCGCGGTCGAGCTCGATGTGGAACCAGCCGGGGCTCCAGAGGTCGCTGGCGCCCTCTTGGCCGCGCGCGGCCTCCTCGGGGTGGGTGACGTTGTAGGTCCACTGCGCTTCGGGGTTCCACTCGGAGCCGGCCATGGTGAGGGCCATCTTGACGCCCGGCTCGGGGGCGAAGTCGAAGCCATCGGGGCGGTTGGTCACGGCCTTGGGCCAGTCGCGTTCGGGGCCGGCGTAGGCCTTGGTCTTGCAATGGAAGTTGCGCCACTCGATGTCGGGGCGGAGGACGAGGCCGACGGTGACGGCGGGGTCGCGGAAGGGGCCCGTGTTGCGCTCGCGCTTGAAGCGGAGGACGACGCGGTTGGTGCCCGGCTCGAGGGCGACGCGCAGGGTGATGGGCACGCGCCGGCCCATGCCGCAGGGGGCGGAGAAACGCCATTCCGCGGCCGAGCCGTCGGGCGCGACGGTGACGTGGACCAGGCAGGGGCCGCCGAGGGGTGCGGAGAAGCCGTTGCAGAGGATCCAGGCGCGGCAGCGGGTGAGGAAGACCTGGCGGTCGTCGGGCACGGAGGGGTGGCGGTTGAGGGCCAGCAGGCAGTCGTACTGCGAGCGGATGTCGCCCCACTTCAGGCGGATTTGGGCCATGGCGCCGGTGCCGTTGGTGAGGAGGGCGCGGGCGGTGGCCAGGTCCTTGACCTCCAGTCCGGAGAAGCGGCGCTTGACGCGCCCGGTGGTCTCGCCCAGGCCGAGGGCCCAGACGGTGGAGCGGTGACGTTGGGCGCCGGTGGGGGCGTAAAGCTCGGCGTCGAGCGTCAGGCGGACGGTGTTGCGCTGGGGGCCGAGGTAGGCGTCGAACTCGCGGCGGACGGGGAGCATCAGGCCTTGGCCGCCATCGGCCAGCGAGATGGAGCGTCCGGAGCTGATGGCGGCGCCCTCGGCGTCGAAGAGCGTGACGCGGAAGGGCGAGGCCGCGGTGACGAAGAGGAGCGCACCCGTGGGCACGATGACCTCGCGGCGCAGGTCCGAAGGCAGACGCAGGGTGATGGCGCGGTGGTCGGCGAAGGCCAGCGGGTCCGCGATGAAGCGGTTGGCCAAGGCGTCCAGGTCATCCTTGTAGAGGTCGGCGGATTGCTCCGTCCACTTGAGCGTGCGCAGGGCCATGACCAGACGGTAGCGCTTGGCCATGCCGGTGATGGGGGCGGCGCCGCGCTGGCTGGCCGCGCCTTCCACGGCGGTGAGATCGCCCGGACGCGAGGAGAGGCAACGCACCTGGCCGGGCTTGAGCGGCATACGCAGGGGGTTGACCAGGCAGGGCTTGCCCTCGATGAGGTCGTAGGCCTCGCGGTAAGGGAAGCCCGAGGCGTCGAAGGAGACGCTCTGCGGCTGTTTCCAATCCAGGTTCGCCAAGATGAGGAGCGGCTCATGGCCCGGGCGCGAACGGGTGACGGCCAGGACGTTGCCGCCGCCGCGTTGCACCATGGCGAGCGACGTGCCGGGGCCGAAGAGCGGGTGGCACCGCAGGATGGCGTTCAAGCGGCGGATGAGGGCGCACGCGTTGTCCGCCGCGCCCCAGTTCAACCCGCCGCACCCGTGCACGTCGATCTTCTCCTGGGCATACCACTCCACGCCGGCGGTGATGCCGAAGCCGCCCTGCTGCGCGAGCATGGCCGAGAGCATCAGGCGCAGACGCGCCCAGGCCGGCGAGGTCGCGGCCAGACGGTTGTTGTCGTGCGTTTCGGCGAAGTGGATGAGGGGCCCGCGCTGCTCGGAGAGGCGCAGGGTGTTCGGGAGCATCGCCTCGAAGGCGCGCCGGTCGTAGGTCTGGAAGACTTCGGAGTAGGCCCAGTCCAAGCCTGAGTCGCCGATGAGCGCCTCGGTGGTCTCCATCGGCCCGCCCAGGCCTTCGAGCAGGAAGACGGTGTCGGGGAACTCGCGGCGCACCAGGGCCACGATGACGTCCCAGGCGGCCTTGGGGATCATGTAGCCCGCGTCGCAACGGAAGCCGTCCACGCCCAGACGGCACCAATAGAGGAAGACATCCGCGATCTTGCGGCGGAGGGCCGGCTTGGAGTAGTCCAGCTCCACGAGGTCCGCCCACGTGACGCCCCAGGCGCCGGGCGAATGGAAGGAGCCGTCCACGTTGCGCTTGTACCACTCCGGATGGTGGATTTGGAAGGTCGCGGCCCAGCCCGTGTGGTTCGCGGGCAGATCCATGAAGAGGCGGCCGTCGTGCGCGTGGGTCGCCGTCACCAGCTCGCGGAACTGATCGAGCGGCGTGGCAGAGGTGTCGAACTCCGCCAGCGCGGGGTCCACCGAGAGGAAGTCCAGTCCCGCGAAGGGCGAGCCGTAGCGGCCCATGCGCGCATAGGTCGTCGGGGTGGGATGAATGGGCAGGAGGAGCAGGTTGCGGAAGCCCAGACCCGAGAAGATGTGGTCGAGGTGACGCGCCAACGAACGGAAGGTGCCGCTCGGCGGGATGACGGTGTAGCCCGCCTTGTCCAGCGCCTTCTCTTCGTCCGCGAAGGGGGTGGGCGCGAAGGGCGCGGCCATGACGGGGCCGAACTGGCGCGTGAAGGCCGCGTAGACGGAGTTGTCGGCCATCGTGTGCGCGGGGGCCACCTTGATGATGGTGTTCTGACCGTCCGCCCACTCCGGGATCGGCGTGTGGTTGGGGATGAAACAGATCTTGCCCGCAAAGACACCCACCTCCAGAAGCGGGATGCGCACGCGCCATTCTCCGCGCCCACAGGACTCCATCGGGATGTCGTGCCAATCGTCGCCGCTGATCAGTCGCGCCTCATCCACGTGCGCCAACACCTCGCGCTGATGCACCGAGGCCGCACCCAGGTTCGTACGGAAAACCATACGTCCCGCGCCCCGCTCTTCGCGGAAAGCCCGAATCTCAAGAATATCGCCGACCCAGCGCAAAAGATGGCTGCCAGCCGCAGGTTCTTGTCTCATTACGAAGTCCCTCTCTTTATGTCCCTCGTTTCACTTGACACAATCATACCAAACAACCCCACACCGCGCAAGAGAAGGCGCTGGCGCGCCTTGGAGAACGGAGAACAGAGAACCGAGAACAGAGAGCGCGCGACAAGCGCGCGACGAAGAAGCCGCTGTGCAAGCGGCGTCAGCCGTCGTCCTATATGTCCTATACGTCCTATATGTCCTACCGCGCTGTCCTTCTGGCACGTCGCAGACGTGCCGGGGGTGCAGGTGCAATTGGAAGCTTGGAAGCTTAGAGGTTTAGAGGCTTGGAGGAGCCACAGAGATTGGAGCCTGGGCTGCCGCCCTTGGCGGCGATGAGGCCGAAAAGCCCTGGCTCACCACTCCGCCCGTCGCCCGCAGGGGCGTTCTGTTCTCCGTTCTCTGTGGCCGTGGAAGGTTTGGCGCTTCGCGCCTGCACGCTCCGTTCTCCGGGGCGCGTCAGCGCCCCTTGTTCTCCGTGGTCCTTCGTGTCAGTCCCGCAGGGTAAACCTCCCACGCCCTCCCAGCGGCCCCGCCCGTCGCGCACTTGCCGCGCGTTCTGTTCTCCGTTCTCCGTGGCCGTGGAAGGTTTGCCCTTCGGGCTGCACGCTCCGTTCTCCGGGGCGCAAAGCGCCCCTTACGGCTTCATCGCCGCCAAGGGCGGCAGTTTGGGATCCAACCTCTGGGGCTCCTCCAAGCATCCAAACTTCCAAGCTTCCAAACTTCCCTTCATTGATGTGCTATACTATGCGTAATCCGTTTAGCAAGGAGAATTACATGAGCACGATTGCGATTGGGTGCGACCACGCCGGCGTGGCATTGAAGGCCAAACTTGTCGAGTTCCTGAAGGGGCGCGGCTGTGAGGTGCTCGACGTGGGTTCGTTCGACGCGTCCGCGCCGGATGATTACACCGATTTCGCCGTTCCGGTGTGCGAGGCGGTACTGGAAGGGAAGGCCGAGCGGGGTGTGCTGTTGTGCACCACCGGCATCGGCATGAGCATCATCGCGAACCGTTTCACCGGCATCCGCGCGGCCATCGTGACGGATGAGGCGGTGGCGAAGCTGTCCCGCGAGCACAACGACGCGAACGTCTTTGTCCTCTCCGCGCGCGCCCTTGACGGCGAGTCCGCCACGCGGGCCTTGGCGCTGTGGTTGGACACGCCCTTCTCCGGCGCCGAGCGCCACGTCCGCCGTCTGGCGAAGTGCGACCGCGCGGGGCGTCTGGCCGAGGCCTCTCTGTTGGCGAAGGCTGACCCGGAGGTGCACGCGGCCATCGTGGCGCAGATCCGCCAGGAGGACGAGACCATCAACTTGATCGCCTCCGAGAACTACACCTCCCCGGCCGTGCGCGAGGCCCAGGGCTCCGTCCTCACCAACAAGTACGCCGAGGGTTATCCGGGCAAGCGCTTCTACAATGGCTGCCTGCCGGTGGACGCGGTGGAGACGCTGGCCATCGAGCGCGTGAAGCAGCTCTTCGGCGCCGAGGCCGCGAACGTGCAGCCCCACTGCGGCAGCGCGGCGAACATGGCGATCTACAACGCCTTCCTCAAGCCCGGCGACACCATCCTCTCCATGAGCCTGGACCAGGGCGGCCACCTGAGCCACGGCTCCCCGGCCAACTTCTCCGGCAAGCTCTACAACATCGTCCCCTACACGGTGGACAAGGAGACCGAATGCCTGGATTACGACGCCATCGAGCGTCTGGCGCTGGAGTGCAAGCCGCGCCTCATCCTCGCCGGCGCCTCCGCCTATCCGCGCACCATCGACTTCGCGCGCTTCCGCGAAATCGCCGACAAGGTGGGCGCCTACTACATGGTGGACATGGCGCACATCGCCGGGCTCGTCGCCGGCGGCGTCCATCCCAGCCCCGTGCCCTACGCCGACTTCGTGACCTCCACGACGCACAAGACCCTGCGCGGCCCCCGCGGCGGCTTGATCCTCTGCAAGGAGAAGTTCGCCAAGGACATCAACCGCAGCGTCTTCCCCGGCCTGCAGGGCGGTCCGCTGGAGAACGTCATCGCCGCCAAGGCCGTCTGCTTTGCCGAGTGGCTCCACCGCGACGCCCACGCCTACGCCCAGCGCATCGTGGACAACGCGCAGGCCCTCGCCGCCGCGCTCACCGAGGCCGGCTTCCGCCTGGTCTCCGGCGGCACGGACAACCACCTCTTCCTGGTGGACGTGAAGGCCGCCGGCATCACCGGCAAGGTCGCCGCCGCCGCGCTCGACGCCGCCGGCATCGTCTGCAACAAGAACACCATCCCCTACGACACCGAAACGCCCTTCGTCACCTCCGGCATCCGCATCGGCACCGCCGCCGTCTCCACGCGCGGCATGGGCCCCGAGGAGATGCGCCAGATCGGCGCCTGGATCGCCCAGGTGCTCCGCGCCCCCGAGGATGCCGCCCTTGCCGCGCGCATCCGCGCCGAAGTCAAGACGCTCGCGGCCCGTTTCCCCGTCCCCTGAGCCCGACCATGGAAGTTCCCAGCAAGAAGACCAGTGCCATCGTCAGTGCCCTCATGGTGGTCGCCGCCCTCGTTGGCGTCGGCATCGGCCTCTTGTGCGGGAACTTCGGCATCAAGCCGCCCGGCACGGCGACCACGGACAACACGCAGGTCGCCCCCGGCGAGAATCTGCTTCCGCCGGAGTCGGAGAGTGCGAACGAGGAGCTGATCGCCCTCACGCGCAACCGCCTCACGCGCATCCGTTCGGCCATTGAGGATTACGCCCTCGGGAACGGGGGCCGCGTCCCGGACTCCCTGCAACGCTTGGTGACCGAGGAGATCCTCGGCGCCAAGGCGCTCACGGATGCCTGGGGCCGCACCATCCAATACACGCCCAAAGGCGAGGGCTACAGCCTGCGGTCCTTGGGGCCGGACGGTGTGACCTCGGCGGACGACGTGACGCCCTGACATGCGCAAGATTCTGGTTCTCAGCGTTGCCGCGTTGGGCGCGGAGTTGCTCCGCCAGGCCGGCGTGGAGCGGTTGGCCGGGATGCCCGTGCGCCCGGTGACGCCGGTCTCCCCCGCGGTCACCTGCGTGGCCCAGGCCACGCTCCGCACCGCGCTCCCGCCCGCAGAACACGGCATCCCCTCCAACGGCCTCTACCTGCGCGACACCTTCCAGACGCAGTTCTGGTGCCAGTCGTCGCGACTGGTCCGGGGCCCGCGCATTTGGGAGCCCTTCCGCGCCAAAGGCGGCCGCGTGGGCGTCTACTTCTTCCAGCAATCCCTCGGCGAGGACGTCGAGGAACTGGTCTCCCCCGCGCCCATCCACACGCATGGCGGCGGCATGATCATGGCCACCTATCAGAAGCCCACGCGCGTGTTGGGATGCGACAACCCCGTCAAGCTCTGGCGTTATTGGGGCCCCCTAGCCCACCCGAAGGTCGGCCGCGGCATCGCCTCCGCCCTGGCCGCACGCATCGCCCGCGGCGACGCCCCCGAGCTGATGTTCGTCTATCTCCCCACCCTCGACTACCAACTGCAGCGCCACGGCACGCGCCACCCCAAGGTCGAGGCCTCGGTTCGCGAACTCGTCGCGCAGGTCGACCAACTGGTCGCGGCCGCCCGCGCGCAGGGCTATGCGTTGCTCATCCTCGGTGACTACGCCATCACCGACGTCACCGGCACGGTCGCCTTCCCCAACCGCGTCCTGCGACAGGCCGGACTCTTCGCCACGCGCCCCGTCCGCGCCATGCGCTATCCCGACCTCTACCAGACCCGCGCCCTGGCCCTCTGCGACCACCAGGTCGCCCCGGTCTACTGCGCCGACCCCGCGGCCAAGGAGGAGGCCCGCCGCCTTCTCGCCGCCCTCCCCGAGGTCGAGACCGTCCGCGAAGGTATCGCCGGCGCCGATTTGGAACTCATCGCCAAGCCCGGCTGTTGGTTCGCCTGGCCGTGGTGGGACGACCCGCGCGAGGCGCCCGACTACGCCACCCACGTCGATATCCACAACAAGCCCGGTTTCGACCCCTGCGAACTCTTCTTCGGCGCCAATCCCTTCCACTGCTCGGCCAACGTCGCCCGCATCCGCGGCACCCATGGCCGCGCCGACGCGCCCGTCGCCTGCGCCACCGACCTCCCCTTGGGCGACGCCCCCGACACCCTCTCCCTGACCCGCGCCCTCGCCGCCCTGTTGGTGGGCGGCTAACGCCGCCCAGAGAACGGAGAACGGAAAACGGAAAACGGAGCGCGCGGCAAGCGCGCGACCGGCGAAGGCGCTGGGAGAGTGTGGGAGGTTTACCCTGCGGGGCCGACACGAAGGTTCACGAAGAACCACGAAGATACACAAAGACTGCCAGCGTGGGGCGTGCAGGTGCGAAGCACCAAACCTTCCACGGCTACCGCAGATTACGGAGGACACAGAGGAGCACAGAGAGGACAGAGGGACACAGAGGGGGGCGGCGTGCTAGCGCACGCAGGACTGCCAGTGTGTCTTTAGAAATCACAAAGGACACAAAGAATTTAGCTGATTGGCTGATTGGCTGATTGGGATGTGGGGCGCTGCCCCACGCCCCGGCAGGGGAGGGCGCTAACGCGCCCTAGAGAACAGAAAACAGTGAACAGTGAACAGAGAGCGCCCCTGCGGGGCGACGGGTGAGGCGATGGGTAAAATAGCCAAGCCTCCAATCCTCTAAGCTTCCAAACTTCCAATTGCCCCTGCACCCTCGGCACGTCTGCGATGTGCCAGAAGGACAGCGCGGTAGGACATATAGGACGTATAGGACATATAGGACGAAGCTGACGCCGGAGGACTCCCAAAAACCAAAGCATGGCGTGCGAAGCCCTCCATGCCCCTCCAGGCCCCCGGGCCGGACGTGCGCCTTGCGCGCACGCACGGCCCGCCCCCTGCGTTGCCTTCCTTGGTGTCCTTAGCCGTGGAGGGTTTGTCGCTTCGCGCCTGCACGGTGTCCTTTGTGATTTCCAATCCATTCTGGCAGTCTTCGTGTGCCTTTGTGGTCCTTCGTGCACCTTCGTGTCAGCCCCGCAGGGCAAACCTTCCACACACTCCCAGCGCCCCACCCGTCGCCCCGCAGGGGCGCTCCGTTCTCTGTTCTCCGTTCTCTGTTCTCTGGGGCGCGTCAGCGCCCCTCTTTCTTCGCTTTAAGCCAGGCGAGGCGCTTGGCGATGGTCTCCTCGTAACCCGCGGGTTTGGGGCGATAGTAAGTCTTGGGGACGGTGAGGTAGTCTTGGGCGACGGCGGTGTCGGCGAAGTCGTGCGGATATTTGTAGGCCGGGGCCTCGGCTTTGCCCTCCGCCTTGACATGGACATTCTTGAGGTGCTCGGGCACGGGCTGGACGCGTCCGGAGCGGACATCCGCGGCGGCCTCGTCCAGCGCGAGGTAGGCGGCGTTGGACTTCGGGGCGGAGGCGAGGTAGGTGGTGGCCTGGGCGAGGTTGATCCGCGCCTCGGGCATGCCCACGAACTCGACGGCCTGCATGGCCGCCACGGCGATGGTCAGTCCGCGCGGGTCGGCGTTGCCGATGTCCTCGGAGGCCGAGATGACGAGTCGCCGCGCGATGAAGCGGGGGTCCTCGCCGCCTTCGAGCATCTTGGCGAGCCAGTAGACCGCCGCGTCGGGGTCGGAACCGCGGATGGACTTGATGAAGGCGGAGATGGTGTCGTAGTGCTGGTCCTCGTCCTTGTCGTAGGCGATGACGCGGCGCTGGACGCATTCGGCCATGACCTCGGGCGTGACGACAATGCGGCCGTCGGCCCCGGGCGGGGTGGAGCGCACGGCGATTTCCAACGCGGTGAGGGCGCGGCGGGCATCGCCGTCGCAGACCTGCGCCAGGAAATCCGCGGCCTCGGGCTCAAGCACGGCGTTCGCATCGCCCAGGCCGCGCTCGCGGTCGGCAAGGGCCCGGGCCAGGACGGTCTTGATGGCCGCCGCGTCGAGGGCGTGGAGCTCGAAGACGAGCGAGCGGGAGACGAGCGGGGTGTTGATGAAGATGCCGGGATTGTGCGTGGTGGCGCCGATGAGCGTCACCGTGCCATCCTCAATATAGGGCAGAAGGACATCCTGCTGGGACTTGTTGAAACGGTGAATCTCGTCCACGAAGAGGACCGTCCCGATGTGGCCGCGCACCTCGCGGGCACGCTCGCAGACGGCGCGCAACTGGGCGACATTGCTCGTGACGCCGCTCGTGCGCTCGAAACGGCGATGCGTGGTGCGGGCGATGACCTCGGCCAACGTGGTCTTGCCGGTGCCGGGCGGCCCATAGAAGATGAGGTTGGTGAAACGGTCGCTCTCAATCACGCGCCGCAACAGACGTCCCGGCGCCAACAGATGGTCCTGCCCCACGATATCCTCGAGGGTACGCGGCCGCATCCGCGCCGGCAACGGCCCCAACTTCGCCGGGTCCACCCGCTCGGCCTCCCGCCCCTCATCCTCACGCTCAAACAAATCGTCCATGCCCCCATTATACCACACGCCCCACAGGGGGGAGGGCGCTTCGCGCCCGGAGAACGGAGAACAGAGAACAGAACGCGCGACAAGCGCGCGACGGATGGGGCGTGAGTAAAACAGTCAAGCCTCCAAACCTCTAAGCTTCCAAGCTTCCAATCTCCCCTGCACCCGCAGGCACGTCTGCGACGTGCCTTACAGAACGACGGAGGCTACACGGAAGAGATCAAACTTCCAAACTCCCTTATCCCCTTTTGGCGCAGGGAAGTGGGGCGCGGGAGGGCGCACGACCGTGTGCCCGGCGTTAGCGCCCCATCTTTCCTGCAAGAGTTGCGTCTTTGCGGTCTCCATTTTCCCCGGACAGTATTGGGGTAAAGACTGCCAGAATGGGGACCGCAGAAAGTGGAGGATGCCGCTATTCGCTTACCTCAAAGGCGGGGAGTTCGTTGATGAGGTCGAGGGACTCGACGGAGAGGGTGACGAGGCGCTTGATGAGGTCGGGGATGTAGCGGGGGTTGTCCGGGGCCCAGAGGTTGGGGTCGTTGACGATGCCGCTCTTGTCGTCTTGGCGCTCTTGATAACGGTCGATGGCCCAGTCGATGGGGCTGCGCCCGTTCACCTGGTAGCGATAGGCCATTTCGGGGATGTCGCACAGGGTCAGCGTGCCGTTCACGATGAGGGTGGAGCGGTCTTTGCCGCTCTTCCCGCCGAACTTCATCTTCTTCACCCGCGTGTCGGAGAAGTCGCCCTTCTCCTCCAGCGGATAGGGCTCCAGATTCTCGTAGTTGAGGTGGAGCGCGGCCAACTGCCGCCCGATGTCGGAGGTCTTCTTGAAGTCGTCGTAGCGTTCCACCAGCGGGATGCGCGGCAGGGACTTCTTGAGGTCTGCCGCGAAGGTCGCCCGATAGTTCGGCTGATGGAGGAAACCGTAGACGTAGTAGAAGATTTCCTCCTTCGTCACGGTCGTGCCATACTGCCGCTCCGCCCGACGTAGGATCCAGTCGCTCACGCCATCGTGCCGCACCAACGTCTTCTTCCCGAAGAGGTCGACGTCCTTCTCTTCGTACCAATACAGCGGGAAACATTGTGTTCCCGCGTCCATCATATTGAGGTCTGGCGTAACATCCGTTATCAGGCAAGTACGTGCTTTCGTGCTTCCGAGCCCTCCAGTACAAATCACCACATTCTCCCCGCGCTCCCCCGTGGGGAAGAGCTTGGGCATGACGCCGCGAGCCTCATTCCAAAACGCATCGAAATAGAGCCATTGCTTTTGGAAGGGGCGGTACGAGGATAACCGCATGGCATGTTCCGAAAACGTGGAGGTCTTGCCCTTGGCCACCTGTTCTCGAAGCGACCGCGTCCAATTGATGAGTTGGGGTTGTTGGACTTGTTGGCGTTGCTCGGCACAATCGTTGTAGAAAGCAATGGCGGCTTTTTGCAAGTCCAGAACCGCTTGCTTGGAGAAGTTTTGGATGTAAGCGTCCCGATTGGTGGCGACGCCGAGGGCTTGGGCTGAGAAGAACGATTGTCCCTTTTCGATGAACTTCTTCTCCGGCTCAAGGGGAATGTAGGCGGCGAAGGTGTCGTTGCGTTGGTTGATCCAGTCGCCGTGGGCGTCGGGGGAGAGGGTCTGGGCGCCGTCGAGCCATTCCTTGGAGAGGAAGGAGCGGTACATGATGAGGTCGTGGAGTTTCTCCTCGCGGGTCTTGTAGTCGCCGATGTCGCGGTAGTGGATGGCGGCGTTGCCGTGGTGTTGGCCGTCGGGCAGGCGGACAAGGAGGAGGATGGAGATGGGTGTACGGCTTCCCTCGCCGAAAAGACCGTCACCCTCACGTTTACGAACTTCTCCAGAGGTATTGCAATTCCCACGGAGATTATAGCAGTAGATTTCGTCGAACTCGCGGACGAGGCATCTCCGGAAACCGGCACCTGAGCCGGTGTCAAGCCACCCGCCGTTGGTGATGAAGCAGAGGATCCCGCCGCGCGGGTTCTCAATGATGTCGGAGGCCCAACGAAAGGCCTCGATGTAGGCGTCATAGAGGGCTTTGTTGTTGGCGGCGGGGGAATTGGCCACATAGGTTTCTTCGATACGCGCGTTGAGCCATGGATAGTTTTCGTTCTGGGCATTGTCGTTGGCGGACTTTTGACCAATGGAATAAGGCGGGTTGCCGACGATGACGGAGATGGGGGCTTTGTTCTGGGCGAGAATACGCTCGGAGTTGGGGCGGAGTTCCTCGTCGTCGAGGAGGTCGTCGGGTTTGACCTCGCGCATCCGGAAGGTGTCGCCGAAGACGATGCCGGGGAAGGCGGAGTATTTCTCCTTGCGGCCGGCGCGGTCGTGGAAGACGTTTTCGATGTTGACGGCGGCGATATAGTAGGAGAGGAGGACGATTTCGTTGGCGTGGAGCTCTTGGGTGTATTTGCGGTAGAGGTCGTCGTCGCGGATGAGGCCGAGGTCCTTCTGGAGGAGGCGGGCGATGAAGGTGCCGGTGCCGGTGAAGGGGTCGAGGATGTGGACGTCTTTGTCGGAGAGGCGCTTGCCGAAGTATTTGCGCAGGGCGCCATCGGCGGAGCGGAGGATGAAGTCAACGACCTCGATGGGGGTGAAGACGATGCCGAGTTTCTCGACGGTGGTCTTGAAGGCGGTGGCGAAGAAGGTGTCGTAGAGGGTGCGGATAATATCGAGCTTACCGTCTGCGCTCTGGATGTCGCCGACGCGGATGCGGACGTCCTGGTAGAAGCGGTCGAGGGTCTTGCGGTCCTCCTCGGTGTCGAGGGCGGCGAGGAGGTCGGTGGCGTGGTCGAGGGCTTGGGAGACGGGGTTGTGGTCGGTGAAGCCGTTGCCGCCGAAGAGGGTGTCGAAGATGGGGCCGGTGATGCGCTGCTGGACGAGCATGACGCGGGCATCCTCTTCCGAGACGTTGGAATAGACGGCGGTCTGGAGGAGGGCGTGGAAGCGGCGGAAGGTGTCGGCGGCGCGGGGATCGGCGGCACAGCGGGCCTGGAGGGTTTCGGCCAGGCGCTTGGCGATTTCGGCGACCTCGGCGGCCCAGTGTTCGAAGTATTTGCGGTTGCCGCAGTGTTTGACGATGCGACCGTAGAGGAGGTTGCGGTATTGCTCCATCTTCTCGGGGAAGCGGAGGTCGAAGGAGTCTTGGATGGCGGAGGGTTCGGCGAGGGTGTTGGGGAAGACGCCTTCCTCGTCGCCGCTGAGGCCGGAGGAGATGGTGATGGCGGGGGGCTCGGCGGAGTCGATGGGGTCGTTGGGGCCGGGGAGGGTCTCGCCCATGGAGGGTTTGTCGAAGCGGAGCTTGTTGATGGTGGCCTCGAAGCGGTCGTCGTGGGCGCGGAGGGCGTTGAGGACGGTCCAGACGACGCCGAAGGTGTCGGAGTTGTCGAGCTCTTTCTCGGGGTCCTTGTCCGCGGGGATGACGACGGGGATGACGATGTAGCCGTAGCGCTTGCCGGGGGCGGTGCGCATGACGCGGCCCACGCTCTGGACGACGTCAATCTGGGAGTTGCGCTTGGAGAGGAAGAGGACGGCATCGAGCGAGGGAACGTCGACACCCTCGGAGAGGCAGCGGACGTTGGTGAGGAGGTGGCAGGCGGCGGGGCCGCCGTCGGCCTTGAGCCAGGCGAGGGCATCGTTGCGGGCGAGGGCGCCCATCTCGCCATCGACGTGGCGGGCCTCGACGCGCAGCGGGGTGTTGAAGCGCGGGTCGGCGGCGAACTTTTGGAAGAGGGCGGTGGTGGCCTTGGAGGTCTTGATGGTGCGGCAGAAGGCGACGGCGCGGCGGGCGGGCACGCCATCGGCAGTGGTGAGGAGAGGGGAGTCCTTGAGGCGTTTGGCGAGGGCGTTGATGCAGCCCAAGAGTTTGACGGCGGTGGTGCGGCCGTCGTCGTTGCGGCTTTCGAGGGCCTTGCGCTCCTCGTCGGTGAGCAGTTCGTAGGGGGAGTCTTCGGGGAGTTCACCCTCGGGGAGGGTGAGGACGAGGACCTTGTAGTCGGCCAGGCAACCCTTGGCGACGGCGGTGCCGAAGCCGATGCGGTAGATCTCCTTGCCGTAGAGGGCCAGATCGTCCATGGAGCAGAGCTCGATGGAGCGCTCTTTGGCTTTGACCTTGGCGGACTCGGCGTAGAGGCGCGGGGTGGCGGTCATGTAGAGGCGGCGGCGGGCGAGGACGTGGGCATCGTCGTGGATGTAGGTGAAGGCGGGTTCTTCCTCTTCCTTGGCGATGGCGCCGGTGGTGCGGTGGGCCTCGTCGCAGACGGCGAAGTCGAAGGCGAAGTGCTCGCGGCCGAGGTAGGTGCGCTGGGCCTCCTCGATGACGGCGATGGATTGATAGGTGGAGAAGACGACGGTGAGGGCGTCGGGATATTTCTCGCGGAGGTAACGGATGCGTTTGGCGAGGATGTCGGGGCGGGTGGTCGGGGGCAGGGCCAGGGCGTTGGGGTCTTCCTCGGGTTCGTCTTCGCCACGCTTGATGCGCTGGTTGGCCTGGGCGTCGGAGCAGACGCAGACGGCGTGGAGGGGTTTGGCGGCGTCGTCGCACCAGGCCACGAGGGTCTGGTTGAGGAGGGCGATGGAGGGGACGAGGAAGAGGACGAGGCCCTTGCCGCCGGTCTCTTGCACGATGAGGCGCAGGGAGGTGAAGGTCTTGCCGGTGCCGCAGGCCATGATGAGTTTGCCGCGGTCGTGCGTGGCATAGTGTGCGGCGGCGGCCTCGAGGGCCTCTTGCTGGTAGTCGCGGAGGGACTTGGGGGTGACGGCGGGGCCGGCGGTGAGGCCGGCGAGGGACTCCCAGTTGGCCTCGAGGGCGCGTAGGCGCGAGAGGGTCATCACCTGCACGGGGATGGGGCGGTCGCCGAGTGTGCGCTCGGCGTTGTCGCCCCAGGCGTCAGTGGTGGAGAAGATGATGCCGTGGGCGAAGGTGCGTTTGGCGCCCTCGAAGGGCAGGTATTCGCCGAGTTTGGAGAGGAAGGTGTCGATGTCGGGCTTGGAGACGACGTGGCCGTCTTCGTAGCACTTGGCCTGGATGCCGTAGAGTTCGCCGTGGATGTCTTCGGCGACCAGGTCGATGCCTGTGTCGTGGCCCAGATTGAGTTCCGACCAGAGCCAGACGCGGGAGAACTGCGTCCGATAGAGCGGCAATTGCGTGAGCAGACGTTTCACCAGGCGCTCGAAGCGGGTTCCCAACACAGCCTTGTCGCCCTGCGCCTCCTCACGAAAGCGCGCCAACACCTCATCCAACGTCATGCCCATGGCCGGTCTCCTTCGCGCCCTGGGCCGAGGCCACAAAAAAGCGCGCATCCTTTCACGCACTCATCGGAGGCTTGCGACGGCCTAGAATCCATACGTGAAAGGAGGCGCGCCGAATGACGGCGCACCTCGCCAAACACGTTGTCGGATTCATAGAAGGTCGCAATTTCCAATGAGACAACCTGTTTGCGCAAAGCGCAATCAAGCCACGGCTCTCCCGTGGCGTGCCCATAGAATAGCAAAAGAGAGGGAAGTTTGGAAGTTTGGAGGCTTGGACGCCTATTTCCACGAAGACACGAAGGAACGCAAGGGCCTGGGCACTTCACCGTTCGGCTCACCGAGCCTCACTACCGTGCCCATCCCTTGCGCTTCTGTGATTTTCTTGGAAAAGTGCCCCAAGCGTGAAACGGAGGGCGGCGGTCGCGGTCAGCGGCGAAGCCGCAGAGCGACCGATGGAGCCCGAAGCGGTTCGCGCCCATTGTTGCGTCTTTACGGTTCCCATTTTCCCCGGACGTATTGCCGTTCTCCGGGGCGGCAACGCCGCCCCTTGCCCCTTATGCTATATTGTAAGGAAGGAGCAGAGCCATGGAAGAAGAGAAAATCGCGCAAGGGACCTATGACTTCCGCGTCATGCGGAAGAAGGGCTATCGTTACGTAGATAAGACGGCGTTACTCTATCCCCTCGTTACGCGATATGGCGACGCCTTCTACTTCATCTCGCGGCCAGAGCATTTCGGTAAAACGCTCATGCTCTCGACCTTGGAGTGTCTTTTTCGCGGTGAGCGCGAACTCTTCAAGGGCCTCGCCATTGACAAGATGGATTACGTTTGGGAGTCCTATCCCATCCTCCATTTCAACTTCTCGGGCTTCAATGTGGAGACCTTGGAGGCGTTCGAGCGTGATTTCCGTAACCATGTCCGGAAGGTCTTAATTGAGGCTGGATGTAAGTGGGATGACGCGATTTTCCCCCATGACAACTTTGCCAGAGCCATCCGCTCCCTTAGGCAGGGCCGCGGTAAACGCGTCGTTATTCTCATCGACGACTACGATGCGCCGACCAATGCCGCGCTGAATGATGTCGCCAGGGCCAAGACAATTCGTTCTGAGCTCATTAATTTCTGTGGCGAAATCAAGAACAACGTCGGCAACATCCACTTCTCGATGATGACCGGCATCACGCGCTATGTGCCTGACTCTATCTTTTCGACGTTGAACAACCTCATCGACCTAACGATGGACGACCGCTATGCCACGCTCCTCGGTTACACGGATGAGGAGCTGGAGGCTAACTTCAGCAAGACGCTGCACCGCCACGCCGAGGTCATGGGCCTCTCTTACGAAGACTACCGCGAGCAACTCCGGTGGTGGTTCAATGGCTACCGTTTCGCCCGCTGGAACACGACCAAGGTCTACAATCCCTTCGCCATCGGCCAGACCCTTGGCGCCTGCGACCCCGCCTTCATCGGCACGTGGAGCCGTTCCGGACAGACCTCCACCGTCATCAACTACTTCACGAACAATCAACTTATCGAGAGGGACTACGAAAACGTTGAGGACGTTTCAGAGGATGATCTGGACGTCTGTGGACTGGAGAACATCCGCCCCGTCGCCATGCTCTATCAAAGCGGTTACCTTACCATCAAAGATTTCCAAGATGGTGTCTTTACGCTGGGCATCCCGGACGAAGAGGTCCGCCGCGCCTTTAACTCCCAACTCATCCAAAAGTTCACCAAGAAAGAGGATGACCAATACCGCAACGCCACCTGCCGCGCCTTGAAGCAGGCCGACTTCGCCACCTTCTTTGGCAACCTCTCCGACCTCTACACCCACCTCACCTACGGACCAAAAGAGGAGCGCGTGCAGGAGTTCTCCTTCCAGCGTATTCTCTATGTCCTGCTGACCGCCAGCGGGTTCTTCCGTGTGACCGCCGAGGATCGGCAGTCCCACGGCCGCGCAGATCTCGTTGCCGAGACGCCCGAACGCGTCTTCGTCTTCGAGCTCAAGGTCGACGGCACGCCTCAAGAGGCCATCGACCAAATTAAAGAAAAGGGTTACGCCGAGCCCTATCGCCACTCCGGCAAAGAGGTCCATCTCATCGGCCTCTCCTTCGACGGCGCGACCCGCCGCCTCACCGGCACCGCCACCAAGCCGCTCGTCTAGGCGGCTTCTTTCCACGAAGACACAGGCACTCCATAGGAGCGCCAGCGTCTTTGCGGGAAAAGAGCACCTCGCAAATCGCCCCCTCCCCTACCCCTTCTTATGGCCTCTTAAGGCCCCTTTCTGAGACCCTATAAGGGTCCGAGGTCAACCTCTATAGGGGTCGGGGTCGAGACCCTATAGTGGTCCGACCCGAAACCCTTAAGGGTCTGGGAAGAGGGGTTTAAGGGTGGCCAAGAAGAGGTGCGGAGACAACAAAAAAGCCCCCGGCCGCAAGGTCGGGGGCTTTTGTCGCGTGGAGCCGATTTACTCGGCGGGGGCGGATTCGGCAACGGATTTGCCGGTCTGGTGTTCGTAGTAGCCGAGTTCCCAGAGTCGGTCGAGGATGTCTTCGGCGAGTTTGCCGGTTATGCCAATTTTGCGGAGCTCGCGCTTGGCCTTCGCCCAGAAGGCCTGCTCGGCCTCCAGCTCGGCATCGATTTCGGCCGCCCGCCTCAGATAATCTGGATCGTTGATGATATCCGCGAAGACTTCTTCCTTCGTATACAATTCAATGGGTTTCCCCGACTCTTTCCCAATAACCGTTCTCATAATCCAGTTCCTTTACGTAAGCAGTATAGCACAGGTGGTGTGTAAGGGACCGAAGATTTCGCAGATTCGTGCAGATTTGGGGCGTGCTAGCGCACGCAGGACTGCCAGAGTGGATTACGCTGCGCGAGCACCCACAAAGGCGCAAAGATTCGCAAAGGACACAAAGGGAAATTGGCTGATTAGCTGATTAGCTGATTAGCTGATTAGCTGATTAGCTGATTGGCTGATTAGCTGATTGGAATGTGGGGCGCTGCCCCACGCCCCAGCAGGGGGAAACACCCCCTGCACCCGCAGGCACGCCCTGCGGACGTGCCTGGAGGACGCCCCAACAGGAGATGCAGGAGATTCAGGAGATGCAGGAGATTCAGGAGCGCCCGGCAAGCGGGCGACGGAGGGTAATGGGGTGTGGGGCGGAGCCCCACCAAGGGAACCAAGCTTCCAAACCGCTAAACTGCCAAACCTCTAAACCTCCAAACTTCCAAACTTCCAAACTTCCAGACAACAAAAAAGCCCCCGACCGGGGAGGTCGGGGGCTTTTGTCGCGTGGGGCCGAATTATTCGGCGGCGGGGGTTTCCGCAGGGGCCTCGGCGGGGGCCTTGTCGACCCACTCGAGGACGCACATTTCGGTGGCGTCGCCGCGGCGGAAGCCGAGCTTGGTGATGCGGGTGTAGCCACCGTTGCGGCCGGCGAGGGCGGGGACGACGGTGTCGAAGAGGCGCTTGACGGCCTCGGGGCTGCGGAGGCGGGCGGCGACGAGGCGGCGGGCGGCGAGGGTGCCTTTGCGGGCGAGGGTGACGAGCTTTTCGGCATCCTTGCGGGCCTGCTTGGCCTTCTTAAGGGTGGTTTCGATGCGGTCGTGGGTGATGAGGGCGGCGCAGAGCATGCGCATCAATTGGGCGCGGTGCTCGGGGGAGCGGCCGAATTTCTTGGCGAGTCTTTTGTGACGCATGGTGGATGTTCCTTAAAGGTGTTGAGTGGGGTGGACTCAGTCGTTCTTCTTGTCGAGCAGGTTGGGGTCGATCTTCATGCCGAAGGAGAGGCCCATCTCCTGGAGTTTCTCGCGGATTTCGGTGAGGGACTTCTTGCCGAAGTTGCGATACTTGAGCATGTCGGCCTCGGTCTTCGTCACGAGCTCGCCAACGGTGGTGATGCCGGCGGCGTTGAGGCAGTTGGCGGAGCGGACGGAGAGCTCGATTTCGCCGACGCCCATGTTGAGCTTGCGGCGGAGGTCTTCGATCTCGGTGGAGTCGGCCTGGGAGGGGGAGTCGAACTCGAGGATCTCGTCGGCGGTGGCGACGAAGGCGTCAAGGTGGTGCCTCAGGAGTGCGGCGCTGGTCTTGAGGGCTTCGTCGGGGGAGACGCGGCCGTCGGTCCAGATGTCGAGGATGAGGCGCTCGTAGTCGGTGCGCTGACCGACGCGGGTGTTGACGACGTCGTAGTTGACGCGGGTGACGGGGGAGAAGGCGGAGTCGATCGGGATGACGCCGATATCAAAGGCGGGATCCTTGTTGCCTTCGGCGAGGCAGAAGCCACGGCCGACGCCGACCTGGGCCTCGAGGTTGAGCTTGCCGTCGACGTCGAGGGTGGCGATAACCTGATCGGGATTGAGGATCTCGATGGAGTTATCGACGGCGAAGTCGGCGGCGGTGACGACGCAGGGGCCTTGCTTGTTGAGGCGGATCCAGCGGGTGTCGCGGGTGAAGCTCTTGAGGAGGACCTTTTTGAGGTTGAGGACGATGTCGGTGACGTCTTCGGCGACGCCGGGGAGGGAGCAGAACTCGTGCGCGGCGCCTTCGAGCTTGATGGCCTTGATGGCGAAGCCTTCGATGGAGGAGAGGAGGACGCGACGGAGGGAGTTTCCGATGGTGCGGCCGTAACCAATCTCGAAGGGGTCGGCGGTGTACCGGGCGTAGGTCTCGGTGGCGGTGGCGTCGTCCCGGACGATGTGGGTGGGCATTTCAAAGCGACTCAGGCGAATCGGCATGATGGTCCGTCCTTTCTGACGTGTTGGGGCCGCGCGGGTGGTGTTCCCGCGCGGCTCTGGGACAACGGGTGGGTTTAGCGAGAGTAGAGTTCGACGATGAGCTGGACGTCGATGTTTTCCGGGATCTCGGAGCGCTCGGGGACGCTGAGGAGGGTGCCGGCCATGTTGGCCTCGTCCCACTGCAGCCAGGATTGGGCGGCGGTGCGGGGGCTCTTGATGGAATCGACGATGACGCTCATGGAGCGATCTTTCTCGCGGACGGCGACGGTCTGACCGGGCTTGACGGTGTAGGAGGGGATGTTGCAGACCTTGCCGTCGACGGTGATGTGGCGGTGGGAGACCAGCTGGCGGGCGGCGGCGCGGGTGGGCGCGATGCCGAGGCGGTAGACGATGTTGTCGAGGCGGGTCTCGCAGAGCTGGAGGAGGATGTCGCCGGTCTTCCCCTGACGGGCCTTGGCGCGCTCGAAGAAGATGTGGAACTGGCGCTCGAGCATGCCGTAGATGTACTTGGCCTTCTGCTTTTCACGGAGCTGGACGCCGTACTCGGAGAGTTTGCGGCGGCGGTTGGCGCCGTGCTGGCCGGGGGGATTCTTGCGGCGTTCGAGGATTTTGTCGGGCCCGTAGATGGGCTCGCCAAAACGACGGGAAATCTTGGTGCGGGGGCCGGTGTAACGAGCCATGATCAAACCCTCCTGCGCTTGCGGGGACGGCAGCCGTTGTGGGCGACGGGGGTGCAGTCCTTGATGCACGTGACGTGGATGCCGACGGACTGGATGGCGCGGACGGCGGATTCGCGGCCGGCGCCGGCGCCCTGCATGCGGACTTCGACCTCATGCATGCCGCGGGCGTAGGCGGTGCGGGCGGCGTCCTGCGCGACCATGGTGGCGGCGAAGGCGGTGGACTTGCGGGAGCCCTTGAAGCCGGCCTTGCCGGAGGAGCTCCAGGAGATGACGCCACCGCGGGCGTCGGCGATGGAGACGAGGGTGTTGTTGTAAGTGGCGCGGATGAAGGCGATGCCGGCGGGCATGGCCTTGACCTTGGACTTCTTCTTGGCAGCCTCTGCGTCGGCGGCGGCGTTGGCGGCGGCCGTATCGGCGGCGAGGATCTGCTGGGCCTCGCTGAGGGCAGGCTTCTGTTGCTCCTCGGCGGAGACGGCCTGCTGTTCGGTGTTTTCTTCGCTCATTTGGGGTTCCTGGGATTACTTTTCGCGGACGGTGGAGACCGTCTTCTTGGCGCCTTTGCGGGTGCGCGCATTGGTCTTGGTGCGCTGGCCGCGGCAGGGGAGACCGCGTTTGTGGCGGTAACCGCGATAGGTGCCGATGCTCATGAGGCGGCGGATGTTGCCGGAGACCTCGCGGCGGAGGTCGCCCTCAACGCGGTAGTTTTCCTGGATGTAGGTGACGACCTGACGGATCTCGTCGGGGGTGAGGGCGTCGGCCTTCTTCCCGATTTCGATGTTGCAGGCTTCAACGATGTCCATGGCCCGTTTGGGGCCGATTCCGTGGATGTACCGCAAGGCATACTCGATGCGCTTGTTGCCGGGGACATCCACACCCATCAATCTCGGCATGTCTGTGTTCTCCGATTAACCTTGACGCTGCTTGTGGCGGGGGTTCGAGCAGATGACACGAACGACGCCCTTGCGCCGGACGATGCGGCACTGCTCACAAATGCGTTTGACAGAACTACGAACTTTCATGGCCTGTTCCTTCTTAAAATGAGTGGTTCAGTATAACACATTTCTGTGTGCGCTGTCCACTGTTAAAAAGCAAAAATCTTCACTCCTTCATCCAATCGTCGGACCAGGGGTCCTTTTCGAACCAGGGTGTGAGGATTTCCGCTCGGTCGCTGAGCACAGCCACGGAGTACTCAAAGTGCGCGGCGGGGAGGCCGTCGCGCGTGACGACTGTCCAACCATCGGGGAGGACGCGGATGGCGGACTTGCCAAGGTTGACCATTGGCTCGATGGCCAAGGTCATGCCTTCGTGTAAAATGGGGCCGCGCCCGGGTTTCCCGTAGTTGGGGATGGGCGGGTCTTCGTGAAGCTTGCGGCCGACGCCGTGGCCGGTGTATTCCCGGACGACGGTGCACCCACCCTGGGTGACGATGCGCTCGATGAGGTGGCAGATGTCGCCGAGGTGGATGCCGGGGCGGATGGCGCGGACGGCTTCTTCGAGAGATTGGCGGGTGACGCGCAGGAGGCGGCGGCGGTCGGCGTCGAGGTGTTCGGGGCCGCCGACGACGATGGTGCGGGTGTTGTCGCCGACGAAGCCGTGGTAGAAGCCGCAGACGTCGAGGCTGACGAGGTCGCCGCGCTGGAGGATGCGGTCGCCGGGGATGCCGTGGATGACCTCTTCGTTGACGGAGACGCAGAGGGAGGCGGGATAGCCCATGTAGCCGAGGGAGCCGGATTGGGCGGTGCCGTCGCCGAGGGTGCGGAGGGTGGCGCGGCAGAAGGCGTCGACTTCGGCGGTGGTGATGCCGGGCTGGATGAAGTCGCAACACGCGTTCAGCAGGTCGGCCATGAGGCGGCCGGCCTGGCGCATGGCGTCGAGCTCTGCGGGCGTGTGGACGTTAATCATGGATTTTGCGGAGGGCGGCCTCGATCTTGGGCTCAAGGTCGTGGCCGGAGGCGTCGACGGCGTGGAGGAGTCCGCGCTGGCGGTAGTAATCGATGAGGGGGAAGGTCTGCTCGGCGTAGACTTCGAGGCGGTGGCGGACGGTGGCGGGGTCGTCGTCCTTGCGGGTGACGAGGGTAGCGCCGCAGGCGTCGCAGACGCCCTCGACCTTGGGGGGGAGGGTGGTGACGTTGAAGGTGGCGGAGCAGGCGGGGCAGACGCGGCGGCCGGCGATGCGGGCGATGAGGATGTCGTCGGGGACTTCGAGGAGGAGGGCGCCGCGGAGGTGGATGCCTTTGCGCTCGAGGAGGTCGGCCAAGATGTCGGCCTGGGCGACGTTGCGCGGGAAGCCGTCGAGGAGGAGGACGTTGGTGGAGGGGTCGGCGTCGAGATTCTCGGCGAGGAGCTCAGCGATGACGGCGTCGGGGACGAGGTTGCCGGCCTCCATGTAGGTCTTGGCCTTGAGGCCGGCGGGGGTGCCGGCCTTGACGGCCGCGCGGAGGAGGTCGCCGGTGGAGAGGTGGCGGATGCCGGGGACGCGGGCGAGCTCGGCGGCGAGGGTGCCTTTGCCGGAGCCGGGAGCGCCAAGGAGGATGACGACGTTCATGGTGAGGGGGCCCTTCTGTGCTTAGCGGCGGCCGGTGATGCGGCCATGCTTGAGGAAGCCGTCGAAGTTGCGCATGACGAGCTGGGACTCGAGGCGGCGGAGAGTGTCGAGGGCGACGCCGACGATGATGAGCAGGGAGGTGCCGCCGAAGAAGGTGGAGATGCTCCAGGGGATGTCGCGGAAGGAGACGAGGAGGAGCGGGATGATGGCGATGGCGAGGAGGGAGAGGGCGCCGATGAAGGTGACGCGGGTCATGACACCATCGAGGTATTCGGCGGTGGCGAGGCCGGGGCGGATGCCGGGGATGTAGGAGCCGTCGCGCTTGAGGCCGTCGGAGATGTTCATGGCGTTGAACTGGGTGGCGACCCAGAAGAAGGTGAAGAAGAGGATGAGGACGGCGTAGAGGATGATGTGGGTGGGGGTGGTGACGTTGGCGACCTGCTCACCGACGCGCTTGAGGAAGAGGGTGACGGCGTTGGAGCCGTTGAGGCGGGAGAGGAAGCCGACGAGCTGGAGGATGGGGCCGGCGAAGATGATGGGCATGACGCCGGCGTAGTTGACGCGCAGGGGGAGGTAGGTGACGCCGCCGCCGTAGGCGGAGCCGCGGGAGATGGCGCGGGTGGAGTGGATCGGGATCTTGCGGAGGGCCTGGGTGAGGGCCACGGTGCCGAGGAGGACGGCGAAGAAGAAGACGAGGAGGAGGGCGAGCTCCCAGATCTGGCCCTGGGCCTCGGCGCCACCGACGCTGAAGTAGCGGCGGGCGGCGTCGGAGACGGCCGCGGGGAGGCGGGAGGTGATGTTGATCATGATGAGGAGGGAGACGCCGTTGCCGATGCCGCGATCGGTGATCTGGTCGCCCAGCCACATGACGAACATGGAGGTGCCCGTCATGGCGATGACGGTGTTGATATAGAAGAAGAGGGGGCTCATGGTGACGAGGCCGCCGATGCCGAAGACTTCCTGGGAGTTGAGCATGGTGGCGGCGAGGGCGCAGGCCTGGAAGACGCAGATGCCGATGGTGAGCCAGCGGGTGTAGAGGTTGAGGGTCTTGCGGCCGGCGTCGCCTTCGCGCTGGAGGCGGCCCAGGGTGGGAATGACGGCGGTCATCAGCTGGATGATGATCTGGGCGGAGATGTAAGGCCAGATGGAGAGGGTGCCGATGGAGCACTGGGTGAGGGCGCCGCCGGTGAAGGTGTCAAACCAGTTGAGCAGGCCGCCATCCGCCTTCAGGCTCTCCTGGAGCTGAACAATGGCGGACCAGTCCACGCCGGGGGTCGGGATCATGGCGAGGAGACGGGCCACGGCGACCAGCGCGATGGTGAAGAAGATGCGGGCGCGGAGGTCGGGGATCTTGAAGAGGTTGGCGAAGGTCTTGAGCATGGGGGTCCTCTGGGTGCAGGGCGCTCAACGTCGCGGGGGCTTGGCCCCGGAATGAAAAAAGGGGCCCGGCCCGACGGGGTGTCGGGCCGGGGAGGGCGAGAGTCAGATGACCTCGCAGGTGCCGCCGGCGGCCTCGATCTTGGCCTTGGCGGCGGCGGAGAAGGCGGAGGCCTTCACGGTGAGCTTCTTGGTGAGCTCGCCGGTGCCGAGGATCTTGATGCCGGCGTCCTTGGCCGGGCGGTAGCCGAAGCCGGCCGCGAGCATCACATCGATGTCCACGACGGTGCCGTCATCGAAGCAGTTCAGCTGGCTGACGTTGACGCCGTAGTAAGGGATGCGGTTGGGGTTCTTGAAGCCGCGCTTGGGCAGACGGCGCATGAGGGGCATCTGGCCGCCTTCGAAGCCGAGCTTCTGCTTGTGGCCCTTGCGGGCGCCCTGGCCCTTGTGGCCGCGGGTAGAGGTCTTGCCCATGCCCGAGCCCATGCCGCGGCCGACGCGCTTGCGGCTCTTGCGAGCGCCGGGGGTGTTGGTGAGGTTGGAAAGATCCATTTCGGAAATCCTTTCGTAAGTGGCGCGCGGGCGGGGGTTAGCCGCCCGCGCGGCGCCGTCAGGCGCGGAGGGCCGCGATGGCCTCCGCGGAGCGGAGCTGGTGGAGGGCGTCGATGGTGGCCTTGACCACGTTGAGGCGGTTCTTGGAGCCGAGGCTCTTGCCCACGACGTCGCGGATGCCGGCGGCCTCAAGGACGGGGCGCATGGCGCCGCCGCAGATGATGCCGGTGCCGTCGGGCGCGGGCTTGAGGAGGACCTTGCCGCCGTCGCAGACGCCGGTGACCTCGTGGGGGATAGTGGTGCCCTTCATGCAGACGGGGCGCATGGCCTTGCGGGCGGCGTCGCCGCCCTTGCGGATGGCGTCACCGACTTCGTTGGCCTTGCCGATGCCGAGGCCGACCTTGCCGTTGTTGTCGCCGACGACGATGACGGCGGAGAAGCTGAAGCGGCGGCCGCCCTTCACGGTCTTGGCGCAACGGTTGACGAACACGGTCTTCTCATCGAGCTCGGGGCCGGCGTCGCGGTCACGGTTGTTGCGGTCGAACATTACGCTTCCTCCGTCTTGGCGCTGATGGAAAGGCCCGCGGCAACGGCGGACTCGACGATGGTCTTGACGCGGCCGTGGAACTTGTAGCCGGCGCGGTCAACGACGATGGTCTTGAGGCCCTTGGCCTGGGCGGCCTGGGCGGCGGCCTCGCCGAGAGCCTTGGCGCCCTCAAGGTTGCACTTCCAGCCGCCCTTGAGGGTGGAGGCGGAAGCGAGGGTGGTGCCGGCCACGTCGTCGATGAACTGCACGTACATGTAGCGGTTCGAGACGAAGATGGCCATGCGCGGACGCTCGGCGGTGCCGCTGACGTGGCGGCGGATGCGCTTGTGGCGCGCCACGCGTTGTTCTTTGCGATTCTTGAGACTCATGGTTGCGATTCTCCTGGCCGGGGTTAGGCGACGGTCTTGCCTTCCTTGCGGCGGATCTTCTCGTCCTTGTAGCGGATGCCCTTGCCTTTGTAGGGCTCGGCAGGGTAGTAGGAGCGGATGCGGGCGGCAGCCTCGCCGACGACCTGCTTGTCGATGCCCTCAACCTTGACGTTGACGTCAGCGGTGACGGTGACGGTGCAGCCGTCGGGGATGAGGTATTCCTTGGGGGAGGCGAAGCCGAGGGTGAGGACGGCCTTGCGGCCCTGGACGGCGGCCTTGAAGCCGGTGCCCTCGATGACGAGCTCCTTGGTGTAACCCTGGGTGACGCCCTCGATCATGTTCTTGATGAGGGTGCGGGAGAGGCCGTGGTAGCTCTTCTGGGCGCGGCTGTCATCCGCGCGGGAGACGAGAACCTGGGAGCCTTCGACGGCGACGGTGATGCCCTTCTGGAGGGAGCGGGAGAGCTCGCCCTTGGGGCCCTTGACCGTCACCTCGTTCCCGTTGGCCACCGTGACGGTGACGCCGGCGGGGATGGTGATGGGCTGTTTGCCGATACGAGACATGTGTGCTCTCCTTTACCAGATGGTGCAGAGCAGCTCGCCGCCGAGACGACGCTCGCGGGCGGTCTTGCCGCTCATGATGCCGCCGGAGGTGCTGAGCACGGCGATGCCCAGGCCGCCGAGGACTTTGGGGATGTCGGTGTAGCCGCAGAAACGGCGCAGGCCGGGGCGGGAGACGCGCTCAAGGCCGCGGATGGCGGGCTCGGCACGGTCGCTGTACTTCAGCTCGATGGTGAGGGTGCGCTTGGTCTCGCCGACCATGGAGTAGTCGGCGATGTAGCCCTCTTCCTTGAGCACGCGGGCGATCTCGCCCTTGATGCGGGAGCCGGGCATGGACACCTCGGGGTGGCGCGCCTTCTGCGCGTTGCGGATGCGCACCAGCATGTCGGAAATGGGGTCGGTCATCATAGTCGTGTGCCCTTTCTTACCAGCTGGCCTTGGTGACGCCGGGGATTTCGCCGTTGAGGGCCATCTCGCGGAAGCAGAGACGGCAGAGGCGGAACTTGCGGATGACGCTGTGGGGGCGGCCGCAACGGGAGCAGCGGGTGTACGCGCGGACGCCGAACTTCGGCTTGCGCGCCGCTTTGACGATCAGGGAGGTCTTAGCCATTTTCTCTCTCCTTATCCTTAGCGGCCCATGAACGCCATGCCGAGGGCCTCGAGGAGGGCCTTGGCGCCGTCCTTGTCCTTGGCGGTGGTGACGAAGGTGATGTCCAGGCCCGAAGCCGTGCTGACGGCGGTGATTTCGGGGAAGGTCACGTATTCCTTCATGCCCATGGTGTAGTTGCCGGCCTTGTCGAAGCCGCGATTCGGCACGCCGCGGAAGTCGCGGATGCGGGGCAGGGTGACGTTGAAGAAGCGGTCGGCGAACTCGTACATGCGGTTGCCGCGCAGCGTCACCTTCGCGCCGATGGGCATGCCCTCGCGGAGCTTGAAGTTGGAGATGCTCTTGCGGGCCTTGCAGAGGACGGCCTTCTGGCCGGTGATCGCCTCAAGGTCCTGCACCAACTGCTTCTGGACGTCCTTTTCCTGGATGCCGAACGCCATGTTGATGACGATCTTCGTCAGGCGGGGCACCAACATCGGGTTCGTGACCCCAAGCTTCTTCTCGAGCGCGGGGACGATTTCCTTGGCGTAGGTCTCTTTCAGATTGGCCATGTTCGCTGCTCCTTAGTCCAACGCCTTGCCGGAGACCTTGAGGGTGCGCACCTTGGTCTCGCCGTTCTGCGTGCGGGCAATGCGGCTGCCGCACTGCTTGTCCGCGTCATAAGGCATCAGGTTCGAGAGCTGGATGGGCGCCTCGACCTCGATGATGCCGCCTTCGTTCTGCTCGGTGCGGCGGACGGTCTTCTTGACCTTCCGCAGGCCTTCCACAATCGCGGTGCCCTGCTTGGGGTTCACGGAGACGACTTTCCCCGTCTTGCCCTTGTCGGCGCCGGCGATCGCGATCACCGTGTCGTTCTTCTTGATTCTTGCGATGCTCATTGTTCTGTTCCGTAACTCGCCGTTGTAACAAACGCAGTTCGCAAACGTCCCGTTCGTCCTGTGGGTTCCCGGCTTACGCTTACGTATTACCTGCGCGGTCCGGACGGCATCTCGCCTCACACCACTTCGGGCGCGAGGGAGATGACCTTCATCTGGCCCTTGTCGCGCAGCTCGCGCGCCACGGGCCCGAAAATGCGGGTGCCCATCGGGTTGTGCTTCGCGTCGACGATCACGCACGCGTTCTGGTCGAAGCGCACGTAGGAGCCGTCGGGACGCGCGATGGGGTGCGCCGTGCGCACGATGAGGGCGTGGCAGACCTGCCCCTTCTTCACCGCGCCGGTGGGGCTGGCCTCCTGGATGGAGACACGGATGATGTCACCCACCCCGGCGGTGCCCTTGCGCTGACCCAGGATGCGGAAGCACTTGGCGATCTTCGCGCCGGTGTTGTCCGCGACCACAAGCTTGCTCTCTTCGATGATCATGGCTTACTTCTCCTCAACGGAGACCAGGCGCCAGCGCTTGGTCTTGCTCAGGGGGCGGGTTTCCATGATGGTCACCGTGTCGCCCACTTTGGCCACGTTCGCTTCGTCATGCGCGTGGAACTTCTTGCTCGTCTTCACCACTTTCCCGTAGATGGGGTGGAGCAGGCGACGCTCGACGCGCACGGTGATGGACTTGTCGCCCGACTTGCTGACGACGGTGCCCTTGCGCACCTTGCGCGAACCGCGCTCGACAGTAGTTTCGCTCATTTGTTCACCTTCTTCTGGTTGGCCACCGTCTTGAGCTGGGCAATGTCCTTGCGCAGCTTGGCGAGGCGCCCGGGGGCCTCGATGCCCGTGGTGGAGTTGTGCTTCAGGCGAAGCCCGCGCAGCTCAGTCTCCTTGTCGCGGATCTGGGCGGCGAGCTCCTCGGCGCTGAGGTCTTTGATTTCTGCGATCTTCATGGCGTCCTCCTTAGCGGCTCACGAGCTGCGTGCGGATGCCCAGCTTGGTGTCGGCCAGGCGCAGGCACTCACGCGCCAGCGACTCGGGGATGCCGCCCACCTCAAAGAGCACCTTGCCGGGGAGCACCACGGCCACCCAGAATTCCGGATTGCCCTTACCGGAGCCCATACGGACTTCGATCGGCTTCTTCGTCACCGGCTTGTCCGGGAAGATGCGGACCCAGAGCTTGCCCTTGCGCTTCATGTGGCGGTTGATCGCCACGCGGCAGGCCTCAATCTGGGTGTTCGTCACCCAGCCACGGCCCAGGGCCTTGATTCCGAACTCGCCGTAGGCGAGCTTGTCACCGCTCGTCGCGAACCCCTTGCGGGAGCCCTTCGACACCTTGCGGTGCTTCACGCGTTTAGGCATGAGAGGCATAGTTCCTCCTTCCGCGGTCGCCGCCGCGCGCCTGGCGCGTGGGCTGGAAGTCTTCGCGCTTGCAGATCCACACCTTCACGCCGATCTTGCCGGCGGTGGTGTTGGCCTCCACAAAGCCATAGTCAATGTTGGCGCGGAGGGTGTGCAGGGGCACCTTGCCCTTCTTGCTCCACTCCACGCGGGAAATCTCGGCGCCGTTGATACGCCCGGCGCAACGGATCTTGATCCCGTCCACGCCAAGCTCCATCGCCGTCTTCTCCGCGCGCTTGATGGCACGCTTCACGGCAATGCGGTGCTCGATCTGCTGGGCGATGCTCTCGGCCACCAGCTGGGCGTCGGCGTCGGGCGTGCGGACCTCCTGGATGTCCAGGTAGATTTCCTTGCCCGTCTTCTTCGCCAGGGCGGTCTTCAGCTTCTCCACGTCCTGGCCATTGCGCCCGACGATGATGCCCGGGCGGGCCGTGAAGATCACCACGCGCACGCGGTTGGCGTAACGCTCGATGCCGATCTTCGTGATGGCCGCGCCCTCGATGGACTTGCGGACCGTCTCACGGATGGCGTTGTCCTCGGCCAGGTTCAGGCCGAAATCCTGCTTCTTCGCGAACCAACGCGACTGCCACTGCTTGTTCAGGGCAATGCGGAAGCCGATAGGGTTGACTTTCTGTCCCAAGGTAGGCTCCTCGTTTTACTCGTTCGTCAACACCACCGTGAGGTGGCTGAGCTTCTTCTGGATCGGCTTGGCGCTGCCGCGCGCACCGCACCAGTAGCGCTTCATGCGCGTGCCCTCGTCGAAAACCGCCTTCTTCACCGTCAGCGTCTCGGGGTCGAGGTTGTTGTTGTTCTGCGCGTTCGCCGCAGCGGAGCGCAGCGTCGCAGCCAGGAAACGCGCCGCCTTCAGCGGGCTGAAATCCGCCACCGCAAGGGCGTCGGAGAGCTTCAGACCCTGCACGCGACGGGCGATCGGGCGCGCCTTGCGCACGGAGATGCGGAGATTGCGGGTGATGGCTTTCACTTCCATGATCCGTCTCCTTTACTTCGAGGCCTTCTCGGTCAGGCCGCCGTGGGCCTTGAACGTGCGGGTGTTCGAGAACTCGCCCAGGCGGTGCCCGACCATGTTCTCGGTGATGAACACCGGCATGTGCTGCTTGCCGTTGTGGATCGCGAACGTGTGCCCCACGAACTCAGGGAGCACCATCGAACGGCGCGACCACGTCTTGATCGGCAGTTTCTTGCCCGACGCGTTCATCTTCTCCACCTTGCGGAGAAGAGACGCCTCAACATACGGGCCCTTCTTAATGGAACGTGCCATAAACGTTACTTCCTCCGCTTGACGATGAAGCGATTGCTGTTCTTGCGGCGGTTGCGCGTCTTCCCGCCCTTGGCGAGCTTGCCCCAGGGGCTGCGCGGGTGGCTGCCGCCGGACGTGCGGCCTTCACCGCCGCCCATCGGGTGGTCGACAGGGTTCATCGCCACACCACGGACCGTCGGGCGGATGCCCAACAGGCGCTTGCGGCCGGCCTTGCCAAACTTCACGCCCGACCAATCGCCTTCGCCCACCACGCCGACCGTCGCCATGCAGAGCACGGAGACCATGCGGACTTCACCGGAGGGGAGGCGGAGCGTCGCCATGCCGTTCGCGCGGGCCATCAGCGTCGCGCTCGTGCCGGCGCTGCGCACCATCTGCGCGCCCTTGCCGGGCACCAGCTCGATGTTGTGGACCGCCATGCCCAGCGGGATCTTCTCCAAGGGCAGCGCGTTGCCGACGGTCGGCTCCGCGTCGGGGCCGGAGACCACGGTCATGCCGGGCTTCAGGCCTTCGGGGGCCAGGATGTAGCGCTTCTCGCCGTCGGCGTAGTTCAGCAGGGCCAGGTTGGCCGTGCGGTTCGGGTCATAGCAGAGCGCCGCCACCTTCGCGGGGATCCCGTGCTTGTCGCGCAGGAAGTCCACGATGCGGAAACGGCGACGCACGCCGCCGCCACGATGGCGGACGGTGATGCGACCCTGGTTGTTGCGCCCGGCATTGCCGTTCTTCGCGACCGTCAAGTGCGCGACCGGCTTCTCCTTCGAGAGATGCGTGCGCACCTGGGAAACGCGGAAGCGCATGCCCGGGCTGCGGGGTTTGTAACTCTTCAGTGCCATAGATAGGGTGTCCTTTGGCTCTTTCTGTTTAGGCAAGCTCGATGCGCTCACCCTCGCGCAGCGTCACATACGCGCGCTTCCACGCCGGCGTCTGGGTGGTGCGGCGCGTGCGCGTCGCCACCGTGCGGGGACGGTAGTTCGCCGTGTTCACGCTCTTCACGTGCACGCCGAACTGCTCCTCCACCGCCGCGCGGATCTGGGGCTTCGTCGCCTCCGGGGCGACCTCGAGCATGTATTGGTTCTTCGCGCCGATCAGGGTGCCCTTCTCGGTCACGGAGACCTTGCGGATAATCGTCTTCATTCCTGCACCGCCTTTCCGGTGGTCGCACGGGCCAGACGCGCCATCAAGCCCTCAAGGGCCTGGGGCGTGACCACGATTTGCTTGTAGCGGCACAGCATGTAGACGTCCGTCTCCGCCACGGTGGCCAAATCCACGTTCGGCAGATTGCACACCGCGAGGATGAAGTTCTCGTTCGCGTCGCCGGCCAAGGCGTCGTCCGCGATGACGGTCAGGCAGGAGCGGGTCGCGCCCAGGGCCTTGTACATCGCGGCGGCCTGCTTGGTCTTGGGCTCCTCGAAGTTCAGGGAGTCCACCACGCACAGCTCGCCGGCGGCGATCTTGTCGCTCAGCGCGCGGGCGAAGGCCAGCGCCGCCACCTTCTTGTTGATCTTCTGCGCGTAATCGCGGGGCACGGGGCCGAAGGCCACGCCGCCGCCACGCCACACAGGGTTGCGGCTGCCGCCGAAGCTCGCGCGGCCGGTCCCCTTCTGCTTCCAGGGCTTCTTGCCCGAGCCGGAGACTTCGCTGCGGTTCTTCGTCTTCGCCGTCCCGGCGCGCATCCCGTTCAGGATCGCCACCACGGTGTCCTTCACGGCCTGCTCGCCGCGGTCAAGCACCAGCTGCGCCTCGTCGACGGTCTTCTCGCCCGCCGCGGCGCCGGTCTTGTCGTAAACTTTGATCGTGCTCATTGCTCAAGCCTCACTTCTTCAGCGCCTTCGTCACACGGACGATGCCGCCGTTGGGGCCGGGGACCGCGCCGTGCAGGAGGATGAGGTTCTCATCGGCCAGCACCTTCGCCACGCGGATGTTCTGGGTGGTGCGCGTCACGCTGCCCATGTGGCCGGGCATCTTCTTGCCCTTCTCGACCCAACCGGGCAGGTCGCGTGCCGCGATGCCGCCGGGGCGGCGCTTGCTGTGGCCGCCGTGGCCATGGGGGCCGCCGCGGAAGCCGTAGCGACGCACCACGCCCGCGAAGCCGCGGCCCTTCGTCGTCGCCTGCACGTCCACGTACGCCACGCCTTCAAAGACGCTCGCCGTGAGCGTGTCGCCGGCCTTGACCTCGGCCGCGCCATCCCAGCGGAATTCCTGGATCACGCGCTGCGCAGGCACGCCGGCCTTCTCAAAACGCGTGCGCTCGGCCTTGCTCAGGCGCTGCGCCTTCTGCTCTTCAAACCCGAGCTGGGCGGCCACATAGCCATCCTTCTCGACGGTCTTCACTTGGACCACCGGGCAGGGGCCAACCTCGACCACCGTGACGGGCACGGCCACGCCGTTCTCGTCCCAAATCTGGGTCATGCCGATCTTCTTGCCAATCAAGCCTTGCATGGTCCCCTCCTTAGATGCGAATGGTGATGTCCACGCCGGCCGGCAGGTTCAGCTTCTTGAGCTCATCGACGGTCTTCGACGTCGGGCCCACGATGTCCAGCAGACGCTTGTGCGTCCGCATCTCGAACTGATCCATCGACTTCTTGTCCACGTGCGGCGAACGGTTCACCGTGAAGCGCTCGATGCGCGTCGGCAGCGGGATGGGGCCGACGATCTGCGCGCCGGTGCTCCGCGCCGTGTCGAGGATTGCGCCCACGGCCTGGTCCAGCACCTTGTGGTCGTACGCCTGCAAGCGAATGCGTATGCGTTGACTTTGCATGCTCACATTACCTGTTGAGTAGTTCTTCTTTAACCGTTTTGGGCGCCACCGCAAACGCGCCGGGCTCCATCGTGTACCCGGCCCGCCCACGCGACAGCGAGCGGATCGCCGTGGCGTACCCAAACAGCTCCGCCAACGGCACCGACGCGCGCACTTCCTGAAGGTCGCCCTTCATCTCCATGTCGCGCACCTGGCCGCGGCGGCCGTTGATGTCCCCCATGATGTCGCCCACGTACTCGGGCGGCGTCACGATGTCGAGGGACATGATCGGCTCCAGGAACTCCGGCCCGGCGGCCAACGCCGCCTCCCGGAAGCCCATTACGGCCGCGCTCCTGAAAGCCACGTCCGAAGCCGTCTCATCGTCCAGCATGGCGCAATCGGTCACCTCCGCACGCACGTCCGTCATCGGGAAACGTGCCAAAACGCCGGTGGCTATTGCGTCAAATAAAGCGTCCTTTATGATAGCACAAACCTCGGGCCGAGGCAAGCGTTTTTCCGCGGCCCTGCTGACCGCCGCCTGCCGGCCCTCGCCACGCTTCAGCGGGGAGACCTCGATCGTCAGCGTCGCGTAATGCCGCTTACCCGCGATCTCCCTGTCAAAGGTGTACGTCCGGCGGGCTGCCGTGGTCACCGTCTCACAGTACGAAACCATCGGCTTGCCCGTGTTCGCCGTCACATTGAACTCACGTCTCAGGCGGTCGACGAGAATCTCCAAGTGGAGCTCGCCCATACCGCTCAAAATCTTCTGCCCCGTCTCCGCGTCCGTCCGCACCTGGCAGGTCGGATCCTCCGCCGCCAGCAGGTCCAGCGCGTCGGCCAGCTTGTCCTTCTCGGCCGTGCTCTTGGGCTCGATCGCCATGAACATCACCGGCTCCGGCGCCGTGATGCCCATCAGCGCCACCGGCTTGTTCTCCGCGCACAGCGTGTCGCCCGTCGTGGCCTGCTTCAGGCCCACCACCGCGCCGATGTCGCCCGCCTGGAGAAGCTCAAGCTCCTCCTCCTCGTCGGACTTCACGCGCAGAATCTTCATCACGCGCTCACGCTGCCGCGTCCGGGGATTGTAAACATTCTGCCCCTTCTTCAACGTGCCGCCATAGACACGCACAAAGAAGAGCCGGCCCACATAAGGATCCGTCGCGATCTTGAAGACCAGCGCCGAGAGCGGCGCCGTCGGCGACATCTCGATCTCCGTCGCCTCCTCCGTCTTCACGTTCGTCCCCACCGGCGCCTTGCGCTCGCTCGGCGCGGGCAGATAATCCACCACCCCGTCCAGCAACGCCTGCACGCCCTTGTTCTTCAGGGACGACCCGCAGAAGACCGGCACCAGCGTCTGCGCGATCACGCAACGGCGAACCGCCGCCCGCACCGCCTCCGCCGGCTGCTCCGGATCCTCCAGGTAAGCCTCCATGAAAGCATCGTCCGCCTCGGCCAGCGCCTCCAGCAACGCCTCATGCGCCGCCTGCGCCTCATCGGCCAAAGCCGCGTCGATCGCCCCGTCCTCGAAGGCCTTGCCCTCCGCGTCCAGGTAACGCCGCTGCTTCATGGCAATCAAATCGATCTCACCCGCATAGCTCTCCGCGGCCCCGACCGGCAACACCACCGGCACCGCGTTCGCCCCCAACTTCCCCTTCATCTCCGCCACCACGCGCTCAAAGTTCGCCCCCATCCGGTCCATCTTATTGACGAACGCGATGCGCGCCACGTGATAACGGTTCGCCTGGCGCCACACCGTCTCCGACTGCGGCTGCACCCCGCCCACCGCGCAGAAGACGCCCACCGCACCATCCAACACACGCAACGCGCGCTCCACCTCAATGGTGAAGTCCACGTGTCCGGGCGTGTCGATAAGGTTGATTTGCGTCCCGCGCCAAGCGCAGGTGATCGCCGCCGAAGTGATCGTGATGCCACGCTCACGCTCCTGCACCATCCAGTCCGTCACCGTGTTCCCCTCGTCCACATTGCCGAGGCGGTGCGTCATTCCCGCATAAAAGAGGATACGCTCGGTCGTCGTCGTCTTGCCCGCGTCGATGTGGGCGACGATGCCGATATTCCGAATCTCTGCCAGGTCAGTGGCCATGTATTCCTCGAATGCGTCCAAAAGGACCGGATGATGTCAAAGAGCATTGCCCCCACCTAGGGGCAAAACGCACATAAAATACCAAAACCCATTCCAAAAAGCAAGACTTTTTTGGAGGCTTGGAAGTTTAGAGGCTTGGAAGCTTGGACAGGTCTCACGCTGCGCGGCTATTACCGTGCAGGCCCAAAGGGCCAAACCTTCCACGGCTAAGGACACGAAGGGCCACAAAGGGGCACAAAGGAAGGCAACGCACGGCCCGGGGGCCTGTAAGGGCATGGCGGGCTTCGCACGCCACGCTTTGGTTTTGGGGAGCCCAAGCGGCGAAGCCGCGTCCTATATGTCCTATTGGTCCTATATGTCCTATTGGTCCTATATGTCCTATTGGTCCTATATGTCCTATTGGTCCT
>CALXMT010000009.1 GCA_944389545.1 uncultured Kiritimatiellota bacterium | reverse complement strand
GCATTTCCCGGACACCTAATCGCGCACCCCCTCGCATTTACCTGTCTTTTGTTGCGATTACTTTTCGATTTGACCCAATATAGTGAACCGAGGCGAGGAGGGCGTGGCACGCCCTCTGGGGCGCCCCCCGGGGGGCGCCCCAGAGGGGCGAAAAAAGTCAGCGTCCTTGCTAAAATGAAGGGACGTAAAACAACCACATCTAGAAAGGACGCTGACATGCCCTATATTAGCACTTTCCCGCTTCCTCGGAAACATTGGACGATGGAAGGACGCCTGACTTTGGAACGCTTGTGGAATACGAATCTCAAACATGGCAGGAACGCCTTGCCCATGGACGCATTCGCCCGTAATTATGGGCTCTCCGAGGCTCGCATCAAGCGTGAGCTGAACCGTGGGTTCACGGGCGTACTCCTCAAAGACAAGGTCCATGGCGGCTGGATCTATCCCGAGTATTCCGCCGTATTGGCCCAAGGGGTGACCAGCGCGTTGCAGGCCAACAAGGGGCGACGGAGCGTGGTGACCAACAAGTTCGCGGACGAACTGGTCGAAGATCTCAAGAAAGGCCTTTCGGTTGCCTCCTGTCTCCATCGTCTCGAAGCAAAAGATTGGGTGAACCTCCCCAAACAGCGCACGGTCTACTACCACCTCAGAGGGGGTGATTGTCCTGCCGTAGGGGAAGCTCCGCTACCGTCCGCGCAAGGCTAAGAAACATCACATCCCCAAGCGTTCCAAAGTGTTGACAGGGAGGACGAGCATCGAGGAACGTCCCCAGGAAATCAACAACCGCGAGCGAATGGGCGATTGGGAAATGGACTGTATTGTCTCAGGGCGTTCCGGCAAAGGCGGTCTTCTCGTCATGATCGATCGGTGTTCCCGCTACGTTCTGCTACGTCGCCTTCCCTCCATCTCGCAGAAGGCCGTCCTCCACGCGCTCCGCGAGATGGTGCGCGAAGATGCCTTCCCCGCCCTCAAGAGCGTGACCACCGACAACGGGACCGAGTTCCTCGACCAGAAGCGACTCGAGAAAAACCCTCGGCGTCCCTGTCTACTACACCCACGCCTACGCCTCCTACGAGAAAGGCACCGTCGAACAGACCAACGGCATCATCCGTTTTTGGTGGGACAAAGGCACCGACTTCTCCCGCGTCAACAAGCAACGAATCGCCTTCGTCCAACACCTTGCCAACAGCATCTCCAGAACCGTCTCCCTGAAAGGACGCACAGCCTATGAAGCTATTTCAGCTCTATCCTAAAGCCTTGGCTCATTTGACTTGCAAATCGCCATGACGGGGTAACGCTCGAAGATGAACCGTATCGCCTCGGCCTTCGGCTCGTCCACCACGAGTTCCGAATCCTCGTTCTTTCTGTATCCGTATGGCGTTGCGGCGGCGGACCAGCGTCCGGCGGCACGGGCGGCGCGGAGCTGTCCGAGAATGCGCTCGGAGTCCATCTCTCGCTCAAGCTCCGCGAAGTCCATCATGATGCCGGTGGTGGCCCGGCCGGTCGAGGTCTTGAGTTCTATCGACTGCGTAGCGCAGGCGATTTCGACCCCGTGCTGGCGCAGTTCGTGTTCGATGTTCCAGAAGTCGCGCTTGTTGCGGTTGATGCGGTCGAGCTTGTAGATGACGATGATGTCGATCTCGCCGTTGCGGACATCGCGCATCATGCGCTGGAAGGCCGGGCGGTCTGTCGTGCCGCCGGAGAATCCGCCGTCCTCGAACACCTGCCCGGTGTACTGCCAGCCGTCACCGGCGTGGCTTTCGATGAAGCGGAGGCACGTGTCGCGCTGCGCGTCGATTGACGTGTAGTTGCGGTCGAGACCTTCGGAACTCGACTTGCGGCAATAGATGACGCACCGCTTGGCGGCTGTGCTTGCCGGCGCTTCAGTTCTCTGCTGCGGCATGGCTACCTACTCTCCTTCAAGGGCGGCATATGGAAGAACTCGCGTCCGTTCCAGTTCGACCCCGTTATGAGCTTCGCCACTTCCGAGGGCGAGTGGTACATCTGTCCTTCGTATTCGTACTGCTTGCCGCCGCGATATACGAGGACATACTTCTTGCCGTGCCAAATACGGACGTACTGCGCCCCCGCCGCATGGGGTTCCCGCTCCTTCTTTCTGCCTTCGCGCTTTTCGAGGGCGTCGTTCAGAATCTCCGCAGTCTCGGTTCCGACCGACTTGCGGTAGTGTCGCTCCTGGAGCTTGTAGATGATTTCCGAGCGCAGGCTGGCGGTCGAGCGCGTCGAGTTCTCGCCGAAGAAGTGTCCGTATCGGGCGCGGAGGGTCAGCGCGTCCATCCGCGACACCGCATTGATCTCGGTCAATAGAGAATTGGGCAGGCTTTCCATTTACGATGCCTCCTTTTGAACACGACGCTTCGCTGCTATCCGTGCGATGGCGTCGGCCATCACCCGTGCGGCGTCCAGCAGGTTGTCTTGGACTTTCTGGTTGCTTTCCATGACTTCATCTCCTTCGGCATTCTCTATCACCGCCTCCCGATGGAAGGTAGCGAGATTCCGCCAACAAAATTCACTACCGCATATACTGGCGTATATTCGCTGATATATCCAGCGGGAATAGTGACTATTTTCGGAGTGTGCTGATGCCTATCCTATCTCTATCATACTCGACATCCCAAACAGGACAACGGAGACGCAAATATGCATTCCGCCCAATGAAATCAAGGGCGCGGCGTTTTGGACGGCATCCGAAAAGCAGATAGGGGTTTCGCCCGGAATAGAGACAGGTCTGGGAGAGACGAGAGAAGCGAGTCCCTATAGCGCCGGAGCGGTATAGCAAAAAAGCCCCAAACACGGGGCTTTATTGCGATGCGGGAAACCGCGCCGTTTTGGACGGCTCAAGAGTCCCTAAAATGATGGTGGAGGTGGGGGGAATCGAACCCCCGTCCAGAATAGCGTCACAGCGATGTCTACGTGCGTATCCGGCCTTTTGTCTCGCGACGGACAAGCCGACCGACGGGCCACATCCGACGCATACCCTCATGATGGTGCAAGCTCGCGTCCCCGAAGGTTCGGTTCACGGCAGGACCTGCTAGTCGACGCTTCCACGCTCAGCAGGCATCGGCGTTTCAGCGACGGGCCGTTAAGTTAGGCCGCGTAGGCGAAGTTATCGTTCGCAGTTAGGTTTTGATCGATGTTTTACGGGGCCAACGATCATCCCCGGCACGCAACCGAAGTTCGGACATACCCTGTCGAAACCTGGTCACCCCCTTGAAAAAGGTGCCTTTATTGTAGCACACCCTCCCTTTTCCCTGCAACTATTCTTCCAATTTCACGGTTGTCGGGGTACCGTGCGCCGTCACTCTTATTGTTTCGTAGTTACTCTACCCAGCTCCTTGGTTTTCTTTATGTCAGTTTAGTGCGAGAAGTTCATTTTCTTTTTTGGAAAAGTATTATTTACTTGACCGAATGGGGGGGGGGGGGTGGTACACTGTTCTTAGTTTTTCATGGTTCGGTATGGGATGCCTACGCATGACGGAGTTTACCTTTCTGTGTGCATCAGTTTCCTGCCGGACGGATGGAAACCGGACTTTTTGTGACGTTCTTCGATCAACAGGAGATTTAAGATGAAGTGCATTATGTCGCGGCTTTTGTTCTGCGGTTTATTGGCTACTGCTCTGTTCTACGCCGGGTGTGACAGTGGAACACTGGAGGGCGGGGAAATTGTGGACGAAAACGGGAACGTTTGGTCTGACAAAGCCTAAGTTTTGTCAAATCCTGTTTGCAAGGAGGCATTGATATGTCAACAGGTCGGATTCGTTTGATTGGCGGTGCAGTCATTGTGGCGATTATGATTGTCGCCATTGTGATTGTTTTGCTTTGTGCGCCCTCCCCTGGTCCTGCCACGAAGTCGGAGTCTACCTCGGTTTCTCTGGGAGATCCGCTGGTTGGGATTTCGAACCTGAATGTGTTGAGGGTTGGGCTTCAACTTTCGGATTCTACCAAAAGATGGAGTCACGATGAAAAAGGGAAAGAAAGATGGTATGCCCAGATGGCTTATATCGCCAATGGCGTAGGAGAACTTTCCGTCGACCTTTCTTCACTGAATGTGGGAGGCAATACCAATCCGGTCAAGACAACGGAAAATGGGGTCGAGATTTGGGATATTTACTTGCCGGAACCCAAGGTCACCACGAAGCGTTTGGATTTTTCACAAGATGGACGCCGAAACAATGTCTTAGACTTTTGGTTCGATGATAAGACTATTTTTGGTGTTTCTGATGGCGAAGTGGCTAATGCTCGCGCTGAGATGGAGCAGGAATGCCGGCGCAAGACGACATTGGCAATTCAGGATACGATGGAGCAACGCGAATACATGGATTTTGCGAAACATCAGGCAGAATTGGTTCTTCGCGGGATGTTCGCGCCGTTTGGCATAGAAACCATACGTTTCCATTGGGGCGAATCGTCGCCAAGTGCACAGAAGTAAGTCAAATCGGAGAATCGCTATGTCTAGTTGGTTTTTGACTGTCATGCCCACGGGAACGTCTTGGGGAATCTTCTTCATTCTTCTTGTCGGCGTTTTGGCTTTGGTTTTCTGTTTCATGGGGTGGCATGTGCTTAGAGCCGTGCTGTCCTCAAAAATCACTTGGATTGGCCTTGTGATTGTCTTGGTTGCGTTTATTCTCCTGGCACCGAAGAAAATAGACGAGAAGAAAGGTGCTAGAATAGATGTTCAGCACATGGTCAACGCCATTTCCACTTACGTGGAAAAACAACAGACCATCACGTTGCTTCGCGTTCGTGCGGACTCCATTTTCTCTTATGACCAATATCGAAGGAAGGGGGAGGAAAGGAAGAAAGTCGGCAAAGCAGTTCGGGAAATTCGCGGACACGGCGATTTACGCATAGACTTGACCAAGGTTGAAATCAAGTGGGATGAGGCCACCAAGACAATCACTGTTACGCTTCCTAGTCCGCAGGTTTACGAGCCAACGGTTGACACCGAGGCGGAGAACCTTTATTGGCGGAACGAGGGCGAGGTCAACCAAGAGGGCTTGGCGGATATGCTCAGCCGAATCGCACAAAGCAAGATTGAGCAGACCGTAGGGGCTGAGTATTATCTCTCTCTTGCGAAGGAACAGGCAGAGAAGCTCTTTGAGAATCTCTTTTGTTGCACCGGTCAAACGGTTAAAATCGTTTGGACGGAGAACGAGGAGGCCTACTTCGAAGAAGTCCTCCCGGAAAATGACGGAGCGCACAATGCGCCGTAAAGCGATCTGGAGAAAGGATACACGTGAAATCCATCAGTTTTGCTGGCATCGCTTTCGCCACAGTGTTCGTAATCGCGCTCCCCATGCTCAGTGGGTGTGGGGAGGAACCTCCGGAGACCCCTACAGAGGAGGTCGAACGCCGCCGAAAAGAGTTGGATGAACGCGAGGCAGAACGGGTAGCCGAGTTGGAGGCCACGTGCACCAAATTGGAAGCGGAAGTGGTGGCGTTGCGCGATCAACTCGTTGCAAAAGACAACGAAATCAGTACACTGAAAATCGAACGGCATAAGGCGCAAGAAGGTGAACACCAGTCGACGCTATTGGCTTGGGTAGGAGGCTTCGTCGCGCTGTTTGTCGGCTTTGCCATAGGTGCGCTTGCCGGCGTGTTGACGACACGTGACGCAAGAAATCAGAAGGCCGAGAGCCGTTAAGGTAAACCAGACGAAGCGAGGACTGGAGAGAGCCATGCAGAATAAGGAGGAGAAGCAGGGGATTGTTCCTGTTGCTTCAGAGGATTCACTGCCCCTTGCATCAAAACGTAAGGGGATTGTCGTTGCCACGTTAGGGGCACTCTCTTCTGCGGTCTGTTGGTATCCACGGGTGCTAGGCAATCGTTTGCGGCGTTATCCTGTCGTAGAGAGCCCGAAGGTTAATGTTGACAATTTGCATGGAAGTTGGCTTGCGATTGTCTTAGAGGTCATCAGTTATCAGTGGGCCAAAATTGTCTACCAGCTGGACATCTCGCAACGGGGGTGTTTGGTTTCCCTGCAAACGTTGATTCTCTTCCTTTTGCCGTTTGGGCTCATCACTTGGGGGCTGAGATGGTTGATTACCCTCTCCGCCACTGCATCTTCCTTCTTGCGTTCCATCTTGTGGGTTCTCTTTTTGGCTTTTGTCGTCTTTGCTTGCGCCTGTCTGTTTTATGCTATAATCCGTTTCATCTGGCCGGTCTTGAAGCGCTTGTCCACCTTCGCGGAACACCAAGTCGTGTCTGGGTTGGACGAGGCTGAATCGGTTTCCCGGATGGGCGACGACGAGAAGACTGAGGACTGAGAAAAAGGAGAGCTGTCTGATGGCGAAGATTCTGATTAAGTTGCCGGCGGTGTGCTGCGGGACGTGTCAACATTGGACCGGCGGACGTGAAATCGTAGAGTTCGGGCGGCGGTTGGCGTGCGAGGATGGTGTGCATCCTTGTCCGTGGCGGCGGTCTGGCTCGCACGCGCGGACGCGACCACAGTGCATGGGCAACCAGTACAAGCCGTGGGTCGGCTTGCCTTCGTGAAGGCGCGGCAGGCGCAGAGCGAACGTGTGTGGCGCGTTCGATCGCAAGTTCCTTTGTGAAAGGGGCACGGTCTGGGACGGTGGCGGCGTTGTCTTTGTGTTGAGAAGTCCATTCATCATTCTGTTGGAGAAGTAGGCCATGTCTGACAATGAGGAAAATGGGGAAGTTGAGCCGTGGAAGCCGCCGGTTTATCCGACGTGGCGGGAGGAGGCCACCGGCATCGTGTGGCACTATCGCGCGATGCGGTGGGGGACCACGGGCGCGGCGGAGGTGATGGGCGCGGAGTTCCCGGAAGGGGCTACGGGGCTGCACATCTCGCTCCCGACGGCCATCGCGGGGCTTCCGGTGAAGTCCATCGGGAAGGGGGCGTTTTCCGACAATTCCTATTACGCCAAACGAATCGAGGCGCTCGAGGCCTTGGACATCCCGGAAGGGGTGGTGTCCATCGGGGAAGATGCGTTCTGGCGGTGCAAGACGTTGCGCGTGTGCTCGTTGCCCACGACCTTGCGGGCGTTGGGCGCATGGGCGTTCATCGAGTGTAAGGCGTTGGAGGCAATCGCCATCCCGGACGGCGTGCCGCGGATCGGCAAGTGGACTTTCCAGGGTTGCGAGAACCTGCGGGAAGTGCGCCTGCCCGCAGGGCTGACCGAGATTGGGCGCAACGCCTTCTGGGAGTGCAAGGCGTTGCGGGAGGTGGACATCCCGGAGGGTGTGCGGCGGATCAAGGAACATGCGTTTTGGGAGTGTGTCGCGCTGGAGCGCGTCACTTTCCCCGAGACGCTGGAGCTCATCGAGCGTGGGGCCTTCTGGGGGTGCACGGCGTTGCGGGAGGCGATTCTGCCCGACTCGCTCTGGTGCCTGGCGGGGGATGACTTCTTCAGTGATTGCACGGCCTTGCGCAAGCTGCGCCTGCCGCCGACGCTCACGGAGCTCTCCGGGCGAGGGATGTTCGAGGATTGCCGCGCGTTGCGCGAGCTCGTCTTCCCGCCGGGTCTCCGCAGCATCCCGTCCTACGTCCTCAACGGTTGCGAGGCGCTGGAGCGGGTCAAACTGCCGGACACGCTCGAGACCATCGAGGCCGAGGCGTTCGCGGGGTGCCTGGCTTTGCGCGACATCGACTTCCCGCCCGGGTTGCGGTACATCGAGGACAACGCCTTCACCGAATGCGTTGCGCTGGAACGGCGCGACCTGCCGCCGACATGCATCATCGGACACAAGGCCTTCGTGGCGACGCCCTTCTTTGGTGAGACGCCGTTTGGCGGCCATGTGTGGGAAGACCCTGAGACGGGCTTGCGGTGGCGCTACCATCAAGGCGCGGGCGACGCGGTCTTCGTGGGGTGGCGGCCCTTCCTGCGGGGAGGGTTCTTGGAGGAGTGGGCCTCAATTTCGGCCGTGGAGGGCGCGTTGCCGGAGGGACGGTTGGTCATCCCGGCGCGTATCGCGGGACGTCCCGTGCGCGGCATCATGCGTGGCGCGTTCCAGGATTGTTGGCGTCTGGAGGAGGTTGTCCTGCCCGAAGGCCTCGTGCAGATCGGGCCTTACGCCTTCGACGGTTGCGTCGCGTTGCGGCGCATTAATGTCGCGCCCGGCACGCGGGTTTGGCAATATGCCTTCGATGAAGATTGCGAGGCCGTGAAGCGCTGCCCCGCGCTGGCCGGCCCGCCCGCAGATGAATGGCCCTCCAACAGTTGGTTCCGTTTTGCCCAACCCGAAGCCTGAAGGGAGACCCCATGTCGGACACTTTTTACGGAGAAAACCAAGGTGTGCGCGCCTGGCGTGACCCCGAGTCCGGGATCCTGTGGCATTACCAGGCGCTGACCGGGCCCCAAGGCACGCCCACGGGGGCGAAAATCATCGGCGACCATTGGGAAGGCCTCATTCCCTGCACCGCCATCCCCGAGGAAACGGCCGGCACGCTGGCCGTTCCCACGCACATCGACGGCCTCCCGGTGCGCATCATCGGCGAGGGCGCCTTCGCCGATTGCAAGCGACTGGAGCGGGTCGACCTGCCAGACGGCGTCGTCTCCGTCGAGCGCGAGGCCCTGTGCGGGTGCGAGGCCCTGCGTGAAGTCCGAATCCCGGACACCGTGCGTACCCTCGGAGGCCGGGCTCCTTGGGCCGGCGGTGTCTTCGCGGACTGTCCAAACTTGCGAACGCTTAGGCTCCCAGCCGGACTCACCCGCCTCGGCGCCCACGTGTTCGACGGGTGCACCGCACTCGAGACCCTCGACCTGCCGACGGGCCTGACCGAGATCGGGGAATGGTGTTTCAATGCGTGCACGGCGTTGCGGCGAATCGTCATCCCGGAGGGCGTGCGCCGCATCGGCGAATGGGCATTCAATGAATGCAAGGCCCTGCGCGAGGTCGTCTTTCCCCGGAGCCTGCGCGTCATCGAGGAGTGTGCATTCTGGGAATGCGAATCTCTGCGCGCGGCCGTGCTTCCGGACGGGGTCTGGTATCTTGGTGAGGCTGCCTTTCTCGATTGTTCGTCGTTGGTCGAACTGCGTCTGCCCGCCGGGTTGGAGCGGCTTCAAGACAGGTCCTTCACGGATTGCACGGCCTTGCGCGAGGTTGTCCTGCCGGAAGGCCTTCGAGAGATTGGGACGGCCTGTTTCCGGGACTGCACGGCCTTGGAGCGGGTTACCTTCCCCGAGAGCTTGCGGGTCATCGGACGATTTGCCTTCTATGGTGATGACGCGCTTCGCTGCCCGGTGTTCCCGGCAGGGTTGGAGCGGATCGGCGAGGCGGCCTTCCCCGGCACCGAGGCTTTTCGCGACGCAATCGTGCCGCCGAACTGTCTCTGCGATCTCGACGCCTTCGGCGACGAAGCGTGATTTTGTCGCCTTGCCTGCGGCGCCTCTTGCCAATCATCTGGGTCTGCATCGTAGCCGATGATGCAGACCCAATAGTGCTCGGGAAGTTTCCACGAAGACACGAATGGAACGCAAGGGTTTGGGCACTTCACCGTTCGGCCCTTCGGGCCTCTCTACCGTGCCCATCCCTTGCGTTTCCATCGGTTCTTGGAAAGCCCATCGTTGCCAGACAACACAGGAGATTCAGGAGCGCCCCACACAGGCTCCCCGCACGCCTCGCCTGTCGCCCCGCAGGGGCGTTCTGTAGCCGTGGAAGGTTTGGCGCTCCGCGCCTGCACGCTCTGTTTTCCGTGGCCGTGGAAGGTTTGCCCTTCGGGCTACACGCTCCGTTCTCCGGAGCGCGTCAGCGCCCCTAGAGGTCGGGGCGGATGACGCGGAGGGCGCGGGCCTTGGCGTGGGGGCCGGAGGGGTCGTAGTCAATCAAGAGCAGGGTGGGGTCGTTGCCGGCGTCGCAGTATTCCTTGAAGAGGAGTGCGGAGCGGAGCCAGGCGGTGAGGGCCTCGCGGCATTGGCCGTTGGCGTAGAGGATGTCGCCGAAGTGGTCGTAGTAGGCGCAAAGGGCGGGGTCGTCCTCGGTGAGACGGTCGAGGACACGGAGGTAGGTTTGGAGGGCCTCGACCTTTTGTCCGCAGCGGAGTTGGGCGATGGCGATGGTGTCGAGCGTGGCGGGGGTGTGCTCGGCGAGGGGGATGGGGGCCATGAGGGCAAGCGCGACGGGGGCTTGTTCTTTGGAGGAGAGCAGGAGCATCCAGGCGGCAGCGTTGCGGAGTGTGAGGTTGTCGGGGTGGGCTCGGAGGGCTTCGAGGTAACGTTCCGGAATGGCGGAGCGATTGTGCCTATAGCAAAGGACGGCAGTGGAGACAAAGTTGTCGGCGAGGGTGTCATCGCCGATTTCATGGGCAAAATCGGCGAAGCGGAAGAAGAGGAGGGCGCTTTGGTCTTGGTCGGGGTATACGCTTGGCAGACCGGTCATCGCAAGGGGAACCATCCAATCGGCGGGACGGAAGGTACGCTCTGTGGCGGGCGCGGCGAAGGGCAACGCGAGGAGGCAGAGGAGGGGGAGCAGACGGCGCATCAGGGTTCCCACGGTTCGATTTGGGAGAGGAGGGGATGGGTGGTGTCCTTCGGGGAGAGGATGGGCGGGACGCCGGTGTCGGGCCAGTCGATGCCGAGGGCGGGATCGTTGAAGCGGAGGCCGCGCTCGGATTCCTTGCAGTAGAGGTTGTCGCACTTGTAGGCGAAGAGCGTGTCGTCCTCGAGGACGACGAAGCCGTGGGCGAAGCCGCGGGGGACGAAGAACTGGCGGCGGTTGTCGGCGGAGAGGAGGACCGCGACGTGCTTGCCGAAGGTGGGGGAACCCTTGCGGATGTCCACGGCGACATCCCAGACGGCGCCGCGGAGGACGCGGACGAGCTTGGCCTGGGCGTGGGGGCCGGCCTGCCAGTGGAGGCCGCGGACGACGCCGCGGGCGGAGCGGCTCTCGTTGTCTTGAACGAAGTCGGCGAGGATGCCTGCGGCTTTGTAACGGGCGGCGTTGTAGGTTTCGCAGAAGTAACCACGGGCGTCTGCAAAGACGTCGGGGACGATGATTTTGACGTCTGGGATTGCGGTGGAGAGGACTTCCATGTCAGGCCTCGGGTTCGGGGGAGGTTTCGCGGGCAAGGAGCTCGTGGAGGTAGGCGCCGTAGGTGGATTTGCCGAGGGCGTCGGCGGCGGCGCGAAGCTGGGTGGCGTCGATGAAGCCCATGCGCCAGGCGATTTCCTCGACGCAGGCGACGCGGAGGCCTTGACAGGACTGGACGGTGCGGACGTAGTTGGCGGCCTCGAGAAGGGAGTCGTGGGTGCCGGTGTCGAGCCAGGCGAAACCGCGGCCGAGGAGTTTGACGTTGAGGCGGCCCTGCTCGAGGTAGACGCGGTTGACGTCGGTGATTTCGTATTCGCCGCGGGCGGAGGGCTTGAGGTCGGCGGCGATGCGGACGACGTCGTTGTCGTAGAAGTAGAGTCCGGTGACGGCGTAGTTGCTCTTGGGCTTGGCGGGCTTTTCCTCGATGGAGACGGCCTTGCCCTTGTCATCGAAGGAGACGACGCCGAAGCGCTCGGGGTCGCGGACGTAGTAGCCGAAGACGGTGGCGCCGGCGGCGCGGTCGGCGGCGCGGAGCATCTTGCCGAAGGATTGTCCGTGGAAGAGGTTGTCGCCGAGGATGAGGCAGACGGAGTCGTCGCCGATGAAGTCGCGGCCGAGGACGAAGGCCTGGGCGAGGCCGTTGGGGACCTCTTGGACTTTGTACTCGAGGCGGAGGCCGAGGTGGGAGCCGTCGCCGAGGAGGGCGCGGAAGAGGGGGGTGGCCTCGGGGGTGGAGATGATGAGGATTTCCCGGATGCCCGCGAGCATGAGGGTGGAGAGGGGGTAGTAAATCATCGGCTTGTCGTAGACAGGCAGGAGTTGCTTGCAGACGACGGTGGTGGCGGGGTAGAGGCGGGTGCCGGCGCCGCCGGCAAGGATGATGCCTTTACGCATGGGTCAACTCCTGGTTGGAAGTCCGGTTAAGGACAAAGCCGGGGGCACAGACAAAGAGGAGTCCGTAGAGCAACATGCAGGCGGGGCTCCGGAAGACGATATCGATGAAGCTATGCACCGTCATCATGAGGATGGCGACGAGCGCGAAGACGCAGTAGGCGTCGATACGGTTGAGCCACCAACGGTCGGCCAACGTATCCGTGAAGGCGTGGCGCGGGCTGGTGAAGAGCACCCACAGGAAGGGAAGCGCGAGCGAGGCGAGGCACCCCAGCATGAGGCCAAAGCCGATCCACCCGTGCTCGGCGAGGAACTGGAGGGTGTCGTTGTGGACGTTGGCCTGGCCGACACCGCCACGGGCGCCGAACCAACTCTTTTCCTCGGGCGCATCCGGATTGATGTAGGAGGTGTTGAGCCAGCGGAAACTCCAAGCGCCGGAGCCGAACCAAGGATAAGCGTCATGCTGGCGGCCGGCGAGGATGCCTTGATAGCCGGAGCGACCGCGTATGGGGTCTTCGAAGAAGACTTCCCAGTCGGTGTCGTAAATCTCCTTGAAGACGAGGTCGACGGAAGGCATCTCACCGTAATGAGGGAGCGCCTCGGCGTTGGATTTTGCGGCGAGGGCGGCGTCGATGGCTTCTTGGGCACCGGCGGACTTGGCCTTTGCAAGGTCAGCCTGGGCGGTCTCTATCGCATCGGCGCGGGTTTGGTTGGCGTCGATGACGTAGAGACGGAAAGCGGCGGTGCCGAGGGTGACGGCGGCCACAAGAAAGAGCGTGCCCAAAACGGAGAAGCGTGCGCTCGGAGACCATGAACCCAGGCAACGGAAAGGAATGTAGAGCGCGGCGAAGGCGACGATGAAGAGCGCAAAGAGCATGCCTGCGCGCGAGCCGCTGAGGATGGCCGAGACGCAACAGAGTACGGCGCAGACGATGTAGACAACGGGGTGGAGGCGGGCGGCATCACGGTGTTCGCTTGCCCAAAGCGCCATCCCGATGCTCAGCAGCATCACGGCGGAGAACCAACTGGCGGCGTGGTTGGGATAGCCGAAGGTGGCGAAGAAATAGGCGAGCCCGCCCTGACTGTCGACACCCGAGGTCGCGTTCATGCCCCAATAGAGGAACTGCCCGTCAAGCGCATATTGCACGATGCCGGCGAGAGCCAACACGGCGGACATCACGCAGGCAAAGCCCATCAAGGCGCGCTTGTTGCGCTTGAGCAAGGCGTGGCGCACGGCGATGAGCGCGACCAAAATGGGCGGGAACCAGTCCAACGCGTTGCGCGATTCCGCGGCGAAGAGGCTCCAGGGGAGTCCCGGCCAAGGTTGCGTGTCGAGGATGTGGACGGTGAGGATGGCCTCCGGCTTGTCCGGGGGCGTGAGCCCCTTGAGCAGCACGCCCATGGCCTCGTTGGGCGGGAGTCCCTCCATGGAGGCTTTCACCTCGGGCGTCACGTAGGGCGCGATGTACTCATACGCACAGGTCTTCTGCACCGCGTCTTCGGTGATCAGCGCCGTCGAGATGGGACTGGGCAACTGCCAGGCCTTCGCCTTCGGGTTCCACTCCACCGTGACGCAGGCATTGAGCCACTGGAGGGTCAGGAAGGCGATGAGCGCCACGGAGCACCACGTGAGCGGGTCGCGCACGATGCCGCGCCAGACACGCCGGCGGGCATCGAAGAGCGTCTCGTTGCGCTTCTGCTCGGGGAGCAGGAGGGCGACCTCGCCGATGAGGAGCGTGATCCAGGGCGTCCAAGGCGCGAGCCAGGGGGCGACGATGCCGCCCCCCAGCCACGCGTACAGGGTCAGCAGGATTGCAACCAGCGCACACGTCAGATAACGTTCCATGCGTCCTTCCCGGGTGGGTCACCCATCCTGCCGATTGTTGTGGCGTCAGCCGATGAGAATGCCCTTGGCCTTGAGCTGCTCGGCGTTCAGGGCGTAGGCGGGGTCGATTTCCACGGGCGTGCCCTCGGGCAGGGTCACGCCGGCCTGGGCGAGCCAGCCGCGCCACTTGGCCTGGAGGTCGCGCTTGGTGGTGGCGGGGGAGTCGTTGCCCTCGGCGTTCTTGACGGGGCTGAACTCCTGGGTGCGGTCGAAGGCCATCGTGAGCAGGGTCTTGGCGTTGGGGATGACGTCGAAGATGAACTTCTCGAACTTGTAGCCGTTGGGCTTCTCGGGCTTCACCGTCTCGCCGGCGTCGTTGACCATGGCGATCTTCTTGTGGGCGAGGTGGAGCGGCATGGGGCGCTCGGCCTCGGCCTGCAGGAAGGCGCGGGAGAACATGTGGATGGCGGGCGAGCCGTAGGCCAGCCACAGGGAGCCGTCGGGGTTGGTGCGCTCCATCTGCTCATCGGAGAGCTCGGAGTATTCCACCATCGCGTAGGTGTTGTCGCGGATGACGACCACGCCCATGCCCTCGTGGGCATCGCGCTTCTTGCAGACCTTCAGGCTCATGTCGGCGCCCTTGGTGGCGTTCAGGCCCACGAAGGTGGGGTCGGCGATGTCGACCATCGGGTTGTCGACCTGGAAGAAGAAGACCTGCTCGATGCCGCGCTTGGCCATGTCGGCCAGGGCGCCGGAGCGGTCGAGCGCGGCGAGGGTGCCGCCGTGGCCGTCGGGGCTCATGAAGATGTGGCCGGGCTTGTCGAGGATGATCTTGCCCTCGGGGTCGAGTGCCGGCCACATCCCCTGCACGAAGAAGAAGACGCCCGCGCGGTCAAGCCCGAAGTAGTCGTTGGCCTCGAAGACGGCGCGGGTGGCCGCGTCGTTGGTCTCGGAGGTCATGATGTAGAAGGGCACGGGCGCGCCGTAGGTCTGCTTCAGGCCCAACAGCTTGCGCGCGTGGAACCAGAAGAGCGGGCGGTCGCTGATCGGCCCGATGGGGTAGGCGCCCTTGGGGCCGTCGTAACCCAGACGGGAGCCCTGGCCGCCGGCGACGAGCAACGCCGCCACCTTGCCGGCGCGGAGGAGCTCCTCGCCTTTGGCATGATAGACCGCCTTTTCGTCACCCTCGGGGGCCTCCACGGGGGCCGGTTCGAAGGTGCCTGCGGCGGCGGCCGGCTTGCCGGCATCCTTCAGCATGGCTTGCATGCGGCCGATCGCCGCGAAGTCGAGCGTCGCGATTTGCGCGAGCAGGGCGGCCTGACCGGTCGCGTCAAGCTTGTCCCAAAAGCGGAGCACATGGCCCTGCCCATTGCTTTCCAAAACTGCCTTGGCCTCTTCGAACGTCATGGTTAGTCTCCTTGGTTGAATCGGAAAAGTCACTCTTGCGCTTGCTGGGCGCGTTGCTTCAGGTAAGCCTCGATAAAGCCTTGCACGTAGCGGCCATCCATCATGCCCTGGACGTTTGCCGTCTCGTGCCCCGTGCGGTGATCCTTCACCATGGTGTAAGGTTGGAAGACGTAGGAACGGATCTGGCTGCCCCAGGCGATTTCGCCCTTGTCGCCGTAGAAGCGCTCCATCTCCTTGCGCTTCTTGTCCATCTCCAACTCATAGAGTTTCGCCTTCAACACCTGCATGGCGCGCGCCTTGTTCTGGTGCTGGGAGCGCTCCACCTGGCACGCCACCACGATGCCCGTAGGGATATGCGTCAAGCGGACTGCGGAGTCGGTCTTGTTCACCTTCTGGCCGCCGGCGCCGCCGGAACGGTAGGTGTCCACGCGCAGATCCTCTTCCTTGATCTCCACGTCCACGTCATCGGAGATCTCCGCCACCACGTCCAGCGAGACGAACGAGGTGTGCCGGCGCTTGGCCGCGTCGAACGGCGAGATGCGCACCAGGCGGTGCACGCCGCGCTCGGCCTTCAGATAACCATAGGCGTACGGGCCCTTGACCACGAACATCACGCTCTTGATGCCCGCTTCTTCGCCCGGCTGCAGGTCGAGCACTTCGACCTCGAACCCCGCGTCCTCCGCGTACATCTGATACATACGGAAGAGCATCTGCGCCCAGTCGCACGCCTCCGTGCCACCCGCGCCGGAGTGGAGCGTCAGAATCGCGTTGCAAGCGTCCAACTTCCCGCAGAGAAGCGACTGCAGACGCAGCTTGTCCTCGATCTTCTCCGCCTTTTCCAGGCTCGCCGTGGCCTCTGCGGCCATCAAATCCTGCTCTTCGCCGGGCTCTTCCGCGTCCGCCATCTCCAGGGCCATTTCGGCCTCTTCGATGGCCGAAGCCAAGTCATTGAACGGATTGAGCACCGCCTTTTCCGCGTTTGCCTCCGCAATCACGCCGCGCGCGGCCTCGGGGTTGTCCCAAAAGCCCGGCTCCGCCTGACGCGCCTCAGCCTTCGACAGGCGCTCCTGGCGTTCCTCAATCTTCAAATAGCCGCGCATTTCCTCCAAGCCTTCCTTCAGCTTGGCCACGCGCGCCACGATACCATCCCGGTCAAACATTGTGCAGAAACTCCTAAAGTCCTTTCATTATACCACAACCCCTTCCACTATGCGCGCGTTCGCGTGGAAGTTCGATCTTTGCCCGGGGAAAATGGAGACCGCAAAGACGCAATTGAGGGCGCGAACCGCTTCGGGCTCCATCGGTCGCTCTGCGGCTTCGCCGCTGACCGCGACCGCCGCCCTCCGTTTCGCGCCTTAAAGAAAGTAGGGGAGTGGGGCGAAGTCTCTCCGCGAGAGCCAAACTTCCAAACCTTCAAATTGCCAATTTCCCCTTTGAGCGCCCCTTCAGGGGCGCGATAGCGTGGAAATCCCAAGGACGGCGCGACCAACGGGAGCGATGGAGCCCGCAGGGTTTCCACGCAAGACCGTCTTCGCGGAAAAACTTCCCCGGACACTATTGGTGGAAGTTTGGAGGCTTGGAAGTTGGGTTGTTGCTTCACGTGGAGCCTCATGGGAACGGCTCTGTCTTTTCCGGGGGGTGGGCTGTATGGGCCATTGGCGGCTGCCTTAACGCACGAAGGGCACCCCCCAGCCGAGTTTCCGTGAAAGCGGCGCGTAAGGATTACGGTGCCACGGCGTCAACAACCGGATGGGGCGTTCCGCCGCCTGTGCGCAGACCGAATCGCCGGGCGCCAAAGGCGAGGCCGATTGGCCGTCCACATAGACCGTCGCCGGGCCGCCGCCCTCCTCGCTCACCCGCACCGTGATCTGCGCCGTGTCCGGCACCACCAAGGGACGGGCGCTCAACGCGTGCGGCGCGATGACGCTGATGACCAACGCCCGCGCGTCCGGCGCCATCACCGGCCCGCCCACCGAGAGCGAATAGGCCGTCGACCCCGTCGGCGTGGCCAAGATCAAGCCGTCGCACAACCACCGCGCCACGGGATAACCGTCCAAATCCAGCTCCAGCGCGAAGGCGTGTCCGCCCTCCGCGCGCGAGATGACCACGTCGTTCAACGCGTTCGGGATGGCCTTGGGCGCGCCATCCCCGAGGCGGACCTTCGCCGACAGCGCCGTCCGGGCCTCTTCCTCGCAACGTCCCGCCGCCAAATGGGCCAGGGTCGGCGCGAAGCCCTCTTCGTTGACGGCCGTCAGGTAACCCAGCCGCCCCACGTTCAGTCCGATGAGCGGCAAATCGACCCCGGCCTCGGCCAACGCGTGCGCCGCCGCCAGGAGCGACCCATCGCCGCCCAGCGAGGCCACCGCCTGCACCCCGGCGCCGGGAAATCCCGACAACGGCAGGGCCGTCGCGCCGGGCAACGCCGCCGCCGTCTCAGGCTCGGCGCACACCGCGATGCCCGCCGCTGCGGCGGCGCGGGCAAAGGCCTCTAGGCCCTCCCGCGCCCGCGGACGGGTCAGGTTGGCGATGACGCCAAGGCGTTTGATGGGCGCCATCACCTCAGAGCAACACCTTCACGATGGCCTTCTTCACCCGCGTCGCCGCCGGCGTCCGCTGACCGGGCGCGTGCGCGTCCTGCGGGAAGAGCACAAAGAAGCCGTTGGGCACAAAGGGAATCGCCGTCCCCTCGCCGGCCACAAAGCCGATGTCGTCCTGTTCGGAATAGGGTTGCGTCACCGCCAGGTCGTCCGTCAGCGGCCGCCAGCCAATCGCCTCGTTCCCTTCGAAGAGGAACTGGATGTCCGCATAGCGGCGGTGGAACTCCAGACGGCACGTCGCGGGGTCGCGCGTGTCGTATTCCTGCACGTTCGCGAAGAGCGTCTCCGTCCCGTCCGGCGCCGTCTCGATGACATGGTGTCCCGCCGGCAACGCCGCATTCGCGGGGTCCTTCAACCACGCAAAGGCCTTGGCGAAGCGCGGCCCCAAATTCAATTTCTCGGCATTCTCAAGCGTATCGATGATCATACCCGTTCCTTTCGTTTCACTACCTATATAATAACACATTCCTCGAGGGGCGGCTTGCGCCGCCCCGGAGAACGGAAAACGGAGAACGGGGAACAGAACGCCCCTGCGGGGCGACGAGTGGGGGCGCAGGGAGAGTGTGGAAGGTTTACCCTGCGGGGCTGACACGAAGGGGCACGAAGAACCACGAAGGGGGGTAAAGGTCAATAGTGTTCGGGGAAATCGGCAAACCTTTTTTTCCGCAAGGACGCCAATGCGTGCGAAGCCAGATGGGCTGACGTCGGTCGCTTTGCGGGTTAAACGCCCGCTAATCGCTCCCTCCCGCCCATCGTCTTCGCGCTTGAAAGGAGAGAAGGAGGGGTGTGGGGCTACCACAAAGGAGCACAAAGGGCACAAGGACTGCCAGAATGGGAACCGCAGATTTCGCAGATTTTGAGCAGATTAAGGGCGTGCTACCGCACGCAGGACTGCCAGTGTGTTTTGGAAATTAGCGTACTGATCCAAAGTGCCAATCCTTCCACGGTTAACTTTCAAGCCTCAAGCTCCTTCATCCTCTTTTGGCGCAGGAAAGTGGGGCGCGGGAGTACAGCGTGTGAAAGAGGGTGGGCAACGCCCCACACATCCAATCAGCCAATTCAGCTAATCAGCCAATCAGCAGGCGCTCCGTTAGAGCGCCTACGTCTTTGCGGCCCCCATTTTCCCCGGACAGCATTGGTGAAGAGAGTTTGGTTTGGAAGTTTGGTTTTGTTGGTGGGGGGCGACCTATACCATATACTATAAAGAGACAAGGCGCGAAACGGCGTTTTCGTGGTCTTACCCATTTTCTCCGAATCGCGGATTGCTTCCAGCAAAAAGGCGGCTCTAGGTCCTCTTTAGAGCCGCTCTAAAGGGGCCTTTTGAGACCCTATAAGGGTCCGAGGTCAACCACTATAGTGGTCGAGGGTGAGACCCTATAGGGGTCGGGGTCGAAACCCTTAGTGGTCCAGGGTCGACCCCTATAGGGTCTGGCGAGGAGGGTTTGGAGGGCGGTGTTAAGGTGGGGTGGGGGAGACAAAAAAGGCCCGCCGGGGGCGGGCCTTTTGATGTGCCGGATGTCGGCGTGCTGTCACTTGAGGACGGTGGTGGGCTTGGCAAGGGTGAAGAACTTGCAGGTCTTGGCGTAGTATTCGCGGACGGGGTTACCCTCGATCTTCTTGCCGTCGACGACGATCCAGGTCTTGTGCTTCTCGGAGTGGAAGGTGAGCTGGACGGGCTTGCCTTTGGGGAGCTTGCAGTCGAAGGTGTATTGGGCGCCTTCGCGGCGGAAGCCGACGTTGCCGTTGACGGGGGAGACGGCATAGAGGTCGGTCTCGGGGCCGGTGGCGAGCATGAGGGGCTTGTCCTCGCCCTCGGGGACGGTGACGGTGAAGGTCATTTCCCAGGGCTGGGGCTCCTCGGCGTCGAGGGCCTTGGCTTGGGATTGGACTTGGGCGAGGAAGGCCTTGTAACCGCGGGTGTTGGCCGTGGCCCAGGTCTTTTGGGCGACGGTGGCGCAGTTCTTTTGGATGCGCGGGAGGAGATCCTCGGCGCAGAGGCCGGGGTCGGTGAGGAAGGCGTTGTCGTTCCACATGGCCCAGGAGCCGCCGAGCACCTTGGAGCGGTCGAGATCCTCGGGCTTGGTCTTGGGGAAGGTGACGGGAGTCCAGTTGTCGTAGACCCATTGGGTGTTGAGGTCGTCGCCGTAGCCTCCGACGGAGCCGTTGCCGCTGGGGACGATGTACATCCAGATGTCGAGGGTGTTCATGATCTCAAAGCCGGCCTTGGTGGCCTCAACGGGGTTCTGCCAGCCCATGCTCCAGATGTTCATCTGCACGCCCTTGGAGTCCACGGGGGTCTTGCCGCGTTTGTAGCTGAGGGAGCCCCACATGCGGGGGGTCTTGCCCTTGGAGAGGATGTGCTTGCAGAAGGCGTCGGCGAACTTGCGGTAGCTTTCGTTGTCGCCGTAATACTCGTCGGTGCCGATGTGGACGACGTCGTTGGGGAAGACGCCCTCGTCGATGTATTCGTCGTAGATGGACTGGACGAAGGGGAGGGTCTCGGGGTTGGAGAGGTCAAGCATCGCGGCGCGCTCCATGTCGTGCTTGCCGCCGACGGAACCCTTGTACATGAGGTCGGGGCGCACGCGCACCATCTGGAGGGCGTGGCCGGGGACGTCCAGCTCGGGGATGATGTCGACGCCCTTGGCCTTGGCCTCGTCGACGAGGGCCTTGAACTCGGCTTTGGTGTAGGAGATGTCGGTGGAGGTGAGCTTGGGGTGGGTCTCGCTTTCGAGGCGGAATCCGCCCGCGGAGGGCTCGTAGGTGAGGAGGTCGGCGGGCGTCTTGATTTGCTCAGGGTACCACTCGGCGTACCTGTGGAGCCAGATGTAGTTGTCGGAGAGGTGGAGCTGGAGCTCGTTCATCTTGTAGTAGGAGCAGATGTCGGCGAGCTGGCGGAGGGTCTCCAGGGCGAAGGGCTTGCGGCCGCAGTCGAACATGAAGCCGCGCTTGGCGTATTCCGGCCAGTCTTTGGCCTCGCCGCCGGGGAAGGTGTTGCCCTGGTCGGCGAAGACTTGGAGGATGGTCCGGGTGCCCCAGAAGGCGCCGAGGGGGGTGGGGGCCTGGATGACGATGCCAGATTTGCCTGCGGTGAGGGTGTAGGCCTCGGGGTTGGCGTTGTCGTCGGGGACGACGCGCAGGAGGATGTCGCCGGGCTCGGCGCTTTCGGCGGTGAAGGTGACGGTGTGCCAGAAGCCGGAGGCCTCGCGGACGAGGGGGAGGCCTAGGTCGTCGGCGAAGGTCTGGGCATAGCGGGCGAGGGCGTCGCAGGCGTCCTCGGGGATGACGATGCGGGTGTCCTCGGTCAACTCGAAGGACCCGGCATCGGCGTTGTCGCTCCAATCCCGGAGCTCGGGGATGACGAAGGGCTTCGCGCACCAAGCGGTCGCCGCCGTCACCAGCATCGTGGCAAGGAGTGTCGTTTTCATGTCTATAGCATAGCACTATCCAGTGGCATTCGTCTACTCATCAGAGAACTTTTTTTGCCTGCGTGCATGAAGACGCAGGGGTTGGGCGCTACGCGCCCCGGAGAACGGAAAACGGAGAACGGAGAACGGAAAGGACTGCCAGGATGGGGAACCGCAGATTACGCCGATTTTGAGCAGATTAAGGGCGTGCTAGCGCACGCTGGACTGCCAGAATGGGGCGTGCAGGTGCGAAGCTACAAACCTTCCACGGCTACCGCCGATTACGCAGATTAGGGCAGATTAGGGGCCGGCTACCGCCGGCTGGACTGCCAGAATGGTTACCACAAAGGGCTCAAGGAACCACAAAGGGCACAAAGACTGCCAGGATGGGGAACCGCAGATTTCGCAGATTTTGAGCAGATTGAGGGCCGGCTACCGCCGGCTGGACTGCCAGTGTGAGGAAACCGCAAAAACGCAAGTCTTGCCGGAAAGATGGGGCGCTAACGCCGGGCGCACGTGCGTGCGCCCTCCCGCGCCCCACTTTCCTGCGCCAGAATCTGCTTTCACCCACCTGCAAGCGCGAAGCCGATGGCGAACGGGAGTTATCAGCGGACGGTTAGCCCGCAGAGTGGTCGGCGTTAGCCCATCTGCCTTCGCGTACACTCGCGTTCTCGCGGAAAAGAAGGTCTCGGTTTTCTCTGGACAGTATTGGGTTGTCGCTTGACGGGAACGAGGGGATGGGGTAGGATGGAAGAACTGTCGGCAAGGTCGTTGATGAGAATCGGGAGGGATATGAGATGTGGCAGAAGGCGTTGCGTTTTGTTTGGCGGATGGTGCGGGACTTCTTTTTCGGGGTGGGCGTGTTTGTTTTTCTCTCGCTTTTGGACGTCCCGTTGTTCTCTAGCGAGACCATCCCTGTGGATGGTGCGTTCTTGTATGTCCTCTTTGAGTTTGAGGCCGGTGGCCCGGACTTCTTTTATCTGTTGTTCGGGAGTTGCTGCGGCGTCTTTGCCTGTTATATTGACTGCCTCTTTTTGCTTTCCAGGAGCGTCGATCGATGAAAAGGGGGCGGTGTAACCGCCCCCTTCGTGCTTAGTCGTCGAAGGCGTCTTTGATGAGCTCTTCCATGCGGAGGCGGGGGATACCCAGCTCCTCGGCGAGCTTCTCCAACTGCGCCTGTTCCTTCTCGTCAATCTCCCCGTCGTTCTTGGCGAAGCGGCGGGCGCGCTTCAGGAAGAGCGCTTCCTTACGGGCCATGTCGTCCTCGGGGGCCGCGCCGGCGGAGGCCGCGGGACAGGCCTGGGCGCCGGGGTCGCCGAAGTCCACTTCGTACTCCCACGTCGTCGACGTGATGCACTTGACCTCGGAGGAGAAGTCTTTCTTAAGGTTTAGATCAAAGTCGCGGAAGAGAATCCGCAACTGGGCCTCTATATGACTGAGGTAACGTTCGTTGATGGCATAGTCCTGCCGATACTCCAGTACTACGTGGGTCTTTCGGTAACCGCGCTGCAACGCTGTCTGCGCCAGGCGTTGCCACTGCTCCTCGTGCGGGAAAAAGATGAGGTCATCCGGGATGTGCGGCTCCACGTTGCCCGTGAACTCCGCGGACTCGCCCAGCTTCTGGTAGAGCGCCGCGGTGCTTCCGGATTCCGCCTGCGTGTCCCGTTGGAAGGAGCCGCCAAAGAGAATCCCGTCTGCACCGAAGCCCTGTTGCGTCGCCAACCGCTGGCGCTGTTCCTCTGTTACGGAATGGTTAACCTTCAGGGAAACGCGCTTCGCCCCTAGGCACTGCAACAGATACATCAGCTCGCCATGTTTGCTCGCCAGCAGGTTCGCGTGGAAGGAATCCACGTCATAGTAGGTGTTTGTGCGCAGGGGATGTTGGATGTAGGTGACCCCCATGCGCGGGTGGCCGGGTTGGAAATGGAGTCGTTGGGCTGGTTCCATCAAATCATTGTAACGTTCTAGATCCTGCGCCATCACCACCAAGACGCCAGGGACGCGTTTTCCGCATTCCCGGGGGGCGCGAGCGGGCGGCACCATACAGGTGATGATTCGGCGCTCCCTAGCGTTCTCTGCTTCACCCAAGCCAAGCAGGCTCACAATACGCTCGCCTCGCTTATTAGGGTCGCTAAGATCTTCTCCGAAGAGGATACTGTGGTTGAGCCGCGAATCGTATTCGGCCAACTCTCCAACAAAAGTCTCTGGACACGCTTCGTAACGGCGCACATAGGCGGCAAGCGTCGAGGCGAGCTGACGGTCACCTTCGTCGGCAGCCTCCCCGAAGGGCAGATTGTCCAGCCAGAACCTTAAGGCTTTCCGTAGCGGAGCCATCACACGCTCATCATCGGCGAGGCCATTAAACCGCTCATCTGTTGTCAACGCATCATAAAAGAGCTTGAACGCCAAAGCTGGCCAGTAAGTACTAACGTATAACCCTGTCTTGTTTAACGGTAAAAGTTTGGTGTAGGTGTTGATTGCCCATGCATACTGATTGTTCCAGACCTCCCGAAGCGCCGCATGGGGATCTACCGCAGAAAGGACCTGTTCTGCGAGTGCGTCCGCGTTTGGGATGTGAATATCCGGCAGATGTGAGAGGTCACGCCACGTTTTTACGTTCGTACCTTTGATGAGCAAATCGGAAAATGCGACGGCAACATATACGTCGGTGATGAAAAAGTCAAAAGAGAAGCATAGCGTAAGGTGAATCCCTGAGTTCTCCGCTTTGAGATCTCTTTCAACATTCTCAAAAAGGGGCGAAAATTACCCCATCACGCCCACTTTTTTACCTTTTTGCCTTCGTGAGTCCTGCTCGGCCTCCTTTTCTACATACATCATTATTCGTCTTTATGCCTATCGGCCACTTTTTCATCAGCGACATATACGCCACCGGTGAGCGATATGGTCAAACAGTCGTCTTCATCGATGCAACTGCCTATAACCTCGCTGTACGGAATCATGAGTTGAACATCTGTAAAGTGAAGACCTGCGCTATAAACCAGGACTTTTGTTCCGTCTCCCTCAAGCCAACCAACGTCTCTATCAAAGCCCATGTGTGTCTCCTTGCTGACGGAACGTCCCTCCCGACTGGATGGCAGGGCATATGCCGTCTTACTTAAGTTATACGGACCTTATCACAAAAGATGATGGGTAATCAAACAATTTTCCTTAAATCAATTCATGCGATGTGTTCGCCCCCTAAAAGGTCTGGGGTGAAACCCTAAGGGTTTCGGAAATGCATAGGGACCTTTTGGAATTGGTTCCTGGGGGGGCGATTCCGCTGAGTAGCTGAGTAGCTGATTGGCAGATTAGCTAATTGGTGCAGCCAGTGGAGGGTAGGACTAAAAGGAAGGCCCTGGGCACCCGCCCAGGGCCGATGGTTCGGTTTGCGAAAAGGGGTTAGTGGCCGGCGGCGAGTTCTTGGAGGGTGAGGGGTGGGGGAAGGGTGCCGGAGAGGCGTTCGGTGAGGCCGTCGACGGCGGCGAGGAAACCTTGAAGGAGGGTGGTGACGGGTTGAGCGTGACGGAGGGCTTCGGCACGGATTCGCAGACCATCGCCGAGTCGGTCGTCGCCGGGGCCGGCAGTGTTGACAATCCATTGGACGGCGCCGGCGCGGATGAGGTCGAGGGCGTCGGGGCGGCCTTCGTCGATGCGGAAGCAGGCGGCGGGGGTGAGGCCTGCATCCCACAGGGCGGTGGCGGTGCCGCGGGTGGCGCAGAGGGCGTAGCCGAGGGCGACGAGGCGTTTGGCGGCGGCGACACCGGCGGGTTTGTCGGCATCGCAGAGGGAGAGGAGAACGGTGGGGGCGGGACGGCCCGGTTCGGGAAGGGGGAGGCTTGTGCCGGCGGCGAGTTGGCTCTTGAGGTAGGCGAGGCCTGGGGAGGGGGCGAGGCCCATGACCTCGCCGGTGGACTTCATCTCGGGGGAGAGGACGACCTCGGCGCCGGGGAAGCGGGCGAAGGGGAAGACGGCCTCTTTGGCGGCGTGGCAGAGGGGCGCGCGTTCGGCGGGGAGACCGGCCTGGGCGAGGGTTTGGCCGACCATGACGCGGGCGGCGACGTCGGCAAGGGAGAGGCCGATGGCCTTGGAGACGAAGGGGACGGTGCGGGAGGCGCGAGGATTGACCTCGATGACGTAGATGTCGCGGCCCTTGACGGCGAGTTGGAGGTTCATGAGGCCGCGGACGCGGAGGGCGCGGGCGAAGGCGTGGGCGTAGCCGCGGATGCGGTCGAGGGTTGTGGCGTCGAGGGAGAGGGGCGGGGTGACGCAGGCGGCATCGCCGGAGTGGACACCGGCGGGCTCGACGTGTTCGAGGACGGCGCCGATGACGGTGTCGCGACCGTCGCTGACGGCATCGACGTCAAGCTCGACGGCGTTTTCGAGGAAGCGGTCGATGAGGATGGGTTTGCCCTCGGCGATGGCGACGGCCTGGCGGGCGAGGGCATCGAGGTCTTCGCGGCGGTGGACGATGACCATGCCGCGGCCGCCCAGGACGAAGGAGGGACGGACGAGGACGGGATAGCCGAGACGGTCGGCGATGGCGAGGGCGTCCTCGGCGGTGTGGGCGATGCCGCTGGGCGGCTGCAGGATGCCGATGTCGTCGGCAAGGCGCTTGAAGCGGTCGCGGTCTTCGGCGAGGTCGATGTCGTCGGGGTCGGTGCCGAGGATGGTGAGTCCGGCGGCTTTGAGGGCCTGGGCGAGGTTGAGGGGCGTTTGGCCGCCGAACTGGACGATGGCGCCGACGCAACGTTCGCGCTCGTAGAGGTTGACGATATCCTCGAGGGTGAGCGGCTCGAAGTAGAGGGCGTCGGAGGTGTCGTAGTCGGTGGAGACGGTCTCGGGATTGGAGTTGGCCATGACGACGCGGAAGCCGAGGCCGCGGAGGGCACGGGCGGCCTGGCAGCAGCAGGCGTCGAACTCGATGCCTTGGCCGATGCGGTTGGGGCCGCCGCCGATGATGAGGATGGCGCGTTGGCCATGGGCGAGGGGCTCGGACGGCGCGAGGGCGTAGGAGGAATAGTAGTAAGGCGTGCGTGCGGCGAACTCGCCGGCGCAGGTGTCGACCAGGCCGTAGCCGACCCGCAGGCCCGCGGCGCGGCGGGCGGTGGTGACGGCGGCCTCGTCGGAGCCGAGGAGGAAGGCGAGCTGGCGGTCGGAGAAGCCGAAGCGTTTGGCCTGGAGAAGGAGGTCGCGGGGGAGCGGGCCGGGGGCGCAGGCGGCGATTTCGGCCTCGAAGGCGACGAGCTCTTGGAGTTGGCGGAGGAAGTAGGGGTCGATGGCGGTGAGAGCGTGGATGCGGTCGATGGGCCAGCCGCGGCGGAGGGCCTCGTGGAGGCGGAAGATCCGTTCGGCGGAGGGGCGGGAGACGGCGGCGACGAGTGCGTCATCGGAGAGGTCGCGGTCCTCGTCCTTGCCGTCTGCGCCGAAACCCGCGCGGCCGGTCTCCAAAGAGCGGAGGGCCTTTTGGAAGGCCTCTTGGAAGGTGACGCCGATGGCCATGGCCTCGCCGACGGACTTCATCTGGGTGCCGAGGGTGTCGTCGGCGCCGTGGAACTTCTCGAAGGCGAAGCGGGGGACCTTGACGACGACGTAGTCGAGGGCGGGCTCGAAGGAGGCGGGGGTGGTGCCGGTGACGTCGTTGCGGAGTTCGTCGAGGGAGAAGCCGACGGCGAGGAGGGCGGCGATTTTGGCGATGGGGAAGCCGGTTGCCTTGGAGGCGAGGGCGGAGGAGCGCGAGACGCGGGGGTTCATCTCGATGATGACGCGGCGGCCGGTGCGGGGATTGACGCCCCACTGGACGTTGGCGCCGCCGGTGGCGATGCCGATGGCGCGCATGACGGCGAAGGAGTCGTCGCGCATGGATTGGTACTCGGCGTCGGTGAGGGTCTGGATGGGGGCGACGGTGATAGAGTCGCCGGTGTGCACGCCCATGGGGTCGAGGTTCTCGATGGAGCAGACGACGACGGCGTTGCCCTTGCGGTCACAGACGACCTCCATCTCGAACTCCTTCCAGCCGAGGAGGGATTCCTCGATGAGGACCTCGGAGGTGGGGGAGGCGTCGAGGCCGGCCTGGGCGACGCGGTCGAAGTCTTCGGGGCCGTGGGCGATGCCGCCGCCTGTGCCGCCGAGGGTGAAGGCGGGGCGGACGATGAGGGGCCAGGAACCGATGGTCGCGGCGACGGCGCGGGCCTCGTCGAGGGTGTGGGCGGTGCCGGAGCGCGGGAGGTCGAGGCCGATGGCGAGCATGGCTTCCTTGAACTTTTGGCGATCCTCGGCGCGGTCGATGCTGGCGGCGTTGGCGCCGATGAGCTCCACACCGAGGCGACCCAAGGCGCCGCGGCGGTAGAGGTCCATGGCGAGGTTGAGGGCCGTCTGGCCGCCGAGGGTGGGGAGGAGCGCATCGGGGCGTTCGCGTTCGAGGATGGCCTCGAGGCTCTCCGGGGTGAGGGGCTCGACGTAGGTGCGGTCGGCGGTGGCCGGGTCGGTCATGATGGTGGCCGGATTGGAATTCACGAGGACGACCTCGTAGCCTTCGGCACGGAGGGCTTTGCAAGCCTGTGTACCGGAGTAGTCGAACTCGCATCCCTGGCCGATGACGATGGGGCCGGAGCCGATGAGGAGAATCTTATGGAGGTCGGAGCGTTTAGGCATGGCGGTGCTCCCGGTGTTGGAGGGCGGCGGCGAGGAGTCCCGCGAAGAGCGGGTGCGGGTCGCGGGGGCGGGACTTGAACTCGGGATGGAACTGGCAACCGATGAAGAAAGGATGGCCCGGGAGCTCGACGACCTCGGCCAGACCGGTCTCGGGATTGGTGCCGGTGACGCGGAGGCCGGCGTGCCCGAGGGCATCGCGGAAGGCGGGGTTGAACTCGTAGCGGTGGCGGTGGCGTTCGGAGATGTGGGTGGCGCCGTAGAGCGCGGCGGCGCGGGAGTCCGGCGCGAGGTCGCAGGCATAGGCGCCCAGACGCATGGTGCCGCCGAGGCCGCGGACGGCCTTTTGGTCCTCCATGAGCGCGATGACGGGGTGGGTGGTGTCGGGCGCGAACTCCGCGCTGTCGGCATCGGCCCAGCCGAGGACGTCTCGGGCGAAGGCGATGACGGCGCACTGCATCCCCAGGCAGATGCCGAGGAAGGGCATGCCCGAGGTGCGGGCGTAGGAGACGGCGCGGAACATCCCCAGCAGGCCGCGCCGCCCGAAGCCGCCCGGGACGAGGATGGCATCGGCGCGGGCGAGGCGTTCGGCGGGGTCGCCGGTCTCGAGTTCCTCGGACTCCACGCGGAGGATTTCGAGCTTGGCGCCGTGTGCCATGGCGGCGTGGGAGAGGGCTTCGTAGATGCTCTTGTAGGCGTCTTGGTGGCGGATGTATTTGCCGACGACGGCGACGGTGACGGGGCGCGTGGGGCGGAGGGCGCGGGCGAGCCAGGCGCGATAGTCGCGCAGATCCAACGGACGCGGCTCCAATCGGAGGGCACGGAGGACCTCCGTGTCGAAGCCCTTCTGTGCGAGTTTGATGGGGACCTCGTAGATGGCGTGGCGGACGTCGAGTTCCTCGATGACGCAGCGCTCCGGGACATTGCAGAAGACGGCGAGTTTACGCAGGTGCTCGGGTTCCAGGCGGCGTTCGGCGCGGCAGACCAGGAGGTCGGGCTGGATGCCGATGTTGCGCAGGACGCCGACGGACTGCTGCGAGGGCTTCGTCTTCAGTTCCTTGGCGGCCTTGAGATAGGGCACGTAGGTCAGGTGGATGAAGGCGACATCGCCGGGCTCGGCGGCCATGCGGAATTGGCGCGCGGCCTCGAGGAAGGGGAGGCTCTCGATGTCGCCCGCGGTGCCGCCGATCTCGGTGATGGCGATGTCGACGTCCGGGCCGTGGAGGGCGCGCATGGCGCGCTGGATTTCGTCGGTGATGTGGGGGATGACCTGGACGGTGGCGCCGAGGTAGCCGCCCTGACGCTCGCGGGCGAGGACGGCGCCGTAGATTTTGCCGCTGGTGTAGTTGGAGGCCTTGGAACAGGTGATGCCCGCGATGCGTTCGTAATGACCCAGGTCGAGGTCGGTCTCGGCGCCGTCATCGGTGACGAAGACCTCGCCGTGTTGATAGGGGCTCATCGTGCCGGGGTCGACGTTGAGGTAGGGGTCGAGTTTCTGCATGGCCACGCGGTAGCCACGGCGGCGGAGGAGGAAGGCGAGGGCGGCGGCGGTGACGCCTTTGCCGAGACTGCTGACCACGCCGCCGGTGACGAAGAGGTGTTTGGTGCTCATTGGGCGGACTCCATGAGGGCGACGAAGGGACGGAAGAGGGACTGGGCCTCGTGCGGGCCGGGGGCGGCCTCGGGGTGGAACTGCACGGAGAAGGCCGGGAGCGCGCGATGGCGGATGCCCTCGCAGGTGCCGTCGTTGAGGTTCACGTGGGTGAGTTCCAGGCAGTCAGGCAGGTCGGCGAGGGCGTAGTTGTGGTTCTGGCTGGTGATGGCGATCGAGCCGTCCAAGAGGTTCTTCACGGGATGGTTGCAACCGTGGTGGCCGAAGGGAAGGCGGCCACAGCGCGCCCCGCAGGCCAGTCCGAGTAACTGGTGGCCCAGGCAGATGCCCATGAGCGGGACCCGCGCGGCGAGCAGGGCGCGGACGGACTCTTGCGCGTAGGGGAGGGCGTTGGGGTCGGCGGGACCGTTGGAGAGGAAGACGCCGTTTGGCCGCAGGGCGAGCACGGTCTCGGCGGGCGTCTGCGCGGGGACGACGGTGACGCGGCATCCCGCGGCGGCCAGGCAACGCAGGATGTTGCGCTTCACGCCGAAGTCGTAGACCACCACGTGGAAGCGGCCCGTGTCGTTCCAGGCGTAGGGTGCTGGCGCGGAGACGCGGGCGGCGTAATCTTGGCCGTCCAGCCCTTCCCAGGCGCGGGCCCGGGTGATGGCCTCAGCCTCGGAGAGCGGCTCGTCCGAGACGTGGAGGTAGGCCCGTTGCGTCCCATGGTCGCGCAGGTGGAGCGTCAAGGCGCGGGTGTCCACGCCGTAAATTCCCGGTTTGCCGTGGCGCGCGAGATAGGCCTCCAGACTCTCGGTGGCGCGGAAGTTGCTCGGCGGGTTCACGCGGCGCACCACCAAGCCATTGAGGAAGAGACCGCGGCTCTCCTCGTCCTCAGGGTTGCAGCCGTAGTTGCCGACCTCCGGCGTGGTGAGGACGACGAACTGACCGGCATAGGAGGGGTCGGTGAGGATTTCCTGGTAACCACTCATGCCGGTGTTGAAGACCGCCTCGCCCAAGGCGTCTTGGCGCGCCCCGAAGGCGACGCCCCTGAAGACGGTCCCGTCGGCGAGGGCAAGAAAAGCGTTTTGGGCACGCTCTGCGGCCCACTTGGCGCGATACTCAATAGGCGCGTTCATGGCGATGCTCCATGTGGTTGACGAGAGCGCGATTGACCACCCGGTTGCCGCCGGGCGTGGGATAATCGCCCGTGAAGTACCAGTCGCCCGTGTGGTTGGGGCAACAGCGGCGTAGGTCTGCGACGGTCTGGAAGAGGACCCGCAAGTTGGCGCGCAGTCCTGCGGGGCGCAGACGCTCGGCGATGGCCGCGATGAGTGCCTCGCGCGAGACTTCGGCGTAGACCGTGCACAGGACGTTCGTCTGTTCTGCGGCGGGCAGATCCAGCTGGCGTTTGGCCTCCGCGTAGGCCGCCTGCAGGAGGCCCAGTCGGTCGGTCGCACGCAGGACATCCTCCAACGCGTTGAAGGCGACGAGTTCATCGAGCGTGGCCATGTCGATGCCGTAACAGTCCGGATAGAGGATGGGCGGGGCGCTGGAGGCCACGACGATTTCCTTCGGCCCGAGGCGGTCGAGGATGGGCAGGATGGCATCGCGCATCGTGGTCCCGCGGACAATCGAATCATCGAGCACCACAAGCGTGTCCCCCGGCCGCACGAGGCCATAGGTGACGTCGTAGACGTGCATGGCCAAATCCTTGCGGGCCTCCTCATCGGCGATGAAGGTACGGAACTTCGCGTCCTTGACGGCCACCTGCCCGAAGCGCACGGTGCGCCCCTCGGTGGCCGCGGCTCCCAGCAACGTCTCAAGCAGGCCGTGGAAACAGACCTGCGCGGAGTTGGGGATATAGCTCAGGAAGAGATGCTCCAAATCCCCGCCCACGGCACGGACGACCTGCGGCGCCAAGGCGTGGCCCAGCCGTTTGCGCTCGGCGTGGATGTCGGCGTCGTTGGCGCGGGAGAAGTAGATCCGTTCGAAGACGCAGGCGCGACGGGGCGCGGGATCCAGGCAGTCCTCCAGCGCGACCGCGCCGTCGGGCGCGATGAGGAACGCCTTGCCGGGTGGCAACTCGCGCACATCCTCGGAGGCGACATCAAAGGCCGCCTGGATGGCGGGCCGCTCCGAGGCCACGGCCACCACCGCATCGTCCTGATACCAATAGGCGGGGCGGATGCCGTGGGCATCGCGCAGGGCGAAGGCGGTCCCATCCCCGAGCGCGCCGCAGAGCACGAAGGCGCCGTCGAACCGCGAGGCGGCCTCGCGCAGGACGTGGGCCATCCCGCGGAAACCACCCGGGCGCGTCCGCTCCTGCTCCAAGGCGTGGGTCAGGCATTGCAGGATGACGGCGCCGTCGGCCAGGCTCGGCAGGTGGTGGCCCGAGGCGGCCAACCAGTCGGCCAGTTCGCGGGTGTCGGTGAGGTTGAAGTTGCCCGCGAAGAGCAAGAGGCGGTCGAGGAAGGCGCTGTCGCGCACAAAGGGATGGCAGGCGCCGAGGTCGTGTCGGCCGAAGGTGGCGTAGCGCAGGTGGCCCAGGAAGAGTTCGCCCCGGAAGGCCTCCGGATCCTCGGTCAGACGCCGTCCGCACCGCGCCAACAAATCGGCGAGGGGCAGGGGCGCGACGGACTTCTCCAGGTCGTAACAGGGACGCCCTTGGCCCGGGTGAAGGTGGAGGCAGGCGAGGCCGGCGCCGTCTTGGCCGCGGTTGTGCTGCTTCTCGAGCATCAGCGCGGCCTTGCGGAAGCCATAGGCACGCGTGCCGTGTTCTTGACCGTACCGTGCGGCGGGCCCCCGCAACCGTAGGAGGGCCACGCCGCACTCGTGTTTGAGGTCGTCGGACATCGCGCGCCTCAGTAGACGAAGAGCATATCGCGGTACTTCGGCAACGGCCAGCGCGCGTCGTCCACGTCCTCCTCCAGTTTGTCGACCGTCTTGCGGAGGGCGGCCAACGCATCCAGAATGTCGGCGGGGCCCCTTGTGAGGGCCGCCTCCAGCTCCGCGCAGTCGCGGTGGAGAGCGTCCAACCCGCGGCCGAGCGTGCGGGCAACGTCCGAGACGCTCGCCGTGCCTTCCTTGACACCCGCTTGTTTGGCCGCGGCGACGGCCTTGCAGACCACGCCGAATTCGGCGGTCGCGGCGGGTTCGATGAGGCTCCGGGCCATCTCCAGCGCGGTCTTGCCCTCGATGAGGACCTTGCGCTCGTATTCCTCCATGAAGACGCCGTGGCGGCTCTCCATCTCGGTGGGGCGGAGCACGCCGGCCTTGTCGAAGAGCGCCAGGTTCTTGGGGTCGAGCATGGGCGCGAGGGCCTCTGGGGTGGTGTGCAGGTTGGGCAGGCCGCGCTTGGCGGCTTCCTTCACCCAGGCCTCGGAATAGCCATCGCCGTTGAAAATGACGCGTTTGTGGTCTTTGATGACGGCCTGGATGATTTTCTGGAGTCCTTCGTTGAACTTGCCCTTGGGCAGCTTGGCGATGGCTTCGGCCAGGGTTTCCATGCTCTCGGCCACGATGGTGTTCAGCGTCATGCAGACGCTTGCGCAGTTGTGGCTGGAGCCCGGCGCGCGGAATTCGAACTTGTTTCCGGTGAAGGCGAAGGGGCTTGTGCGGTTGCGGTCGGTCGCGTCGCGCGGCAAGGGCGGCAGGGTGTCGATGCCGATGCGCAGGGGCGCGGTGTGGGCGCCTTTGGCGCGGGCGCCGCGCTCGATGCGGCCGATCACTTCGGCCAGCTCGTCGCCCAGGAAGATGGAGATGATGGAGGGCGGGGCCTCATTGGCACCTAGGCGGTGGTCGTTGCCAGCGCCCGCCGTGGCCGCCCGCAGAATGTCGGCATGCAGGTCCACCGCGCGGATGACGCTGGCGAGCACGGCCAAGAAGATGGCGTTCTCCTGCGGGTTTTGCCCGGGGTCGAGCAGGTTCTTGCCGTTGTAGGCCACGGACCAGTTGTTGTGTTTGCCAGATCCGTTCACGCCCGCGAAGGGCTTCTCATGCAGCAGACAGACGAAGCCGTGGCGCTCGGCCACGTTGCGCAGGGTCTCCATCGTCAGCATGTTGTGGTCGATGGCCAGGTTGAGCTCCTCGAACATGGGGGCGAGCTCGAACTGCGCGGGGGCGACCTCGTTGTGGCGGGTCTTGGCGGGGATGCCCAGGCGCCACAGCTCGCGCTCAACGTCTTCCATGAAGGCCAGCACGCGGGGTTTGATGGAGCCAAAGTAGTGATCCTCCAACTGCTGGTGGCGGGCGGGCGGCGCGCCGAAGAGGGTGCGTCCGCATTGAATTAGGTCGGGACGCTTCAGCCAAAAGGCCTTGTCGATGAGGAAGTATTCCTGCTCCGGGCCGAGCGTGCAGACCACGCGGCCATCGGGTTCGCCGAAACAGGCCATGAGCTTGCGCACGGCCCGCTCCAACGCCTGCATCGAGCGCAACAGCGGCGTCTTCTTGTCGAGCGCCTCGCCGGTGTAGGAACAGAAGAGAGAGGGAATGCAGAGCGTGGCGCCGTTGGCGTGGCGCTTGATGAAGGCCGGGCTCGTCACGTCCCAGGCCGTATAGCCGCGCGCCTCGAAGGTACGCCGCAACCCGCCGCTCGGGAAGCTCGAGGCATCGGGTTCGCCCATGATCAGGTTCTTGCCGGAGAAACGGGCCAAGGTTTGCCCCACGCCCGTGGGCTCGAAGAAGGCATCGTGCTTCTCTGCCGTGCTCCCGGTGAGGGGCTGGAACCAGTGGGTGAAGTGGGTTGCGCCGCGATCCATCGCCCACTGCTTGAGGGCGTGGGCCACCTCGTTGGCGATGGCCGGGTCCAGCGGCGCGTGGTCGCGCATGGTGTGCAACAATTTCCCGGCTGTGTCTTTGGCCAGGTACTCACGCATGACGCCTTCGTTGAAGACGTCCGTGCCGTAATCTACTTGTGTGTCGTTCATGGGTGCTCCGTGTGTTGGGGTCGCCTTCAATTGCAACCGGCGTGCCAATGTGGCCACCGAGGCGGCCACAAGAGAACAGAGAACGGAGGGAGGAGAGAACAGAGAACGGAGAACAGAGAACAGAACGCCCGCAAGCGGGCGACGGACAACGCTCTGGGGATGGAAAGCCGCCTTTACCTTATTATAAGGCGTGCTTAGAACCCCTCTTCTGAGACCCTATAGTGGTCGGCCATGGACCACTATAGTGGTTGACCTCGGACCACTATAGGGTCTCGACCCCGACCCTTATAGGGTCTCGGGTCAGACCCTTTAAGGTTTCTCTGAGGCCCCTTCTAGGTTTGTCTCTGAGACTCCCTCTAGTACTTGCGCTGTCAATGACTTGTGTTTCCTCAATGGCAGAATTGTTCCTGTCGAGAGGCTTTATACAATAGTGTAAAAGATTAAAGAGCACTTTACGAAACTGTAAACATCCCCATCATCTCCCTACAAACGTAAGCATTTGGGTGGAGTAGGGGAGGAAAGGGCGGGCTTGGTTGTACAGAAATGTAAAAGCGAGGCGGTTGACTTGATGGCAGAAGATTCGCCCGTCGCCCGCTTGCGGGCGTTCTGTTTTCTGTTTTCTGTTCTCTGTTCTCTTGTGGCCGCCCTTTGGCGGCCACATTGGCACGGCGATTGCAAAGTTTTTCTGAGACCACACAAAGGAACCGTCATGGACGAGACACATCAAGCAGGCCTGCCCGGACGGCAGGGACTTTATGACCCGCAGTTTGAGCACGACGCGTGCGGCGTGGGGCTGGTGGCCGACCTCAACGGCTGCCCCAGCCACCGCATTGTCGAGCAGGGATTGACCGTGCTCCGCCGCTTGGCCCACCGCGGCGCGGCGGGGTGGGACCCCGAGACAGGGGACGGCGCGGGATTGCTCCTCGCGCTTCCGGACGCCTTCTTCCGCGCCCGCGTGAAGGACCTCCCGGAGGTCTATGCCGTGGCGATGGTCTTCGGCGGTGAGGGACGCGAGGCCGACTTCGAGGCAATCCTCCGCGATGAGGGGTTCACGCCGCTCTCTTGGCGCGAGGTGCCCGTGCATCCCGAGGCCATTGGCCGCTCCGCCCAGGCGAGCCGCCCGCGCATCCGCCAACTCTTCGTTGCGCCGCCGGCGGAGTGTCGCGGGGACGATCTGGAGCGTCGGCTCTTCATCGTCCGCCGCCGTGTCGAAAAGGCGTTGGGCGAGGGCCTTTACCTCTGCTCCTTCTCCGCGCGCAGCATTGTCTACAAGGGTCTGCTTTTGGCCCATCAGCTCGATGCCTTCTACGAGGACTTGCGCGCACCCGACTTCGCCTCCGCCCTGGCCGTGGCGCACCAACGTTACAGCACCAACACCTTCCCGACGTGGAACCTCGCCCAGCCCTTCCGGCTCTTGGCCCACAACGGCGAGATCAACACCCTGCGGGGCAATCTTGCCGCGCTCCGTGCCCGTGAACCCGGCCTCGCCAGCCCCCTCTTTGGCGACAACCTGGCCAAGGTCCTGCCGCTTATCCCGCCCGGACAGTCGGACTCCGCCTGTCTGGACAACATGCTGGAACTGCTCGTCCGCGCGGGGCGCGACCTGCCGCACGCCATGCTGATGCTCTTGCCGCAGGCTTGGGGTCCCACGCACTACATGGGCAACGACGTCCGCGGTTTCTTGGAATACGAATCGGCCCTCATGGAACCGTGGGACGGTCCCGCCGCCGTCGTCTTCTCCGATGGCCTGCGCGCCGGCGCCGTGCTCGACCGCAATGGGTTGCGTCCCGCCCGTTATGCCCTGTGCAAGGACGGCACCTTCGTGTTGGCCTCCGAGGCCGGCGTGCTCGACCTGGCGCCGGAGGACATTGTGCGGCGCGGCCGCCTCCGTCCCGGCGAGATGATTTGGCTCGACCTCGCCGCGCACCGCGTGATGGGCGACGCTGAGATCAAAGCCCACGTCGCTCGTCGCCGCCCCTATCGCCGCTGGGTGAAGGAAAACCGCATTGTCGTGGACGGGCTCTTCCGCGAGACCGCGCCCGACCCCGTGCCCGGCGGACTCGCCGCCCTGCAACAGTGCTTTGGTTACTCCCGCGAGGACGTCTCCGCCATCCTCTTGCCGATGGCGCGACAGGGACAGGAACCCGTCGGCTCGATGGGCGACGACTCCGCCCTCGCCGTGCTCTCCGACCGGCCCCGCCTGCTCTTTGACTACTTTAAGCAACGTTTCGCGCAGGTGACCAACCCGCCCATCGACCCCATCCGCGAGCGGTCGGTGATGAGTCTGATGACCTATGTGGGCAACCGCGCCAACATCCTCGAAGAGACCCCCGCCCACGCACGCCTCATCAAGATGCGCCGACCCATCCTCACCGACGCCGAGGTGGAACGTCTGGGCCGGGTCGGCGCAGAGGAGTTCCGCCCCGCCACGTTGCGTTTGGCTTTCCCTGCGAATGGGAACGGAGCCGTGCTCGAGACCGCACTGGAGGGACTGGCCGAACAGGCCGTCGCCTTGGCGAAGGGGGAGGGCCGCCGTCTGCTCATCCTCTCCGACCGCGGACTTGCGGCGGATGAGGCGCCCATCCCCTCGCTCCTGGCCGTCGCCGCCGTCAATCGCGCCCTGGTCGCCGCCGGGGTCCGCCCCGAGACCGGGCTGATCGTCCAGTCCGGCGAGGTGCGCGAGGTGATGCACGTGGCGCTGCTGTTGGGCTACGGCGCCACCGCCGTGCACCCGTGGTTGGCTTTGGCCACGGTGGCCGATCTCACCGCCCGCGGACAGACCGGTACCGACGCCGTGACCGCCACGGGCAACTTCATCCAGGCGCTCGACAAAGGCCTCCTGAAGGTTCTCTCCAAAATGGGCGTCTCCACGCTGCGTTCTTACCGCTCGGCCCAGCTCTTTGAGGCTGTTGGTCTGGGCGAGGCGCTGGTGTCGCGTTGGCTCCCGGGGACGGTCAGTCGCGTGGGCGGTATCGGGTTGGACGAAATCGCCGCGGACGCCGTCCGTCGCAATGCCTCCGCCGCCGTGTCCTCGCCCCTGTTGCCGCCCGGTGGGGCACACGTCTTCCGCGTCGGCGGGGAACGTCACTTGTGGACGCCTGAGGCGTTGGCCGACTTCCGCCAGGCCGTCCGTGAGGGGAATTATGAGCTGTTCAAGCGTTTCTCGCGGGCCATTGACGACCAGGCCCGTCGTCTGTGCACCCTGCGCGGGCTCTTCGCCTTCAAGCCCACGCAAGCCATCCCTCTAGAAGAGGTGGAGAGCGAGGCCTCCATTCTGCGACGGTTTGTCTCCGGCGCCATGAGCCTGGGCTCCCTCAGTCCCGAGGCGCACGAGACCATCGCTCGGGCCATGAACGCCATCGGCGCGATGAGCAACTCCGGCGAGGGCGGCGAAAACGCGGAACGTTTTGGCACCGACCGTGCCAGCGCCATCAAGCAGGTCGCCTCGGGCCGTTTCGGCGTCACCGCGGCCTACCTGCGCAGCGCCCGCGACCTCCAGATCAAGATCGCCCAGGGCGCGAAACCCGGCGAGGGCGGACAGCTCCCCGGACACAAGGTGGACGCCTTTGTCGCGCGCATCCGTCACGCCCTGCCGGGACTCACCCTTATCTCCCCGCCCCCGCACCACGACATCTACTCCATCGAGGACTTCGCCCAACTCATCCACGACCTTCGTTCCGTGAACCCCGGTGCCCGCGTCTCCGTGAAGCTCGTCTCCGAGGCCGGCATCGGCACCGTCGCGGCGGGCGTCGCCAAGGCGCAGGCCGATGTCATCCTCGTGGCCGGACACGACGGCGGCACCGGGGCCTCGCCCCTCTCCTCCATCCACCATGCCGGTCTGCCGTGGGAGCTGGGCTTGGCTGAAACCCACCAGACCCTGACGCTCAACCGTCTGCGCCGCCGTGTCCGTCTGCAGGTGGACGGCCAGCTGAAGACCGGTCGCGACGTGGTCATCGGCGCCTTGCTCGGTGCGCAGGAATTCGGCTTCGCCACCACCATCCTGGTCTGTCTGGGGTGCGTCATGATGCGGCAGTGCCACGCCAACACCTGTCCCGCCGGCGTCGCCACGCAGGACCCCGAGCGCCGCAAGTGTTTCTCCGGCAAGCCGGAATACATCATCAACTTCCTGACCTTCATCGCCCGCGAGGTGCGCGAGGAACTTGCCGCCCTCGGACTCCGCTCGCTCGACGAGGCGTGCGGCCGCGCCGACCTCCTGTGCGTGAACCCTGAGGCCGCAGTCGGCAAGGCCACGACGCTTGACTTCTCGGCCCTCTTCCGCCGCATCGCCCCGGACCCCGCGGAGCCGCTCCCCGAGAAGGAACCCGCGGGTTGCTTCGACCGCGAGTCGCTCATTCCCGCTCTCGGCGGACTTGAGGCCGTCCGCGCCGGGACACCCTGCGAGACCACGCTCCCCGTGCGCAACACCGACCGCTCCGTCGGTGCGGGATTGGCCGGCGAAATCGCCGCCGCCACGGATGGCGCGGGCTTCCCCGAAGAGACCTTCCGCGTGCGGTTGCGCGGCGTGGCGGGACAGAGTCTGGGCGCTTTCCTCACCCGCGGCGTGACGCTGACGCTGGAAGGCGTAGCCAACGACTACGTGGGCAAGGGCCTCTCCGGCGGCGTTATCGCCGTGTGCCCGCCCGCGGTTCCGGGCTTCGCCCCCGAGGAGAACGTCTCGGCCGGCAACGTCATCGGTTACGGCGCCACCTCGGGCCGCATCCACATCGGCGGCCAGGTGGGCGAACGCTTCGCCATCCGCAACTCCGGCGCCACCCTCACCTGCGAAGGCACGGGCGACCATGGGTGCGAATACATGACCGGCGGGCGCGTCCTTGTTCTGGGGCGCACGGGCGACAACTTCGCCGCGGGCATGACCGGCGGCCTGGCCTACGTGCTGGATGAGGCGGGAGACCTCGACCTGCGGTGCAACCTAGGCGACGTCGACCTTGAGAGTGTCGACCCCGGCACCGAGGCCGCCGACGAGTTGCGCGCCCTCATCGAGGCGCACGCCGCCGCCACCGGCAGTCCCAAGGCCAAGCGTATCCTCGCCGATTTGCCGGACTGGCTGCCGCGTTTCGTCCGTGTCTTCCCTGTTGAGTATCGCCGTGTTTTGGAGGCCCAGGCCCATGAGTGAGTATCGCCCCATCGAAGAACGCCGCCGAGACTGGGACGAGGTGGAGGTTCCCCTCGCCGCGTCCGCCTGCCGCGAGCGTGCCCAAGCCTGCATGTCCTGCGGACTCCCCTTCTGTCATGGGCTGGGGTGTCCGCTGGCCAACCCCATCCCCGAGACCAACGCCGCCGTTGCCGCCGGGGACGATGCCTTGGCCCACGCCCTGCTCGCCCAGACCGACCCCTTCCCGGAGTTCACGTCGCGTGTCTGCCCCGCCCTGTGCGAGGGATCCTGCACGCGCGGCATGGACGGCGGCGCGCCCGTCGACATCCGTGCGTTGGAGCGCCATATCAGCGACGCCGCCTGGGCTGCGGGACTTGTTCGTCCTGAGCCGCCCGCGCGAAGGCTTGGCCTGCGCGTCGCCGTCGTCGGGTCCGGCCCGGCGGGCCTCGCCGCAGCCGAGCGGCTCAACCGTGCGGGCGTCGACGTCACCGTCTACGAACGCGACCACGCACCGGGCGGACTCTTGCGTTACGGCATCCCCGACTTTAAGTTGGACAAGCGGCTCATCGATCGCCGCATCGAACTCCTGGAGTTCGAGGGCATCTGTTTTGTCTGTGACGCGGAGATTGGGCGTGACATCGCCCCCGAATGGCTCGCCAAGCGGCATGACGCCGTGCTGTGGGCCGTCGGCGCGGGGGTGCCGCGTGACCTTCCTGTCCCGGGGCGTGACCTCGCGGGCATCGTCTTCGCGCTTGACTTCCTGAAGGGCCAGAACCGCGTCCTCTCCGGCGAGCTCCCCGAGGCGCCGATTTCCGCCGCGGGCCGGCGCGTCATCGTCATCGGCGGCGGTGACACCGGCAGCGACTGCGTCGGCACGGCCATTCGTCAAGGCGCCGCGTCCGTGACCCAGATTGAGATCCTGCCGCGTCCGCCCGAGACGCGTTCCCCCTCCACGCCGTGGCCGCGCTGGCCGTGGAAACTCCGCACGTCGTCCTCGCATGAGGAGGGCGGCGAACGTCTCTGGTCGGTCGAGACCCTCGCGTTCGAGGGGGTAGGGCACATCGAAGGGGTGCGTGTGCGCGACGTGGCGTGGTCGCTTTCGCCCTTCGGGAAGCCGTTGTCGCAACACCCCATTGAAGGCACGAAGCGTACGCTCCCCGCCGATTTGGTCTTGCTGGCGATGGGGTTCACGGGCGTGCCGGAGGGCTTGCTCGCCGCACTTCCGCGCCAAGAACGGCCCTATCTGCGTGCCGAGACGGCCGGGTCGCCCCATGTCGCGTGCGGCGATTGCGTCACCGGGCCCTCGCTCGTCGTCCGCGCTTTGGCCGATGCCCGCCGCACGGCGGATGCTCTCCTGGCTCGGCTGACGGCCCGTTAATCAATGCTGTCGGCCGCAAAGACGTAGGCGCTCCGACGGAGCGCCTGCTGATTGGCTGATTAGCTGATTGGCGTTCTTGGAGGGGCTTCGCCCCACACCCCTCTTCTCTCCTTCAAGCGCGAAGACGATGGGCGGGAGGGAGCGATCAGCGGGTATTTAGCCCGCAAAGCGACCGGCGTTAGCCCATCTGGCTTCGCGCGCACTGGCGTTTTCGCGGGAAACTGGTGTTTGTCGATTTCTCCGGACACTATTGCCCGTTAATCCGTGTTTTGGCGGTACCACTCCGGCGTGATGCCGTAGCGCTTGATGTTGTAGTTCATCATGCGCGGCGAGACGCCGAGTGCGCGGCCGGCGGCGGAGAGGTTGCCGTTGTTGCGCTTGAGGGCATCGACAATGAGTTCGCGGGCGTAACTGGCGACCATCACGTGTAGCGGCGGATGGCCATCCGGCAGGAGGGCGTTGCCGGCGCGTTCGCCCGTTTGGAGCGAGGCCGGCAGGTTGTAACCGTGGATGGCACCGTCGGTGGAGGTGAGGACCGCGCGCTCGATGCAGTTCTCCAACTCGCGCACGTTGCCCGGCCAGTGGTAGGCCATGAGCATGTTGATGGCGGTGGTGGAGAGACGCGTCATTTGCTTGCGGTACTTCACCGCGTATTTCGCCATGAAGTGCTCCGCCAGCAACACGATGTCGCTCCGCCGCGCCGCGAGGTCGGGTATCGCGATGGGGAAGACGTTCAGCCGATAGTAGAGGTCCTCGCGGAAGCGTCCCTCGCGCATCAGGGCCTCCAGGTCGCGGCTCGTCGCGGCGATGAAGCGCACGTCGGCCCGCAACTCTTTGTTGCTCCCGATGCGGCTGAAGGTCCGCTCCTGCAGGAAGCGCAACAGTTTCACCTGCGTCTGCGGCGACAGGTCGCCCACCTCGTCCAAGAAAAGGGTGCCGCCATCGGCCTCCTCCGCGCGCCCGATTCGGCGCTCTGTCGCGCCGGTGAAGGCGCCTCGTTCGTGGCCGAAGAGTTCGCTCTCCACCAGCGCCTCGGGCAGGGCCGCGCAGTTCAGCGCCACGAAGGGTTTGCCCGCCCGCCCCGAGAGACGTACGATGGCCCGCGCCACCAATTCCTTGCCGGTCCCTGTGGCCCCGCGGAGCAGGACCGTCGCATCGGAGGATGCCACCTGACGGATTTGGGCGTAGACTCGCCGCATCGCCGAACAGTTGCCCACCAGTTCGCCGGGATTTTCCGATAGGTCGCGCAGACGGCGGTTCTCGTCTTCCAACGCCCGCCGTTCCTCTTGGCTCTGCAATAGCACGCCCACCGCGCCCGCCGTCAGGTTGCCCACGATTTCCAAGAGCGCGGCGTCACGCCCCAAGTCCATCCCCGGCTCCACGCGGCGGTCGAAGCTCAACGTGCCGATCACGGTGTTCCGCAGGATGACCGGCACGCAGATGAAGGCCACGCGCTCCCCTGCGGCGCGGGCGCCGGTCCGGTTTAGGAAACGCGGGTCTGTGCTCACGTCTGCCACGATTTCGGGCTTGCCGGTCTCGGCCACACGACCCGTGATGCCCTCGCCCAGTCGGTAACGTCCCAGACTGCGCGCCCGTTCGTCCAGCCCCTGCGAGGCCTCGATTGTTAGGGTACCGTCATGCAGCAACGTGATGGTGCCCCGCAACATCCCCATCCGTCGGTTCAGCACCCCCAGCGCCGTGCTCAATAGACGTTGTGGGTCGCGTTCGTGCACAATCGCCGAACTGATTTCCCGGATCACCGAGACCTCTCGACTGAAATCGCTTGTAGCCTCCATGCCTGCCATTATAGCAAACCTTCGCCATCGCCCAGATTTTTACCGACTGTGTTCGGGAAAATGGAGACCGCAAAGACGCGGGCACTCCATCGGAGCGCCCGGCTGATTAGCTGATTAGCTGATTAGAAAATGGCGCGCACCGTTCGGCCCTTCGGGCCTCTCTGCCGTGCCCATCCCTTGCGCTTCTGGCGTTTCTTGGAAAGTGCCCGAAGGCGATGCGGTGGGACCTATAGGACGGATAGGACGGCATACGCCTTTGTGGAAGCTTGGAAGTTTAGAAGCTTGGAGGCTTGGCTTTGCGGCTAAAGCCGCTCACGCACAGCGCCTCACCCGTCGCGCGCTTGCCGCGCGCTCTCTGTTCTCCGTGGCCGTGGAAGGTTTTTCCCTTCGGGCCTGCACGCTTTGTTCTCCGTTCTCCGGGGCGGCGAAGCCGACCCTTGTCCTGCGTGCGGTAGCATGCCCTTAATCTGCCTAAATCTGCGGCTCCCTATGGTGTGGCGATTGGAATCCAATGACAGGTCTCGGGGATGGCGTATCTTGCTATAGAGCGCGTGATTAATATCGATTTAGAGAATCAGATGACAGGTTTTTGACAAAGGTGCGTGGTGCAGTCATGAAGCTCCCACGCCTGATCTTTGACAACTGAATGTAGGTGTTTGTATCGGATGATTGACCGTAGGGAAGCGGTCTCACGATGGCCTTATATATAAGGTGGAGTCAGACGCCCTACAGATTGATGCGCGGACTTTCCCCGGACAGTGTTGGGTTGGGCCAATACTGTCCGGGGAAAAGAAGGGGCAGCAAAGACGTAGGCGCTCTGACGGACACCTGCTGATAGCCGTGGAAGGTTTGGCGCTTTGCGTCTGCATGGGCTGATTGGATGTGTGGGGCATTGCCCCACATCCTTTCACGCTTGACACGAGAAGTCAAGAGGATAGGCGTGTTGACAATACCCACCTATCGTGATAGAGTATAACCATCCTGTTGGGGATTTCTTTATCCCCCGGCGGCCCGTCCGTGACGAACTCGGCACCGCTCCCACCCGGGGGGAACCAACCGTCTAGTGAAAGGAGTCAATCTCCATGAAGAAACTCAACGCGCTCGCCGTTGCTGCCGTTACCGCCGTCGTCGCGCTCACCGGCTGCCAGTCCATCAACACCAGTGATGCCGGTGGTCTGACCATCAACCCCAAGACCGTCTGCCCCGTTGACGCCTATCGCCCCACCTACAAGGTCGATAGCGCCAAGACGGTCACCGGCAATGCTCAGATCCACGCGCTCTTCGGCATCTTCACGTGGGGTGGCGCCGGCACCGCCGACTACGCCGACTTCGCCGGTGACTCCATCCTCGCGAAGATTCTCCCCTCCGCGAAGGCCAAGGGCGCCAAGGCCGCCGTCTATGACGCCTGCGTTGCCAACAACTGTGATGCGCTTGTCGCCTCTCGTTACACCGTCAAGGCTAAGGACTACATCGTCTATGCCAAGTACGACATCACCGTCGAGGGCTATCCCGTCACCCAGACCGGTGTTGAGACGATCAAGCCCGTTCCTTACTACATCGATGCCGGTGGCAAGGTCGTGATTCTCGACAAGTTCGTGAACATGGTTAACGTTGCCCCCGCCACCGCCAAGGAGGAAGGCTGGCTGTTCTAAGCCGCCCATCGCGGTCAAACGGCCCGGCCTCGTGCCGGGCCTTTTCATCCACCTGCCCTGCGCCTCGCCATGAAACGTCACCTCCTGCTCCCTGCCCTTCTCCTCGCGGCGTTCGTCCACGCCGCGCCCCCGGACAATCCGGACCCCGCCCAACCGCCCTCCCTGCGCGGAGCCTGGCGCGCCTATGTCTCCCGTTCCGATGTCATCGTTGCCCGCACCGACACGCGTTATGTCTTCGGCAACATGGGCTGGGCCCTTCTGACCCCAAATGGCCCCGTCCATCAAGACCGTTACCAAATCCACGACGGCAAGCTCTATCTCTACCCGAACCCAAAGTCTGTCCCGGAGGGCTTCGACCCCAAGACCTCCGCCCTCGTCGCCACCCTTGACCTTCTCCCCGATGGCACCGTCCGAGCCTTTTCGCTTCCCGACCCCACCCAGCCCGGACGTGCCATCCGTTGTGAGCGCGAGCCCTCCATCCCCGAGCTTTCCCCGCAGTCCCTGGCCGGCTCCTACACAATCGTCCAACGCCGCCTCGGCACCGACGACACACACGAGGCGCCTTACACCCTCACGCTCACCGACCAAAAGACCTACACGCTTGCCGGCGAGATTCCCCAAGGCGCGACCTACGTCACCGGCACCTATGCCATCCAAGGGTCGTTGCTTACCCTCACGCCGGCTGCACCTTCCCAAGGATTCTGGGACAATCCCACCTTCTTTCCCCATGGCGAAGTCCTCGTCCTTGACAACCCCGATTACTCTGTCCACCTTATTCCGCAAGACGGCCAGTCCATCGTAGTCCCGGAAGAGCCGTGAGCGCGGCAAACAAAAAATAAGGGCGCCCCGGATGGGACGCCCTTCTCGCAAGCACAAGGCTTACTTCTTGTGGCGGTTGGCCTTGATGCGTTTGCGGTATTTGTGCTTGGACATCTTGGCGCGACGTTTTTTCTTGATGGAACCCACGGTCGTGCTCCTTGGTTATGGTGGTGGGGGTGGTTAGAAAATGACCTTGTTGAGGGCCAATTCGATGATGCCCTGGGCACCGGCGGCGCGAAGGGCGGGGATGAGGTCACGGACCTCGTCCTCCAAAATGACGGTTTCGATGGCGACCCAGCCCTCGGCGCTGATACGGTTGACGGTGGGCGCGTGCAGGGAGGGGAGCAGGGCGGTGATGGCGGGGACCTGCGTTTCGGGGGCGTTCATCTTGAGGAGGACGCGGCTCTCGGCGGCGAGGGCGCCCTGCAGGAGCATGGCGATCTGCTCGATCTTGGCGCGCTTCTCGGGATTCTCCCACGCGGCCTTGTTGGCGATGAGGCGGGTGGTGGAGGTGAGGACGGTGTCGACGATGCGCAGGTTGTTGGCGCGCAGGGAGGAGCCGGTCTCGGTGAGCTCGATGATGGCGTCGACGAGCTCGGGGGCCTTGACCTCGGTGGCGCCCCAGGAGAACTCGACGGTGGCCTTGACGCCGTGCTGCTCGAGGTAACGGCGGGCGAGGCCGACGGCCTCGGTGGCGATGCGCTTGCCCTCGAGGTCCTTCACGGACTGGATGGGGGAATCGTTGGGGACGGCGACGACCCAGCGGACGGGGCGGCTGGTGGCCTTGGAGTAGCACATCTCGCAGACTTCGTGGACGTCCGCGCCGTTCTCGTAGATCCAGTCGAAGCCGGTGATGCCGGCGTCGAGGAGGCCGAGCTCGACGTAGCGGGCGATTTCCTGCGGGCGAATGAGGCGGCACTTGAGCTGCTCGTCGTTCACCGTGGGCACGTAGGAGCGGGAGGAGCACGTCATGGCAAAGCCGGCGCGCTTCATAAGGTTAAAGGTGGATTCCTGCAAGGAACCCTTTGGAAGTCCGAGTACGATGGGCATGTCTAGTCCTTCGGGGTTGGAAAAACCTGCACATTATGGCACATTCTGGAAATTACCGCAACTTCTTTGGTATAATTCGCGGCAATAAAGGACCTTCCCACCATGCAAGACGAAGCGAACAAGAGCACCGAGAGCACGGAACTGGACACATCGCGGCACTTTCTGCGGCAATGGATTGAGGCGGATTTGGCCGCCGGCAAGAACGATGGCACGGTGGTGACGCGTTTCCCGCCGGAGCCCAACGGTTGGATTCACATCGGCCACGCCAAGGCCGTCTGGGTGGACTTCGGCATGGCCGCGCTCTTCCATGGTCGTTGCCACCTGCGCATGGACGACACGAACCCCTCCAAGGAGTCCGAGGACTTTGTGGAGCAGCTCAAGCGCGACATCGAGTGGCTGGGTTACAAGTGGGACGCCTTCTTCTACGCCTGCGACCGTTTCGAGGAGATGTGGGCCATCGCCGAGGAGCTCATCCGCCGCGGCCAGGCCTACGTCTGCGAACTCTCCCAGGAAGAATGGAAGGCCTATCGCGGCGTGCCCACCGAGCCCGGCCGCCCTTCCCCCTGGCGCGACCGCCCCGCCGAGGAGAGCCTCGCGCTCTTCCGCAAGATGCGCGCCGGCGAGATTCCCGAGGGCAAGTGTTGCCTCCGCGCCAAGATTGACATGGCCTCGCCCAACATCCACTTCCGCGACCCCGTCATCTACCGCATCGTCGACCTGCCGCACTACCGCACCGGCATCGCCTGGCATTGCTACCCGATGTACGACTTCGCGCACCCCATCGAGGACGCGCTCGAGGGCGTCACCCACTCCATGTGCACGCTGGAGTTCGAGGTCCACCGCCCCCTCTACGATTGGGTCATCGACCGCCTGGCCGAGCAGGGCCGTCTGGTCGTCCGCGACGGCAAGACGATCCGCCCGCAGCAGCGCGAGTTCGCCCGACTCAACCTCACCTACACCGTGATGAGCAAGCGTCTCTTGCGCCAGCTCGTCGAGGAAGGCCACGTCGATGGCTGGGACGACCCCCGCATGCCGACCGTCGCGGGTATGCGCCGCCGCGGCTACACCCCCGCCGCCATCCGCGACCTCTGCGAGCGCACCGGCGTCTCCAAGTACAAATCCCTCACCGACCTCGCCCTTTTGGAGTGGTGCGTCCGCGACAACCTCAACCGCGTCGCCACCCGCCGCATGGCCGTCCTCAACCCCGTCAAGTTGGTCATCGACAACCTGCCCGAGGACGCCGAGCTCATCGCCCACGCGCCCAACAACCCCGAGGACCCCGACGCCGGCACCCGCGAGCTCCGTTGCACCCGCGAACTCTGGGTCGACCGCGACGACTTCATGGAGGTGCCCTCCAAGAAGTTCCACCGCCTCACCCCCGGCAACGAGGTGCGTCTCCGCGGCGCCTGCCTCTTCACCTGCACCCACCTGGTCAAGGACGCCGAGGGCACCGTCACCGAGATCCACGGCACCTACGACCCCGCCGCCGTGGGCGGCAACCCCGCCGACGGCCGCAAGGTCCGCGGCACCATCCACTGGGTCAGCGCCAAGTACGCCAAGACCGCCGAGGTCCGCCTCTACGACCGCCTCTTCACCCTCGAAGACCCGATGTCCGCCCCCTCCGGCAACTTCCTGGACGCCATCAACCCCGAGAGCATGAAGGTCGTCACCGCCTACGTCGAGCCCGCTCTCACCGAGGCCCTCCCCGGCGAGCACTACCAGTTCGAGCGCGTGGGCTACTTCACCCCGGACGTCCACGCCTCCAAGCCCGGCGTCCCCGTCTTCAACCGCACCGTCACCCTCAAAGACTCCTTCAAGAAGTGAGTCGCCCTGTGCTATACTCTTCCGCAAAAGGAACACTCCCCATGATCACGCTCAAAGGTGTTTACTCCGCCCTCGTTACCCCCTTCAACGATGACGGTTCCGTTGACTACGGCGCGCTCCGCGCCCTCATCCAGTGGCAGCTCGAACAGGGCGTCGCCGGCGTCAGCCCCGTCGGCACCACCGGCGAAAGCCCCACCCTCAGCCCCGCCGACCACCTCAAGGTCATCGAGGCCACCGTCGAGGCCGTCGCCGGCAAGGCCCAAATCATCGCCGGCACCGGCGCCAACTCCACCGAAGAGGCCATCCTCCTCACCAAGGAAATCATTGGCCTCGGCGTCGACGCCTCCCTCCAGGTCACGCCTTACTACAACAAGCCCAACGCCGAGGGCCTCTACCGCCACTTCGCCGCCGTCGCCGACCTCGGCGTCCCCGTCGTGCTCTACAACGTGCCCGGCCGTTCCGCCAAGGAGATTCCCCTCCCCGTCGTCGAGCGCCTCGCCAAGCACCCCAACGTCTGCGCCATCAAGGAAGCCGGCGGTAGCGTCGACCGCGTCTCCGCGATCCGCCAGATTGCCCCCGACCTCACCATTCTCTCCGGCGACGACGCCCTCACCCTCCCCATGATCGCCGTCGGCGCCCAGGGCGTCATCTCCGTCGCCTCCAACGTCATCCCCGCCGAGATGTCCCGGATGGTCCGCCTCGCCCTCGAAGGCGACTTCGCCGGCGCCCGCGCCCTTCACGAGACGTGGTATCCCCTCTTCCGCGACCTCTTCTGCGACACCAACCCCATCCCCGTCAAGGCCGCCCTTGCCATGATGGGCAAGATCCGCCCCGTCTACCGCCTCCCCCTCTGCGAGCCCGACGCCCACTGCACCGCCATCCTCCGCGACTGCCTCACCAAGCTCGGCCTCATCAAGTAAAGGACTTCCCATGAAACTCGCCATCCTCGGCGGCGCCGGCCGCATGGGCCAGATGCTCCTGGCCAACGCCAAAGACCTCGGCCTCGACGTCGTCGCCGTCACCGAAATCCCCGGCTCCGCCCACATCGGCCAGCCCGCCGCCCCCGGCCTCGTCTACCAGGCCGACTGGCCCACGAACGCGGATACCATCATCGACTTCACCTTCCACACCTGCGTCATCCCCAACCTCCGGAACGCCGTCGCCAACCGTCAGGCCTACGTCCTTGGCACCACCGGCCTCACCCCTGAGGAGCGCGCCGCCGTCGATGAGGCCGCCAAGCAGATCCCGCTCTGCTTCGCCCCCAACTTCTCCCTCGGCGTCAACCTCCTCCTCGGCCTCGTCCGCCGCGCCGCTCAGGTTCTTGACGACTCCTACGACGCCGAGATCGTCGAGATGCACCACCGCCACAAGAAGGACGCCCCCAGCGGCACCGCCCTCGGCCTCGCCCAGGCCCTCGCGCAAGGCCGCGGCGTCAACCTCGATGACGAGGCCATCTACGGTCGCCACGGCATTGTCGGCGAGCGCCCCCGTGGCCAAATCGCCGTCCACGCCCTCCGCGGCGGTTCCGTCGTCGGCGACCACACCGTCATCTTCGCCGCCGACGAAGAGCGCGTCGAGCTCACCCACAAGGCCTCCTCCCGCGCCGCCTTCGCCAAGGGTGCCCTCAAGGCCGCCCAGTGGCTCCAAGGCCGCACCCCCGGCCTCTACGACATGGCGGACGTTCTCGGCTTCTGAGAAGCCGAGAACGGGAAAACGGAGAACGGAAAACGGAGAACGGAACGCGCGCAAGCGCGCGACGGGCATATTCCCGAACAGTCTTTCTCCGTCGCCGCATAGAGGCGCCTCCGTTTTCCGTTCTCTTCTTTGTGTTCTGCGGGTCTTCAGCGCCTTTGTGAGTGCCGCACAGCGCTCTCTCCGTCGCCCCGCAGGGGCGCACCAAGCCTCTAAGCCTCCAAGCTTCCAAACTTCCGGCCGCGATGCGGCCTCCGTTCTCTTTTCTCTGTTCTCTTCTCCTTCCCATGCGTGCCGTCATTGCACTAGGCTCCAACCTCGGCGACCGCGAGGCCGCCCTTGATGCCGCTGTCGCCGCCATCGCCGCGCTCCCTGGCACCGCCATCCTCAAGGCCTCGCGGCGCTACGACACCACGCCGCAGGATGTCCCTCCGCAGTTTGCCGATCTCCGCTTCCTCAACGCCGCCCTCCTCATCCAAACCGACCTCTCCCCGCGCGACCTCCTCGCCGCCCTCAATGCCATCGAGGCCCATGCCGGCCGTGTCCGTATGCTCCGCAACGGCCCTCGTCCTATTGACCTCGACATCATCCTCTACGAAGGCGTCTCCTCCGACGATCCCGCGCTCACCCTTCCCCATCCTCGCGCCCACCTGCGCGACTTCGTCCTGCTCCCGCTTGCCGACCTCGGCATCACCCGCGCCCACCTCCTCGCCAACATGCTTCCCTGACCCAATACGGTCGGGAAAATGCAGGAGTCGCAAAAACGCGACTCCTCTGCGTCAAAAGGACTTCTGAAGACGGCCTTAAGCGAAGACGATGGGTGGGAGGGTGCGATTAGCGGCGAAGCCGCAAAACGACCGATGTTAGCCCATCTGGCTTCGCGCGTACAGGCGTTTTCGCGGAAAAAGGAGGCCTGCCGATTTTCCCGGACAGTATTGCCGTTCTCCCCTGTCGCAGGTCAGGGTTGGGAGAGGGAACGGCGGATGGCCTTGAGGAGGCAGTCGGCGAGGGTGGCGCGGATTTGGGGTGGGGTGGCGTTGGCGGGGAGAGGTTGGGAGGTGGTGATAAGGGGGTGGCCGTTGGCGGAAAGAGTGACGCGGGCGACGGGAATGCCATCGCCGGTGCGGTAATCGACGCAGAAGTCGTGGACGTGGAGGGAGAGGGCTTGGCCGGGCTGAAGGCCGAGGTCGGCCAGGCTGGCACGTTCACGGAGGGCTCGGGGAATGGCGAGCTCGAGGGGGGCGTAGTAGATGAGGGCGCGGAGGGTGGAGACGGAGCCATCGGCGCGGTAGAGGGTGGGGGCGTCTGCGGCGCGGAGGTCGGGGGCCATGCGGACGGTGATGTCGAGGTCGGCGGGGGTGACGGGGTGTTGGCTGGCCGGTGGGTCGAGGACGGTGTAGTGGCGCTGCGGAGGCGTGCCGGAGGAGAAACAGCCGGCGAGGAGAAGGGGAAGCAGGAGGGTAGGGAGGAGGCGGTTCATGGGTTAATCCTCGATAGGCTCGTCAAAAATGAGGCGAGAGGGCTTTTGGCGAATTTCTCGGACGAGGGCCTCGGTGGAGGCGGTGGTGCGGGCAAGCGCGGAGAGGGTCTGCTCGAGGTCTTTGGCGAGGGCAGGGGCATCCACATCCGAGCGAAGCTCGGCGAGGGTGGTGTCGGCCTGGGCGATGATGGCTTTGGCTTGGGTAAGGGTCTCTTCCAACTGGTCGGCGAGGGCGGGAATTTCTTCGCGGAGAACGGTGGAGGTCTGAGCGAGGTTGTCGGTGAGGGTCTGGAGGTTGTCGCCGAGGCGGGCGGCATCTAGGCGTGCGAGGATGGCGGAGAGTTGTTCGGATTGCTTGTTGAGGGAGGCGCCGAGCTCGGTGAAGGTGGCGGTGAGCTTGGGGAGGTTGGCCTCGGTGGCAATACGGTCGACATTCTTGGCGAGGGTGGTGAGGGCTTCGACGGCCTCAGGAATGTCGCTCTCGCCGAGGCTTTCGGCGATGGCCTGGGCGCTGTTGAGGAGCGTTTGCAGAGTGGTCGGGGTGGAGGGGATATAGATGGTTTCCGGTTCCCAGGGGACATCAAGCTCCTGCTCGGGGGCGGCGAGGCCGCTGTGGCGGGGGAAGTCGAGGTTGACGAGGACTTGGCCGGTGATGCCCTGGAGTGCGAGGTTGGCGCGAAGGCCATGCTCGACCATGCCGGCGAGTCGGGCTTGGTCCATGTCGGGGTGCTTGTCGAGATCGATGGAGCAGAGGACGCGGACGTAGTTGAGGGGGCGAATGGTTTGGGGGTTGTCGCGATTGACGGTGAACCGGTCACGATAGGTGGCGCCGGCGAAGCCGATGGCCTCGACGGCGCCGACCTGGACGCCGCGGAGTTTGACGGGGCTGCCGACCTCGAGGCCTTGGACGGAGGTCTCGAAGTAGGTCTCGAAGTAGGCCTTTTTGGCGAAGAGGTTGCCTCCGCCGAAGATGACGCAGGCGGCGGCGAGAAGGAGGAGGCCAAGAAGGGTGAAGAGGCCGATGGCGAAGTGTCGTTTGCCGGATGTCATGGGAGGTCTCCGGGGTTGGGGGCGCGGTTGAAGAAGGCGCGGATGGCGGGGTGGGGGCTGTGGGCGCGAAGTGCGGCGGGGGAGCCTTGGTCGAGGACGCCGCCGACGGTGCGATCGAGGTAGAGGGCGCGGTCGGCGATGGCGTTGATGGAGGCGAGCTCGTGGGAGATGATGACGACGGTGATGCCGAGGTCTCGGGAGAGGGATTTGATGAGGGCGTCGAGGGAGGCGGAGGTGATGGGGTCGAGGCCGGCGGAGGGTTCATCGAGGAAGAGGATCTTGGGGTCAAGGGCCATGGCGCGGGCGATGGCGGCGCGCTTGACTTGGCCGCCGGAGAGTTCGGCGGGAAAGGCGTCTGCACGGTCGAGGAGCCCGACTTGGGAGAGCTTGAGGCGGGCGATGGCGCGGCGGAGGGGCTCTGGGAGGGAGGTGAACTCTTCGAGGGGAAGGAGGATGTTTTCCAGAACGGTGAGGTTGCCAAAAAGGGCGCCGCTCTGGTACATCATGCCGAAGGAGCGGAGGAGGCGGTCGCGGTCCGGGCCTTCGGCGGAGGCGACATCTTGGCCCAGGATGCGGATGGTGCCGCCGAGGGGCGGGAGCTGGCCGATGATGTGCTTGAGGAGCGTGGACTTGCCACAACCGGAACCGCCGAGGATGAAGACGACTTCGCCTTCGGAAATGGTGAGGGAGACGTCGCGCATGAGGGGATTGCCGGGGTAACCGGTGACGACGTGTTCACATTCGATGATCGCGCGCGCCATGGCTCACCATCCCATTGCGTAGAAGACGACGGAGAAGAGCCCTTCGAGAAGGGCGATGGAGACGATGCCAATGACAACGGCGGCAGTGGTGGCCGTGCCGACGGCGCCGGCGTCGCGCCCCGCACGCAGACCGCACCAGCATCCGACCGCCGAGACGGAGAAACCGAAGGCAAAGGCCTTGCAGAAGCTCCCAAGGACATCGGAGAGGCCGACGAAGAGTTGGAGTTGGTCGAGGTAGTAGTTGCCGGAGAAGCCCAGGATGCCCATGACGACGCCCCCGCCAATCAGGCCAGCGAGCGTGACGAAGAGGGAGAGGAGCGGCAGGGCCAGCGTGCCGGCCAGGACGCGTGGGAGAACCAGGAAGCGGACAGGACGCAACCCCATCGTTTCAAGGGCGTCAATCTCTTCGTTGACCTTCATGGCGCCAAGCTCAGCGGCGAAGGCGGATCCCGTGCGGCCGGCCATCAGAATGGCCGCGACGAGGACGCCCAACTCGCGCACCAAGGCGATGCCGACCAACCCACCAACGAAACTCTCGGCACCAAAGAGCTGGAGGGGAATGGCCGATTGGAAGGCAAGAATGAGACCGAGCAGAAACCCGATGAGCATCATCACGGGGACGGCTTGCACGCCACACCGGAAGAAGGCCAGACCACAGTCTCCCCACCGAAAACGTCTGCGGAAGAGAGTGCCGAGCGCACAGAGCGTCTCGCCCAGATAGGCGATGGCCTCGCCCCAACGGGCGAAGAGTCCACATTCTGCCCGACCTAACGCGACGAGGGGAGGCTCTTTGGGCGCGGGCGTAGGTTTGGGAAGCGCGGCTTGGGCAGCGTCGAAGGCCTCCAACGTCTTGGCGAGGTCGTCTGCGAGTGTGCCGGTCAGACGCTTTTGGCCACGGAGGAGCCAGAGGAAGGCGAGGCCGGCGCCGTCTGCATGGCGCACGGCCGCGCAGTCATACATCGCCTGGGGATTGGCATCGAGGCAGGCCGTCTCAACGGCGCTCCGCGTCAAGTCTTCGGGGAGCGAAATCGATGCGTCTGCCATTTGGGGTTAAATTCGGCTTTCGGACCGCTTGCGGGCGGCCTCGATGATGTCTTTCGCGCGACGGACGAGAGACTCCATCTCGGTGCTGTTGGCGGTGCGATTGTTGTAGATTCGCTGGAGATAGGCGCGGGGGATTTCCTTGCCCCAGGCGGAGATGAGCTTGTTGGCGTTGCCGGCTTGGCAGAGCCCGCCGAGCTGCGTCACGAAGCGGCACATCGTGGTCTGGTTCTTGTAAAGCGCACCGGAACTCTGCGAACTGAGCAACAGAAGGCTGTCACGGGCAAGCAACGTTTCGAGGGTGGCGCGCCGCTTGGCGAACTGCTCGGTGTAGGCCTTGATCTCCTCGTCGGTGAGGTCGTCGAAATTCTCGGTGGCGATTTCCTCGCCGTCGTCCGCGGTTTCGGCTTGTTGCTGCTTCTTCGCGGCGGCCACGCGTTCATCACGGGCCGCAATGCGCTGACGGAGGTTTTGCTTGGCGCCGGGGCGGACGTAGGGGACGGCCTTGGGCTCGGGGCGGTCGGGCGGGGTGTAGGTGTAGTCGGCCTCCTCGAAGAGGGCCGTGGGGTCGCCGCCGGAGGGATCGGTGTTGAAACCGCTCTGTCCGGAGGCCGCAGCGATGGCTTGGTCGCGTTGCTTTTGGGCTTGGCGTTCCTTGAGGCCGCCTCGGATGTTTTGGCGCTGGCGTGGGGTGGCGCCGCCGCTCTGGGCGCGGGCCGCGGTGCGACGGTCTTCCGCGGCCTGTTTCGCCTCTTCGGCGGCCTTGGCCTTCGCCTCGGCGCGTTCCTTGGCTGCTGCTTCCCGCGCGGCCTGTTGCTCGGCGGCGGCTTTGGCCTTGGCCTCGACCTTGAAGCGGCTGGCGACGCGGCCGTTGATGAAGATGACGTTGCCTTGGCGCGTCACCTCGTAGGGCCCCTTGATGTAGAGACCGTCGATGAAGAGCGCGCCGGTCTCGACGCGTTTGCCCGACTCTTCCTTGCCGAAGAGCTGGATGGCCATGTCGGAGACTTCCTCCGCGGCCGCGGCCAATCCGGCGCCCATCAGCGCCGCGACCATGAGCATGCGTTTCAGCATCGCGCGTACCTCATCTCGTTTCCGGCGCCGCCGCGCCTGTCAAAATAAAAGCCCCGTCCAGACGTATCGCTTCCTCCTCTGGAAGCCCTGGGTAGTTAAGTGACGGTTCATCCCTTCGACTTCGGGTACGCTCGCGCGCGCCATTCCACCGGAGGATCCGATCCATCCTAAAAACGTGTAGGCCAGAGAAACATCAGCCAATTCGCGTTTAGGACAGGGCCCACTTCCTTGAGCCGCCGAAGCGGCAAATCCTGTTCGTCAACCCTCGCGGATTTCCACGTTGAGCTCCTTGCGGAGCGCGTCGGCAATCTTGGTGAAGGCGGCGTTGACCTCGGCGTCGCGGAGCGTCCGCTCGGCGGAGCGGAATTCCAGGGAGTACCCCATGGAGCGCTTCCCGGCGCCAATGGCCTTCGACATAAAGATATCAAAGAGTCGCACGTCGGTCAATTCCGGCGGTGCGGCCTTGCGGATGGTGCGCACAATCGTTTCGTGCGTCAACCCATCGGGGGCGATGAAGGCGATGTCTTTGCGGCTGGCGGGGAACTGCGGCACGGGCTTCAGACGCGGCAACGCGTTCAGGCCCTTAGTCAGTTGCGCCAGGTCCAGCTCCGCCACCACCAACGGCGTGTTGAGGCGGTAACGGTGGCGTTGGGAGGCATTCACCGCGCCCATCAGGCCCACGCGCTTGCGTCCCAGGCAGATCTCCACCGCGAAACCCGGCGCGAAGGCGGGGTGCTTGCAGGGGAAGAACCCGAAACGCGGCGCGTGCAGACGCTCGCAGAGCGCCTCAATCGCGCCCTTCAGCCACAGGAGGGCCTCTTCGTCCTTCACCGGCTCGCGAGTGCGCAGGGCATCGCGTCCGAAGGGACCCATCATGCCCAGCGCCACACGCTCGGATTCCGCCGGCTTGCCCGACTTCGGGTCCACGGAGAAAACGCGGCCAATCTCAAAGAGCCCGCAGCTCTCCACCTGGCGCGCGGCATTGCGGCCCAACGATCCGATGAGTTGCGGCAGGAGGGTGTCACGCATCACGCCGTAGTCGGCCGAGACGGGGTTAGGCAGGGCCAGACGGTTCTTGGCCTCCGGGTCGAAGGCGTCAAGCTCGGCCTTGGAGAGGAAAGAGTAGTGCATCGCCTCGGTCAGGCCGAGAGCGAGCAGGGCGTGGCGCACGGTGCGTTTGGCCTGGTAGTCGGCTTCCGGCAGGGGGGAGACGGAGGGCGCCGAGGGCATGCGCTCGGGCACGGCGTCCAACCCATTCATGCGGGTGACCTCTTCGATGAGGTCGGCCTCGCGCGTTAGGTCGTAACGCCAGCTAGGGCTGCGGAAGACGCCGTGCTCCGCATCGCCCGAGATTTTCTCGATACCCAGGCTCGTCAGGATGGCGTCCACCTTCTCCGGCGCCACTGGGGTACCGATCACCTCGTCGCAACGGCGGTAACGCAGGGCCACGTCGATGGGCGCGGGGTCGCGCGAGTCCACATCTTGCACGCCCTTGCACGCGGTGGCCCCACCGTACTTCACGAGCAGGTGGATGGCGCGGCGGCTGGCCCAGTCGGCCAAACCCTTGTCCACGCCGCGGGCGTAACGGTAGGTCGCCTCGGAGGTCATGCCCAGCTTGGTGGCCGTGAACTTCACGCTCGCGGGGTCAAAGAGGGCCGACTCCAACACCACCGTGCCGGTGGCGTGCTCAATCTCGCTCTCCTCGCCGCCCATCACGCCGGCGACCGCCGTGGGGCGCTCGGCATCGGCGATGACGAGCATCGTCTCGTCCAGCTTGCGGTCCGTCCCGTCCAGTGTGCGGATGGTCTCGCCGGGCTTGGCCAGGCGCACCACAATCTCCCCGCCGCGCAACGTCGCATGGTCAAAGGCATGGAGCGGGTGGCCCACTTCCATCATCACATAGTTCGTCACGTCCACCGCCAGACCCAGACTGCGCTGGCCGCACTGCTCCAGGCGGCGCACCATCCAGTCCGGCGTCGGCGCGTTCGGGTCCAGCCCTGTCACGACGCGCGCGGTGTAGCGCGGACAATCCTTCGGGGCCTCCACGCGCACCTTCACATACTTCTCCACGGGCTCCTCGCCCTCGGCGAAATCGGTCGGCGGCTCCGCGAGCGGACGCCCCAGAAGCGCCCCCAGCTCACGCGCGATGCCGCGCACGGAGAGGCAGTCGGGACGGTTCCACGTCACTTCCAGGTCATAGACCGTGTCGGCCTCGGGCATGAAGGGCTGCACCGGCGCACCGGCCACGGCCTCTGCGGGGAGCTCCCAGATGCCGTCGTGCGCGCCGCCCAGGCCCAACTCGTCCTTCGAGCAGAGCATACCGAAGCTTTCCACACCGCGCAGCTTGCCTTTCTTGATGACAAAGCCTTCCGGGCCGGGCATCGTCGCACCGATCTTCGCGAGCGGCGCCTTCACGCCCACGCGCACATTCGGCGCACCGCAGACGACCTGCAACGTCTCAGTGCCGTCAAAGACCTTGCACACGTGCAGGTGGTCCGAATCCGGATGCATGACGCATTCCGTCACCTCACTCACCACAAAATGGTTGTCCAGCACCGTCCCGGTTTGCTCGATGGCTTCCACCTCCACCCCGGAAAAGGTCAGCAGATCCGCCACTTGCTGCGGCGTCTGGTCACGCAGGTCCACAAATTCATTCAGCCAACTCAACGGTACGCGCATGGTCCATGCTCCTTAAATCGAATTGTCGCGTATTTTACCACAATAGCGGAAACCGCGCGGCCACTTCCTGTATGGACCAATAATGTTCGGGGAAGTTTTACCGCAAAGACGCTCTTGCGTGGAAACCCTGCAGGCTCCGTCGTTGCCTGTGGTCACGCCGCCCTTGGGATTTCCACGCTATCGCGTCCCTGAAGGTGCGCTCAAAAGTGAATTGGGAAGTTTCGCGGCTTGGAGGTTTAGAAGCTTGGTTTTGTTGGTGGGGCTCCGCTCCACACCTTGACTTCTTATCTCACGGCGCGAAACGGAGGGCGGCGGTCGCGGTCAGCGGCGAAGCCGCAGAGCGACCGATGGAGCCCGAAGCGGTTCGCGCCCCCTTCGCGTCTTTGCGGTTCCACTTTTCCCCGGACAGTATTGGTAGGGCACCAAACAGTGCCTTTATATAAAGAAGGCCGCCTTGAGACCGTTCCCTCGTAGTCAATCGTGCGATACAAACAGAGACATTCAGTTGTCAAAGATCAGGCGTGGTTGCTTCATGCTGCTCCACGCACCTTTGCAAAAGACCTGTCATTCGATTTCTGAAACGAAAATTAACCCACGTGTTAGAAACAGAATACGCCATCTCCAAAACCTGTCGTTGAATGGAAGTCCGGAAGCTTAGCGGCTTGGTAGGTCTCTTTCTCCACGAAGACACAAAAGGAACGCAAGGGCCTGGGCACTTCACCGTTCGGCCCTCCGGGCCTCTCTACCGTGCCCATCTCTTGCGCTTCTTCGTTTCTTGAAAAGCGCCTCAATAATTGTGTGGAAGTTTAGAGGCTTGGAGGCTTGGCTTTGCGGCTGACGCCACTTTGCACAGCGCCTCATTTGTCGCCCGCTTGTCGGGCGTTCTGTTCTCCGTTCTCTGTTCTCCGTTCTCCGGGGCGGCATCGCCGCCCCTCCTGCACCTCCTGAAACGCATCGCGGTAAGACCCCAGGGGCGCGTCTGCGCCCCTCTCCCAAAGCGTGGCGTGCGAAGCCCGCCACGCCCTACAGGCCTTCGGGCCGGACGTGCGCCTTGCGCGCACGCACGGCCCGCCCCCTGCGTCGTGCTTTGTGTCCCTTTGTGGTCCTTTGTGTTCTTTGTGATTTCTCCAATCATTCTGGCAGTCCTTCTCTGTGTTCCTCTGTGCAACCCTCTGTGTGCCTCTGTGTTCTAAAATATTCTGGCAGTCAGCGTGCGCTAGCACGCCCTTAATCTGCTCAAAATCTGTGTTACCGAAGGTCTTCCTAGCAAAGCGACGGAACAATCTGCGGTTCCTCTTGCGTTCTTTTTGTGTCTTTGTGGAAAACGCCTGCGTTTTTCTACGACAGAATAAACAAAAAAACCGCAACCTGTTGAGGTCACGGCTTTTTGATTGGTAGCGGGAGTAGGATTTGAACCTACGACCTTCAGGTTATGAGCCTGACGAGCTACCTGGCTGCTCAATCCCGCACTTAGGATGGCGCGCCTTGGAGGATTTGAACCTCCAACCTTCTGATCCGTAGTCAGATGCTCTATCCAATTGAGCTAAAGGCGCTGAAAACGAGACATAAGGTATCAAAGTCCCCCATTTTGTGCAAGCCCTTTTTTCAACTTTTTTCTAACATTTTCGTAACCCATTGGTATTGCATACAAATTAAGAATGAAAAAAGTGGCGTTTGGGGGCTCGTTTGACGATCGAATAGGCTTTCGCGCGTACTTTTTTGATGAAACATCGGGGAGCTCAAGGCCGATGCTGAGTCAAAATTCAACGTTGGGGATATAAAAAACGGGCGCGAAGGGGAAGAATTCCTTCGTCGCCCGCCGCCTCGGCATGTTGGGTGTGCACGAGGCGTCGCCTACACAGGTGCGAATACGGGGGTATTTTAGCAAAGGGGCAAGCAGGGAGCAAGAAAAATCAATACGGGGTATGAAGCGTAACCGGCGCCATGAAAGCTTGGCAGGTTTTTTCTCCACGAAGACGCAAAAGGAACGCAAGGGCCTGGGCACTTCACCGTTCGGCCCTACGGGCCTCTCTATCGTGCCCATCCCTTGCGCTTCTTCGTTTCTTGAAAAGCGCCTCAATAATTTAGTGGAAGCTTTGAAGTTTAGAGGCTTGGGGGCTTGGCCTTGCGGCTGACGCCGCTTTGCACAGCACCTCGTCCGTCGCCCCACAGGGGCGCTCTGTTCTCTGTGGCCGTGGAAGGTTTGGCCTTTTAGGCCTGCACGCTCCGTTCTCCGGGGCGCGTCAGCGCCCCTCCTCCTGTATCTCCTGCATCTCCTGAATCTCCTACGCGTCGTGCAAGCCCACCGGGGCGGCCATCGCCGCCCCTCTCCCAAAGCGTGGCGTGCGAAGCCCGCCACGCCCTACAGGCCTTCGGGCCGGACGTGCGCCTTGCGCGCACGCACGGCCCGCCCCCTGCGTCGTGCTTTGTGTCCCTTTGTGGTCCTTTGTGTTCTTTGTGATTTCTCCAATCATTCTGGCAGTCCTTCTCTGTGTTCCTCTGTGCAACCCTCTGTGTGCCTCTGTGTTCTAAAATATTCTGGCAGTCAGCGTGCGCTAGCACGCCCTTAATCTGCTCAAAATCTGTGAAATCTGCGGTTCCCCAATCTGGTAGTCCTCGCACTGATCTACAATCTTCCCTACTTAACAAACGCCAAGCCGACGCGCCTTGTGGGCGTATCGGCTTGGTGGGGTGGGGGCTAGACGGCACTCAGAGCGACTGGTTGCGCTCCTTGGCCATGGTCTTTTCCCAGATTTCTTTGCAGGCAACGCACCGGATGGCAAAGGGGGCGGCCTCCAGGCGGTCACGCGGAATGGGCTTGCCGCACATGGAGCAAATGCCATAGGTCTTCTCTTTGATGGCCAGGAGGGCATCATCGATGGCGCGCAGACGCTTGTGCTGATCGTCGGCGCGGTTGAGGTCGGCGGCGCGGTTGAAGGAGTTGGAACCGTCCTCCTCTTGATTCTCCTCATCGGTCTGGCGCAGGGCATTGGAGCGGGCGGTATTGAGTTGCGCTTCGATGGCGGCACGGTCGGCAAGGAGACGTTTGCGGAACGCTTCCAGCGTGGCATCGCTCAGGCGGGACTTGGTCGCGGTGGGTTTGGCCGCGGCTTTCTGCGTCTTGGCGCCGGAAGGACGGATAATGCCATAATTCGACTTCAGCGTCGTGGGCTTCTTGTCCGCTTTGGGCGGGACGGGCGGGGGCGTGGCGGTGTCCGCTTGTTTGGTCGTGCGCTTCGCCGCGGCCGGCTTGGACTTGGCAGGGGCCTTGGTCTCCGCCTTCTTTGCGGCGGACTTCTTGGGTGTGGCCTTCGTCGCGGTCTGCTTCGCCGTGGTCGGCTTGGACTTGACGGGGGCCTTAGTCTCCGCCTTCTTTGCGGCAGACTTCTTGGGCGTGGCCTTCGTCGTGGCCGGCTTCGTCGCGGTCGCCTTGGACTTGACGGGGGCCTTGGTCTCAGCCTTCTTTGTGGCGGGCTTCTTGGGCGTGGCCTTCGTCGTGGCCGGCTTCGTCGCGGCCGCCTTGGACTTGGCAGGGGCCTTAGTCTCAGCCTTCTTTGCGGCGGGCTTCTTGGTCGTGCCCTTCGTCGCGGGCGCTTTGGGCTTGGCGAGGGGAGTGACACGCTTGGAGGAAGTTGCCTTAGTGGCGGACTTTGCGGACGCAGGTTTCGCTGGTTTGGCGGGTTTCTTTGTAGTGGCCATGGGTGTCACTCCTTGTTTTGGGCTCCGTATCACAGTGGCGTCTTCGCCTACCTTCTGTACGTAACGATTAAAGTCTAGCAAAAAGCCGGAACTTGCGCAACGGTTTTCCCATTTTCGAGTCGGTTTTGGAAGAATGGACGGCAGTGTCCGGGAAAAAGGGGACCGCAAAGACGCAAGGGGAGGCGCGAACCGCCTCGGGCTCCATCGGTCGCTCTGCGGCTTCGCCGCTGACCGCGCCCGCCGCCCTCCGTTTCGCGCCTTCGATTGCTCGGGAACGCCATCCGTCGCCCGCAGGGGCGCTCCGTTCTCTGTTCTCCGTTCTCCGGGTGACATCGTCGCCCCTCCTACATCTCCTGAAACGCATCGTGCAAGTCCCTCGTGGCGGCGTCGCCGCCCCTCCCCAAAGCGTGGCGTGCGAAGCCCGCCACGCCCTACAGGCCCCCGGGCCGGACGTGCGTCTTTAGTGGAAGTTTAGAAGTTTAGAGGCTTGGAGGCTTGGCTTTTGCGGCTATCGACGCTTTGCACAGCGGTCTCGCCCGTCGCCCCGCAGGGGCGTTCTCTGTTCTCCGTTCTCTGTTCTCCGTTCTCTGTTCTCCGTTCTCTGGGGCGCGTCAGCGCCCCTTGGTCGTCCTTCTCTGTGTTCCTCTGTGCATCCCTCTGTGCTTCTCCGTGTTCTAAAACTGCCGTGACTTTCTCATTTCCTTCCGGACAATATTGGAACGCGAAAAACCGTTTCGCAGGGTGGGGGCGATATGGTACAATGGAAGGCAATTTTAAGGTGCATTGAGGTTCTATGGACAGTTTGCGTTTCTTCCTTCCGACGACGATAGAATCCGGGGCCAACTGCGTGCGCCTCGCGGCAGAACGTTGGGTTTGCGGCAACAAGGCGCTGTTGGTGACGGGCCATGGCGGGGCCGCGGCTTCCGGTGCGTTGGCCGATGTGCAGACGGCGCTTGAGGCGCGTGGCGTGGCATGGACGCTTTTCGACGGCATTTCCGCGAATCCGGATGCGGATCAGGTCTACGCCGGCGTGGCGCGTGCGAAGGAAGAAGGATGCGATTTCGTGGTGGGCATCGGCGGCGGTTCGCCGTTGGATGCGGCCAAGGCCATCGCCTGGGCGGTGGCGATGGATGTGCCCCAAGAGCGCTTCTTCCGGATGCGCCCGGAGCCGGAAGACAAGGCCCTGCCCATCGTGGCGATTCCGACCACCTGCGGCACGGGCAGCGAGGTCACGCCCTATTCCATCATCACCGACCACCACGCCAAGACCAAAAAGAACGTCTCCGGCCCCAGCCTCTTCCCGCGGACTGCCCTCTTGGACGCGCGTTATCTCTCCAGCCTGCCCCCCGCGGTGCTCTGCGACACGGCGCTGGACGCGCTGTCGCACGCCATCGAGGGCGCCTATTCCCCGCGTTGCTCGCGTTTCACCGAGATGATGGCGTTGGAGGCCGTCCATACCATCGTGCCGGAATTGGTGCGCATGGCGCATGGGGTCTTCGTGAATCTCGCGCAGTTGCAGTACGCCGCGACCGTGGCCGGCGTGGTCATCGCGCAGACGGGCACGGGCCTGGTGCACGCGATGGGCTATCCGCTTACCTATTATAAGGGCATCCCCCACGGCCGGGCCAACGGCATCCTCTTGGCCGGCTATCTGGACTTCATGGTGCGCCCCTGCGCCGCGCTCACCGAGCGCATCCTGGAGGCCGCGCACCTGACCTCCGGCGAGGAGCTCCATGGCCTGGTCGATGCCCTCTTGGACACCATGGGAACGACCCCCGAGGCCCCGAGCGAGGACGAATTGATGCGCTACACCCGCGAACCGCTCCGCCTGGAGCTCGTCCGCCGCTATCGCACCATGCCCTCCCCCGAGGAGGTCATGGACATCTATCGCACTGGCTTTTGATTGAAAAGGAGTTTCATCATGAGTGACATCGTTGGAACCGTGAAGCGCGAAAACGCCGTCGGCCGCCTCTCCGAAAAAGAGACCGCCGCCTGCGCCGATTACGCCAAGGATTACGTCAGCTATCTGGGCATCGCCAAGACCGAGCGCCGCGCCTACGCCGAGGCCGTGCGCCGCATCGAGGCCCTCGGCTTCCGTGAACTCTCGACCTTCGAGACGCTGAAGCCCGGCGACAAGGTCTATCGCGGCTACCACGGCAAGACGCTGATGGCCGCCGTCATCGGCCAGGAGCCCGTCGCCAACGGCATCAACGTCATCGGCGGCCACACCGACGCCCCGCGCATCGACCTCAAGCCCGTCCCCCTCTGCGAAAAGGGCGGCCTGGCTTACTTCGACACCCATTACTACGGCGGCATCAAGAAGTTCCACTGGCTGGTCCACCCCCTCGCCCTCTACGGGGTCATCGTCAAGCCCGATGGCTCGAAGGTCGAGGTCGCCATCGGTGACAATCCCGGCGATCCCGTCTTCCAGATCACCGACATCCTCCCGCACTTCGGCGCCGAGCAGAGCGCCAAGAAGGTCTCCGAGGCCTTTGACCCCGAGGACATGGATGTGCTCATCGGCTCGGCCCCCGATCCCACGGCCGACAAGGACGCCAAGGAGACCGTCAAGCGCAACATCCTCCGCATCCTGGCCGACACCTACGGCGTGACCGAGGAGGACTTCCTCTCCGCCGAGCTCGAGCTCGTCCCCGCCGGCATGCCGCGCGACCTGGGCCTCGATCGCTCCATGATTGTCGGCTACGGCCACGACGACCGCGTCTGCGCCTACGCCGGCCTCCGCGCCCTCATGGATCTCCCCGCCATCCCCCGCCGCACCGGCATGGTCCTCCTCTGCGACAAGGAGGAGATCGGCTCCGTCGGCGCCACCGGCATGGACTCCACCTTCTTCGAGAACTCCGTGGCCGAGCTGATTGCGCGCCAGGACACCCCCCGGCCCGAAATCGCCGTGCGCCGCGCCCTCGAGGCCAGCCGCATGCTCTCGGCCGACGTCTGCGCCGCCAGCGACCCGCACTTCCCCAACGCCGACTCCACCGGCAACATGGCCAAGATGAACGCAGGCGGTTGCCTCATCAAGTACACCGGCGCCCGCGGCAAGAGCGGCGCCTCCGACGCCCGCGCCGAGTTCATCGCCGACCTCCGCCGCATCTTCGCCAAGGATGGCGTGGTCTGGCAGGCCGGCGAGCTGGGCCGTTGCGAGAAGGGCGGCGGCGGCACCATCGCCCTCTATATGGCCCGCTACGGCATGGACGTGGTCGACTTCGGCGTGCCCCTCTTCAATATGCACGCGCCTTGGGAGACCGCCTCCAAGCTCGATTGCTACATGACCTACCGCGCCTATCGCGCCTTCTTGGCCGACTGAGCCCAACCCAGGAGCCCCCATGCCCAAACGCTTGCTGCTGATCGATGACGATCCGAACATCCGCATGATGCTCGGCGACTTCCTCATGGGTGCCGGCTACGAGGTCACCTGCGCCGAATCCGGCGAGGAGGCCCTCCGCATCATGAGCGAGTCCCTCCCCGACCTCGCCATCCTCGATCTCGGCATGCCCGGCATGGGCGGCACCGGCTTCCTCGAGCGCGTCACCGACCGCTTGGGCCGCACCTGCGTGCCCATCCTCGTCCTCACCGCGCGCGGCGACATGGCGGAGTTCTTCGCCGACAAACAGATCGCCGGCTTCGTCACCAAGCCCGCCGACCCCGATGAGCTCCTGGCCGAGGTCCAGCGCATCCTCTTCTCCGAGGGCGACCTCCCCCGCGGCGACACCCTGGTGGTGGGCGACGACGTCCGCCGCCTGGTCGTCCTCGCCGAGGCCAACCCCATCCGCGCCAACGCCTTGCGCGAGGCCTTGGGCAAAGCCGGCTTTTCCGTCGAGGTCGTTCGCACCGGCGCCGAGGCGGTCGAGGCCGTCATCGCCCGCCGCCCCGCCGGCCTCATCCTCCCGCTCAACGCCGAGGGCCTCTCCGCCGATGCCGTGCTGGAGATCCTCCGCAAGCTTCCCGCCGGCCAGGAACTCCCCGTGGTGGTCTATGCCGCCGAGACGGCCCCCGACAAGTGGGCCTTCATCGACCCGCGCCGCGTCTCCAAGGTCTCCGGCACCGACGGCGCAGACATCGCCCAGGCCGCCCTCGCCGCCATCGTCTGAGACTGCCGCCATGCACTGCCCCAAATGCGGCGCTGATAACGACCAGGTGGTCGACTCCCGCGCCACCCACGGGGGCGACACCATTCGCCGGCGTCGCAAATGCCTCGCCTGCGGCTATCGTTACACCACCTACGAACGCCTGGAGCGCCACCTGCCGCGCGTCGTCAAGCGCGACGGCCGCACCGAGGCCTTCGACCGCGAGAAGTTGGTCCGCGGCCTCTCCATCGCCTGTCAGAAGCGTCCCATTCCCGGCAACGCCATCGACCGTCTGATCGATGATGTCATGGACGAAGTGGAGATGAGCGGCGCCGCCGAGGTCCCCTCCTCCAAAATCGGCTCCTTGGTCATGGAGCGCCTGCGCGCCCTCGACCCCGTGGCCTACGTTCGCTTCGCCTCGGTCTACTCCGCCTTCGACGAACTCTCCCAGTTCATCGACCTCATCCGCACCATCACCCCCGCCCCCCTCCCCAAGCGCCGCACCCGCCGCTGAGTGGGGCGGCATCGCCGCCCCGCTGATTGGCAGCCTCTTTTTCCACGAAGACACAAAATGGCGCAAGGGCCTGGGCACTTCACCGTTCGGCGCGTTGCGCCTCACTACCGTGCCCATCCCTTGCGCCTTTATTGCTTTCTTGAAAATATCTCAGTGTTTTGTGGAAGCTTGAAGGATTGGCTTTTGCGGCTGACGCCGCTTGCACAGCGGTCTCTCTGTCGCGCGCTTGCCGCGCGCTCCTGCATCTCCTGAATCTCCTGAAACGCGTCGCGGTAGGACATATAGGACGTATAGGACAACTAGGACGGCGGCTGACGCCGCTAGATTCCTAAAATCCAAAGCGTGGCGTGCGAAGCCCGCCACGCCCTACAGGCCCCTGGGCCGGACGTGCGCCTTTAGTGGAAGTTTAGAAGTTTAGAGGCTTGGAGGCTTGGCTTTTGCGGCTATCGACGCTTTGCACAGCGGTCTCGCCCGTCGCCCCGCAGGGGCGCTCTCTGTTCTCCGTTCTCTGTTCTCTGTTCTCTAGGGCGCGTAGCGCCCTCCTTCTCTGTGTTCCTCTGTGCAACCCTCTGTGTGCCTCTGTGTTCTAAAATATTCTGGCAGTCAGCGTGCGCTAGCACGCCGCCCGCCTCTGTGTCCCTCTGTCTTCTCTGCGTCCTCTGTGTTCTCCGTAATCTGCGGTTTCCCCATTCTGGCAGTCTTCGTGTCCCTTTGTGGTTCTTCGTGCCCCTTCGTGTCAGCCCCGCAGGGCAAACCTTTCACACTTTCCCACCGCCCTGCCCGTCGCGCGCTTGCCGCGCGCTCCGTTCTCCGTTCTCTGTGGCCGTGGAAGGTTTGTCGCTTCGCGCCTGCACGCTCCGTTCTCCGGGGCGCGTCAGCGCCCCTCCTGCGTCTTGCCTGACGCAGATCGACATTCCCTGCCCTCCGCGGTTGACTTTGCCCCCTTGGGTATGGGATGATAATAGGGATCAAATTCCTTCCAAGGAGACTTGACGTATGGACATGAGACGGGCAATGATTTTCGGTGGGTTGTGCTGCGCCGCCGGCGTGGCGCTTGCGGCACACGGCTTCGGCAACGCCACGGCTCCCACAGGCCGCGAGTGGGAACAGGAACAAAACCTCTCCTATAATAAGGAACCCGCCCGCGCGTGGGCCTTCAGCTTCACGGACCTCGACTCCGCCAAGCAGATCCTCCCCTGGTTCAGCGCGCGCTGGCAGAGCCTCGACAGCAAGACCGAGTGGAAGTTCAAGTGGAGCAAAGACCCCGCCTCCCGTCCCGTCGGCTTCCAAGAACCCTCCTACGACGTCTCCGGCTGGGAGACCATCGTCGTCCCCGCCTCCTGGCAGACGATGGGCGCCGACCCCGAGCGCAAGAAAGGGTGGGGCACCGCCCTCTATTCCAACCAACCCTATCCCTTCAAGCGCGACTGGCCCCACGTGATGGGCGAGCCCGACAAGCGCTTCACCAACTACGACGCCCGCAACCCCGTCGGCTCCTACCGCCGCACCTTCACCGTCCCCGCCGCCTGGGCCAACGAGGAGGTCTACCTCCGCTTTGACGGCGTCGACTCCTTCTTCTACCTCTGGGTCAATGGCCGCTACGTCGGCTTCTCCAAGGACTCCCGCGACGCCGCGGAGTTCCGCGTCACCCCTTATCTCGTCCCCGGCGAAAACATCGTCGCCCTCGAGGTCTACCGCTACAGCGACGGCTCCTACCTCGAGTGCCAGGACATGACGCGCCTCTCCGGCATCTTCCGCACCGTCCAGCTCTACGCCGTCCCCAAGCTCCACGTGCGCGACTTCTTCGCCACCACTGAGCCCCTCGACTGGAACCGCATGGATGGCCGCTGGGAGCTCACCGTCGACGTTGACCTCGAGAACCTCAACGCCCCCGACGCGCCCGCCGCCGCCACCCTCACCGCCACGGTCTACGACGCCCAGGGCAATGCCGTCACTCCCGTGACTCCCGCCGACCCGCCCTACGATGGCATCGCCTCCAAGCCCGTCGACCTCATCGGCCAGCGCCATTGGAAGACCGGCCTGCGCCTCCGCTTCGACTCCCCCCGCCTCTGGTCCGCCGAGGAGCCCAACCTCTACACCCTCATCCTCGAACTCCGCGACGCCCAGGGCCGCCTGATTGAGGCCGTTCCCTCCACCCTCGGCTTCCGCAAGGTTGAGGTCGCCGCCCGCAAGGGTCAGGCCGAGAAGCGCTTCTGGATCAACGGCCAGAAGGTCAAGCTCAAAGGCGTCAACCGCCACGAGGCCGACCCCTGGACCGGCCACTACGTCTCCAACGAGACGATGGAGAAGGAAGTCCGCCTCATGAAGGCGGCCAACATCAACCACGTCCGCTGCTCCCACTATCCCGCCGCCCCTTACTTCTACTACCTCTGCGATAAGTGGGGCATCTACGTCCAGGACGAGGCCAACATCGAGAGCCACGGCTACTACTACGGCAAGGAGTCCCTCTCCCATCCCGTCGAGTGGCTCGATGCCCACGTCGACCGCATCATGGCCATGGTCGAGACCAACAAGAACCACCCCTCCGTCGTCATCTGGTCCCTCGGCAACGAGGCCGGCCCCGGCCGCAACTTCGCCATCGCCGAGCGCACCATCAAGGCCCGCGACTTCACCCGCCCCACCCACTACGAGCGCAACAATGCCATCGTCGACATGGGCTCCAACCAGTACCCCTCCGTCGGCTGGGTGGAGTGGAAGGCGCAGCAGACCCGCGACGTCAAGCCCTTCTACATCTCCGAGTACGCCCACAACATGATGAACGCCCTCGGCAACTTCATCGACTACCAGCGCGCCATCGAGAGCAGCGACGTCATCCTCGGCGGCGCCATCTGGGACTGGGTCGACCAGGCCCTGTGGTACGACTCCCCCAAGAGCGGCAAGCGCATCCTCGCCTACGGCGGTGACTGGGGCGACTGGCCCAACTCCGGCCAGTTCGTCTGCAACGGCACCCTCCTCCCCGGCCACCGCCCCGAGCCCGGCTACCACGAGGTCGCCTACGTCTACCAGAACATCGAGACCACCCTCGAGGGCGCCCAGCTCACCATTCGCAACAAGAACTACTTCCGCGCCCTCGATTACGTCGAGGCCCGCTGGACGCTCTATAAGAATGGCGAGCCTACCGACCAGACCGGCACCCTCGACCTCACCGGCATCGCCCCGCAGACCGCCAAGACCCTGCGCCTCCCCGTCCGCGTCCCCCGCACGCTCGATGGCTACGACCTGCGCGTGGATTACCGCCTCCGCCGGGCCGAGGGCCCCCTCGCCGCCGGCGCTCTCGTCGCCACCGAGACCCTCGCCCTCCAGGCCCCCGCGCCGCTGCCTATCGAGGCCCAAGGCACCCTCTCCGCCGACATCGCCGAGGATGGCTCGGCCACCGTCACCGGCCGGAACTTCTCCGTCGTCATCGGCCCCGATGGCCTCCTCCGCCAGTACACCCTCGCCGGCAAGCCCCTCCTCCGCGCGCCCATGAAGGTCGACGCCTTCCGCTGCCCCTCTTCCAACGAGGTCGGCAAGGGCGGCGAGTGGGCCATGCAGGGCCTCCGCGACCTCGTCCCCGTCGAGGGCGGCCTCACCCAGGTCCGCAACGCCGAGGACGGCTCCATCCTCGTTGATGCCTCCGTCACCGTCCGCGGCAGCGCCCTCGAGCGCCTCCGCGACTTCGACAACGGCGCCACCGACCGCACCTTCTTCGAGAAGCTTGCCACGCCCGTCACCGAGCGCAACACCCACTTCGTGGTCAACGCCCAGTGGCGCGTCTACCCCGATGGCACCGTCACCCTCCAGTCCGTCCTCCTCCCCCGTGGCCGCGCCATCGAGCTGGGCCGCCTGGGCTACAACCTCTGCCTCAACGGCGTCGACCGCACCGTCACCTACTACGGTCGCGGCCCCTGGGAGAACTACCCCGACCGCAAGGCCGGCGCCCCCATCGCCAAGTACACCCGCACCGTCAAGGACATGGTCGAGGGCTATCCCCGCCCCAACGACATGGGCAACCGTGAGGACGTCTACGCCCTCTCCGTCGTCGACCCGCAGGGCTCCGGCCTCGTCGTCTCCGCCCTCAATGGCGACCGCTTCGCCTTCTCGGCCCTGCCTTACACCGCCACCGAGCTCGCCGAGACCCGCCACGTCGCCGAACTCCCCGAGAGCGACAAGACCGTCCTCACCCTCCTGGCCGTCAATCGCGGCCTCGGCGGCGCCAGCTGCGGCCCCGGCCCCCTCGACCGCGACATCCCCCGCGCTAACAAGCCCTACCACCTGAACCTCGCCTTCCGTCCCGCCGGCGCACCCCTCCTCCCCGTCCGCGAGGCCAAGGTCGCCCTTGACGAGACCATGCCGCCCCCGCCTGAGACCTTCACCGCCATCGCCTGCACCTCCCAGGAGCCCGGCAGCGAAGGCGCCAAAGTCTGCGATGGCGACCTCGGCACCTTCTGGCACAGCCAATACGGCGTCACCCTCGGCAAATATCCCCACAGCGTCACCCTCGACCTCAACAAGCCCCGCGACCTCAAGGGCATCGTCGCCTACGCCCGCCAGGATGGCGGCGTGAATGGTCGCATCAAGGATTGCCGCGTCGAGGTCTCCGCCGACAACAAGACCTGGACCGTCGCTGCCGAGGCCACCCTCAAGGACTCCGCCGATCCGCAGGAGATTCGCTTCGCCGCCCCCGCCAAGGGCGTCCGCTACCTCCGCTTCACCGGCCTCAGCGAACAGCGCGGCCAAGAGTTCGCCTCCCTCGCCGAACTCTCCCTCATCGAGTGAGCGCCCCTTTCCCGCTCACCCCGGCGCATGGTCCCCCATGCGCCTTTTTTATAATTGGAAGCTTAGAAGCCACCTTCCCACGAAGACACAAAAGGACGCAAGGGCCTGGGCACTTCACCGTTCGGCGCATTGCGCCTCACTACCGTGCCCATCCCTTGCGTCTCTATTGGTTTCTTGAAAATGCCTCAGTACTTTTGTGGAAGCTTGGAGGCTTGGAGGCTTGGCTTTTGCGGCTGACGCCGCTCATGCACAGCAGCCTCATTCGTCGCGCGCTTGCCGCGCGCTCCTGCATCTCCTGCACCTCCTGAATCTCCTGATTAGTGGAAGCTTGGAAGGTTAGAGGCTTGGAGGCTTGGCTTTTCGGCTGACGCCGCACATGCACAGCAGCCTCATCCGTCGCCCCGCAGGGGCGCTCTCTGTTCTCCGTTCTCTGTTCTCTGTTCTCTGTTCTCTAGGGCGCGTAGCGCCCTCCTTCTCTGTGTCCTCTGTGTTCTTCGGAATCGGCGGTTCCCCCAGCGTCGTGCTTTTGTGTCTTTGTGGAAAACGTTCTTGCGCCATCCACAGAAAACGTGCTAATCTATCAATGTAGGCGCAGGGCGCACCCCTGGGCCGCCGTTTGTCACAAGAATCCTTTTCCGAAAGGAGCGTCCCATGAACTCAACCTCTCCCCACTCGCGCCTGAGACCCACCCTCCTGGCCCTCACCGCGGCCCTCCTCGCCGCCCCCACCTTCGCACAAGAAAGCGGAGGAGGTTCGGAAAAGGTAATCAGTATCAGCTTTGCCAATGGACGCGTCAATGCAAATCTGACGGAACAGATTCTGGTGTCCGAGACGGATGCCGCAATCGGTTTGGTCTCCGTTCCGGGAAAGTATTGGAGCAATGTCTATCAAGACGGCTTGACCAACAGCGCCAAGTCAATCAATGCGACCAGTACGGTGAACACGATTTACGATGTGGCGACAGGTGCTCCCATTGCAGGTGCCCCAACCACGTCTGTTACATTCTCTGCCGCGAATGGATGGAGCATTCTTGGGAAGCAAGCCAATCCGACTTCTCCCTCAATCCTCCATGCCTATTTGGATGATGGAGCATCTGGGGCCGCAGTGACAATCCCGATTGTCCCCTTTGATACTTACGATGTGATTGTCTACTTCGCCACGGACAACGCCAAACAGGCGAAAGCGGGTGATGGACAAGAAATCGCCGATGCGCCAGCCATGCAGTTTGCCCCTGTGACTGTCAATGGGACGCTTTACTCGTGGCAAGACGGCGCACTTGTCTCCGGGGAGGCGGCAACTGACGTTCCTTTCGGGCAGTCCATGCAGGATACGGTGGTGGAAGGGACAAATGCGCTTCGGATCCCGAACCTTTCTGGTTCCTTGACTATTCGTGGGGGAACACCCGTTAAAGGAGATGGTCGTATAAAAGGTCGTGGCGGTATCGCGGCTTTGCAAATCATCGGTCAGGAGGTTGTTTCCTCCGAAACCCTCAAGGATGGCGTGGTTTATTACAGTACGTTCGAGAATACTGCGGCGCAGACCTTTAATGATGCCCGCGAGCAGGGGACCGGCACCATTGAGGGTGCTACAACGCTTCCTTATGAACGGTTGGAGGATGGTCGCCATGTCCTCAATCTTGCTTTTTTGACCGGGACAGATCTTACCCAAGGCCTTTTGACTGCAGAGAATCAAACCTTCACCATCGCTTTCCGCGCGGATGTCGGCGGTAACAACAACTCTGTGCTCTTTGCCTTTGGCAATAACACTTCAGGAGGTTTGAGCGCCACGCGCGGTGGTGCCAATGGAACGCTCTTTTTCCGAGCCGGCAATCCCCCGACTGCTTACGGTGGATTCGGTGCTAGTAGTGTGAGCGCAGGATATCATACGTATGTTGTTACGTATGACGCTACCAGGGAAAAGCCCTACCTTCATTATTATGACGCCTCCGCCACAGCTTCGAATAAGCCAGTAGCACCAATCATCCCGGACAACACTGACTTCAAGTTCGGTTCCCGTGTGGGTGGTGTCGCGGGTAATGAAGCCAATACGGAAAGCGGTAAGCTTGATACTTTTGCCGTGTGGAATCGTGTTCTCACTGCGCGTGAGGTCGCCGAGTTGACCGCGCAATGGGCAATGCCTCCTCCCTCTGTTGACCTAACGTGGAACACTGGTGCGGGTGATTGGACCACGGGTCTGCCGGGCTATGCTGAGGGGGCCAACGTCACCTTCGGTGCGAATGACGTTGTCGAGAACGTTGTCGTTCCTGCGGACACCCCTGCCGCCGGCGCCATCACCGTCTCTGGTGATTATGCGCTTGGTGCGGAGAACTTCGGTGCGGACTCCCTCGAGGTCACGGCGGATGGCTCGCTCACCCTCCTTTCTCAGCCCATCTCCGCCCGCTATGTCACCTTCATGCCGCTCTCGACTGGAACTATCTCCGAGTTCACGCTCTACCTCAATGGTAAGGAAGTCGATCTGGAAGGCATGACCATTGGTGGAGTCGACTCTGCCGTGAATGCGGTGGACGGTTTCACAGAGACGGAAGCGACGTTTGGACAGGCGAGGACCTTCATCCAGATTGATGCCGGTGAAGGGAAGACCATCTCCTTCGACAGCTACAACGTGGCCGCCGGTGTATCTGACTTCCCGGCTGGGTGGTATCTCCTCGCCGGTTCCACGCAGACGCTTAATCCTCAGACTGATACAAAGGCACTCGTGAGTATGGCGGATGAGGAAGCCCCTGTCGCAGGAGCCTATCTCTGGGAGACGCCCAGGGCGCTTTCCGGGTCCACCGGGTCCAACCTCGCGATTACGGATACGGTGACCGTTGCCGGGACGATTGGCGGCAATGGCACCATCACCGCCAAGTCCATTGCCTTCGCCGAGGGCGCGACCATCAAGCCCACGGGTGTCGGCTACTTCATCCTCACTGCTAATGAATTCACTGGTAAGAAGGAGTTGGCGCTCGATCTGTCCGCGTTGAACCTGCCGGCAGAGGCGAATCCCACCACGAATGTCTACGTGTTGATTACCTCGGTCAAGACGGACTTCACCTTCACCGGCGTGCCGGAAGGTTATCGCGTGCGCAACCTCGGTGGTAACGGTTACGTGCTGACGAAGAACTTCACGCAGCCCTTCTCTGCGTCGGTCAGTGGTACGGTCAACTGGGAAGATCTCGTCTGGACGGACGCGGAAGGTGTGGAGATTCCTGTGATCATCCGGAATTACCTGCGTGGCGATATGGCGAATCTGTCGCTCGCTCTGACTGCGGCCGATGCGAATGCCCGGGTGTATGTCGACACGGCTGCACCGGCCTCGCTGACCATCAACGCGAGCGAACATCAGCTGACCTTGGCAAGCGAGGGCATTGTGGCGTTTGAACCTGCCGCGCTGACGGTTAATGGTGACCTGTACGTCGGTGACGGGGCGCTCATGCTCCCTGCCGAGACGACCCTCAACGCCACGCTGACCTATGCCACCTTCAGTGAGGACGAGGTCGCCGGCACGGTGACCGGTACCGGCTCCATCGTCAAGACGGGGACGGGTACGCTCGCCATTGCGGAAGGCGCGAACGTCGGCGTGAACATCGAAGTCCAGGCCGGAGCACTGGCCCCCGCCGTGAACACGACCCTCGGCGCCGACCTCACCTTGGCCGATGGGACGACGCTCGACCTCTCGGCGGGAGTGCCGCTGAACATCACGGATACCCTGACGGTGCCGGGCATTGTGGATGAGACGGATGCTCCCACCATTACCGTCAACCTGGCCGCGGACTTCGTTGCTACCGAGGAACCGCAGACGCTCGTGACTTACGCCGCGCTTGCGTCCGGTGGGTTGGAGCCTGCCGATATCGTTTTCACCGGCGTGACGGCGGAGAACTGGCTCGTTGACTTCGGCGAAAAAGCCATCACCGTGGAAGCTCAGGCTACCATTCCCCTGCCTGAGGGCGTGGTGGGCGATGAGACCGGCGGCTTCTCCGAGGATGCCCAGGCGGCGATTCTTGGTGCCGTGGCGGAACAGACGGGCGTGACTGAGGTGACCTCCGTCAGTCTCATGCTGAATGGACAGTCCGCCGACACGGCAACCTTCAACGACCTGGCCGCGTGCGTCGCGAATCTCCCGCTCTCTGTCACAGTTGGCGAGAATGGCGTGGCCACGGTCACGGCGGCGTGCGACCTCACCATCACCTCGATTGAGATTGCGGATGGCAAGGTAGTCGTCGCGGCCACCCTCACCGGTGCCGACGGCGAGGCCAAGCCGCTCACGCTCAAGTCCGGTGTGAAGGTGGAGTTGGTGCCCGTGACCCTGGATGGCACGGAGCCCGGCGATGTGCTTGGCACTGCCGAGGTCGGCGCTGATGGCGCGCTGACGCTGCCTTCGCCCGAGGCCACTGCCGGCACGGTCCTCTTCAAGGTCCGCCTGACCCCGCCTTCCGCCGAGTGAGGCCGTCCATCGGACAAATCCCAAAGAGGGGCGCGGTTCCGCGCCCCTCCTTTTTCTGTTTAGATCACAGAGCGCCACCGAGGGATACACAGAGAACCACAGAGAAGGACTGCCAGAATGTGGAACCGCAGATTGTTCCGTCGCTTTGCTAGGAAGACCTTCGGTAACACAGATTTTGAGCAGATTAAGGGCGTGCTACCGCACGCAGAACTGCCAGTGTGTTTTGGAAATTACCGTGCAGACCCAACGGATGATGCTTCCCGAAAAACACTAGAAACGCAAGGGATGGGGATAGGGAGTGAGGCCCGGAGGGCCGAACGGTGAAGTGCCCAGGCCCTTGCGTTCCTTCGTGTCTTCGTGGAAACTTTCCCGGACAGTATTGGCGCGAACCGCTTCGGGCTCCATCGGTCGCTCTGCGGCTTCGCCGCTGACCGCGACCGCCGCCCTCCGTTTCG
>CALXMT010000008.1 GCA_944389545.1 uncultured Kiritimatiellota bacterium | reverse complement strand
GCCGCCCCCCTAGGGGGGCGCAGGGGGGAGGCCCACAGCCCCTCTCAGAGTGCGCGAAAACATCATACACTTTCCAGGGCGGCAACGCCGCCCCTTTTTTTCTTGACAAGTCTTGGAGATTTATGAAAGAATGGTAATACTAATCTTGGGGCGAAGGCCTTAAGGTACCCACAGAAAAGGAGAGAGTTTCATGGGTCAGGACGAACGCAAGACGCTGACACCGGAGTTGCGGGCTTTCATTGAGGAATGGAAGCCGAAGCCGGGCAATCTGATCATGGTGTTGCACCGCGTGCAGCAGACGTACGGTTATATGCCGCGCGAGATCGTGCTGGAGCTGGCAGACCTGTTGGGCGTGCCGCTGGCAAAGATTTACGGCGTCATCACGTTCTACAACTTCTTCAAGCTGAAGCAACCCGGGCGCAACCTCATCCAGGTCTGCCTGGGCACGGCCTGTTACCTCAAGGGCGGCGACGACATCATGAAGGCCCTGGAGCAGGAGCTCGGCGTGGGCGTGAACACCGTCACCCCCGACGGCGAGTTCTCGACCGAGGCGGTGCGTTGCCTGGGCTGTTGCGGCCTGGCGCCCGTCATCGTGATCAACGGCGAGGTGTTCGGCAAGGTCACCAAGGCGGCCCTGCCGGGCATCCTTGACAAGTTCCGCGCGAAGCACTGAGAGAAGAGGTGACCCATGGCTGAGAAATTGACCCGCGAGAGCCTCGACGCGTTGCGTGCGCGGTTGGAGGCCGAGAACAAGCAGGCCGAATCCGGCGGCCTGAAGTATGTGATGGTCTGCGGCGGCACCGCCTGCGACTCCAACGGCGGCCTGGCCCTTTACGCCGCCCTCGTCAAGGCCGCGGAATACGCCGGCGCGAACGTGCGCATCGTGCGCACGGGCTGCATGGGCTTCTGCGAGCGCGGCCCCATCGTCAAGGTCCTCCCCGATGACACCTTCTATGTGGACGTCAAGCCCGAGGACGCGGCGGCCATCATCAACGAGCACATCGTCAACGGCCAGGTGGTCACCCGCCTGCTCTACGACAAATCCCAGGCCGAGGCCGGGAACGCCGGCCACGACATCGACTTCTACGCCAAGCAGCAGCGTATCGTCCTGCGTCACTGCGGCGTGATCGACCCCGAGAAGATCGAAGACTACATCGCGCACGACGGTTACGCCGGCCTGGAGAAGTCCCTCTTTGAGATGACGCCCCAGGGCATCATCGACGAGATCCTCGCCTCCGGTCTGCGCGGGCGCGGCGGCGCCGGCTTCCCCACCGGCAAGAAGTGGCAGTTCTCCGCCGCCGTCGAGGCCGACCAGAAGTACATCGTCTGCAACGCCGACGAGGGCGACCCCGGCGCCTACATGGACCGCTCCACGCTCGAGGGCGACCCCCACGCCATCCTCGAGGCCATGATGATCGCGGGCCGCGCGACCGGCGCCACCAAGGGCTACATCTACATCCGCGCGGAGTATCCCCTCGCCATCAAGCGCCTGCAGATCGCCATCGACCAGGCCCGCGAGTGGGGCCTGCTGGGCTGCGAGAACATCCTGGGCAGCGACTTCACCTTCGACATCGAGCTTCGCTTCGGCGCGGGCGCCTTCGTCTGCGGCGAAGAGACCGCGCTGTTGGCCTCCATCGAGGGCAAGCGCGGCCAGCCCACGCCCCGCCCGCCCTTCCCGGCGGTCAAGGGCCTCTGGGGCAAGCCCACCATCATCAACAACGTCGAGACCCTGGCCAACGTCGCCGTCATCATCACCAAGGGCGCCAAGTGGTTCAGCTCCATCGGCACCGCCACCAGCAAGGGCACCAAGGTCTTCGCCCTCACCGGCAAGGTCAAGAACTCCGGCCTCATCGAAGTGCCCATGGGCATCACGCTGCGCGAGATCATCTTCGACATCGGCGGCGGCATCCCCAACGGCCGCAAGTTCAAGGCCGCGCAGACCGGCGGCCCCTCCGGCGGCATGATCCCGCCCGAGTATCTCGACATGCCCATCGACTATGAGTCCCTCGCCAAGATCGGCTCCATCGTCGGCTCCGGCGGCCTCATCGTGATGGACGACACCGACTGCATCGTCGACGTCGCGAAGTTCTACCTCGAATTCACCGTGGACGAGAGCTGCGGCAAGTGCATGCCCTGCCGCATCGGCGGGCGCGCCCTGCTCAACGCCCTCACCCGCATCTCCGAAGGCCGCGGCGTGCCCGCGGACATCCAGAAGATGGAGGACATCTGCCAGGCCATGGCCCGCGCCTCCCTCTGCGGCCTCGGCCAGACCGCCTCCAACCCCGTCCAGGCCATGCTCCGCTACTTCATGGACGAGGTGATGGCCCACATCAACGACAAGCGCTGCCCCGCCGGCAAGTGCAAGAAGCTGGTCCAATACCGCATCAACCCCGAGCGGTGCGTCGGCTGCACGATGTGCGCCCGCGTCTGCCCCGTCGGCGCCATCGCCGGCAAGGTGCGCGAGAAGCACGTCATCGACCCCGCCAAGTGCGTCAAGTGCGGCCAGTGCTACAACACCTGCAAGCTGCACGCCATCGAGATCGCCTGAGGAGGAGCGCGCCATGGACAACAAACTCGTACACCTTGAGATCAACGGCATCGCCGTCGAGGTGCCCGCCGGCACCACCATCCTCGAAGCCGCCAAGAAGGTCGCCGTCAACATCCCGACCCTCTGCCATCACCCCGACGTGAAGGCCTGGGCCGCCTGCGGCATCTGCGTGGTCCGCAACGGCAACTCGCCCAAGCTCCTGCGCGCTTGCTGCACCGAGGTCGCCGAGGGGATGAAGATCACCACCCACGACCCCGACATCGTCCAGATCCGCAAGACGGTCGTCCAGCTCATCCTCAGCACGCACCCGGCCGACTGCCTCAAGTGCCCCCGCTCCGGCGTCTGCGAACTCCAGCGCGTGGCCACCGACTTCGGCATCCGCGAGGCCCCCTTCCCGCGCCCCGCCATCGACCACATCCCGCGCGACGAGAGCACGCCCTCCATCGTCCTCGATCCCGACAAGTGCATCAAGTGCGGCCGCTGCGCCATCGTCTGCCAAGAGATGCAGAACGTCTGGGCCCTCGAGTTCATCGGGCGCGGCGAGCGCATGCGCATCGCCCCCGCCGCCGGCGTCCCGCTCAACGATTCGCCCTGCATCAAGTGCGGCCAGTGCTCCGCGCACTGCCCCGTCGGCGCCATCTACGAGCGCGACGAGACCGCCAAGGTCTGGGACGCCCTGCGCGACCCCCAGCGCTTCACCGCAGTCCAGATCGCCCCCGCCGTCCGCGTCGCCCTCGGCGAGGCCTTCGGCATGAAGCCCGGCGAAATCTCCACCGGCAAGATCTACACCGCCCTCCGTCGCCTCGGCTTCCAGGCGGTCTTTGACACCAACTTCTCCGCCGACCTCACCATCATGGAGGAAGGCACCGAGTTCGTCCACCGCTTCACGCAGGGCGGCGAGCTCCCCCTCATCACCTCCTGTTGCCCCTCCTGGACCGACTGGATGGAGAAGTATGCCGCCGACTTCATCCCCAACTTCTCCACCGCCAAGAGCCCCCAGCAGATGCTCGGCGTCATGGCCAAGACCTACTTCGCCGAGAAGATGGGCCTCGACCCCGCCCGCATCCACCTCACCTCCATCATGCCCTGCACGGCGAAGAAGTACGAGATCACCCGCTCCGAGGAAATGCGCGCCTCCGGCCACCAAGACGTCGACGTCGTCCTCACCACCCGTGAGCTCGCCCGCATGATCAAGATCGCGGGCATCGACTTCAACGCCCTGCCCGAGAGCCCCGCCGACTCCATCCTGGGCGAGTACACCGGCGCCGGCACCCTCTTCGGCGCCACCGGCGGCGTCATGGAGGCCGCCCTCCGCACCGCCTACCACCTCATCACCCACGAAGAGCTCGCCGACGTCAACTTCACCGCCGTCCGCGGCCTCCAGGGCGTCAAGGAAGCGGTCGTCGACATCAAGGGCACCAAGGTCTCCATCGCCGTCGCCCACCAGATGGGCAACGTCGAGGCCGTCCTCAACGCCATCCGCGAGGACCGCAAGGCCGGTCGCCCGCCCCGGTGGCAGTTCATCGAGGTCATGGCCTGCCGCGGCGGTTGCATCGGCGGTGGCGGTCAGCCCACCCTCGCCACCGACGAGGTCCGCCTCGCCCGCATGGCCGGCCTCTACCAGGACGACCGCCAGTCGGCCCACCGCTGCTCCCACCAGAATCCCCAGATCAAGAAGATCTACACCGACTTCCTGGGCGAGCCCTGCAGCGAAAAGGCCCACAAGCTCCTTCACACCCACTACACCGCCAAGCCGCTGTATAGAGAGTGATGGGCGCGGCGCGCCCATCACTCTCAGAGAACAGAGAAAAGAGAACAGTGAACAGAGAGCGCGCGGCAAGCGCGCGACAAACAGAGCGGCAGGCGTCAGCTTGCCGCCCTCTTTTTGCTATCCACAAAGCACGCCGCAAAGGAACCGCAGATTTCACAGATTTGTTGCAGATTAAGGGCGTGCTAGCGCACGCTGACTGCCAGAATTTTTAGATCACAGAGGCTCACAGAGGAATCCACAGAGGTTCACAGAGAAGGCCTGTCGGGTTTTATCACAAAGAACACGAAGGACCACGAAGGGGCACAAAGGGGACGGCACGTCGCAAGGGGCGGGCCGTGCGTGCGCGCAAGGCGCACGTCCGGCCCGAAGGGCCTGAGAGAGCATGGCGGGCTTCGCACGCCATGCTTTGGGTTTGGGGAATCTAGCGGCGAAGCCGCCGTCCTATATGTCCTATTCGTCCTACCGCGCCGCCCTTTGGCACGTCGCAGACGTGCCGGGGGTGCAGGGGTAATTGGGAGCTTGGAAGTTTGGAGGCTTGGAAGCTTGGCTCCCTTCAGCGTTATTCCGTCGTGCTAGTTGGCACGTCCATCGGACGTGCTGGGGGTGCAGGGAGAACTTCTCCCTGCCGGGGTGTGGGGCAGCGCCCCACACCTTCCAATCAGCGAATCAGCTAAAATCTCCTTTGTGTCCTTCGTGTTCTTAGCCGTGGAAGGTTTGGCCTTCTGGGCCTGCACGGTAATTTCCAATCATTCTGGCAGTCCTGCCGGCGGTAGCCGGCCCCTAATCTGCTTTAATCTGCGAAATCGGCGGTTCCCTTCTTCCCAGTCATTCTTCGTGAACTTTCGTGGTTCTTCGTGTCAGCCCCGCAGGGCAAACCTTCCACTCTCTCCCAGCGCCCTGCCCGTCGCGCGCTTGCCGCGCGTTCTGTTCTCCGTGGCCGTGGAAGGTTTGGCGCTTCGCGCCTGCACGCTCTGTTCTCCGTTCTCTGTTCTCTGTTCTCCGTTCTCTGTTCTCTATCAAAAGTTGCGCAGGAGCGCAACTTTTGATACAGTAGGGCTTTCCAATCAACGGAGAAACTACGCGATGAGCAACGAGAAGTACGTCTATTTCTTTGGGGGCGATGCCTCCGAAGGCAATGGTTCGATGAAGGCGCTCCTTGGCGGCAAGGGCGCGAACCTGGCCGAGATGGCCTCCATGAGCTTGCCTGTGCCCCCCGGCTTCACCATCACCACCGAGGCCTGCGCCAAGTATTACGAGCTGGGTGAGGAGAAGCTCTTCCAGCTGATCATGCCCGAGGTCGACGCCGCCCTGGCGCGCCTGCAAGAGGTCACCGGCAAGACCTTCGGCAAGGGCCCCAACCCGCTCCTCGTCTCCGTCCGCTCCGGCGCCGCCGTCTCCATGCCCGGCATGATGGACACCGTGCTCAACCTCGGCCTCAACCCCGAGACCGTGGCCGCGATGATCGCGAAGACCGGCAACAAGCGCTTCGTGATGGACTCCTACCGCCGCTTCATCCAGATGTTCGGCAACGTCGTCATGGGCATGGAGCACCACGATTTCGAGCACGAGCTCGAGGCCGTCAAGGCCACCAAGGGCGTCAAGCTTGACACCGAGCTCTCCGCCGAGGACCTCGAGGAGGTCATCGCCCGCTACAAGAAGATCGTCGTCGCCCAGCTCGGCAAGGAATTCCCCACCGACGCCCACGAGCAGCTCCGCATGGGCATCCGCGCCGTCTTCGGCAGCTGGAACAACCCCCGCGCCATCAAGTACCGCGAGCTGAACGACATCCGCGGCCTCGCCGGCACCGCCGTCAACGTCCAGACCATGGTCTTCGGCAACAGCGGCAACAACTCCGCCACCGGCGTCGCCTTCTCCCGCGACCCCTCCACCGGCGACAACAGCTACTTCTACGGCGAATACCTCATCAACGCCCAGGGCGAAGACGTCGTCGCCGGCATCCGCACCCCGCAGGAAATCACCATCCAGGGCTCCCGCGAGTGGGCCAAGCGCGCCGGCATCTCCGAGGAAGAGCGCGCCGCCAAGTTCCCCTCCCTCGAAGAGTCCATGCCCGAGGTCTTCAAGCAGTTCGACGCCATCCGCGTGAAGCTCGAGCAGCACAACCGCGACATGCAGGACATGGAGTTCACCATCGAAGATGGCAAGCTCTACATGCTCCAGACCCGCAACGGCAAGCGCACCGCCGCCGCCGCCGTCCGCATCGCCACCGACCTCGTCAAGGAAGGCCTGATCGACGAGCAGACCGCCGTCCTGCGCGTTGAGCCCCAGCAGCTCGACCAGCTCCTCCACCCCGTCTTCAACGCCCTCGCCGAGAAGAAGGCCAAGGTCATCGCCACCGGCCTCCCCGCCTCCCCGGGCGTCGCCACCGGCACCGTCGTCTTCACTGCCGAAGACGCCGAGACCCAGGGCAAGCTCGGCAAGAAGGTCATCCTCTGCCGCGCCGAAACCTCCCCCGAAGACATCGCCGGCATGGTCAGCGCCCAGGGCATCCTCACCGCCCGCGGCGGCATGACCTCCCACGCCGCCGTCGTTGCCCGCGGCATGGGCAAGTGCTGCGTCGCCGGCTGCGGTGACGCCCTCATCGACGCCAAGGCCAAGACCCTCAAGTTCGGCGACGTCACCCTCCGCGAGGGCGACTGGATCTCCCTCAACGGCTCCACCGGCAAGGTCTACGAAGGCCGCATCGAGACCCGCGACCCCGAGCTCTCCGGCCCCTTCGCCGAGATCATGGCCCTCGCCGACAAGTATCGCACCATGGGCGTGCGCACCAACGCCGACACCCCCCGCGACACCCAGGTCGCCGTCCGCTTCGGCGCCGAAGGCGTCGGCCTCTGCCGCACCGAGCACATGTTCTTCTCCGACGACCGCATCGTGGCCTTCCGCCGCATGATCCTCGTCGCCGAGAAGGTCAAGAAGCTCAAGGAAGCCCTCGCCGCCGCCGGCTCCGACGCCGAAAAGGCCGCCATCCAGGCCCAGCTCGACGCCCCCCTGGCGCAGTACAACGCCGCCCTCGCCACCCTCCTCCCGCTCCAGCGCGGCGACTTCGAGGGCATGTTCCAGGCCCTCGACGGCCGCGAGTGCACCGTCCGCCTCCTCGACCCGCCCCTGCACGAGTTCGTCCCCCACGACGACGCCGGCCAGGCCGAAATGGCCAAGGTCATGGGCATCACCGTCGAGGAAGTCAAGAAGCTCGTCGATGAGCTCCACGAGTTCAACCCCATGCTCGGCCACCGCGGCTGCCGCCTCGGCATCTCCTATCCCGAGGTCACCGAGATGCAGGTCCGCGCCATCTGCGAAGCCGCCGCCAACGTCCCCGGCTCCAAGCCCGAGATCATGGTCCCGCTCGTGGGCAACGTCAAGGAGCTCCTCTCCCAGAAGGCCATCATCCAGAAGGTCATCGCCGAGGTCGAAAAGGAGCGCGGCGTCAAGCTCGACATCCTCATCGGCACCATGATCGAGGTCCCCCGCGCCGCCCTCACCAGCGACGAGATCGCCAAGGAAGTCGACTTCTTCTCCTTCGGCACCAACGACCTCACCCAGACCACCTGCGCCTTCTCCCGCGACGACGCCGGCAAGTTCCTCCGCGACTATGTCAGCAAGGGCTTCTACGACTACGATCCCTTCATCGTCCTCGACCAGCAGGGCGTGGGCAAGCTGATGAAGTTCGCCGTCGACCAGGCCAAGGCCGTCAACCCCTCCATCCGCATGGGCATCTGCGGCGAGCACGGTGGCGAGCCTCACTCCGTTGAGTTCGCCAACACCATCGGCCTCACCTACGTCTCCTGCTCGCCCTACCGCGTGCCGATCGCCCGCCTGGCCGCCGCCCAGGCCGCCATCAAGGCCGCCCGCAAGGCCAAGTAACGGCGCTCTTCGCGCCTGGCAAAAAAGCCCCCCGAGCGATCGGGGGGCTTTTTTTGGAAGCTTGGAGGGTTGGAGGCTTGGAAGCTTGGAGGAGCCACAGAGGTTTGGTCCGGGCTGTCGCCTCCGGCGACGATGTGGCCGAGCGCTGCGCGGCTAAGCACGCCGCAAAGGGAACCGCAGATTTAGCAGATTTGTTGCAGATTAAGGGCGTGCTAGCGCACGTAGGACGCACAATGGAAGCTTGGAAGTTTAGAAGTTTGGAGGCTTGGAGGAGCCCCAGAGGTTGAAGCCTTGTCCGTCGCCCCGCAGGGGCGTTCTCTGTGGCCGTGGAAGGTTTGGCGCTTCGCGCCTGCACGCTCTGTTTTCTGTTCTCTGGGGCTCGTCAGCGCCCCTTCCGTTCTCCGTTCTCTGGGGCGGCACAGCCGCCCCTTTCTGAGACCCTATAGTGGTCCGACCCCGACCACTATAGTGGTTGACCTCGGACCCTTATAGGGTCTCACCTCGAACCCTTAAGGGTTTCTCGGAGACCCCTTTTGAGAGCATCTTCAGGGGAGTGATGGAGCCCGCAAGATTTCCCTGCAAGACCGTCTTCATGACACACTTTCCAGGAGCGCATTGCTAGACTTCCGTCATGCAATTGATGTATAATGCAATGCAAAAGGAGGATGTATTATGGCTCATGCAACGAATTATACGATTCGCTTGGATGCCGACCTTCGCCAGGAGGCCGAACAGCTTTTTGCGGATTTAGGGCTGAACCTTTCCACGGCGATGAACATCTTTTTGCGTAAAGCGGTGGAGGTCGGTGGGATTCCGTTCGAGGTGTGTCGCAGCCGCCCCAATGCCGAAACGCTGGCCGCCATCCGCGAGGCGTATGCTGACAGTCAGTATTTTGGAAATCACAAAGGACACGAAGGACACAAAGACTGCCAGAATGGGGAACCGCCGATGTTTCTTCGCTTCGCTCGAAAGACCTTGCGGTAGTCCACAGATTAAAGCCGATTAGGGGCCGGCTACCGCCGGCAGGACTGCCAGAATGGGAAACGCAGATTGTTCCGTCGCTTCGCTAGGAAGACCTTTGGTAACACAGATTTGATGCAGATTTTGGGCGTGCTAGCAAGGGGCGCTGACGCGCCCCGGAGAACGGAGAACAGAGCGTGCAGGCGCGAAGCGCCAAACCTTCCACGGCCACGGAGAACAGAACGCCCCTGCGGGGCGACAAAGAGGCCGCTGTACATACAGGGCGGCGAAGCCGCCGTCCTATATGTCCTATATGTCCTATATGTCGGTGATTAAAAAGTAAAAAGAAAAGCACTGAGTAATGTGAATTCCAGTGTTCTACGAGTCGAGATCTCTTTCAGTTTTCACAAAAGAGGCTGAAATTGACCCATAATGCCCACTTTTTATCTTCTTGAGTTCTGTTCCGCCTCCTTTTCCACATACGCCCTCATCCTATTTTTATTCTTATCGGCCACTTTTTAATCACCGACCTATATGTCCTACCGCAACGTGCTTTCCAATCAGTGGGGCGGCGTCAGCCGCCCCACTATCGCGAGTCTTCCAATCCGCAATCAGCCTACGCAGGGATGTGGGGCGGCGCCCCACCAACAAAGCCAAGCCTCTAAGTTCTAAGCTTCCAACCTTCCGGCGGCAACGCCGCCCGCGTAGTTTTCCAATCAGCTAATCAGCCAATCAGCTAATCAGCCAAATTAGGGGTTGCAGTGGGGTGGGGAATGTGCAATACTGTAAGTTCAAAAACTGGGAGGACCTCCATGAAAGCTCTTTACGCGCTCTGCCTGTCCCTCGCCGCCTTCGCCTTCGCCCGTTCCGCGCAGGCGGAGCTGAAGTATTTGTCCTATGAAGTGCAGTCCGGCACGGTCAAGGAATTGACGGCCGAGGAGGTCGAGAAGCTGGACGTGACGGACAAACGTTGGCATGAGACAATCACGGCTGAGGACGGCACGCAGACGAAGACCACGGAGATGCTCTTTGTGCAGGACACGGACATCTCCACGGAGTATTATATCGGCGTCTTTGAGGTGACCCAAGCCCAGGCGTATCACTTGGGGCTTAGGCCAGCTGTGAGTAACTTAGGTTCTGCCTATGGCGTGGAGTACAGCAACACTGGGTTTCCTTTTGCCTCCACGCCCACGCTGAACAACAAGCCTGGCCTCGCCTTCCCCAAATCCGCCCAATGGCTGGCCTATGCCTCCGCTTCGGAAGGGAAGTTGGCGACCTCAGATAAGAAAGCCACGAACCTGCATGGGGGTGCAGCTTCTTACTCTTCCTCTGAGTTGGTGGCTTGGTACAACGACAACAAGAAATGGCAAGCGGGTGCCAATATCCATGGTGTCATCGATATTTTCGGCAATGCCGCAGAATATACGTGCGACCTAGGAGAGGACGGCTCGCCCGTGGTGGCCTTTTATGGTTGGCCAGCGGAAAGCACCAATAAGTATTCATGGAAAAAGTTGCAGGGTCTGACTTCGCCGGCGGCGACCAGGTTGGATGCGTACACCATCGGTGGGAGCATCACGGATATTTGGGGTGCGCGGTTGGTTTACACGGTTCCGGCGGCGCGGACGTATACGCTCACGGTGACCTTGGATGGGACGGAGGTCTCCAAGCAGGAAGGCATCAAGGAAGGGGATATGGTCATGGTGGAACCGCCGGAGGTGGCGGAGGGAAAGCGACTGAGCGGATGCACCATTACTCCTCCGCAGGAGAACTTGAAGCCTCCGACAGATTTGGAGAGTTGGTACCGTTTCCCTATGCCGGCTACGGACCTCACCTTTGCCTACACCTCCGAGCCTTACGGCACCATCACAGTGGAAGGGGGAACGGCCAAAGTGATGCACGGCGGGGTCGCCGTGGAAGGCACGCAGGTGGTGGAGGAGGACATCGTGACCTTGACGGCGCGGGAACCTGCCGCGTATGAAAAGTTTGTGAAGTGGACGGTGACGAAGGGCGAGGGTGAACCGACCCCCATTGAGCCGACGACGGACGAAGAGACGCAGGAGAGTGTCTATAGCTACACGATTCCCGCGTTGCAGGGTGGGGAGACCTTCGCCTTCACGGCGCACTTCGAGAAAATCCCTTACGCTACCATCACGGTGAAGAACGGTCACGCAGAGGTCAATGGCGAGACCGTCACGGAGGTGGTGAATGGGCAAGAGGTGACGTTGGTCGCCAACGACCCCGGCGAACACCAGCGTTTTACCGGCTGGGTGGTGCCCGAGGGCATTGAGGTGACGAATAACCGCTTCAAGGTCTCCGGCCTGACGGGGCAGGGAGAAACCCTGCCCTTTGAGGCGAAGATTCAGACCTATCCCTTTGTGCGGGTCTTCGGCGGCACAGTTGGCGGCACGGAGGGCGGGCGTGACGATGGCGAGGGTTATTATTACCCCGGCACCACGCTTAACCTCAATCCGAGCGGTCTGGATGGCTACACGCACACCGGGTGGTCGGTGACCGTGAACGGCACGGAGACGGAGTCGTCTCTCCAGGGCAACAGCTACACAATCCCGGCGAACACCTATGACGTCTCCATCGCCATCACGGCGCTTTACAAAGCGCCCACCGAGCCGGGCCAGGTGGAGCCGGGCACCGGCGCCACCATCCGCCTGGGCTACGCGGATACCGAGGGTACCAAGGCCTACGACCTCTTCGGCAGCGAGGTGGCTGCCGATGTGAAGCTTGATGACGGCTATGGCAACGTCTACGCCTTCCCTGGCTACACCCCCGCCGGTGCCATCGCCACCTTCGACCTCACGGACAACACCATTTCCTATGGCGAACCCGCCGCCGATGCGGGGAAAGCCCCCGCTTGGGAAGGCTATAAGGGCACCTACAAAGAGTTCTGGCGGGAGTACATGGAATGGTGGCAGAAGGCCTACGGCACAGAGAGCTCAAGCCTCTCCGCCACGGCCATCACGCTTCGCCGCGTCACGCCCGCTTCCGGTGATGAGTTCTACTTGGGCGTCTACGAGACCCCCATCGGCAACGTGGCCAACCTGCTGGACCTCACCGCGGAGAAGGTCGGGAACCCTTGGGTTTGGGAATGTCTGGCTCCGCTCTCCAAGAGTTCTACCGATGTCTATCGCTATCTTGACGTCTTTAAGCCGACGGGTTATGAATATCTGAACGATAACTATCCCTTCGCCAAGCTGGCGCAGATGATTGGCGAGCGGTTCGGCGTCCAGGCGTCCCTGCCGTCGTCCGCCGACCTTGTCGCGGTGGGTGCCGGAAGCGCCACGACGGAAAACCCCCAGGCCGGCCAAGGCTATGGTCGGGACACGGCCATCAAGGAAGAAATGGTCATTGGCAGTGATTCCAGCAATGCCGCCAACAACAAGGCAGACGCGATGAAGGCGGACCCCTATGGCTTCTATGGTATCTGGGGAAGCTATTGGGAGGCCTGCACGAACGGTTATGTCGGCAGTTCGCGCAAGTATTCCTTAAGTGTTGCTTATTCCACCAATATCGAGACTGGGCGAAACTTTATCACCACTGCCGCTTTTCGGCCGAAGGTGGCGGTGGAGAAGCCCGTCACCGTGACGGTGCAGTATTGCGTGGGCGAGGCGACCACCAAGATTGGCGAGGTGGAGGTGGCGCCGGGGCACCCGCTCTTTGCGGACTTCGAGAAGGCGACGCCGGTGCGCGCGGGTTACACCTTCCTGCGGTGGGAACTGGACGGCGAGGCGCTGACGGTGAATCCCACGTTGGCCGCCGGAACGACGATCGCCACGCTCACCGCCGTCTGGGAAGAATCCTCCGTCTTTGTCGAGTTTGAGTATGTGAATTGCATGGGGCCCTCGGTGGGCTATCCCGGCCAGACCATCTGCGTCTACCCGCCCGAAGGCCGCCAGTTCGTGCCGAACCGTGTGGCTATCGAGCTCAGTAATAGGGATGTTCTGGAACGCTTCGATTGGCCGGACTATCCGGATTCGGGGAAGGATCGCTTGGACTTCGAGGACGGCTCCGAGCGCTTTGTCCTCAAGACCTCCTTCACCGTCACGGAGCCGGTGACCATCACGGGCACGTTGGAGCCGATTGAGGAACCGGAGCCGGAGCCCGAGCCAAAGCCCGGCTATCGCTTCCGCCTGCGGTAAGAGTTCTCCGCGAAGCAATACTGTCCGGGGAAAATTGGAACCGCAAAGACGCAAGAAGAAGCGCGAACCGCTTCGGGCTCCATCGGTCGCTCTGCGGCTTCGCCGCTGACCGCGACTGCCGCCCTCCGTTTCGTGCCTTTTCGTTTTTCGGAGTCTCACCCGTCGCCCCGCAGGGGCGTTCTGTGGCCGTGGAAGGTTTGTCCCTTCGGGCCTGCACGCTCCGTTTTCCGTTCTCCGTTCTCCGGGGCGGCCATCAGGCCGCCCCTTTTGCTATACTGTAGGCAAGGAGTTCGGTCATGGACGAAGAGAAGATTGCGCAAGGGACCTATGACTTCCGCGTTATGCGGGAGGATGGATTCCGTTATGTGGACAAGACGGCGTTGCTCTATCCGCTCGTCACGCGCGGGAGAGACTCCTTCTTCTTCATTTCCCGTCCGCGGCGCTTCGGCAAGTCGCTAATGCTCTCGACGTTGGAGTGTCTTTTCCGCGGCGAGCGCGAACTCTTCAAGGGGCTTGCCATCGACAAGATGGATTATGATTGGGCGGAGTATCCCATCCTGCACTTCAACTTCGGCACGATGGATGTGACGACGTTTGAGGCCTTCCTGGCCGGTTTTGTGGCGCGTGTGCAGGAAGTGATTGAGAATGCCAAGGTCACTTATAATCCCACCCTTGCCCCGAACGACAATTTCTCGCGTGCCATCAAGGCTCTTGCCCGGGAGCGCGGCAAGCCTGTGGTTATTCTCATTGACGAGTATGACGCGCCCGTCGGTGCAGCGCTGAACGACATCGAGAAGGCCACGGCCATCCGCGCCAAACTTTCCGCCTTTTACGGTGAAATCAAGAACAACGTCGGTAACATTCGCTTCATGATGATGACCGGCGTGACGAAGTTCACGCAACTCTCGGTCTTCTCCGCCCTCAACAACCTCACCGACCTGACGCTTCAGCCCGAGGCCGCCACGCTTTTGGGCTACACCGAAGAGGAATTGGAGGCCAACTTCAGTAAGTCGTTGCACCGCCACGCCGAGGTCATGGGCCTTTCCTACGAGGATTATCGCGGTCAACTCCGTTGGTGGTACAATGGCTATCGTTTCTCGCCGGACTGCGAGGTTAAGGTTTATAACCCCTTAGCTATCGGGCGCACATTGTTGCGACGCAAGACTTACTTCGAGCCCACCTGGTCGGAGACCGGCCACTCCACCGCGCTCATGAAGTATCTCTCCACCCATCCCCTCACCGCCCGCGACTACGAATGCATCCCGGAAGTCGAGCGAACCGTCTTCGATGTCTACGATTTGGACAACATCGGGTATAAGACCTTCCTTTATCAGGGCGGTTATCTCACCATCAAAGATTTTGACCCCATCAGCGGCTACACCCTCGGCATTCCCAATGAGGACGTGCGCCAGGACCTCAACCAAATTCTCGTGGACCAGACCCTGAAGGGCGACAACAGTTTGGGCTGGAGCAAGGCTAGGACGGCCCTGTTGAAATACGACTTCCCCACCTTCTTCACGTGCCTCAAATCCTTCTACGCCCGTCTCACCTACGGTGCGAAGGAGGAGCACGTGAACGAGGCCTCGTACCAACGCAGTCTCTTCGTCCTGCTCACCGCCGGTGGACTTCGCGTTGTCTCCGAGGACACCCAAGCACAGGGGCGCGCCGACCTTGTGGCCGACGCCTTTGGACGCGTCTTTATCTTCGAGCTTAAGGTCGGCGGCACGGCCGAAGAGGCCCTCGCGCAAATTCGCGACCGCCGCTACGACCTGCCCTATCTCGCCTCTGCTCAGACCATTCACCGCATCGGCTTGGTCTTCGACCCCAAGACCCACCAACTCCTCGACACCGCCGTCGAACCTGTGCGGTGACGATATCCACGCTGCGCGGCACCCGCAAAGGCACAAAGAACCGCAAAGAGCACAAAGTATTGCCAGAACAGGAACCGCAGATTCCGCAGATTTTGAGCAGATTAGGGGCCGGCTACCGCCGGCTGGACTTTAGAACACAGAGGCTCACAGAGGAATCCACAGAGGCTCACAGAGAAGGCCTGTCGGGTTTTATCACAAAGAACACGAAGGACCGCAAAGGGCACAAAGAAAATTGGCCGATTGGCTGATTGGAAGGTGTGGGGCGCTGCCCCACGCCCCGGCAGGGAGAAGTTCTCCCTGCACCCCCGGCACGTCTGCGACGTGCCATAACACGACGCGGTAGGACATATAGGACGTATAGGACATATAGGACGGCGGCTGCGCCGCTAGATTTTCCAAAACCAAAGCGTGGCGTGCGAAGCCCGCCATGTTCTCACAGGCCCCCGGGCCGGACGTGCGCCTTGCGCACGCACGGCCCGCCCCAGCGTAACCTTCTTAGCCGTGGAAGGTTTGGCGCTTTGCGCCTGCACGGTGTCCCTTTGTGGTTCTTTGTGTTCTTTGTGATAGCCGCGCAGCGTTCGGCTTCATCGCCGCCAGGGGCGGCGGATCGGGCTTCAACCTCTGGGGCTCCTCCAAGCTTCCAAGCCTCCAAACTTCCAAACTTCCAGAAAAAAGGGCTTGCTTTGGGGTGGGGGATTTGCTATCTTTAATGGGTTTCGTCTGGGGGTGTAGTGTCCCCAGGCGGCGAGGCCTTCGCGGCGGATACAGCAGTCTACTGTCGCGCGGGGGCCCGGCTTAGGCCGGAGTTTGCGGGCTGAGATGCCCGGGGCTTACCTTGTTGTTAGCGGCCTTGCGGGTGACCGCGGGGCGGAGTCGAGAACCCCTATGAAGAGGTATTGAGGCTATGGCCAAGGACGAGGATTTCGTGTTCGGGAAGCTTAAGCCGGTGATTCAGCCGCCGAACCTGATTGAGATTCAGACGAAGTCGTTTGCGGACTTCTTGCAGGCGGATGTGCCTGCGGGGAAGCGCAAGAACATCGGTCTGCAGGCCATTTTCAAGGAGATCTTCCCGGTTGTCTCGAAGGATGACCGCCATCTGACGATCGACTTTGTGCGCTACAACTTGGAGAAGCCGAAGAAGACGGCCTTTGAGGCGTTGCGCGATGGGGATACGTTCTCGGCGCCGTTGCACGCGACGTTCCGTCTGAAGGACGGCGAAGAGGTGCGCGAGGACGATGTGTATCTGGGCGAAGTGCCGCTGATGACGCGTGACGGCGCGTTCATCGTGAACGGCGCGGAGCGCGTGATCGTGTCGCAGTTGCACCGCAGCCCGGGTGTGTGCTCGGAGAAGACGACGCACGCGAACGGCCATGACCTCTATTCCGTGCGCATCATCCCGGACCACGGTTCGTGGATCGAGATTCAGTTTGACGCGTCGGACATCATGTGGGTCTATCTGGACCGCCGCCGCCGCGCGCGCAAGTTCTATGTGACGACCTTCCTGCGTACGCTGGGCTATGGCTCGGACGAGGACATCTTGAAGCTGTTCTATACGTTCCACTCCATCTCGACGGCGGACAAGTGGTCGGACGAGGAGTTGGCGGCGTATGTGCTGAAGGACGACCTGATCGACATCAATTCCGGGAGCGTGCTGGCGCGTCGTTACGACCCTGTGACGCCGGCGCTGGTGGACCTGGCGGCGCGTGCGGGCATCCCGCTGTTCGACGTGGTGGACACGTCGTTCGACAAGGGCCTGCTGCTGAAGACGATCAAGATCGACCCCGCGCGCAACGAAGAGGACGCGGTGAGGGACATCTATCACCGTCTGCGTCCGGGCGATCCCGCGACGTCCGCCAATGCGCGCAGCTACGTGCATTCGCAGTTCTTTGATCAGCGCCGTTACGACCTGGGTCTGGTGGGCCGCTACAAGGTGAACCAGCGCCTGGGCCTGATGGACAAGGTGGACCTGAAGCGCCGCGTGCTCTCCGACGACGGCATCGAGGTGGTGGAGGCCCTGCGCCTGTTGCTGAACATCGCCAACGGCCACGCCTCGGTGGACGACATCGACCACTTGGGCAACCGCCGCATCCGCACCACGGGCGAACTGCTGGAGAACGCCTGCCGCCAGGGCCTGGCGCGCACCGAGCGCCTGATCCGCGAGCGCATGAGCACGTATGACCTCTCTTCGAACGGCGGCGTGCTCTCGCCCATCAAGCTGGTGACGTCGAAGAGCCTTTCGGCGGTGATTCAGGACTTCTTCGGGCGCAGCCAGCTGAGCCAGTTCATGGACATGACGAACCCGCTTTCGGCGCTGGCGCACAAGCGGCGCCTCTCGGCGTTGGGCCCGGGCGGCCTGTCCCGTGAGCGCGCGGGCTTCGAAGTCCGCGACGTGCACCCGACCCACTACGGCCGCATCTGCCCGATCGAGACGCCTGAAGGTCCGAACATCGGCTTGATTTCCTCGCTGGGCATCTACGCGAAGATCAACCAGTACGGCTTCATCGAGACGCCTTACCGCGTGGTGAAGAACGGCCAGGTGACCGACGAGATCCTCTACATCGACGCCGATGAGGAGGAGAAGCACGTCATCGCCCAGGCGAACGCGCCGCTCACCGAGCAGGGCAAGTTCGTCAACCCCATCGTGAAGGTGCGCCGCCGCGGCGAATTCATGACCGCGACGCCCGACGAGATCGACCTGATGGACGTGAGCCCGATGCAGGTGATCTCCATCGCGGCCGGCCTGATCCCCTTCCTGGAGCACGACGACGCGAACCGCGCGCTGATGGGCGCGAACATGATGCGCCAGGGCGTGCCGCTGATGAAGACCGAGCGCCCGCGCGTGGGCACCGGCCTGGAGCGCATCGCCGCCGCGGACAGCCGCGTGACGGTGCTGGCGGAAGAGGACGGCATCGTGGCCTACGTCTCCGCCACGGAAATCGTGGTCTCCGAGGACGGCACCTGCCCGCCGAAGGTCCGCAAGGGCGAGAAGGTGAAGGGCTGCCAGCGCTATGTGCTGGAGAAGTTCCGCCGCTCCAACGCGGGCACCTGCGTGAACCAGAAGCCCATCGTGCGCTTGGGCCAGAAGGTGGTGAAGGGCCAGGCCCTGGCCGACGGCCCCGCGACCGACGACGGCGAGCTGGCGCTGGGCAAGAACCTGCTGGTGGCCTTCATGCCGTGGCGCGGCTTCAACTTCGAGGACGCCATCCTCATCAACGAGCGCTGCGTGAAGAACGACACCTTCACCTCCATCCACATCAAGGACTTTGAATGCGGGGCCCGCGACACCAAGCTCGGCCCCGAGGAAATCACCCGCGACATCCCGAACGTGGGCGAGGACATGCTCCGCAACCTGGGGAGCGACGGCGTGGTGCGCATCGGCGCCGAGGTCAAGCCCGGCGACATCCTGGTGGGCAAGATCACGCCCAAGAGCGAGACCGAGCTGGCCCCCGAAGAGCGCCTGCTGCGCGCCATCTTCGGCGAAAAGGCGGCCGACGTGCGCGACACCTCCCTCAAGGTGCCGCCGGGCACCAAGGGCATCGTCATGGACGTGCGCGTGACCAACGCCGACGCCACCATGGCCACCAAGACCCGCCGTGCCAAGGCCGCCCGCGGCGAGCTGATGGACGCCGGCGACACGGCGAAATCTTACCTCGACGATGAGGCCATGCCCGGCAACGCCTCCGAGATGGACGTCCGCCGCGCCGAGGACATCCGCAAGCGCCGCGAGGCCCAGCTGCTCGACGAGATGGCCAAGGCCTTCAGCGACCGCTTCCTCAACGAGAAGCTGACGGTGGACATCATCGACGCGCAGTCCGGCGAGGTCATCATCCCCAAGGGCCGCAAGGTCAACAAGACCCTCCTGACCAAGCTCGCCGCCGCCCACGACCACATCCAGGAAGTGGAGCATCCCACCTACCAGCAGCAGATCGATGACGTGCTGGCCATGTTCGCGCCCAAGTTCGCCGAGCTTGACATCATCGGCATCGAGGGCATGGGCGAGGACAGCATGGTCGACGAAGAGCGCGTCGTCAAGCAGGTGCGCGTCTTCATCGCCGAGAAGAAGAACCTCTCCGTGGGCGACAAGCTCGCCGGCCGCCACGGCAACAAGGGCGTCGTCTCCCGCATTCTGCCGGACTGCGACATGCCCTTCCTGCCCGATGGCCGCTCGGTGGACATCGTGCTGAACCCGCTGGGCGTGCCTTCCCGTATGAACCTGGGCCAGCTCTTCGAGACGGTTCTGGGTTGCGCCTGCAGCGAGCTGGGCATGCACGTGAAGACGCCGGTCTTCGACGGCTGCCAGGAGAGCCAGATCGACGAGCTCCTCGCCAAGGCCCGCGCGCACCAGGAGGCCAACGGCGCCCCCGGCACCGTGCCCTGGATCAGCCCCGACGGCAAGACCCAGCTCTTCGACGGCCTCACCGGCGAGCCCTTCAGCCAGCGCGTCGTCGTCGGCACCATCTACATGCTCAAGCTGCACCACTTGGTCACCGACAAGATCCACGCCCGCGCCACGGGGCCTTACTCCCTGGTCACCCAGCAGCCCCTCGGCGGCAAGGCCCAGGCCGGCGGCCAGCGCATGGGCGAGATGGAGGTGTGGGCGCTCGAGGCTTACGGCGTGGCCTACGCCCTCCAGGAGCTCCTCACCGTCAAGTCCGACGACGTGGTCGGCCGCACCAAGATCTACGAGACCATCGTCAAGGGCACCAACACCCTGGAGGCCGGCACGCCCGAGTCCTTCTCCGTGCTCGTCAGCGAGCTCCGCGGTCTCTGCCTGGACATGAAGCTGCTGAGCAGCAAAGACGAACCCGGGCAGGAAGAGGCGCCCGCCGCCCCCGCCGCCCCCGCGCACGTCCCGTCCCTGACCCTTTAATCATTCTTCCGGAGGATCCACATGAGCGCCTACGCCACGAGCAAGGATCTGTTCAAGCTGTCCGACACCGCGCAGTATGACGCGGTGAGCATCACCCTGGCCTCGCCCGAGACCATCCGCGGCTGGAGCCACGGCGAGGTCAAGAACCCCGAGACCATCAACTACCGCTCCTACCGCCCCGAGCGCGACGGCCTCTTCTGCGAGCGCATCTTCGGCCCCACCAAGGACTGGGAGTGCGCCTGCGGCAAGTACAAGCGCATCAAGCACAAAGGCACCATCTGCGACCGCTGCGGCGTCGAGGTCACCCAGGCCCGCGTCCGCCGCGAGCGCATGGGCCACATCGAGCTCGCCGTTCCCGTCTGCCACATCTGGTTCTTCAAGTGCAACCCCAGCCGCATCGGCGCCATACTGGACCTCCCCAGCACTGTCCTCGAGCGCGTCCTCTACTATGAAGACTACCTGGTGACCGACCCCAAGGACACTCCCCTCAAGGAGAACCAGCTCCTCAGCGAGCAGGAGTACAACGAGGCCCTCGACAAGTATGGCTTCGACGCCTTCGAGGCCGGCATGGGCGCCCAGGTCATCCGCGACTGCCTCGAGCGCGTCGACCTTGACGCCCTCATGGAGCAGCTGGAGCAGGAGATCGAGAACACCCGCTCCAAGCAGACCCGCAAGAAAATCACCAAGCGCATGAAGATCGTCGAGGGCTTCCGCGCCTCCAACGCCAAGCCCGAGTGGATGATCCTCACCGTGCTGCCGGTCATCCCGCCGGAGCTCCGCCCCCTCGTCCCGCTCGAAGGCGGTCGCTTCGCCACCAGCGACCTCAACGACCTCTACCGCCGCGTCATCAACCGCAACAACCGTCTGAAGAACCTCCTTCAGCTCAAGACGCCCGAGGTCATCCTCCGCAACGAAAAGCGCATGCTGCAGGAAGCCGTTGACGCGGTCTTCGACAACGGCCGCCACGGCCGTCCCGTCGCCGGCGCCGGCGGGCGCGCCCTCAAGTCCCTCAGCGACATGCTCAAGGGCAAGACCGGCCGCTTCCGCCAGAACCTCCTCGGCAAGCGCGTGGACTACTCCGGCCGCTCCGTGATCGTCGTCGGCCCGCACCTCAAGCTCCACCAGTGCGGCCTGCCCAAGAAGATGGCCCTCACCCTCTTCGAGCCCTTCATCATCCGCCGCCTCAAGGAGCTTGGCCTCTGCCACACCGTGCGCACCGCCAAGAAGATGATCGAGCAGCAGAAGCCCGAGGTCTGGGACATCCTGGAAGAGGTCACCCGCGGCAAGACGGTGATGCTCAACCGCGCACCCACCCTCCACCGCCTCTCCATCCAGTCCTTCGAGCCCGTGCTCATCGAAGGCGAGGCCATCCGCCTCCACCCCATGGTCTGCACCCCCTTCAACGCCGACTTCGACGGCGACCAGATGGCCGTGCACGTCCCCCTCTCCGTGGAAGCCCAGCTCGAGAGCCGCCTGCTCATGCTCTCGACCAACTCCATCTTCTCCCCCGCCTCCGGCGACTCCAACAAGACCCCGACCCAGGATATCGCCCTCGGGTGCTACTTCCTGTCGGTTCCCTCGCAGCCCGACAAGAACGCCGGCAAGCCCGTCGGCCGCGGCGTCAAGCCCGACCCCGAGCACGACCGCCTGCCCCTCTTCGGCTCCGCCACCGAGGTCAAGCTCGCCTTCGATGACGGCGCCCTCAAGGTGCACGACCGCATTTGGCTCAAGAACCCCGACTTCGGTCACCCCGAGCGCGAGAACGGCGATCCCGAGGCCAAGGTCCTCGTCACCCTCGTCGGCCGCGTCATCTTCAACGAGGTCTGGCCCGCCGAGATGGGCTTCTGGAACGACAAGGTCACCAAGTCCACCCTCGGCAAGCTCATCCTCACCTGCCATCGCACCGTCGGCCACAACCGCACCATCGAGACCCTCGACAAGCTGAAAGACCTCGGCTTCGAGTGGGCCTGCCAGTCCGGCGCCTCCATGGGCATCAAGGACATGATCCGCCCCGCCGACAAGGACAAGATCCTCGAGGCCTCCGAGAAGGAAGTCGCCAAGGTCACCCGCCAGTTCAAGCAGGGCGTCATCACCGAGGGCGAGCGCAAGGGCAAGATCACCGACATCTGGTCCTCCGCCACCGAGCGCATCGCCGACTCGCTCTACAAGACCATCGAGTCCAACGTCTCTGCCGAGAACCCCAAGCCCACGGACATCAACCCCATCTACATGATGGCCGACTCCAAGGCCCGTGGCTCCCGCACGCAGATCCGTCAGCTCGCCGGTATGCGCGGCCTGATGGCAAAGCCGAACGGCGAAATCATCGAGACGCCGATCACCGCCTCCTTCCGCGAAGGCCTCTCCGTCCTCGAATACTTCATCTCCTCCCACGGCGCCCGCAAGGGCCTCGCCGACACCGCGTTGAAGACCGCGGACGCCGGCTACATGACCCGTAAGCTCGTCGACGTCGCCCAGGACGTGATCATCACCCAGCAGGACTGCAACACCATGTCCGGCATCGAGGTGGAGGCCGTCGTCGAAGGCAACGAAGTCAAGCTGCCGCTCTCCAAGCGCATCATCGGCCGCACCGCCCTCCACGAGATCCGCGACCCCAACACCGACGACGTCATCGTTGAGGCCAACGACGAGATCGACGAGGCCAAGGCCGCCCGCATCGAGGCCGCCGGCATCGAGAAGGTCTGGATCCGCTCCGGCCTCACCTGCGACTGCAAGCACGGCATGTGCGCCAAGTGCTACGGCCGCGACCTCTCCACCGGCAAGACCGTCGAGATCGGCACCGCCGTCGGCATCATCGCCGCCCAGTCCATCGGCGAGCCCGGCACCCAGCTCACGATGCGTACGTTCCACGTCGGCGGCACCGCCTCCACCGTGGCCGAGACCTCCGAGATCGTCCTCAAGCGCAAGGGCTTCCTCCGCTACCGCGACCTCCGCACCGTCCGCAACGAGCAGGGCGAAATCATCGTCCTCAACAAGAACGGCACCATCGCCGTCACCGACGAAGAGGGCAACGAGTACGAGTCCTATCCCATCCAGATGGGCACCACCCTCTACGTCGAGGACAACGGCAAGGTCAACAAGGGCGACCGCATCGCCACCTGGGACCCGCACTCCGTGCCGATCATCACCGACAACGCCGGTATCGTCGTCGAGGAAGACTTCGAGGAAGGCGTCACCGTCGAGACCAAGCTCGACGAGGCCACCGGCGCCCGCATGCGCGTCGTCACCGACAGCCGCACCGGCCTCCACCCCCGCCTCGTCATCAAGGAGCTCCCCATCGACGCCCAAGACGTCTCCCGGCTCGACACCTCCAAGCTCCACACCCTCGGCGTCTACGCCATTCCCTCCGGCGCCTCCGTCATGGTCTCCGACGGCGACCTCGTCAAGGCCGGCGAAACCCTCGCCAAGACCCCCCGCGGCGAAAACAAGACCCGCGACATCACCGGCGGTCTGCCCCGCGTCGCCGAGCTCTTCGAGGCCCGCACCCCCAAGGACGTCGCCGAAATCTCCCGCATCGATGGCGTCGTCGACTTCGGCGACAACGAGCGCGGCAAGCGCGTCCTCATCGTCCGCGACGAGGTCACCGGCATCACCGAGAAGCACCTCATCCCGCTCTCCAAGCAGATCGTCGTCTTCAAGGACGACCACGTCCGCCGCGGCCAGCAGCTCACCGAAGGCTCCATCTCCCCGCAGGAGATCCTCGACGTCTGCGGCCCGCAAGAGCTCCAGAAGTACCTCGTCAACGAAGTCCAGCAGGTCTACCGCCTCCAGGAAGTCCAGATCAACGATAAGCACATCGAGATCATCATTCGCCAGATGCTCCGCAAGATCCGCATCGAGAATCCCGGCGACACCGACTTCCTCTACGGCGAGCAGGTCTCCCGCCACATCTTCGAAGAGGTCAACGCCAAGATGGCCGAAGAAGGCAAGCGCGCCGCCGAGGGCAAGCCCGCCCTCCTCGGCATCACCAAGGCCTCCCTCGAGACCGACTCCTTCATCTCCGCCGCCTCCTTCCAGGACACCACCCGCGTCCTCACCGAGGCCTCCACGATGGGCCGCGTCGACGAACTCCGCGGCTTCAAGGAGAACGTCATCCTCGGCCACCTCATCCCCGGCGGCACCGGCTTCCCCATGCACCGCTACATCAAGCTCTGCCCCCTCGGCAAGCCCATCAGCCAGGAGGAAATGGACGAAATCTACGGCAAGAAGGACGAGAACGGCATCTCCACCGACACCATCCCCGTCCCCGAAGAAGAGCGCGAGGCCGAAGACGCCCTCGCCGACCTCTTCCCGCAAGCCCACGACTCCGGCGCCGATGAATCCTCCGACGAGCCCATCACCTCCGACGACATCGTCGACACCGGCTCCGACGACACCGAGGAATAAGCGCCCCGCGCCCCAAAAAGCCCCCGCCCGAAAGGGTGGGGGCTTTTTATTTAGGAGAACGGAGAACGGAAAACGGAGCGTGCAGGCCCGAAGGGACAAACCTTCCACGGCCACAGAGCGCCCTGACGGGCGACGGAGCAGCCGAAAGGAGAATCATGGAACGCTTTGTATCCTTTGCGAACCTTTGTGCCTTTGTGGGTGCTCGCGCAATGTAATCCATCCTGGCAGTCAGCCGGCGGCAGCCGGCCCCTAATCGGCTTTAATCTGTGAACTACCGAAGGTCTTTCGAGCGAAGCGAAGAAACATCGGCGGTAGCCGTGGAAGGTTTGATGCTTCGCACCTGCACGCCCCATTCTGGCAGTCTTTGTGAGCCTTCGTGGTCCTTGGTGTCCTTTGTGTTTTTCTCAAAACCTTCCATTTTTTCCTAGCGTTCTCTCCGTCGCGCGCTTGTCGCGCGTTCTGTTCTCTGTTCTCTGTTCTCTGTTTTCTGTTCTCCGTTCTCTGTTTGTTTGGGGCGCTGGGCGCCCCAAACAAACATTCTTAAAAAAGTGCTTGCATGGACCATCGGCCTTTGGTATTATATGCCCTGTTTTTTGAGCGTGCGAACTTAGCTCAATTGGCAGAGCTCCACCTTGCCAAGGTGGAGGTTGAGGGTTCGAGTCCCTTAGTTCGCTCCATCCTTCCGGGGGTGTAGCTCAGTTGGTAGAGCAAGTGACTCTTAATCACTGGGTCCACGGTTCAAGCCCGTGCACCCCTACCATCCGAGGATGGAAGCGCCCAAAAACGCCAGTGAGGCGAACTTAGCTCAATTGGCAGAGCTCCACCTTGCCAAGGTGGAGGTTGAGGGTTCGAGTCCCTTAGTTCGCTCCATCCTTCCGGGGGTGTAGCTCAGTTGGTAGAGCAAGTGACTCTTAATCACTGGGTCCACGGTTCAAGCCCGTGCACCCCTACCATTTTCCAAAAGGCCGGGTCTTCCCGGCCTTTTCTTTTTTTGCTCTTTCCTCCTCTCCACGAAGAGACGGTCGCGCAGGCCTGGGCCAATGCCGTCCGGGGAAAAGAGAAGGAGCGCAAAGACGCGACTCTTGCAGGAAAGAAGGGCGCTACGCCGGGCGCACGTCCGTGCGCCCTCCCGCGCCCCACTTTCCTGCGCCAACATTCCTTTCAAACGGCCTAAGCGCGAAGTCCGATGGGCTCACGCCGGTCGCTTTGCGGGCGAAACGCCCGCTGATCGCTCCCTCCCGCCCATCGCTTTCGCGCTTGAAGGCGAGAAGCAGAGGCCTAGGGCATCCCAATCAGCCAATCAGGAGATTCAGGAGATGCAGGAGATGCAGGACCGCCCCTGCGGGGCGACGGATGGGACTTCACCTTCTGTGGCACCTCCAACCCGCCAAGCTTCCACACTGGCAGTCTAGCGTGCGCTAGCACGCCCTTAATCTGCTCCAAATCTGTGAAATCTGCGGTTCCCATTCTGCGGTTCCTCCTTCCCTACTTTCTTTGTGAATCTTCGTGGTTCTTTGTGGTTCTTCGTGTCAGCCCCGCAGGGCAAACCCTCCACAGTTCTCCCTCCACTTCGCCCGTCGCGCGCTTGCCGCGCGCTCCGTTCTCCGTTTTCCGTTCTCCGTTCTCCAGACCAATGCCCAGCGCCTACACCTCTTCATTAAAACTACAATATACTATGCAGTCTTTGGGTTCCGGCCAGATCGTCGCCGGAGGCGACAGCTCGGGCCCAAACCTCTGGGGCTCCTCCAACCTTCCAAGCCTCCAAACTTCCAAGCTTCCATTCTTCGTCCTGCGTGCGCTAGCACGCTCTTAATCTGCTCAAAATCTGTGAAATCTGCGGAATCTGCGGTTCCTCCTTCCCTACTTTCTTTGTGAGCCTTGTGGTTCTTCGTGGTCCTTCGTGTCAGCCCCGCAGGGCAAACCCTCCACAGTTTTCCCTCCACTCCGCCCGTCGCGCGCTTGCCGCGCGCTCCGTGGCCGTGGAAGGTTTGGCGCTTCGCGCCTGCACGCTCCGTTTTCCGTTCTCCGTTCTCCAGACCAATGCCCAGCGCCTACACCTCTTCATTAAAACTACAATATACTATTAGGGGCTTGCAGGGGAAGGATGGATGTGGTACAGTATAGGTACTTATCACTTTAGGAAAAGTATGCAACGATTTCGTCTGGCACTGATTTTGGCTTGCTTGATGCCGCTTTTCAGCGGTTGCGGGGCGGTTTATGATTTCCTCTTTCCCGGCGACGTGCAGCGCGTGACGGTGAGCGAGCTGAAATCGAACGTCTCTGCGCCCAAGCTTCGCCCCGGCCTGCAGATTTCGGTCTCGGTCTCGGCGTTGGGCCAGGAAGTCTTTGCCGCGCAGCAGAAAGAGGTCTCGGCCGAAGGCGACGTGCTCCTGCCTTACGTGGACAGCGTGAAGTGCGAGGGCATGACGATCGAGCAGCTGCGCCAGGAGCTGGTGAAGCGCTATTCCGAGTTTTACGTGAATCCGCAGGTCGCGGTGGACTACGTGCCCGTGAGCGCGGGCGGCTCCTCGCCCTATGGCTCGGTGCTGGTGACCGGGAGCGTGGCCACGCCGGGGCCGGTGAGCATCCCGCCGACGCGTGACCTGACGGTGATGCAGGCGCTGAGCTCCGCGGGCGGCGCCTCCATGTGGGCGGACCGTTCCGCCGTCACGCTGACGCGTGAGCTGGAGAACGGCGAGCGCCAGCGCGTGGTGATCGATTTGGACGACATCGGCACCGATGCCGCCGCTGAACTGAACGTGGTTTTGATGCCGGGCGACATTCTTCATGTCCCGGAGAGCAACTGGTAACCGTTTGTTTTGTTGTTGGTCTAGAGAGAAGAGAAAGAGAGCTGAGATGAAAAGGATGATGCTTTTGGCCGCGATCCTCCTTCTGGGGGTCGGGAGCGTGCACGCGGCGGTCTTGACCGAGGCGGATTTGACGCCCGCCACAATCAGCCGTACCATTCAGGCGACCGCCGAAGGGCAGGCCCGCCTCAACTACGCCCGCCAGGTGATGGTCTCCATCGGCGCGATGCCCGGCGAGGCCGGCGCGAAGACCCAGCGTTTGGTCTCCGCGGCGCGCGCCCTCATCGGTGGCGCCGGCAACCGCCAGGGCTTGGCCATGATCGCGGAGATTTACACCTCCGCGCCGCTTGAGAACCTCCAGGGCCTTTCGGACCTCCTTGCCGACAACGGCTTCGGCCAGGAAGAGAACAAGATGACGGACGCGCAGTATGACGCCTTCTGCGCCAAGGTGGTGAAGACGGCCTCCGACTACATCGCCGCTTCCGGCACCTCCGCCCCTGACGTCCGCATCGCCACGCTGGTCGATGCCTTCTCCAAGGGCAGCAACGACCCCGCCCGCACGCGCCCCGCGCTCGTGGCCGTCCTTCCCGCCGGCTACGTGAACGCCGTGGAGCAATACGGCAACGCCGCCACCGCCGGTCAGACCCGCGCCTTCGTGGCCGAGCGCGCCGGCGTGGACGCCGTCGCCCCGACCCCCGCCGACCCCGACGCCAACAACGTCGTCCAGCGTCAGCCCCAGTCCCAGGCCGAAGAGGTCGCCGAGGATTACCTCGAGCGCACCTCCCCCGACGTGCGCGATGCGGCCGCCGCCGGCACGCCTGACGCCCCCTCCGCCTTCGAGACGATCCCCGCGCCCGAGGGCGTGCAGGTGCCCCTCCTCTCCCGTTGCGTCACCGACAACTTGGGCCTGACCCAGGACGCGATGTCCGACGCGGTCGACAACCTCTTCTACGACTGGGAGACCCACCCCGCCACGATGCCCGGCCGCGTCTTCCAGTATGAGACGGGCCTGCCCATCTCCGTCGGCATCGACGCGCAGATCCCCGCGCCCTTCCCGCGCCCCCGCCCGATGCCGCCCAGCCCGTTGTACCGCAACCAGCGCGTCCGCTGATCGGGGTGACCGTCACGCTTCCCTAAGATTTCCCTAAGGATAAAGACATGAAGAAACCGCTTCAGTTGGCCGCTTTGCTGTGTGGCTGCCTCATCACGACATCGGTCTTCGCGCAGAACATCGACAAAGGCCCCGGCTTCCGCTACAAAGGCTGGGACATCGCCGCCTCCGTCAGCGTGGGTGCCTTCTGGGAAAGCAACGCCCACAACACCACCAACGACGACGAGAGCGGCGCAGGTTGGCGCGTCCAGCCCAGCCTCACCCTCAGCCGCAAGCTCGGCGACCGCTCCTCCTTCAGCTCGAGCCTCTTCTACACCATGGAGCACGGCTTCGACGACGAGGACGCCCAGGACTCCGATTCCTACGGTCTCGCGCTGAACTACACCCGCACCCTGAACCCCCGCTGGCGCCTCTCGGTCTCGGGCTCCTACTCCCACTCCGAGAACGATGAGTTCTACGGCTCCGGCTGGGACCCCGCCAACCCGACCCTGCCGCGCATCGACACCGACAAGTCCGACAACTACAACGTGAACGTGGGCCTCGCCTACACCGGCTTCCGCAAGTGGAACCTCTCCATCGGTGCCGGCTGGAGCCGCTCCGATTACGATGATTCCTGGGGCTCCTCGAGCGACAGCTACACCCTCTCCGCCACCGCCGGCTGGCGTTGGAGTGAGCGTACGAGCTGGAACTTCTCCCTCTCCGCCTCCACCGACGATCCTGATGGCGGCGAGACCTCTCACTCCTACTCGCTGATGACCGGTCTCTCCCACACCATCAGCAATCGCCTCTCCCTCACGGCGATGGTGGGTGCCAGCTTCCAGGACTACCAGGGCTACAACGACGACACGAGCGTTGACCCCTCCTACTCCCTGTCCCTCTCCTACCGCCTCTCCCAGCGCGTCGCCCTGGCCCTGTCGCTCAACTCCCGCTACGAGTCTGAGTACTACAACGGCGCGTTCTACAACGCCAAGACCACTTACGTCTGGTCGCACAACCTCACCGGGTCCGTGACCGTCCAGTGGAGCGACAAGCTCTACTCCTCGCTCTCCCTCTCCGGCTTCTACGAAGAGCACGTGGCGACCGCCCCCGGCCTCTCCGACCGCGACCGCACCTATATCCAGGTGGCCTGCAACACCTCCTACCGCTTCAACAACTACGTCTCGATGTACGGAAGCGTCTCCTGGAAGAACGACCAGTACGATGGCAACGGCGACGATTCCGCCGATGACATCCGTCTTGATGTCGGCCTGACCTTCACGCTGTAAGGCCGCGCCGCCGCAGAACCGCCGTGATTCGGATTCTGTTGACGAAATATTGGGTGCTTGCCCACCTCTTGTTGGTGGCAGGCACCCTTTGTTTTGTCCCGAATCTCTCCGCGTGGTTCGCGTTGTGGGCCGCGGGGAGCCTCCTGCTCTTTGCGCGCTTCCTGCCGCCCGCGCTCAAAGGCGAGGGCTTTTGGGCCGCACGGACCCGTGTCGACCGCGCCATGGGGGGCGACATCCTCACGTGGTCCGGCATCTTGGCCGTCCTCTATGTCGGTATCGCGCTTTTCAATGGGCCTCGCGATTTCGTGCTCGACCTCAGCTCCTTCAATGTGCTCGACCTGAGCGCGAAGCCCAAGTGGCGCTTCACCGATCCGCCCATGGCCTTCGCGCCTTCCGCCGTCAATCCCGCCGAGGGGGTGCCCCTCTTCGTGGGGTTGCTCTGCGGTGTGGCGTGCGCGCTGGCCGTGCGTGTCGCGTTGCCCCGCAGTCAACGCCTCTTGGCGCTGGTGGGGGTGGGCCTCTTGACCGGCCTGCTCGCACTCGTGGCGATGCTCGCGCCGGGGTTGACGGAGGGATTGGCTTGGTTGGGCGGGGCGGAAGGCGCCGCCACGCTGTGGCTCTTGCTCTTTTGCGTTTGCCTGGGGGTGACGGGCGAGGCCTTTCTGCGCCACCGCGGGCGCCTCTGCGCCGTGGCTCTGGTCGCGGCCTGCCTGAACAGCCTGGGCCTCTTTGCCTTTGGCGGCACGTTGGCCATCATGCTTGCGGGCATGGTGACGGTGCTGTGGTTTGTCTGCGCCGGTTTTGCGGCGCGGGTCTCCGGGCACAAGGTGGCGGTGCTCTGGGGCGGCGCGTTGGGGGTGCCCCTGGTGCTCGCGGCCCTGGTGGGCTTCTTCTTGGCGCCCGGCGGGCGCGACTTCGGGGCGCTCTTTGGGCACGGACCGCTCTCCGCCGCTTGGGAGACCTTCTCCACCCAGTGGAATTTCCGTCAGGCCCTCGCCTTTGACGTGCTGGATCTGAACCCCATGCTGGGCGTTGGCCCCAATGGCCTGGCCTACTTCGCCGAGCAGGTGCTGGACCCCGCCGACATCTCCGGCTGGGAGCTGTGGAAGACCGGCGGGACGGCCCTGCCGTGCGATTTCACGCGACTGCTGATGGAGCGCGGCCTCTTGGGGGCCATCCTGATTCTCTTGCCGGGGATCGCCCTCCTGGGGCGGTGTGCGGTGCGCGGCGTGGCGTTGGCGCGCCTGCGCTCGCGGCGGCTGGACTATCGTTATAGCTTTGTGTTCGTGGGATCGCTCTTGGGCGTGGTGTCCATGTTGGTGTTCTCCGTGATTGGCGCGCCGTTGCATGCGCCGGCGCCGTTGTGCGCGTTTTTGATTGTTTGTGCCTGCTTGGCAGGCTGGTTGCCCAGACCGCGTTGAGGTCGGGCAGAAAGGGTTCACATGGCCGAGGAAGACAACAGCCAGAAGGGGCGTAGCCTCTATTACCAACGCTTCACCAAAGATGCCCTCCCCGGGGGCGCGCCTGCTTATTCCAGCCCCGCCTATGGCGCGGCCTACGGTTCGGCCTATGGCTCCGCCTATGGCTCGGCGGCCGGTGCGCCGGAGGGCGAGGGCGGCTCCATGAGCGTGGGGCGCATCCTGCGCGTCTGCTCCAGCCACTGGATGACCATCTTCGTCTTCCTGGTGCTCGGCCTCCTCAGCGCCTTCGTCGTCTTCCAGCTGCTCCCGCAGAAGTTCGAGGCCGAGGCCTACTATGAGATGACCATCCAGGGCCCGTCGCTCGTCAGCGATGATGGCAATGGCATGTATTCCGGTATCGACACCTCCCTGGAATCGGTCTTCAACACCCGCTACACCCAGTTCCAGACCACCGAAATCCAGGACCGCGTGATCGAGCGTTACCGCGCCAAGAACCCCGACGACGGCACGGCCACCCAGACCTTCCGCGACATCTTCAAGAACGACTTCGAGATGGAGCTGATCCCCCGCTCCCGTCTGGTGCGCACCACCATCGTGGCCGGCGACCCCAAGCTCGCCTCCGACCTCGCCAACGCCTACATCGAGGTCTGCGAAGAATTCATGAGCGAGCAGAACAAGGCCCTCGCCGAAAACGCCGTCGCCTTCTTGACCCAAACCCTCGCCGAAGAGGAGCGCCGCCTCGCCGAAACCGAGAACGACCTCCTTGAAGAGCGCAAGTCCCAGCGCATCGAAAACCTCACCCGCGAACGCGAGCTCGTCCAGAGCCGCCTCTCCGCACTCGACAGCCAGTCCATCGAACTGGAGCGCCAGATCGCCATCGCCAAGGACCTCATCAGCGCCCTGGCCATCGTGAAGGAGACCCCCGAGCGCTTCACCGTCATCCCCGAGGACTACCGCTCCGCGGAAATCGTCACCGCCTATGAGCGCTGGCAGACCGCCCTCAACGAGCGCAAGACCCTCCTCATCCGCCTCACCGAAAAGCACCCCGACGTCATCCTCAAGGATCGCGAGGTCCAAGTCTTCCGCGAACAGTTCGTCGAGGTCGCCCAGCGCGCCTACGACACCGGTCTCACCCAGGTCAAGTTCCTCGAGAGCCAGCGCCAGCCCATCGTCGAGGAAGCCGCCAAGGTCCGCGCCGAGATCATCAAGCTCGATGGCGACATCATCGCCGCCCAGATGCGCGTCCAGCAGCTCGAGCGCCAGCGCGAAATCGGCATCGGCAAGACCTCCGAGCTCCGCGAGCGCCAGCGCGTCGCCAGCCTCAAGGCCGACGAAAACGCCGCCGCCATCAAGTCCGTTCGCGACGCCATCCCCCCGGATAAGCCCGCCAGCCCCAACCCCTACATCATCTTCTCCGCCGGCGTCATCATCGGCCTCCTCCTCGGCGTCCTCTTCGTCCTCCTCCTCGACCACATGGAAGACAAGCTCGCCGGCGTGGCGGATATCGAGCAGCGCCTCCGCCTCAAGGCCCTCGTCGTCTTCCCGCACCTCCGCCGCCTCCAGCGCTCGCAGGTCGCCCTCACCATGCACAACGCGCCCTTCTCCCAGTACGCCGAGTCCATGGCCGGCCTCCGCAACCTCCTCGACTCCCCGCGCTACCACGACCTCACCAAGGTCATCCTCTGCATGTCCACCCAGCCCGGCGAAGGCAAGACCTGCACCTCCACCAACCTCGCCATCGCCTACGCTCAGTCCGGCCAGCGCACCCTCCTGGTCGACTTCGACATGCGCCGCCCCCGCCTCGCCGGCATCTTCGGGCGCGACCCCAACTCCTTCCCCTCCCTCCCCCACGTCCTCGCGAAGAACGACCCCAACGCCTTCGCCGACCTCCCCCAAGACTCCCAGGTCCCCAACCTCCACATCGTCTACTCCCGTGCCTCCGGCTCCATCAGCCCCTCCGTCCTCATGGGCACCAACATCATCACCGACTTCTTCGCCTGGGCCCGCAAGAACTACGACCACATCATCATCGACTCCCCGCCCTTCGGCCTCGTCGGCGACGTCATCGTCCTCGCCAACCTCGCCGACTCCGTCCTCCTCGTCGCGACGCCCGACAAGACCCGCTTTGGGCCCATCCAGTTCGCCTCCCGTCGCCTCACCGAGGTCGGCGCCAAGATTCTCGGCGTCATCGTCAACAACGTCGACTTCGGCCGCTGGAGTGGTTTCGGCAACTACTCCTCCCGCTACGGTTACACCACCAAGACCTACATCCCCCGCGAAACCCGCGACCTCCCCGGCGCCAAAGGTTCTCCCAACGACCCCGCCAAGCGCCACGCCAAACACGCCGACAAGCAGGCCGACAAACCGGCTCCCGAGCTGGACACCCCCGCGCCGAAGGCGGACAAGGACGCGCCAAAACCCTCCGAGACGCCCTTCGACCTCCACCCGGACGACCGTCCCCTCGATGACTCCCTCACCGACGACGATTGAGTCACACACAAACACAAGAGCCCCGGTCCCCCGGGGCTCTTGTGTTTGGGGAGGCTTGGAAGTTTGGAGGCTTGGAAGCTTGGAGAAGCCCCGGAGGTTAAGGCCCGGCCCGCCGCCTTGGCGGCGATGAAGCCGAACGCTGCGCGGCATTCACGAAGAACACGAAGAACCACAAAGGGACACAAAGGACTGCCAGGATGGGCGTGCAGGTGCGAAGCACCAAACCTTCCACGGCTAACGCAAAGACGCAAATCTTGCAGGAAAGGTGAGGCGCTAACGCCGTGCGCCTTCCCGCGCCCCACTTTCCTGCGCCAAAAAGACTTCTAAAGACGGCCCAGGCGCGAAACGGAGGGCGGCGGTCGCGGTCAGCGGCGAAGCCGCAGTGCGACCGATGGAGCCCGAAGCGGTTCGCGCCCACACATTGCGTCTTTGCGGTTCCCATTTTCCCCGGACACTATTGGGCGCACGCCTTTTGATTGAATGGCGGCTTGCACGTCGCGCGTTTACGCGCGCTCCTGTATCTCCTGAATCTCCTGCTGCGATGTGCCGGATTACGGCGCAGGAGGACGAGGGACTACACCGCCTGGCCGCGCTTTCGTTCGTCGCGCTTACACGCTTCGTTTCTACTATATAGAGGAAGCATTGGCCGTCCCCTTGGCATGAAATCGGGCGCGCTAGGATTGCATGGACAAAATAAGTCTTGCCCCCCCTTGTGTTGTGTTATAGTAGAGTCAAATCCTCGGGCAGGTGCCCGGGGAGACAGACGATTGGAGCAGACATGAAGAAATTGATGCTGGCCGTGATGGCCTTTGGATTTGTTTTCGGTGCGGCCCAAGCCGCATCGCTGATGTGGCAAACCGGCGCGAACGAAGCCGTGACCAACGCAGGTATTATCGACGGATCGGTCGCCTCGCTCCGTGATGTCTCTTTTGCCTTTACCCTTGATGTGACCAGTGCCATCACTGCTGAAACGGATTTGGGTAAGTTTGGTTATTGGAAGGGCAATGAAGGACTCTTCAAGATTGATTCTTCCGGCAAATTCTTTTATAAGGCTGGTACTTGGAGTTCGGGTGAAACACGTCCTGAGTTGGACATCGGGAAACACGTCATCGCCATCAATGTCGATGCCTCCAGTAACACCGCTTTGACAATTTCCATTTATGTGGATGGAACGCTTTACGTCAGTTTCGGTGAGAGCGATAAGAAAGGCCTCAACGTTTGGGTCTACGACAATGCCGCTTGGGACATTGTCGACACCGCGGCTTACGAGGGCCTGCTGACCGAGGATGAGATTGCCTCCTTGGTGGCGAACGGTTCCTCCGTGCTGACCACCGAAGGCGTTCCCGAGCCGACGGCGCTGGCTTTGTTGGCGCTTGGCGTGGCGGGTGTGGCCCTTCGCCGCCGCGTGGCCTAACGCACAGCCGCCTACCGAGACACAAAAAGCCCCGACCTTCTTCCGAAGGTCGGGGCTTTTTATTTTATCTTGTCGAGGAAAAAGAGGGGCATAGATGCTCCCAGGCACCCTTGAAAAAGGGGCGCTTAAAAGGCCCATTTTGAGACCCTATAAGGGTCGGCCTCGGACCACTAAGGGTTTCGCCCCCGACCCTTATAGGGTCTCACCCTCGACCACTATAGTGGTTGACCTCGGACCCTTATAGGGTCTCAGAAAGGCCCCTTTGAGGGGGCAGATGGGACCGGGGCGCGAGAGCCCAGTCGCTGTGCGATAACACGCGTAAAATCAATAGAGTCTGTGTAAATAAGCCAGTTCTCTTCCCCCGCAAAGACGCCAGAGCGCGCGAAGTCCGATGGGCTGACGCCGGTCCGCTCTGCGGGCTAAACGCCCGCTGACCGCGCCCGTCACCCTCCGTTTCGCACCTTGTCCCTTATAGTATATGGTACGGGGCGAAGCCCCTCCCTGAAAACTAAGCTTCCAAACTTCCATTAAAGTCCGCGCAGGAGATTCAGGAGATGCAGGAGCGCCCCTGCGGGGCGACGGATTGGGCTTCATCCTCTGTGGCACCTCCAACCCTCCACCACGCTTCCATTGTGCGTCTTGCCGGCGGTAGCCGGCCCCTAATCGGCTCCAATCGGCGTAATCGGCGGTTCCTTTTGCGATGTCTTCTCAAGCGTCGCGGTAGGACATATAGGACGTATAAGACATATAGGACGGGGCGGCTAATGCCGCCCTGTATGTACAGCGACCTCTTCGTCGCCCCGTAGGGGCGTTCCGTTCTCCGTGGCCGTGGAAGGTTTGGCGCTTCGCGCCTGCACGCTCTGTTCTCCGTTCTCCGGGGCGGCGAAAGCCGCCCTTCCGTTTTCCGTTCTCCGGGGCGCGCCAGCGCCCCTTTTATGGTATCATTTAGGGTCAGAACAAAGGAGTTCTTATGCGTATTTTGACAGGCGTGCAGCCTTCGGGCCATTTGCATTGGGGCAACTATTTCGGGGCGATGAAGCCCATCATCGACAGCCAGGACAAGGGCGAGACCTTTGTCTTTGTGGCGCAGTATCACGCGCTGACGACGGTGCATGACGCGGAGAAGTTGCGCACGGCGACGCGCGATGTGGCGCTGGACTTTTTGGCGTGCGGGTTGGACCCGGCGAAGGCGTGCCTCTTCCGTCAGGGCGACGTGCCGGAGGTGCATGAGCTGGCGTGGTTGCTCTCGATCGTGACGCCGATGGGGTTGCTGGAGCGTTGCCACTCTTATAAGGATAAGTTGGCGCGCGGCATCCCGGCGAGCCATGGCCTCTTTGCCTATCCGGTGCTGATGGCGGCGGACATCCTGCTCTACCAGAGCGATTGCGTGCCGGTGGGGCGCGACCAGAAGCAGCATGTGGAGGTGACGCGCGACATCGCGGCGAAGTTCAACCAGACCTTCGGCGAGGTGTTCCGTCTGCCCGAGCCGCTCATCGCGGAGAAGGTGGCGGTGATCCCGGGCCTCGACGGCCAGAAGATGTCCAAGAGCTACAACAACACCATCGGCCTCTTCGACGACCCCAAGGAGGTCAAGACCAAGATCATGCGCATCGCCACGGACTCCACGCCGCTTGAGGCGCCGAAGGACCCGGACAACTGCCGTGTCTTCGCGCTGTATCGTCTCTTCGCGGACGAGGCGGAGACCGAGGAAATGCGCCAGAATTACCTGCGCGGCGGCTATGGCTATGGCCACGCGAAGAAGGCGCTCTTCGAGATCTATCAGCGCAAGATGGCGCCCTTCCGCGAGCGTCGCGCCTATCTGGAGGCCCACCCCGAAGAGGTGGAGGCCATCCTGCAGGCGGGTGCGGCCAAGGCCCGCGAGACCGCGCGTGTGACGTTGCAGGCCGCGCGCAAGGCCGTCGGCCTGGATTGAGGACGGGGCGGCATCGCCGCCCGCGTCCCCGCCGTGCTGTCGCATGGACGCCACGCTGTCGCTGTTCGATGATTACCGGGTGAGCCTCGACGCGTTCGAGGGGCCGCTGGATTTGTTGTTGCACTTGATTCGCAAGGAGGAGGTGTCCATCACGGACATCCCCATCGAGCGCATCACGGCGCAGTATCTGGCCTATCTGGACCGTTGGCGCGCGCTGGACGTGAACCTGGCGGGGGAGTTTGTGGTCATGGCGGCCACGCTGATGCTCATCAAGAGCCGGACGCTCCTGCCGCAGGAGCCGCAGGAGGGGGACGAGGAGGAGGACGCCCCCGACCCGCGGTTGGACTTGGTGCGTCAGCTGATTGAGTACAAGCGGTGCAAAGATGCCGCGGCGGCCCTGGCGGCGCGCGAGGCCCTGCGTGGGGAGACCTTCGGGCGCGGGTCGCCGGCGGAGGCGGGGGCGTTGGCCGAGGAGGCGCCGGTGCGTCTGGGGGACGTGGGGGCGGATACGCTCCTGGCGGCGTTCCAGGAGGTGTTGGCGCGGGCGAGCGAGACGGTTTCCTTTGGCCACTTGAAGATGCAGCGGTGGTCGGTGCCGGAGAAGATGCAGGGGATTCTGGCCCGGGTGGCGGAGGAACAACACTGTGCCTTTGGCACGCTCTTCCGCGAAGGTGCGCCGAAGGGGGAGATCATCGTGACCTTTGTGGCGCTCTTGGAGTTGCTGCGTCTGCGCCATGTGACGGTGACGCAGCCCACGCTCTTCGGCGAACTCTGGGTGGATGCCATCCCCGAGGGCACGCCGGACGCCCATCTGCCCCTGCCGGCCTTCGATGAATTGGAAAGATATGGCTGATTGGCTGATTAGCTGATTGGCTGATTGGAGCGCGCGGCAAGCGCGCGGCGGATGGGGCCGTTGTACAGAGGTGGGGGTGTTTTAGGTAAACACGAAGGACACGAAGGACCACGAAGATACACGAAGGCCGCCAGAATAGGGGAACCGCAGATTGCGCAGATTAGGGCAGATTTGGAGCCGTCTACCGCCGGCAGGACTGCCAGTGTGTTTTACCACAAAGAGCACAAAGAATCACAAAGGCCACAAAGAGAATTGGCTGATTAGCTGATTAGAATGTGTGGGGCGCTGCCCCACGCCCCGGCAGGGAGAAGTTCTCCCTGCACTCCCGGCACGTCTGCGACATGCCACAAGACACGCGGTAGGACAAGGGGCGGCGTTGCCGCCCCGCTGATTGGCTGATTGGCTGATTAGCTGATTGGAAGGCGTCGCGGTAGGACACATAGGACCTATAGGACGACTAGGACGGGGCGGCTACGTCGCTTTGCTCAGCGGTTTCTCCGTTCTCCGGGGCGGCCATCGGCCGCCCCATTTGCCGTGAGGCAAGGTAAATTGGTATACTTACAGTACTATGAGAAAGTTGCTCTTTTGGCTGATGGCGTTGGTGGCGTTGCCGGTGGCGGCGCTCACCGCGGAGACGAAGGCGGAGGCGCAGGCGGCGTTGGACCGCGGCTTCGCGTGGTTGCGCGGGGCGCAGCAGGCGGACGGCAGTTGGTCGGACCGCCGTTTCCCGGGTATGAGCGCCCTGGCCCTCTGGGCGATGGCCAACGCGGACAGCGACGCCAACAAGGACGCCATAGCGAAGGCCGAGGCCTACATCGTCTCCTGCGCGCAGCCCGACGGCGGCATCTACGTCCCCATCCCGGGGCGGCGCGGCAGCGGCCTGGGCAACTACAACACCTGCCTCTGCCTGACCGCGCTCCATGCCGCCGGTGGCAAGGAACGTCACCCGCAGACCCTGCTGAACGCGCGTGCCTACGTCGCCAGCACGCAGATTGAGACCGCGGGCCTGCACGAGGGCGGCTTCGGCTACGACAAGTCGTCCCCCCGCGCCTACACCGACCTGAACAACACCTTCTATGCCGTTGAGGCCATGCGTCTGACCGCCGACGTGGAGGAGGTCCGCCCCGGCGGCAAGCGCGTCGACATCGATTGGGACAAGGCCAAGCGCTACATCCTCTCCATGCAACAGGCCGAGGGCACGGACGCCGGCGGCTTCCTCTACAATCGCGAGACCCCGCGCGAGGGCGAGACGCTCCGTTCCTACGGCTCGATGACCTACGCCGGGCTCCTGGCCATGCTCCACTGTCAGCTCTCCCGCGACGACCCGCGCGTGCGTTCGGCTCTCCAGTGGCTGGGCAAGCATTGGTCCACCGACGAGAACGCCGGCCAGGGCAACCAGGGCCTCTACTTCTATTATGACGTACTGGCGCGCGCCCTCGACGCCGCGCAGGTGGACAAGCTCCCGCTCGAGGGCGGCGGCGAGGTCGATTGGCGCGAGGAGCTCGTCCGCGCCATCCTCAAGCGCCAGAAGCCCGACGGCTCGTGGGTTAACACCAGCAATCGCTACTGGGAGGGCGACCCCGCCCTCTCCACCAGCTACGCGCTCCTCGCGCTCACGGTGGTGCTCGAAGATGAGTGAGGAAGGCGTCTCGCTTCCGAACCTGCGTCTGGAGGCCGAGATCGGCCGCGGCGGCACCGCCATCGTCTACCGCGCGCGCCAGCTCTCCACGGGCCGCGAGGTCGCCGTCAAGGTCCTCGACGCCGACTTCGTGCGCACCTCCGAGGACATCGACCGCTTCGTGAACGAGGCCAAGGCCGCCGCCCGCTTCCGCCACCGCAACATCGTCCGCGTCTACGATGTCGGCCAGGAGCAGGGCATCTACTACTTCGTCATGGAGCTTGTCGAGGGCTACACCTTCGCCAGCTACCTCCGCCGCAAGGGCCAGGTGGCCGTCGGCGACGTCCTCATCATCCTCGAGGCCGTCTGCGCCGCGCTCGAATACGCCTGGCAGAAGTTCCGCGTCGTCCACTGCGACCTCAAGCCCGACAACCTGATGGTCGATGCCGACGGCACCGTCAAGCTCATGGATCTGGGCATCTCGCGCTCCCTCCTCACCGCCGCGCGCGGCTCCGGCGCAGACGCCGCCGGCGAGATCATGGGCACCCCCGCCTACATCAGCCCCGACCAAATCTACGACCTCCCCGACCTCGATTGCCGCGCCGACATCTACTCCCTCGGCGCCACCGCCTACCACCTCCTCACCGGCACCTCCCTCTTCCCCGGCAAGACCGACCAGCAGGTCGTCGACGCCCACATCGGCCCCAACTTCGCCCGCGACCCCCGCACACTCGCACCCTCCGTCCCCCGCGCACTCGCGCTCATGCTCAATCGCATGCTTGCCAAAGACCGCACTTTGCGCTATCCTAATTGGGAAACGTTGGAAGCGGACATCGCTCGACTCTACGCGAACGAACCCCTCCTCGCCACCCCTCTCCAGCCGGGCGAAAGCTCGGTCGCCTTTAACGCTGAATGGTAACACGAAAGGAACGCACCATGCACATCCTCGTCACCGGCGGCGCCGGGTACATCGGCACCCACACCGTCATCGAGCTCCTCCAAGCGGGCTACGACGTCACCATCGTCGATAACCTCTACAACTCCCAGGAAGAGGCCGTCCGCCGCGGCGCCGAGCTCGCCGGCCGCGCCCCCATCTTCCACAAGGTCGACCTCCTCGACTACGACGCCCTTGAGAACGTCTTCAAGGCCGCCCACTACGACGCCGTCATCCACTTCGCCGGCCTCAAGGCCGTCGGTGAATCCGTCGCCAAGCCCCTCTTCTACTACCACAACAATATGACCGGCACCTTCAACCTGCTCAAGCTCATGAAGCAGTACGGCTGCCGCAACATCGTCTTCTCCTCCTCCGCCACCGTCTACGGCATGCCCGAGAAGGTCCCCCTCGACGAACACTGCTCCACCGGCGCCCTCAACCCCTACGGCGCCACCAAGCTCTTCCTCGAGCGCGTCCTCTCCGACGTCCACGTCGCCGAGCCCGACCTCGGCGTCATGCTCCTGCGCTACTTCAACCCCGTCGGCGCCCACCCCAGCGGCCGCATCGGCGAAAACCCCAACGGCATCCCCAACAACCTCATGCCCTACATCGCCCAGGTCGCCGTCGGCCGCCTCCCCAAGGTCCGCGTCTTCGGCAACGACTACCCCACCAAGGACGGCACCGGCGTGCGCGACTACATCCACGTCGTCGACCTCGCCCGCGGCCACCTCGCCGCCCTCAAGAAGCTCGAGCAGGAGCCCGGCGCCATCTACACCGTCAACCTCGGCACCGGCACCGGCTACTCCGTCCTCGACATGATCCACGCCTTCTCCCGCGCCTGCGGCAAGGAAATCCCCTACGAGATCGTCGACCGCCGCCCCGGCGACGCCCCCGAGTGCTACGCCGACCCCACCTACGCCAAGGAACTCCTCGGCTGGCAAGCCACCCACACCCTCGACGACATGTGCGCTTCCTCCTGGAAGTGGCAGTCCATGAACCCCAACGGCTACGACGCGTAAGGGCGCCCCGCGCCCTTACGCGGGAAGCTTGGAAGCTAAGGGGCGGCTGATGCCGCCCCGGAGAACGGAAAACGGAGAACAGAGAACAGAACGCGCGCAAGCGCGCGACTGGCAGGGGATAGCCCAAACGACAAAGTCGTCATCCAAGACTTTCCCCTGTGTTTTCCTGTTCCGTTTTCCGTCCGCTCTCCGGGCGCGTAGCGCCCTCTGGCAGTCCTGCCGGCGGCAACCGGCCCCTAATCGGCTCCAATCGGCGGAATCGGCGGTAGCCGTGGAAGGTTTGATGCTTCGCACCTGCACGCCCCATCCTGGCAGTCCTTTGTGCCCTTTGCGGGTGCCGCGCAACGTTCGGTCTCATCGCCGCCAACGGCGGCGGCTCGGGCTTCAACCTCCGGGGCTCCTCCAAACTTCCAAGCCTCCAAACTTCCAAACTTCCACGCTATGTCCTACGAAAACGCCAACATCGAGACCATCGCCCGCGGCGTCTGCATCCGCGATGGCCACATCCTCCTCTGTAAACCCGCCAAAGGCGGCCGCGCCTACCTCCCCGGCGGACACATCGAATTCAACGAGACCGGCCGACAGGCCCTCGTCCGTGAAGTCAAGGAAGAACTCGGCCTGGACTCCACCGCCGGCGACTTCCTCGCCGTCACCGAAAACACCTTCATCCAAGGCGGCGAACGCCACTGCGAGATCAACCTCATCTTCCGCCTCGACGTCCCAACCTTGCCTCCGCCGCCCGCCGCACTCCCCGCCGCCGAGCCCTGGATCACCTTCGCCTGGGTCCCCTTCGACGCCCCCTCCCTCAAAGCCGCCAACCTCCTCCCCGCCCACCTCATCGACGACCTCCCCACCTACCTCGCCACCCCCGGACAGCACACAGCGGAGCGCTAAAAGCGCCCCGCTGTGGGAAGCTTGGAAGTTTAGAGGCTTGGAGGCTTGGCCCGCCCCTCCGGGGCGACGAAGAGGCCGCTGTACATACAGGGCGGCATTAGCCACCCCGTCCTATATGTCCTACCGCGACGCCTTCCAATCAGCTAATCAGCCAATCAGCTAATCAGCGGGGCGGCAACGCCGCCCCTTGTCCTACTGTGTCGCCTGTTGGCACGTCGCAGACGTGCCTGCGGGTGCAGGGGGTGTTTCCCCCTGCCGGGGCGTGGGGCCGCGCCCCACATCTTCCAATCTTCCAATCAGCTAATCAGCCAATCAGCCAATTTCCTTTGTGGCCCTTGTGGTTCTTTGTGCTCTTTGTGGTGAAACACACTGGCAGTCCTGCCGGCGGTAGCCGGCCCCAAATCTGCAAAAATCTGCGGTTTCCCATCTTGGCAGTCCTGCGCCTGCATACGGCAGAGCCGTCCCACGAAGGAATCTGCCGCGCGTGCCCCGGCCGCGCGCATGGATATGTTAAACTCGTGCCATGAAAACGATTGCGATGACGGTGCTGGCGGCGGCGATGGCCGCGTCGGCGCAGGGTGCGGCGGCCTTCCGGGCCGCGGATTACGGCATTGTGCCCGGGAACGCCTTCTCGGCGGGGCAGGTGGCTCGCTTGGTGGAGGATTTGCGCCGGACGGAAGGCGACAAGACCCTCCTCCTCGAGCCCGGCCGCTACGACGTGGGCGCGGCGCAATGCCAGACGCGGACGTGGTTCATCTCCAACCACGACCAAACGAACCCCCGGCGCGTCTTCCTGCCGCTGGAAGGCATCCGCGACCTGACGGTGCGCGCGGAGGGCGCCTTCATCAACCTGCGGGGTCGTATCATCGCCCTGGGCGTCTGGGACAGCGCGAACGTGACGGTGCAGGGCCTGACCATCGACTGCGAAACGCAGCCGATGACGCAGATCAACCTGACGGCGGTGGACGCCGTGGCCCAAACCGTCACCTTCACCCTCCTGCCGGAGGCCAACCCCACGCTCGAGGGCACACGCCTCTTCTTTACCGGTCCGGATTTCCGCGTCAGCCCCGGCGGCGGCATCCTCTTCGAGGCCGACGGCCGCATCGCCTACCGCACGTCGGACCTGGGCTTCAGCCTCGCCCGCGTCTCGCGGAACGCCGATGGCTCCTTCACGGCGGCCGGCTGCGCCCATCGCGCCTTCCGCCCGGGCCAACGCATGGCCCTGCGCACCGGCGAACGCCCCGCGCCGGGAATCGTCCTCTCGGATTCGCGCGACGTGACCCTCCGCGACGTGACCCTCCACGCCGCCGATGGCATGGGCGTGCTGGGGCAAAACACCGAGACCATCACCCTCGAACGCATCCGCGTGGTGCCCAACCGCGCCAAAGGGCGCGCCTTCTCCACCCAGGCCGACGCCCTGCACTTCTCCGGATGTTCCGGCCACATCCGCTGCACGGCGGGCGAATTCGTGGGCATGATGGACGACGCCATCAACGTGCACGGCACCTATCTGCGCCTGATCCGCCGCGTGGACGACCGCACCCTGGAATGCGCCTACATGCACGGCCAATCCTATGGCATGGAATGGGGCGCCCCCGGCGAGGCCGTCACCTTCATCCGCTCGCGTACCATGGAGCATGCGCCGGGCGCGGACAACATTCTGCAAACCGTCACGGCGCTGGACAAACCCACCGTCCGCGACGGCGCCAAACGCCTCCGCCTCACCTTCCGCGACCCCCTCCCGCCGGAGATTGACCCCGCCCAAGAGGCCTGGGGCATCGAGAACCTCACCCGCACCCCAAGCGTCGACTTCATCGGCAACCGCATCGCCGACAACCGCGCCCGCGGCGCCCTCTTCTCCACGCCCAAGCCGGTGCGCTGCCTGAACAACCTCTTCGACCACACCAGCGGCAGCGCCATCCTCATCTGCGGCGACTGCAACGGATGGTACGAAACCGGCGCCGCCAAAGATGTCCTCATCCAAGGCAACCTCTTCGTCAATGCGCTCACCTCCCCCTTCCAATTCACCGAGGCCGTCATCAGCATCTGCCCCGAAATCCCCGACCTCGCCGCCCAGAAGCGCCGCCTCCACGGCGACATCCGCATCACCGGCAACACCTTCGTCGCCTTCGACGCCCCCCTCGTCTTCGCCAAAAGCGTCGACGGACTGACCGTCACGGGCAACCGCCTGGTGCGCAACACCGACTATGCCCCCTACCACTGGAACCGCCAATGGCTCACCCTCCGCGCCTGCGACAATGTGACCGCCGAGCCTCCCGCCGAACACCATCCCTGACCCTCCGCCCCGATACCCCCGGTGCAACTAGATGTAGTAGGTCGCCCCCTTTTGGGGAGGCGACCTTTTGGGGCTCAATCGGGGAGGTTTTTCACCCCCGCGCCAAAGGGTGCGTTTTGTAACCTCCTAGGTTTCACCTCGAAACCGTTACGGTTTGGACCCGAAACCTAGGAGGTTTCACCTCAAAACCCTAACGGTTTCTCCGCGAGACTTTTCAGGTTTTCGACAAGACCCTCTTTTGTTGCCATAAAATCAATGGGTTGTGCAATATCTGGCAAAGGTGCCCCGAAAGGGCGCCCAAAACGCCTCCGAAACCGACCTTTTCAGGGGGCAAAAAAGACCCTTTTGGGAGCACGTCTCAAAAGGGTCGACCTACTAGATATAGTATGTCCACTTTCTGTCGGACACCTTCCGGTGCGCCGCCAATCCGCACGGCGATCGGCCGGCGTCAGGGGGAGGGGTGTCAGCAGAAGATAATGCGACCAAGACAAGGTGAAAGGTGTGGACTTTTCGAAAAACCGCGACAGTGTTTCGGAATTTCCCTCTGTGAATTTCCGCAACACTGTCGCGGAAATTCGCGTCTGATAGCACAGATAAAAACGTCTCGCTTTCTCCAAGGTGTCTGCAGAGAAGCCTTTGCCGAACTCAACGGTCAGCCGGTCTGAGAGCGTCTGGATAATCTTTTCTCCATATTTAGCCCGCGCTTCTCCAGATTGTTGAGCCTCTACAATCCAACATCCCAAGATGTAATAGGTCATGAGCTGAACAACGTTCACCTGGCGGGTGACGATTTCTCTCGCATGGCGAATCAACGCAATCGAATTGTTGAACAAGAGCGTCAGGTCGGGCGATTTCGCGACAGGGATTGTGGGGCGCAGCGCTTCACCTTGTCGAGTCGCATGAGAATCCTTATTGCTCATTGTTGGAGCTCCTTCAATCACGGGGGAGTGTTTGGAGGTTTTATTCGTGTTCTCGGGCATCCGGTGCGTGTTGCAGCAGCGGGCGACCTTGAAGGTGTTGTTCGTGGAGGCGGCGGAGTTCGCTGTCGGAGAAGAGGCAGAAGCCGGCGGGGTTTTCTTTGAGGATGGCCTGGATAAGGGCGCGGAGGGCGTCGGGGCGGTCGTAGAAGTCGGGGATATGGAGGCCGGGGAGGATGGGGAAGGCGCCGTCGATGGCGCTTTGGGCCTCGCGGAGGCGGTCGAGAACCCACGGGTCGCCTTCGCTGTAGAAGGAGGCGTAGTCCATGGGGAGGGCGAAGTCGAGGCGGAAACGGGCCCAGTCTTGGTAGACCATTTTGGCGGCAAGGCGCGGGGTGGGGAAGACGGCGGCACCGCAGGGTTTGCCGGCGGCGCGGACGGCGTCGGCGACGGTGTTGGCGACGGCGGCGACCTGCGTGAGGCGGAAGTCGGCCCAGGCGGGGTCGTTGGGGTCGGGCTCCTTGCCGAAGGCGGCCTTGCAGCGGGGGCAGTAGCAGAAGTCGTAGGGCGGGAGGAGGGTGGACATATCGAGGCCGTAGGTGGGCCAGAGGGCCTTGGGGAGGACGACGTCCGGCAGGCGGATGTAATCGAGCTGGACGGCGTCGACGCAGGGGAGCGCGGCGAGGGCGCGGGCCTTGTCGGCGAGGTAGGCGCGGACCTCGGGGTGGGTGGGGCAGAGGAATTGGTAGTAGGCCACGAAGGGACGGTCCTCCGGGCGGAAGGTGGACTTGCCTTCGAGGCTGACGGCGTGCCAGTCGGGGTGGGCGAGGGCGACGGGATCGTCGGGGCGGTTGAGGGCCCAGAGCCAGGCAACGGCGCGGAGTCCTTCTGCGTGGGCCCATTGGGCGACCTTGGCGATGTTGGCGTCGGTGCCGCCGAGGATGAGGGTGGTGATGCCGGCGGCTTTCCAGGCGCGGAAATCGGCGGGGGAGAGGTCGGGATTGTCGGCGTGGACCCAGAGGCCGACGGTGGGCGGGAAGGCCTCGGGGGTGCCGACGGGGTTGGCGGAGAGGCGGACGCGGCCCCAGTGCTCGGGGGCGTGGATGGTGGCCTGGCGGGTGGGGGCCCAGACGGTGTTGCGTTCGTCGCCGGGGGAGGGGTGGTCGACGCGCGAGAAGTTCATGCGCATCTCGGTGCCGGGGGGCGGGGGCGTGCCGGTGCGGGGGTGGTTGGAGTGGCCGGTGATGGAGGCCCAGGGCCAGGCGATTTCGACGCACCAGCCTTGGTCGTCGGTGTCGTCGTTGAGGGTGCCCTGCAGGGTGACGGCGGTCTTCAGGCCTTTGATGTCCCAATCGTGCAGGGCGAGGCACTCGGGGTCGCGGTAGGGCGCGGTGAGGAAGAGGTCCCAGACGGTGCCGAGTTGGTTGATTTCCAGCTCGAGGTAGTCACGACCGCGGGCGAAGGGATCGATGAAGACCTCGAAGTCGTCGTCGCGGTAGATGACGGCGTCGCGCTGGGTGAGGGTGGCGCGGAGGCGCTTGGCGGGGAGACGTGCGGCGACGTAGAGGCAGGTGTCGTCGTAGGCCATGCGGATGTCTGCGGCGTAGTCGCTCGGGTCGCCGGAGAGGTCGCGCAGGGGACTGGTGGGCGCGGCCTTGGCCCAGGTGGATTCATCCAGCACGCCGTCCACCGAGATGGGGCCGTCGGTCCGTTGCAGGAGGTAGGTGGGCGCGGCGAGGGCCGCGGCGGCGGTGAGGGTGAGTGTGGCCGCGGCGGCCAAGCGTGCGAAGGTGTGCATGGCTTATTCGTAGTCGATGCGTTCGATTTTGACGATGACGGGGCGCGTGCCGTCGTTGCAGCAGGTGATCATGGTGTTCTCCTGGGCCATCCAGCCCTCCATGATGGAGCCGCCCTGCAGACCGGCGTAGATATAGCGGGAGATGGCATCCCACAGCTCGGAGCAGAAGGGCATCTTGGGGCCGCCGGCGACGGTGTCGGGGTTGCCGTTGGTTTTGACGAGGGTGTTGAGGCCCAGGTGCCAATAGTCATCGCGGCCCTCGTCGCGCATAAAGATGAATTCATCGCCGACGCTTTAGCAGGGGCAGGGGCCGTCGTTGGGGTCTTTGCAATATTGCCGGTGGAGCTCGGGATAACACTTCTTGTCGAGGATGGTGACTTTGTGCTTCATGGCGGAGGGATTCCTTTCGAAGTCGGAGGGCGCGGCGCGCCCGGCAGGGAGCGGCAAGGCGACCGCGATGGCCACGGCCGAGGCCCGTCCCAGAAAGTCGCGGCGCGTGGCGAAAGGGCAGGGCATGGGTTCAGGCGTTGCGCAGTTGCTCGCGGGTCCAATTCAGGTCGGCGAGGAGGGCCTCGGAGAGGGTGCGGGAGCGGAGGTAATCGGGGTAGACGAAGTAGGCGTAGGTCTCGATTTCGACGGGCCATCCACCGGAGCGGACGTAGCGCCAGAAGGCGGGGGTGAGGGCGTGGCGGGTGGAGCCCAGACGGCCGGTGCCGCCCCACGTGAGGGGGACGTGGTAGTGGATACGGCCGCGGCGGCCGATGATCTCGGGGAGGAGGTTGCGCGTGAGGTCGGGGAAGCAGGTGATGGAGGCGTCGTCTTCGCGGCGGACGGTCTGGTGGAGGTAGACGGAATCGAGGAAGGGGTCGAGGTCGGCCGCGGTGGTGTATTGGTTGAATTCGAGCGCGGCGGAGATTTGGATGCGGGAGATGGGGACGTTGGCGGAGACGAGGTGCCGGAGGGCGTTGAGGGGGTCTTCGTAGTTGACGGCGAAGTGGCAGGTGTCGAAGCAGAGGCCGATCAGCTCGCGGTAGGCGGGGTTCCAGTCCGGGTGTTGCCAGAGATGCTCGAAGAAGTCGACGGTGGTGTGGGTGTCCTGCAGCAGGCAATCGGGCTCGGGCTCCAGGGCCAGGCACATGCGCAGACCGGTGAAGCCCTCCAGCTTGCGCAGGAAGAGGGCCATGGCGCAGATGTTCTGGTACATGGTCTCGGAGATGCCTTGGCCGCGGTCATAGGCCAGCGGGACGGTGGTGATGGAGAGACGGTGGTCGTTGCCCAGGCGCGCCCCCGGCAGACGCGTGAGCGCATAGAAGAGGTCGCGCGTGTAGGAGACGCGGTGCTGACTCTCCCAGTCCGGCTCGTAGACCCGGGTTTTGACGGTCTGCCCATGGAAGGGACCGTAAGGGAAGCCGTTGATGCCGATGGTCGTCAAATGGTTGCGTTGCATGAAGCTGACGAGCGAACGCATCGTCTCGGGCACGCGCAGGGCCTTGGCCGTCTGACTCCCAAAGCGCAATCCCAGTGGGAAGACCTCATCTTCGCCAAGCGCGTCGCGCAACGGCAACGTCACCGTCTCCAACGCCTTCATGATGGCAGGCAAGTCTTCGCCCGGGTGGACATTCATGCAATACGTAATCGGATTCATGACGTTATTGTAGCAAAGGCGCGGCACTTTCGTGCCGCGCCTAGAGAACGGAGGGGCGCGGTGCGCCCCAGAGAACAGAGCGTGCAGGCGCGAAGCGCCAAACCTCCCACGGCCACAGAAAACAGAACGCGCGGCAAGCGCGCCGGGTCGCTTTACTTTAATCGTATTGTCCTATTACTGTCTTGTCAATCACCTTCGTGAAGCAACCTGCTTTGAGCTCCTTCTTGCCGAAATTCGTGACTCCTTTACGCCACACTTCACCAATCAAATCGCTTTACGATTCGTGTCTTTGTGGGAAATCTTCCGGCTCAGCGGGTGAGGGCGGCGGCAAAGGAGCCGTCGTGGAGGGGGGTGGGGAGGGTGAGGCGGCTGTCGAGGAGGGTGAAATCGGGGTGGCGGGTGAGGAAGGCTTGGAGTTGGAGGGTGTCTTCCTCGGGTTCGATGGAGCAGGTGGAGTAGACAAGTCTGCCGCCGGGGGCGAGGAGGGGGGCGCAGGCTTCGAGGATTTGGGCTTGGAGGTCGGCGGCGCGGCGGAGGCGGGTCGGGGTCCAAGCCCAGCGGGCGTCGGGGCGGCGGCCGAGGACGCCGGTGTTGGAGCAGGGGACGTCGAGGAGGATGCGGTCGAAGGGGCCGCCGGTGAGGTCTTGAGCGGGGAGCGTGGAGAGTTCGATGCGGTCGAGGAAACCGCAACGGCGGAGGGTGTCGCGGAGGGTTTCGGCGCGGTCGGGGTTGGGTTCGTTGGCGACGAGGCGGGTGCCGTCGGGCCAGGGCGCGAGGCGGGCGGCGATTTGGGCGGTCTTGCCGCCGGGGGCGGCGCAGGCGTCGAGGACGCGTTGGCCGGGGCGGAGGTCGAGGAGGTCGATGGCGGGACGGGTGGCGGGGTCTTGCGCGACAAAGTGGCCTTCGGCGAATCCGGGGAGGGCGTCGAGTCGGGTACTGTGGGGGACAACGAAAAAGTCGGGGTCGTCGGGGTGGGGTTCGCAACCGGGCGGTGGGGGGAAGGGTGGGAGGGGCCGGAGGACGGTGCGCGGGGGTTCGGCGAGGGATTCGGCGACGGCTGTGGCGCGGTCGGGGCCGAGGTCGCGGAACCAACGTGTCCAGAGGGCCTTGGGCAAATTGAGGCGGACGTGGGCGGGCTGGCGGGCGAGTTCGGCGGTGAGGGTGTCGCGTTCGCGTTGGAGGCGGCGCAAGACGGCGTTGACGAAGGCGGCGGCGCTTTTGCCGATGGGTTTGGCGGCCTGGACGGTCTCGGCGATGGCGGCGTGGTCGGGCACACGGAGGACGAGGAGCTGCGCCGCGCCGATGAGGAGGGCGGCCCAGAGCTCGCCCGGGGGCATGCGCTTAACACACCGGCCAACAGCCCACTCCAAGCTGGCCTTATGGCGAAGCACCGCCCCCACCAACTCTAGCGCGAAGGCCCGCTCCGGCCCCTCCGGTAGGGCCTGAGTCGGATGGTCACCGCGGGCCTTCCACAGAGCCAAGGCGAAGATCGCGTCCCTACGCGGCGAAGGATGAGTTGTTGGGGTGGGCATAGCGTCAGACAATCCCTTCGCGCTCAAGGGCCGGATTAGAGATAAAATAAAGAGGCGGGGCAAGGCGCAATTCGTCTACGAGGGCTTGGACATCGTCTTCGTTCTTTACGCCGAGCAACTCGGCCGCGCCGGAGAAGTCCCGCTGGGCCTTTTCGAGGGCGCGGATGGAGTCATTGACGACAAGGAGCTCACCATTCGGGCCGGCGGCAAGCGACCGACGCGCCATCGGCTGCGGCCCATAGTGGCTCCGCAGACTCTCCAGCATGGCGGCCCGTGCGTCTTCCTGCAAGTTGGACATGGCGAGCTCCTTTCTCTTTTTATTTAAGCGTAGTGTACCACAATCGCTGTCCATAGATTTTGTGGCAGGCGTGTTCGGAAAGTGAGAGGACCGCAAAGACGCGGGGGGAGGCGCGGCCCCCTTGGGCTCCATCGGTCGCTCTGCGGCTACGCCGCTGACCGCGACCGCCGCCCCCGGTTCGCGCCTGGTGGCCTTTTACAAAGAGAAGGAGTTGAGGTGTGGGGCGGAGCCCCACCAAGAACACCAATCAGCTAATCAGCCAATCAGCTAAGCGTCCACTTTCACATTGTCGCCCGCTTGCGGGCGCTCTGTTCACTGTTTTCTGTTCTCTGTTCTCTGGGGCGCGCCAGCACCCCTTCCGTTCTCTTATTTACATGCAGCCTCGAAGGCGGGTTGGGCGCGGAGGATGGTGTCCATGGGGACGGCGGAGCAGAGGCGGATGTGGCCGGGCATGCCGAAGCCGCGGCCGGGGACGGCGATGACGCCGCCTTCGAGGAGTTTTTGGCAGAAGGCGAGGTCGTCGCCGCCGGGGGCTTCGGGGAAGAAGTAGAAGGCGCCTTGGGGCATGGCGAAGCGGACGCCGGCGGCGGTGAGCATGTCGGCCATGGCGCGGCGGCGCTCGGCGTAAGGAGCGAGATCGACGCACTCATCGAGGAGGGCGAGGGCGAGGCGCTGGCCGAGGATGGGGGCGTTGACGTAGCCGAGGGTACGGTTGGTGAGGGTGACGGCGGCGAGGAGGGTGTCGGCACCTTCGAGGGCGGGGTTGACGGCGATGTAGCCGATGCGTTCGCCGGCGAGGGAGAGGCTCTTGGAGAAGGAGCCGAGGACGATGGCCCAGGGGCTGAGGCGGAGGAAGGGCGGGACGGCGGCGCCGTCGAAGGCGAAGACGCGGTAGGGCTCGTCGGAGAGGAGGAAGAGGGGGCGGTCGCGGTCGGCGTTGAGGGTGTCGATGGCGGCGGCGAGGCGGCGGAGGGTGGCCTCGGGGTAGATGGCGCCGGTGGGGTTGTTGGGGGAGTTGAGGAGGATGGCGCGGGTGCGGGGGGTGACGGCGGCGAGGAGGGCGTCGGGGTCGAGGGCGAAGTCGGGGCCGCGCATGGGGACGGGGATGAGCTTGCCGCCGAAGTGGCCGCAGTAGAAGCCGTATTCCACAAAGTAGGGGGCGGGGACAAGGATTTCGTCGCCGGGTTCGAGGATGGCGCGGAAGAGGGCGACGAGGGCGCCGGCGGCACCGACGGTGGCAATGACGTGCTTGGCCTCGAGGGAAACGCCCTGTTCGCGGGAGAGTTTGGCGGCAAGGCCGGCGCGGAACTCGGGGAGGCCGGCGTTGGGCATGTAGCCCAAGCCGCAGGGGCGGATGGCATCGTCGGCGAGGGCGCGGAGGGTTTCACGGGCCTTCTCGGGCGGGGGGACGTCGGGATTGCCGAGGGAGAAGTCGAAGACGTTGTCAGCGCCGCGGGTTTTGCGCAATTCGTTGCCAGCCTCGAACATCTTCCTGATCCAGGAAGCATTGTTCATTGCCGCGGCAATCTCGGAGGAAATAAGTTTCTTCATGAGGAGGAGCCCTGTTAGATAAGAGGGAGAACGGGGAAAGAGAGAACAGAGAACGGAGAACAGAGAACAGACCGCGCGCAAGCGCGCGACGGCTGAAGCGGAAGGGAAGACTGTGTGATGGAAGTTGCCATAAAACGAGAACAGAGAGGCGCCCTTACGGGCGTCAATGAGAGCGCTTGGGTTTAGTTTGGGTGTGTTGGTACTCAGCCAAAGCGTGCAATGCCTTGCCAAGGCCCTCTGTGAGAAGGAGTGCAGGCTTTGTCTGTTCGCGAGTGAGAAGACCAACACGTTCGGCAATCAAGAGTTGGGTTTGCACCTCTGCGCGGGAGCCGGAGGCAATTTGGAGAAAGTGACGGAACTCTTTCGGAGCGTTGCGGGTGAAACCTTCGGCGATGTTAGAAGGGATAGAAACCACCGCACGGCGGAGTTGGTCGCCGAGCGCGAATCGTTCCTCCGCGGGCAAGGCCTTGCAAAGTTTGTAAACTTCGACCACCAAGTCCATGCCCAACTGCCAAACCTTTAGGTCGCGGTAACTCGCCATCTTGTCCCTTCCAGTTTCTTTGTCGCCCCGCAGGGGCGTTCTGTTCACTGTTCACTGTTTTCTGTTCTCTGGGGCGCGCTAGCGCCCCTCCCGTTTTCCTACAAACCGAGGAAGCCTTTCAAGGTGAGGCGGGCAAAGGGAATCACCGGGAGGGGAAGAAAAGCCAAGGCGAGGAAGGGGTTGGCGAGGGTGGCACCGGTGTCGCGGGCGGCGGCGCGGAGGGCGGCCAGAGAGTCCGCGACTTCGGCGGCGGGACGGTCGGACATGAGGCCGCCGATGGGCAGGGGGAGGAGCGCGGTCAGGCGACCCTCGATGGCGACGGCGAAGCCGCCGCCGCAGTCGCGCAGGGCGTTGGCAGCGAGGGCCATGTCGGCGGGGTCGGCGCCAACGACACAGAGGTTGTGGCTGTCGTGGCCGACGGTGGAGGCGATGGCGCCGCGTTTGAGGCCGAAACCGTGGGTCCAGGCGTGGCCGATGCGACCATCGGTGCCGTGACGGGCGACAAGGGCGCAGGGGAGGCGGTCGCCGGCGACGTCTTCCCAGGCGAGGTCATCGGTGAGGAGGGAGCCTTCGCGGACGCCGATGACGCGGGGCTGCGGCGCCACGGCGAAGTCGTCGGCGGTGAGGGGTCGGCAGCGGACGGAGCCGCGGAAGGGCGTGGCGTCGGGCTCGGGCGGGCGGGCGTCGAAGGCGGCGTCGGAGACGACCTTGCCGCGGCAGACGACGCGCTCGACGGTGCAGGCGTTGAGGTCGGAGAGGAGGGCGACGTCGGCCAGGAAGCCGGGGGCCAGGAGGCCACGGTCGCGCCAACCGAAGTGGCGGGCGGGCGAGAGGCTGGCCGCGCGGTAGACGGCGAGGGGGTCGCAGCCGGCGGCGATGGCCTGGCGGATGGCGGCGTCGAGGTGGCCCTCGTCGCGGATGTCGAGGGGGTCACGGTCGTCGGTGCAGAGGCAGAGGCGGTCGCAGAGGGTGAGGGTGAGGAGGGGCGCGAGGTCGGCGAGGTTGCGGGCGACGGATCCGGCGCGGATGAAGACGGTCATGCCGCGGCGGAGCTTGGCGAGGGCCTCGGGGACGGCGCTGGACTCGTGGTCGTTGGCGAGGCCGGCGGCGCAGATGGCGTTGAGCGTGTCGCCCTCGGCGAGGGGTGCGTGGCCGTCGATGGGGCGGCCGGAGAAGGCAGCGAGCTTGGCCAGCGCGTCGGGGGCTTTGCCGAGGAGACCGGGGAGGTTCATGAACTCGGCCAGGGAGGCGTCATCGGCGTAGGGCGCGATGGCCGTGGCGTCGAGCACGGCACCGGCGGATTCCGTGGGAAGGGCGGGCACGCACGAGGGAATCTGCACCTGCAGGCGCAAGAGCATCCCGGCGGCGGAGCGGCGGAAGAAGTCGATGGCCGCCGTGCCGCCCACGTTCGAGAGCTCGTGCGGGTCGCAGACCGCGGCGGTGACGCCGTGGGGCAGGACGAGGCGTTCCCAGGCGTAGGGCGTGACGAGGGAGGACTCGATGTGGCAGTGGGCATCCACGAAACCGGGGACGGCGGTGAGGCCGGTCGCGTCGAGGGTCTCGAGGCCTTCGTAGCCTTCGCCCACGGCGGCGATGCGCTCCCCGCAAATGGCCAGGTCAGCCCGCTCCAGTTCGCCGGTGGCGAGATTGAAGAGGCGTGCACCTTTGATGACCAAATCAGCGGGTCGCCTCCGCATAGCGACGTCTATACAAGCGGCAAGTTCGGACGCGTCCCTCCTCACGGAGGTCCGCTGGAGAACGGAGAACGGAGCGTGCAGGCCCGAAGGGACAAACCTTCCACGGCTACAGAGAACGGATTCGCCCTTATCGGGCGACGGTTGGGCCGGCTGTTCGTGGTAATTGGTGGAAGCATTCATGACGGGAACCTCGTGGAGCCTTTGGGGTGACGGTCTGAACGTTTGGGGAAGGTCTGGTTGTGTTGGTATTCCGCCAGGGCATGCAGGGCCTTGCCGAGACGCTCCGTGAGGAGAAGCGCGGGTTTGGTCTGTTCCCGCGTCAACAACCCGACACGTTCGGCAATTAAGAGCTGGGTTTGCACCTCTGCGCGAGACCCGGAGGCAATCTGGAGGAAGTGACGGAATTCCTTTGGGGAGTTTCTGGAGAAACCCTCGGCGACATTGGAAGGAACGGAGATGACGGCGCGGCGAAGCTGACCCGTGAGCGCAAAGCGTTCTTCGGGCGGCAGAATCTTACAGAGCTTATAGACTTCGACAACCAGGTCCATGCCGAGTTGCCATACGTCCAAATCTCTGAAGCTTGACATCGTTCGTTCCTTTCGGTCACATTGTCGCCCCGCAGGGGCGTCTGTTCTCCGTTTTCCGTTCTCCGTTCTCCTACACTTCCAGAAATGGAAGTGGAACAGATTGTTCTGCGACGGCGAGGGCGGGGGCGAGTCCGCGGGCTTTGAGGGCGCGGGCCATGCAGGCGCGGGCGACGGCGGGTTGGTTGCATTCCTCGGAGAGGTGCGCCAGGACAAGGGCGCGCAGGTTGGGCGAGGCGCAGCGGGCGATGGCCTCGCAGGCTTGGTCGTTGGAGAGGTGGCCGGAGTCGCCGGCGATGCGCGAGATGAGGGCGAAGGGGCGGCCGGACTCGCGGAGCATCGTGAGGTCGTGGTTGGATTCCAGCACGAGCGCGTCGCAGGCGGCCAGCGCGGCGGCGACCTCGCCGGAGACGAAGCCGAGGTCGGTGAAGTAGCCCAGGCGCGCGGCGCCGTCGTCCAGCGTGTAGGCCACAGGCTCGGCGGTGTCGTGGCTGGTGCGCACGGGGGTGACGGTGAGGCCGCCGAGGGCGAAGGGCACGCGCGACTCGAAGAGCGTGAAGTCGGGCGGCGGCGATTTGCCCTCCAGCCGACACTGGCGCTCGACGACGGCGGCGGTGCCTTCGTTGGCGAAGACGGGCGTGCCGTGGCGGTCTACGAAGCGGGCCAGTCCGCGCACGTGGTCGATGTGTTCGTGGGTGATCAGGATGCCGTCCAGGCCATCGGGGCTTTCGCCCACGGCCGCCAGACGTTTCTCCAGATCGCGGCAGGAAATCCCGGCGTCGATGAGCAGCCGCACGCCGCCGCCCTCGACATAGGTGGCGTTGCCTTTGCTGCCGGAAGCCAATACGCAAATTCTCATGCGATGCATTATACCAAAGAAATATGCTATACTGACGCGCGATTGATTTTAGCAAGGGACCCCCGTCATGGAAGAGAAGTATCCGTTTCACGCGATTGAACCCAAGTGGCAGAAGTACTGGGATGAGCACGGCACCTTCAAGTGCGACGCGCACGACGACAGCAAGCCCAAGTTTTACTGCCTGACGATGTTTCCCTATCCCAGCGGCCACATGCACGTGGGCCACGGCCGCAACTACATCATGGGCGACGTCATCACCCGCTACAAGAAGATGCTCGGCTACAACGTCCTCTCCCCCATGGGCTGGGACAGCTTCGGCCTCCCCGCCGAGAACGCCGCCAAAAAGTTCCACGTCCACCCCCACAAGTGGACCATCGAGAACATCCGCGAGATGAAGCGCCAGGTCCGCAGCTGGGGCGTCGGCTACGACTGGGACCGCGAGATCGCCACCTGCCACCCCGACTACTACAAGTGGACCCAGTGGGTCTTCCTCCAGGCCTACAAGCTCGGCGTCGCCTACCAGAAAGAGGCCCCCGTCAATTGGTGCCCCCTCTGCACCAACCTCGCCAACGAAGAGGTCACCGCCGACGGCCACTGCGTCCGCTGCGGCCGCCCCGTCGAGAAGAAGAACCTCAAGCAGTGGTTCTTCCGCATCACCCAATACGCCGACCGCCTCCTCAAGGACCTCGACCTCCTCGAAGGCTGGCCCGAGAAGGTCCGCCAGATGCAGGCCAACTGGATCGGCAAATCCCAGGGCGCCAAGGTCACCTTCAAGGTCACCGAGACCGGCGACGACTGCCCCGTCTACACCACCCGCCCCGACACCATCTTCGGCGTCACCTTCATGGCCATCGCGCCCGACCACCCCCTGCTGAAGAAGCTCCTCCCCGGCTCCCCCCGCGAGGCCGAGGTCAAAGCCTTCGCCGAAAAGCTCGCCAACATCCCCGCCGCCGAGCGCTTCTCCGACGCACTCGCCAAGGAAGGCGTCTTCACCGGCTTCCACGTCACCAACCCCTACAACGGCGACACCGACATCCAGCTCTGGGTCACCAACTACGTCGTCTCCGACTCCGGCACCGGCATCGTCATGGCCGTCCCCACCCACGACCAGCGCGACTGGGACTTCGCCACCAAATACGGCATCCCCAAGAAAATCGTCATCCAGAACCCCGAGAAGACCCTCCGCCTCGAAGACATGACCGCCGCCTACGTCGAAGACGGCACCCTCGTCGACAGCGGCGACTTCACCGGCATGCTCAATCGCGACGCCATCCAGGCCATCACCCAGCGCGGCGTCGACCAAGGCTTCGCCGAATTCACCACCAACTTCCGCATCCGCGACTGGAACGTCGCCCGCCAGCGCTACTGGGGCGCCCCCATCCCCATCGTCCACTGCCCCCACTGCGGCCCCGTCCCCGTCCCCGAAGACCAGCTCCCCGTCCGCCTCCCCGACGACGTCGACTTCAAGAGCGACCAAGGCAACCCCCTCGCCCGCCACGAAGGCTTCATCAACACCACCTGCCCCAAGTGCGGCGCACCCGCCAAACGCGAGACCGACACCCTCGCCCAATGGCTCTGCTCCTGCTGGTACTTCCTCCGCTACATCGACGCCCGCAACGACCAGGCCCCCTTCGACAAAGCCCTCGTCGACAAATGGATGCCCGTCGACCAATACATCGGCGGCGTCGAGCACGCCGTCCTCCACCTCCTCTACTCCCGCTTCGTCGTCAAAATCCTCAACGACGCCGGCGCCCTCGACTGCGTCGAGCCCTTCAAAGCCCTCTTCACCCAGGGCATGATCTGCAAGCGCGACGAAAACGGCGTCCTCAAAAAGATGTCCAAATCCGTCGGCAACGTCGTCTCCCCCGATGAACTCATCGAAGCCTACGGCGCCGACACCGTCCGCCTCTACACCCTCTTCATCGGCCCGCCCGAGCTCGACGCCGAGTGGCAAGACACCGCCATCCAGGGCCCCTACCGCTTCCTCTGCCGCCTCTGGAAAAAGGCCTACGACGCCAAACCCATCGTCCCCGCCACCGACGAGCCCGTCGACGGCGCCGCCCTCGACCCCGCCCAGCGCACCCTCTGGCGCAAACTCCACCAGACCCTCCAGGGCGTCACCGACTCCATCGAGCATGGCTTCCGCTTCAACACCGCCATCGCCCAGCTCATGGAGCTCATGAACACCCTCGACAAAGCCAAGGTCGACGCCGCCTCCAGCCCCGCCGCCAAGGCCCTCCTCCGCGAGACCATCCTCACCATCGCCCGCATGATGGCCCCCTTCACCCCCCACATCGCGGAAGAAATCTGGTCCGAGTTCGGCGGCCAAGGCTCCATCCTCGACGCCGGCTGGCCCGCCGTCAACCCCGAAGCCCTCAAGGAAGACGCCATCGAGATCATCCTCCAGGTCAACGGCAAGATGCGCGGCAAAATCACCCTCCCCGCCGGCCTCGACCGCGCCGCTCTCGAAGCCGCCGCCCGCGAAGCCCCCGAGGTCCAAAAACACACCGCCGGCCTCACCATCGCCAAAGTCATCGTCGTCCCCGGCAAGCTCGTCAACATCGTCGCCAAATAAAGCGATGCCCCGATGCCCCCAAAAGGCCCCCGCCCGGGGGCCCTTTTTTATGTCCACCCACCACGCTAACGCAATTTCTCATCCCCTCAAGTGTCGAGTTAACGCAATTTCTACAACCGCCAACTGCCGAGTTAAGTCAATTTCTCACCCCTCCAAGTGTCAAGTTAACGCAATTTCTCCGCCGCTATGCTATACTTTAAGGCGAAAGGAGCGAGGCGATGAATCGAGAAGACTTGGAGCAAGTGCTTGCGGATCAGCGGAAAGAACTGCTGGGTCACGACCGGTCGCGGCTTGTCGCCCGGGTGGAGGAGGGGCAGGTTCATTTGGACAGCACTTTGGCCCAGGTCGTCATCGGCGTGCGGCGTAGCGGGAAATCGACTCTCTGCCAGGCCGCCGTGCTCCAATCGGGGCATCCGTTCGGGTATGTGAACTTCGATGACGAACGCCTGGCCTCCCTGCGCGGGGAAGACCTCAATGCGGTCCTGGAGACGCTCTACGCACTAAACGGCGACTTTGACGTGCTCTTCTTGGATGAGGTGCAGAACATCCCCGAGTGGAACCTCTTTGTCAACCGCCTGCTTCGCCAAGGGATGCACGTCTTGGTGACCGGCTCCAACGCAAAACTCCTCTCCGGCGAGCTGGCCACCCACATGGTCGGTCGCTATCATGCCGTGGAGCTCTTCCCGCTCTCCTTCGCCGAGTTCTGCGCCTTCCACGGGGTCGACCCTGCGGACAAGACGACGTTGGGCGCGGGCCTCCGCCAACGGGCGCTCGATGACTACCTCCGCCAGGGCGGCTTCCCCGAATTGCTCACAGAAGGCGCCTCCGCACCGGAATACGTCAGTGCCTTGATAGACGGCATCCTCGAGCGCGACATCCGCCAACGCCTCCGCCAACGTTCCGTGCGCCCCATCCGCATTGTGGCGGACTATCTGCTCAGCGTCGTCCCCACCGTTCTCAATTCCAGTGCGCTTGGCGCGCGCCTCGAGTTGGGCCGCGCCCCGAACACCGTCAAGACCTATATCGACCACCTGCGCCGCGCCTATCTGCTCATCGCCATCCACAAATGGTCACGCAAGGCCCATCTGCGTATCCGCAACGAGAAACTCTACCCCGTGGACGTCGCTCTCATGGGAGGTGGCCGCCAAGCCAACCCCGGCGAAAACGTGGGCTGGCGCTTGGAAACCGTTGTTCTCATCGAATTGCTCCGCCGCCATCGTCCTTTCAACGATGAAGTCTTCTATTATCAAGAGAATCGTTCTGAGGCCGACTTTGTGGTGTGCCATGGCAACAACACCCTTGCCGTCGTCCAAGTCTCCGCGGACATCTCCAAGCCCAAGACCCGGGAACGCGAACTCCGCGGGGCCGTCGCCGCCGCCAAAGCCACCGGTTGCCCGGAGGCCACACTCGTCACCCTCCACGAAAGCGGCGAAGAAACCATCGATGGCATCCGCGTCCCCATCGTCCGCGCCCGCGACTGGCTCTGTGCCCCGCCACGTTAACGCAATTTCTACCCCCCCCCCAACTGTCGAGTTAACGCAATTTCTACCCCCGTCAACTGTCGAGTTAAGTCAATTTCTCGCCCCTCTAAGTGCCGAGTTAACGCAATTTCTCAGGTTCGGTTCGCTCTCGGCATCGCCCTCTTTGTGTCCTTCGTGTCCTTTGTGATTTAAAAATACGCTGGCAGTCCAGCTCTGTGTATCTCTGTGCATTCCTCTGTGTGCCTCTGTAATCTAAAGACACGCTGGCAGTCCTGCGTGCGCTAGCACGCCCTTAATCTGCCCAAAATCTGCTAAATCTGCGGTTTCTTCCTGCGTTGTGTCTCTGTTGTAATTACCTTGGATACAATTGGTCATATACAGGGAAACGGGCCGTAATCCCGGTGTGGGACAATAAGGGCAATTCCAACGGAGGTTGGAAGGTTTCACAAGAAAGGAGATCGCATGAACCCGAAAGGTTTGTTTCTGTCCGGTGCCTTGATGGCCGCTCTGTGCGTGAGCGCGGCCCAAACAAAGCTCGGAGGCGACGGTTATCGGCACCGAACGTGCCATTGCCATCGCCACCGTGCAGGCGAAGGCCGCCCCCACGGCCATCACCAAACTGGTCGTCAAACGCGACCAGGATGACACAACCCAGGTGGAGACCTACGAAATCGAGTTGCGCGCCAACGGCATCGAGTTCGATTACGTAATCGCCGCCGCAGACGGCACCATCCTCGCCCAAAAACAGGAGGCCGAAAACCCCAATGACCGCGAGGAGGACGAAGACGAGGAGGACGACAACGACGATTAAACATTTCTCCACTTCCTTTCCCAACCAATCTCAGGCCCCGCCACGGGGCCTTTTTTGTGCCTGCACAAGACTTAGACCGCGCGTTTCCGAAATTTCTCATTGGTGAAACGCCACATCTGACACTCCCGCGCAGCGGTCGTCACACCTCTCCGTACGCCTCCGCAATCAGCCCCTGCACCCCCCTTTCTGAGACCCTATAGTGGTCCGAGGTCAACCACTATAGTGGTCGGGGTCGAAACCCTTAAGGGTCCGCGAAGCCCCCTTCTCGGGTCTAAATCACCCCCGGAAAGAGAACGAGCAAAAGCCTTGTTCCCTCCCCATTCTCCTCATCCTCCCCAAGGCCACTGCCGCCTCCGCTTCATGCGTCAAGTCATCGCCAATGACTTCCATACCGAAGCCCACGCCCGCCTTCGTAAGTACCCCAAGCGGCAACTACTGATTGCCGCCGGCATATACCTTCTCTGGTCAAAGGCTCTGAATCAAGGTGTCATGGAGGCGTTGCCTTGCCCACGGAAGATGGTGAAGGCAAAGGAACGTGTGGGCCCAACGGATTCTCCCGAGGCCGTATAGCGCGCGATGGGGAGAAGATCGGGATGATTGGTCTTGAAGTCTTTTAGATAAGCCTCCTCGACAATCCAGAAGTCCTCTTTGCCGGCATAGATGGAGGCGGGGCGCGGCGGTTCATCAATCGTATAGAGATAGAAATGCGGCGTGCGCGCGCGTACGGCATAACAAACCTGCCACGTGCAGGCGACGATGCTCCCTTCAGGGACATGCTGAGCGACAAAGGCCTCGACCGGGCGCGGATTGCGCGCTTCCCAGCCGAGCACCGCCACTGCCGTCCGCGCGGGCAAGCCAATCAAGCACAGCACCAGGCAAGCGCTCACCACAGCCCCGTGTATTGTCACCGGCCACGTCCGCAACCGCGGAAGCAACAGGCAAAGCAGCATCACGACCATGAAGTCGCCCATGAAGTGATAATAAATGGGATATTTGCCCAGCACGTTCAACACTATCGGCGTGAGCGCACAAAGTATCCATGCGGCAACACCCCAGCGACGAGAGTGACTCTGCCACACCACGACTGCCCCACATGCTAAAAGTGTCCAAAAGACACCCGACCACGGGAGCGGCCAGAAGATGGCAAGCACGCGCGAGAGAGGTGAAGACAACGCCGCGATGCTTTGCATGCCCAACGTGGCGGCAAGAAAGACGTCCAGCACATCATTCAGCCAATAAAGTCCCAACAAGAGCACCGCTCCGACAGCCCCGCCAATCGCCGCGATCACGCCTAGCTTGATCCATGCGCACAGTGTAAGCGACTTCCCAAGGAGTTGCCGCAGGGCAATCGCGAAAAGAAAGAGCATGGCCAACCACGGCGCTCCCTGAAGCCCCGCAAAGGGCATCGCCAACGCCACCAGTCCAACACCCACTATGCGCTTGACCGAGCATTTGCTCAGCAATGCCAAAAGGAGAAGCTCGCCTAGGATAAGCACTTCCATGTCCGGACGGGCCGAACGATAAGAGAAGAGCACGCCCGGCAGACACCACATCATCAGCGCGGCCAGCCACCCATATGCGAACGAACCCGAGAGCCTCCGTCCCAACAGACAGGCCAACCATGCGGCCACCAACGCCAAGAGTAGATTGGCGGCACGGATGGAGAAGATGTCTGAACCGAAGAGCGTCACCCAGCCCGCGATATACAACGGATGCATCGGGACATTACCCGCAAAAAAGGTATTCTCGTTCTGAGAATACCACACGGAAGAAGTAAAGCCCTGGCCTTCCGCCAATCGAATGCCAGGGTCTGAATAAGATACCTCGTCCATCCACACCGTCGGTGAACGCGTCAACGTCAGGCAATTGACCGCCAAGCATACCGCCGCCAAAAGGATGAAGACACTCCAACCCATCTTACGGCTGATTCCCGCAAAATGGATGGTTTGCCAGAAGGATCGGGCGGCGGCTTTGAGGAGCTTCCATTTTTTGATGGAGACTTCGCCGGTGGTACGATCATGCTGCGGCACGGGAATTTCCAACAGGCGCAGACGGTGACGGGCGGCGAGGCCGGAGAGAATCACGTTGGGCGCGAAGGTTTCGTCCGGGATCTGCGCGTAAAAAGGAGCAAAAACCTCGGCACGCATCAAGCGATAGGGCGTGTTCACGTCCCAAATCCCCTTGCCATAGAAGAGGCGGACGCAGAGGCGCGAGACGAAGGAGACGACCTTGCGTGCAAGGGGTTGGCGGCGGCCATCGCGGCGACCGACCAAGAAGTCGTAATCGTTGCGCTTGGCCCACAGCTCAGGGAAGGAGTCGGGCCCCATCTCGTCGTCGGAGTCAATCTGGAAGACCCAGTCAGAATCCTCCGCCGCCTCGCGGTAGCCTCGCAGAATCGTGGGGCCATGGCCGGAGTTGAGCTTATCCACGGCCAACACACGTCCGCCGCTCGCGTCGGCAACCTCGGCCAGAATCTTGCCCGTGGCATCCTTGGAGCCATCGTTGTAGGCGCGGATACGGTAGCGAATGCCGAGCGTGTCGAGCATCGCCATCCACTTCTTCAACACGGGGCCAATCGCCTCGGCCTCGTTGTAGACCGGCATGACGACGGAGAGATCATAAGGTTTCATCGGCGGCTCGCTTTCGGAAGGTCACGCATTTGTTGAGCGTGAATTGCAGAATTGTGACGACAAAGATGATGACAAGCTTGGCAATCAGCTCGTTCCAACAAAGGACTTCAACGAAGAGCCATAGCAACGCCGCGCTTACCCCCAGTCCCAACAAGCCCACGCTATAGAAGGAGAGGAAGCGCAACCACAGGCGGTCCGTTCGCTTGAAGTTGAAAAAGGCATTGAGGAAGAAGTTGTTGCAGATGCCGCATGAGACGCTGATGGCGTTCGCCAGCTGATAGTGCCACCCCAGCCCCATCGTCAAGCCCACGAAGACCAGACAATCCAGCGTCACCCCACTGCCCCCGATTAGGCAGTAGACCACAAACTCCCTATATCGAGTCCACAAAGACTCGATCCGCTCGCACAAATGCGCCATCTTTACTGTCATGGGCATGAAAAAAGCACGCTCCCTTTGCGTGCTTTATCTGAGGCCCTAGGATGTGCCCGTGAACAAACACGCGAAGGGAAGCGTGCCTATAGGACGGCACGCCTCGCCTAACACGTTGCTTGCTTACAGAAATTTCCTAGGTTTCAGATAAAGCAACCTTGTTACGCTTAGCGTAGGTGGTACTACGGCTTTCCCGTAGCGTGCCAATAGTATAGCAAAAGCCGACTTGCCGTATCGTCACTTATACTGTTCGGCAATACTATCCGGGGAAGTTTTTCCGCGAAGACGGTTTGGCGTGGAAACCCTACGGGCTCCATCGCTCCCGCCGGTCACGCCGCCCTTGGGATTTCCACGCTATCGCGCCCCTGAAGGGGCGCTCAAAGGGGGAAGTGGAAGCTTGGCTGATTAGCTTTGGTATTCGTGGTGGAGCTCTGCCCCACACCCTTGCTTTTCTTAAGCCGAGAAAGCGCGAAACGGAGGGCGGCGGTCGCGGTCAGCGGCGAAGCCGTAGAGCGACCGATGGAGCCCGAAGCGGTTCGCGCTCACAATGGCGTCTTTGCGGTCCCAATTTTCCCGCAGACACTCCTACAAGGGTCTGCTTGCTGACGGTTCTTGGAGGTCTTGCGTGTTTACTTGCGGGGGAAGGCGGCATCGAAGGCGGCGCGGAGGCGGGAGGGGGTGACGTGGGTGTAGATTTGCGGATGGGTGCAGGAGAGTTTTGTCCTGCCGATGTGCTTTGCGTTGGGGCTGTGGTCATTGGCTCATTTGCGGGCGCTGACCGTGGCGAAAGTGGTGTTCTTTGGGTGCTATGGCATCGGGGTGTTGCTTTTGGTGTTGGGGTTGCAGACGGGGCGCAAGCCGGAGATGTTGACGGCCTTTTCCCTCTCCGCGCTCGTGATGACGCAGCTCAAGATTTGGATGGCGGCGAAGGGGGTGTGGACTCTGGCCCTTTGCTTGATTTTTATGCGGGATCGCTTGGGCTTTCTGCGGCGCAATGCCTTTGAGCTCCTGGTGGTGCTGGGGAGTCTGCTGATGATTTCCGTGGTGGGCTTCAATGGGGAGCGGAGCCTGTGGTGCGCCAACCTTTTCGCCATCGCGATCGTGGTGCGGGAGTTCACGCCGCCGCGCTGGTTGGCGGTTGGAATACTTGCAGCGCTTGCGGCATTGGCCGTCGTCTTGGTTTCGTTGGGGGTACGTATCAAGGCTAATTTCGAGTCCTTCACGAACCTCTATTTGGCCTCACCGGATGGCGTTACGTGCCATGAACGCGTGCCGTGCGGTCCCTTCGCGCGCTTCTTCCATCAGGCTCTCTACACGTGGTGGCAGGGGGATCTTCATGGCCGCGCCTTCGCGGGCTACCATGGGCGTACGGTTGCGCCCATCGCCCTCAATCGTGCGCTTTACGACAATCTTTTCCTACGTGATACCCTCTGCGTGCCGGAGAATCGTCTCCCCATCAACGGCGACTTTTACACCGTCCCCGCCTCCAATGCCATCGTCATGCCGCTCCCGGCGGACGATAAGACGGACTGGAGCGCGAGGCGTGCGCAGGTGGACTACGCCTTTCCACCGGGGCTTCGTGCGCGGGTGCAACGCGAGTTGGCCGCGCGGCGTGACCCTCCTGTGCCCTGCGGATTATCCGTTCAAGTCTTGCCCACCACGCATGGGCGGTATCTGTTGATAGGTAAAGCTCCGGCGAGTGATGCGCACATTCGCGCGGTTCATTTGTTGCCAGAGCTCGCTGTCCCTCGCTGAGTATGCGATAACATTATGCATATTCCAATGCTGGTAACAACGTCTTGCTCATTTTCTGTTTTCCTTCTGACGATTCCGGAAGATGGTCTGGACCAGCATTATGGGGAAGCGTAAGGTCGCGCGCAGGGAAGGGGTGTTCGTACCGCAACTTGGGCCATCCAAACCTAGACGTTCCGCGTCCTCACGCGTAACCGCAATAGGTCGATCGGGGAAAGCGATATCGCTCGGACCTTTCTTCTCTATGTGTTCGATGGGATTGCCAGCGCGTTGGCGAAGAAGGATGTCGACCGTGTACGCTGTTCCATTGGGTGGATAAACTTCCGGGAACCAGTCTGGACTAGTAGGCCAAGTCTTTACTGTCACTTGTGCTTGGGTGACCTTGTAAAGGTCAAATGAGAAGGTCCCGAACGTGATGGTGCGCAACGCCACAAGACCGCCCAAGGCGACCGTCACACACAACAAAACCGCCACGCCGAGCCACCGCGTCAGCCGTAACCGTCCCTCTAACAGCATACATCCAAGCAACACTGGCAGAATGGGCAGCCAAAGATAATAGCGACTATAGTTGTAGCAACGGCTTGGCGTGAGTACCGCGCAAATAAAGAGTAACCATCCCACCAACGGCCATACTGGATGACGAATCTTCCATAAAAGCCCTGTCATCACAAACGGGAAGGCCGCAAACACCAGAATGGGCGACTTCACTAGCGCACTCAGTGAAGGCACTGCCCCCTCCGGTGCGGTCCCTAAATCAGAAAGGATATTGGTCTGGCTCACATCCAACGTAAACGAATGGAAAGGATAAAGCGGACTCCCTTGGCAGACCCAACCGGTAAGATAGGGATGAAAGTTCAACCATAACACCACAATCGCCAACCAAGGGAAAAGAAGCAAAAACACCCGCCTCATTTCCTCCCATCGCCGAGATACAAAGAGCCCAATCATCAGTGCACCCCAGATAAGCACACAATAGCTAGCATGGTTAGGCTTCGTGCACAGCAGAAACACCGTGCACACCGACATCCAGAAGTACTGACTCTGCCCACGCAATGACAAAACAAGCGCAAAGACAAGCGCCACATACACAAACGCGCCCAAAGCATCTGTAGGGCTCCAAATGAAGTTGCCCCGATAGCACGCCGCGAAACTCGCCAAGAACAAGAGGATCCCCATCCATCGCCACGAAGGAGCAATCAATCTGCCAACTCGAACAGCCAACAGTGCCACCAATGGAAGAAACAGGAATGCTTCCCAAACGAACCCGCCCAACGACCCCAAAACGCTATCAACCGAGGCCGCCCATGCAGCATTGAATACTGGCAAGAAAAAGACATGGTAAAGTCGCACATCCCCCAAATCCAATCCCACTGCCTCCGCACTTTCTGTCATACGATAAAGTACGGGGTTCCATCCATCCTCCAACAAGAAAACCTGCGGAAAACGATAAAGCCAGTCATCCCCAATACCGCCTAGCGCAAACGCATCTGCTAAAAAGAACGAAACTATCAAAAAAAGCACAGCTCCAAGGGCACCTCGCCATCCCGTTCGCCACAACGCCACAGCCAACACCACAAATAAACCAATCGGCAGTGCCACCGAGAAAAGCGACAACTTAAACGGTAACCCCGAAACCGCGATACCACCCGAAACAAGCGGGAGCAAACAACACCACACCATCCCCCGTAACCACGCGCCACCTTGACAATCCTGCGTCATCCCACTGGTTTTGTTTAAGCAGTAGACCACAAACTCTCGATGCCGAGTCCATAAGAACCCGATCCGCTCGCGCAAATGCGCCATCTTTACTGTCATGGGCATGAAAAAAGCACGCTCCCTTTGCGTGCTTTATCTGAGGCCCTAGGATGTGCCCGTGAACAAACACGCGAAGGGAAGCGTGCCTATAGGACGGCACGCCTCGCCTAACACGTTGCTTGCTTACAGAAATTTCCTAGGTTTCAGATAAAGCAACCTTGTTACGCTTAGCGTAGGTGGTACTACGGCTTTCCCGTAGCGTGCCAATAGTATAGCAAAAGCCGACTTGCCGTATCGTCACTTATACTGTTCGGCAATACTATCCGGGGAAGTTTTTCCGCGAAGACGGTTTGGCGTGGAAACCCTACGGGCTCCATCGCTCCCGCCGGTCACGCCGCCCTTGGGATTTCCACGCTATCGCGCCCCTGAAGGGGCGCTCAAAGGGGGAAGTGGAAGCTTGGCTGATTAGCTTTGGTATTCGTGGTGGAGCTCTGCCCCACACCCTTGCTTTTCTTAAGCCGAGAAAGCGCGAAACGGAGGGCGGCGGTCGCGGTCAGCGGCGAAGCCGTAGAGCGACCGATGGAGCCCGAAGCGGTTCGCGCTCACAATGGCGTCTTTGCGGTCCCAATTTTCCCGCAGACACTCCTACAAGGGTCTGCTTGCTGACGGTTCTTGGAGGTCTTGCGTGTTTACTTGCGGGGGAAGGCGGCATCGAAGGCGGCGCGGAGGCGGGAGGGGGTGACGTGGGTGTAGATTTGGGTGGTGGCGACGGAGGCGTGGCCGAGGAGTTGGCGGATGTCCATGAGGGGGGCGCCGTGTTCGAGGAGGTGGGTGGCGTAGGCGTGGCGGAGGGTGTGGGGGGTGGCTTGGGTGCCTTCGGGCAGGAAGGCGTGGATGCGGCGGTGGACAATGGCGGCAATCAGGGGACGGCCGGCGCGGCGACCGGTGGGACTGAGAAGGAGCGGGGCGCGGGGGGTGAGGAGATCGGCGGCCAGGTCGCCTTTCTTATAGGTGAGGGCGAAGTGTTTGCGGGCCTGGAGCCATCGGAGGAGCGCGGTGTGGGCGGGCGATCCATAAGGGACGACGCGTTCTTTGTTGCCTTTGCCGTGAACGCGGAGGGTGTGGGCGCGGAGGTCGGCATCGTGCAGGTTCAGGCCGATGAGTTCGGCACAGCGCAATCCACAGCCATAGAGCAACTCCAGCGCCACGCGGTCGCGGAGGGAGTCGAGGTCATCGCCGTCGACGGCCTCAATCAGTTCGTTGAGTTTGATTTCGGGGAGCGTTTTGGGGAGGCGTTTGGGGCGTTTGGCGGGAGGAAGCGCATCGAGGGGGGAGGCTTGGATACGGCCTTGGTCGAGGAGCCAGTTGAAGAGGGAGCGGATGGCGGCGGTGTGCTGGGCGAGGGTGGCGGGAGCGTAGCCTCGACCTTCTTGGAGGCGGCGAAGGTGTTCGGCGAGGATTGTTGCGTCCACACTCGCCCAGTCGCGAATGCCTCGGCGGAGGAGGTCATCGCGAAGGGTGCCGAGTGCATTGCTGTAGGCGGCGCGGGTGGCGGGGGAGAGGCCGCGGGCGTACTGCGCGGCGTCAAGGAAGGCATCGAGGTCGTGGGCGAAGGCGTCAGGCGAGGAGCTCGTCATAACGGTTGGCCCAGTAGGAGATGATGAGGTCGGTGCCGGCGCGGGTGAGGGCCAGGGTGCTCTCGCGGACCAGCTCGCGCAGGTCGCCCCACCCGGCGCGGGCGGTGGCGATGAGCATGGAGTATTCGCCGCTGACGTTGTAGGCCGCGACGGGAAGAAGAGTGCGGGCCTTGACGGCGGCGATCATGTCGGTGTAGAAGAGGGCAGGCTTGACCATCAGGATGTCGGCGCCCTCCTGTTCGTCGAGCGCGGATTCCAGGAGCGCGTTGCGCGGGTTCGCGAAAGAGGCTTGGTACCCCTTGCGGTCGGTGGGGGCGCCGGGGACGGGCTGGGGCGCGGAGCCTTCTGCGTCGCGGAAGGGCCCATAGCAGGCGGAGGCGAACTTGGTGGAGTAGGCCATCAGCAGGGTGTCGTCAAAGGCGTTTTCGGCGAGAGCGGTACGGATGGCGGCGATTTGCCCATCCATCATCGCCGAGGGCGCAACGACATCGGCGCCGGCGGCAGCATGCGAGAGGGCGACCTTGGACAGACAGTCGCAGGCGGCGTCATTGTCGATCGAGCCATCGGGGCGGAGCGGGGCGCAATGGCCGTGGCTGGTGTAGGCGCAAAGACAGACGTCGGTCATCACGGTGAGACCCGGGAAGGCGCGCTTCAGGACCCGAACGGCCTGCTGCACCACACCGCGATCATCCCACGCCGGCGAGCCGCCGTTGTCCTTCGTCCGGTCGGTCTGCCCAAAGAGCAACACCGAGCCGATGCCCTGTCGCACCACGGGTTCGACAGCCTCACACACGCGGTCGACGGACCAATGGAACTGCCCGGGCATGGAGGCGATTTCCTCTTTGATGCTCGTTCCCGGGACAACGAACATGGGCCAGCACCACTTCGCGGGGCCGGGGATTTCAAGATCGAACAGTGCGCGGATGCCGGCAGTGCGCCGGACGCGGCGGAGACGCAACTCTGGGTAAGCATTCATGCCAATAGTATAGCGCGATTTCGCCCATCCCGTCACGCCCCCTCACCACGAAGACACCAAGTTGCGCAAGGGCCTGGGCACTTCACCGTTCGGCGCATCGCGCCTCATTACCGTGCCCATCCCTTGCGCCTCTGTGTTTTCCTAGAAAAGCCGGGGTGACTGACAGGAAGGGGCGCTGACGCGCCCCGGAGAACGGAACGCCCCTGCGGGGCGACGGATAAGCCGCTGGAGAAAAGTGGAGTGTTCTTAGATGGACACGAAGGACACGAAGAACCACAAAGGTACACGAAGACTGTCTGTGTGTTTTTATCACAAAGCGCTCAAAGGGGCACAAGGAACACAAAGGGGATTGGCTACTTGGCAGATTAACTGATTGGCGATTGGATGTGGGGCGCTGCCCCACGCCCCGGCAGGGGAAGGGCGCTTTCGCGCCCTGGAGAACGGAGAACAGAGCGTGCAGGCCCAAAGGGCCAAACCTTCCACGGCCACGGAGAACAGAACGCCCGACAAGCGGGCGACAGGCGAAATAGTTGTACAACGAGAAAGCCAAACTTCCAAGCATCCAAGCTTCCAAACTTCCACTTTCCCCTGCACCCCCGGCACGTCTGCGACGTGCCATAACACGCCGCGGTAGGACCAATAGGACATATAGGACCTATAGGACGGGGCTCCATCGGAGGACTTCCAAAAACCAAAGCATGGCGTGCGAAGCCCGCCATGCCCCTACAGGCTCCCGGGCCGGACGTGCGCCTTTGCGCACGCACGGCCCGCCTCCCTGCGTCGTGCCCTTAGCCGTGGAAGGTTTGGCCCTTTGGGCCTGCACGCTCTGTTTTCTGTTCTCCGGGGCGGCTGTGCCGCCCCTTAGCGGTTGGTCTTTTTGTTGAGGAGGCGGCGGAGGGTGGTGCGGAGGTAGGCGCGTTCGGAGGGGGTGAGGAGGAACCAGGAGAGGGGCAGGAGGGCGGCTTCGGCGCAGAGGACGGTGAGGCAGAGTCGCCAGAAGGTGGGGCCCAGCCAGAGATGGGGCAAGAACCCGACCGCGGCGGCGGCCAGGGTGACGAGGGTGAGGGGCAGGAGGATGCGGCCCAGCCAGTAGCGGGCGGACATCCGCACCAGGCCGCGGGCCATCCAGACGCGTCCGGCGGAGCAGACGGCGGAGCCGATGATGAGGGCCACGCCGACGGAGTAGAGTCCCCAGCCCAGCAGGGCGAAGGCGGCGGCCAGGGGCAGGGTGAGGCAGTAGGCGACGCCGGTGAAGAATTGGTAGCGGGCGATGCGGCCGTTGGCCTGGACGGCGAGGAGGTGGCCGACGGCGAGCTTGTCGATGAGGGTGGCGGCGAAGACGCAGTAGGCGAGGCCGGCGGCGGCGGGGGGCGGGTCGCCCAGCCAGAGGCGGAGGACCTGCGGGAGTTCGAGGGCGAGGGGCAGGAGGAAGAGGAGGGTGAGGAGGGGGGCGACCTTGGAGGTGCGGTAGGCGAGGTCGCGCATATGGGTGAGGTCCTCGGCGCCGCGGGCGTTGGCGATGGCGGGGGTGAAGGCGGAGATGAGGGCGGCGGCGAGGTTGCCGCAGTGGAAGTTGACGGTGTTGGCGACGGAGAAGGCGGCGTTGGCGATGGAGCCGTAGCATTTGTTGATGAGGATGGCGATGCCTTGGAGGCGGAGGAGGTCGCCCAATGCGCCGAAGACGCTCCACCCGGCGAAGGCGCAGAGGGCGCGGGCACGGGCGGCGTCCCAGAGCCAGCGGGGGCGGAGGCGGCATTCCGGGAAGGCGCAGGCGGCGCGGAGGACCATGGCGAGCTCGGGCAGGACGCGGATGACCATGATCCAGGCGGCGAAGGGGACGAGCCACGGGCCGTAGTCCGGCGGGCGGGTGACCATCCAGAGGACGAAGCAGAAGTTGGCGACCGTCTGGAGGAAGGTGTAGAGGTTCAGCTCGGCGAGGCGTTGCTTGGCGATGAAGAGGGCACGGAAGGGCGCGTTGACCATGCTCACGAAGCAGGAGACGCAGAGGAAGCGGAAGACCCACACACAGGCCTCGACGCGGTCGGGCGGAATCTCGAACCAGTGGCGCACGGCCCAGACGCCCAGCGGATAGCCCACGGCCATCAACGTCAGGGGCAGAAGGGTGTGCAGGAGGAGGGCCACGTTGAACCAACGGCGGCAGTCCTCCAGCGCGGCGGCGGAGTCTTGGGCGACGGCCGCGCGCCCCACGGCGACGCCGTAGAAACGGGCGACGGCGTCGGCCAAGAGCATATTGAAGAAGTCGATGAAGATGGTGAGGCCGCCGATCACGCCGTAGAGGCCGTAGTCGCTCTGCCCCAAGGCCATGAGAATCCAGCGCCCCGTGAAGAGGCCGCAGACGAGCGCGACGAGCGAGCGGCCATAGGAGGCCGCGACGTTCACGAAGAGGCGCCCGTTCTCGGTCATGGCAGGGGGAAGTCGTGCCACGAGGCCAGGCGGACGACGCCTTCGGGGTAGTCCTGCGCGGGGGCCGAGGGCGGCGGGCAGACGCAGACGCGGCCAATGCCGGCGGCGAACGCGGCGGTCGCGCCCACGCGACTGTCCTCGAAGACGACGGTCTGCGCGGGGTCGGCGCCGAAGCGGCTGAGCGCGAGCAGGTAGCCCTCGGGGTCGGGCTTGCCGTGGGTGACGTCGTCGGAGGGGACGGAGCGGGACTCGTCCAGCAGGGTCTCGATGCCGGCGGCGCGGAGGTCGTGGGCGATGGTGGCGCGGGGGCTGCCCGAGACGTAGGCGCAGGGGACGCCCGCGGCGCGGAGGCGGCGCAGGAGGTCGATGGCCGGCTGGATGACGGGCGGGCGCGCGGCGAAGAGGGCGTCGAAGCGCTTCACCATCATCTGGCCGAGCGCGAAGGCCGAGAGTCCGCCGAGGGCCTCGGGGAAGGCGTCGCGCAGGGTGCGCCAGGCGTCGGGCCAGGCCATGCCGTAGATCAGGGCCATGAGACGCTCGGGGCGTTGGCGTTCGCCGAGTTCCTCCATCGCGAGGGCCAGAGCCTCGGCCCACACGCGCTCGGAGTCGAAGAGCGTGCCGTCGATGTCGAAGAGGGCGAGCGCGGGGAGGGCGGTCATTTGCGCTTCCCCTTGTCGAGGCAGAACTTCGCCACGGGGCAGCCCTCGCACTTGGGGCCGATGGGCTTGCAACGCGTCTGGCCGAAGGAGACGAAGATAGAGTTCCACGGCACCCAGAGGCGCTGGGGCAGACGGCGGCGCAGGGCCATCTCGGTCTCCAACGGCGTCTTGGTGCGCACGATGCCCAGACGGTTGTTGATGCGGTGCACGTGCGTGTCCACGCAGATGGCGGGCAGACCGAAGCCGAGCGCGACCACGAGGTTCGCGGTCTTGCGGCCCACGCCGGGGAGCTCGCACAGGGCCTCGACGGTGTCGGGCAACTTGCCGCCGAACTTCGCCTCGAGCACGGCGGGGAGATCGGCCAGGTGGCGCGCCTTGGCGTGGTAGAAGCCGACGGGGAAGATGAGTTCCTCGATCTCCTCGACCGAGAGTTTGGCCAGGGCCTGGGGCGTGGGCGCGGCGGGCAGGAGGCGCCGCACGGCCTGGGCGGTCACTTGGTCTTTGGTGCGGGCGGAGAGGATGGTGCCGAGCAACACGCACCACGGGTCGCGGGTCTGCGCGGCCACCAAGTCCATGATGGGCGCCTCGACCTTCGCGAATTCGGCCGCGAGGGCGTCGTGGATCTCGTCCAGTTCGGCGACGGTGCGGAGTTTCACAGCAGGCTCCTTCCATCGGCGGTGAGGGCGACGAAGGGGGCGGTGAGGCAGGCGCGCCAGGGGTGGTTGCCCGCGGCCAGACGCAGCGTGTAAGTGCGGCCCGCGGCGCAGTCGCCGGCCTCGTATTCCAAGATGTGCGCGCCCTGCACCCACAGTTGGCAACCGCCGGCACCCTCGGCACGGAAGGTGACCTCGCGTTCGGCCTCGAGCTCCAGCACGCCGTGCACCAGCGCCCCGCATCCCTGTTTCGGCAAGTGCGCCAGGACAGCGGGGATGCGCTCGGGCGGCACCTCGTGCACCGGCATGAGCGTGCGGAAATCGGGCACCCACGGCCAATGGCCCTGGTAAATCCACAGGGCCGGACGCACCGGGGGCTCGCCGACGGGCGCGGGCATCGCCGCCGCGTCCAACGCCGTGCGGCCGGGGCAGCCGTTCTCGGCGAAGGTGGGCGCGCCGCTCGCCGCGGGCGTTTGGGAGGTGGGGATGCGCGAGGCCATGAGGAGCGCGCCCAAGCGGGCCGCGACCTCGGGGTTGGCCGCCGCCACGTCGTGCTCCTGCCCGGGGTCGTCCGCCAGGTTGTAGAGCTCGACCTTGCCGCCCTTGCCGACGTTGCGGACCACGGCCCAGTCGCCCTCGCGGAGGGACTGTTCCAGGCCGAAGCCCTGTCCGGAACCGCCGTCGACGTATTCCGTGTAGAGGCGTTGGCCCAGCTGACGTCCCGCGCCGGTGAGGAGCGGCAGGAGCGAGACGCCGTCGGAGTGGGCGGGCGCGGGCAGGCCGGCGGCCTCGGCGAAGGTGGGCATCCAGCAAGTCTGGTCGCACGGGAAATCGAGCGTCTGGCCGGGTTTGACGGCCGCAGGCCAGCGCACCACCGTGGGCTCGCGCAGACCGCCCTGATAGCTCCAGCGCTTCATGCCGCGCAGGGGGCCGTTGGAGTCCAGCGTCTCCACCCATTTGAGGCCGGCGGGCTGCAGATACTCGCCCGCGGGGCCGTTGTCGGAGGTGAAGACGATCAGCGTATCCTTGTCCAGCCCGCGCAGGGCCAGGAAGTGGAGTAGGTCGCCCATCGCGTCGTCCAGACGGCGGACGCCGGTGGCGTAACGGCGCAGACTGGGCGTGGCGTAGCCGCGGTAGTCGGGGTGGATCCAGGTGTTGGCGGTCTGGGCGTCGCCCTTGACGCTGCCGGTGAGGTCGGCGCCGCCGCCCCACGTCGGGTCGTCGTCGCGCAGGGCGGGGTAGGGGCCGCCGGGCACTTGAAAGACCTCCTGGTTCGCGATGGCGGGGTCGGCCACCTGACGGTTGCCGCTGCCGTGGATGGTGGTGTGGCAGAGCTGCAGGAAGAAGGGCTTCTCCTTGTCCGGCCCCTCTTGGTGGGCGCGGATGAGGGCCTTGGCCTTCGCCGTGAAGAGGTCGGTGTCGTAGACGAAACGCGCCTCAGCGTTCGGCACCACGCGCCGCCACTGCGCCGTCTTCGCGCCCTCGTCTTGGTCGCGCGAGAAGCCCGCGGGGTTGCCCGCGGCGGCATAGGCGGCCTCGGAGTAACTCTCCAGCACGGGCGACTGCTTGACGGCGGAATCGATGTCGGTCTTGCCCTCGATGAAGCAGTGGTAGTAACTGTGCCCATGCAGGTGGGCGGGATAGCCGTAGCTGTAGTCAAAACCCGCCTGGCAGGCCATCGCCGTCCGCTTCGAGTTGCTCTGGTAGCCGCCGCCGATGCCCCACTTGCCGATGTGCCACGTGGCGTAACCCGCCGTCTTCATCACCGTGGCCAACGTCATGTGCGGGTCGATGGCCGCGTCGAAGGTGTTGTCGCGCAGATTGCAGTGGCCCTGGTTCTTGCCCGTCATCAACGAGGCTCGGGCCGGCGCGCACACCGGCGCCGTGGTGCAGTGATCCGTGAGCCGCGCGCCCTCGGCGGCCATGCGGTCCAGGTTCGGCGTATGGATGCGCGGCAGACCGTTCTTCCGCCCGTTCTGCCAGAAACACCCCAGGTCGCCCCAGCCCAGGTCGTCGCAGAGCACCAGGATGACGTTCGGGCGCGCCCCGATGCCGGGCAGGCCGAAGGGATTCATCGCCGTCACGGGGGCCGGCGCCACGCCGGCGTCCTGCGCCCGCGCCAGGGCCGGCAACGCCGCCGCCGCGCCAAGGCTCCTCAAAAAGTCACGTCTCTTCATTGCCGGGTTCCTTTCGTCATGCGGCGCTCCGTCTCCTGCCGCGCGCGCCACTCCGCCGTGTTCGCCATCAGCTCCTCCAACGAGACGGGTCGGAGGCCATTGACGTCCACGCCCGCGTTGTAGGCCCGCGGGATCGTCTGCAGATAGGGATAATAGGGCTCCTTGCGCGAGTCATGGATGTGGCCGTAGATCAACGAGGCCCCATGCCGCCGTCGATACCAGTCCAACATCGGGTAATGGCACACCGTGAAACAACACCCCGGCCGGAACGCCTCCAGCGTCAGCGCCACCTCCACAAACCACTCCCCCAGCATGACCCCGCGCATCCACGCGCGGTCGTGATTCCCCACCGCCAGATGCTTACGCCCCTTCAGCCGCCGCAGATACTCCGCCGGCGGCTTGTCGCTATGGCAAATCAAATCCCCCGCGATGAAGACCTCATCCGTGTCGCGCACCTGTTCATTCCAGTGCGCGATCAACGTCTCATCCATCTCTTCGGCCGAGGCGAACCCACGCCTCACCCGCATCTTCTCATGCCCAAAATGCGTGTCCGCAATAAACCAATCCATAAGCTATAGCATAGCAAATCCCCGCCCCTCCCGCTCTGCCTACTTTCCGGGGAAGTTTTACCGCGAAGACGGTTTGCGTGGAAGCTTGGAAGCTTAGAGGCTTGGAGACTTGGACAGGCCTCACGCTGCGCGGCTATCACCGTGCAGGCCCAAAGGGCCAAACCTTCCACGGCTAAGAACACGAAGGACCACACAAGGTACACAAAGGATTTGGCTGATTAGCTGATTGGAAAGGTGTGGGGCGCTGCCCCACGCCCCGGCAGGGGAAGGGGCGCTAGCGCGCCCCAGAGAACAGAGCGTGCAGGCCCAAAGGGCCAAACCTTCCACGGCCACAGAAAACAGAAAACAGAGCGCGCGGCAAGCGCGCGACAAAACAATCGTTGTGCAGAGAAACCAAACTTCCAAGCATCCAAGCTTCCAAACTTCCAACTGCCCCTGTACCCCCGGCTCGTCTGCGATGTGCCAACAAGCGACGCGGTAGGACACATAGGACCTATAGGACGGCGGCTACCGCCGCTCAGCAGAACGGTTTGTTTGTCGCCCCGCAGGGGCGCTCCTGCATCTCCTGAATCTCCTTATCTAGTCAGATGGTGTATTATTGGGGTGTCTTTTCTAGGTGGAAAGGACGCCC
>CALXMT010000007.1 GCA_944389545.1 uncultured Kiritimatiellota bacterium | reverse complement strand
TCGCGCCCCCCTCCTTAGGAAACCTTATCGCAACATCCCCGAGACTACCCCCGCGCGATTACTTTTCGATTTGGCGGGGAAAAGTTGTGGGTTGGCGCGCTTTTTGCTTGCTTTGGGGGCGTGCGCTTTGTATAATGCGGCACGTTTTGTGTGTAGAATGTGCTTGAGTGGTTGGGGTGAAGTGTGGGATACTGTTTCTGAGCGCCCTGTAGCTCAGTGGATAGAGCAGCGGTTTCCTAAACCGCGTGTCGCAGGTTCGATTCCTGTCTGGGCGACCATTTTATCGGAGACTTTGGCATGAAGAAGGTCATTTGGATTATCGTTGTGTTGGCCGCGGTGGGCGGCGGGGTTTGGTGGTGGCTGTCGCGCCCGAAGGGCGAGGCGGCGCCGGTGGCTTACAAAACCGTCGCACTCTCGCAGGGGCAGGCGACGAAGACCATCCGCGCGACGGGCACGATTGAGCCCGAGGACCTGATTGACATCGGTGCGCAGATCACGGGGCAGATCATGGCCTTCGGCACGGACGTTGAGGGGCGAGAGGTGGATTATTGCTCGGTGGTGAAGAAGGGGCAGTTGTTGGCGCGTATCGATGACGTGACTTACAAGGCCGAGGTGACCATCGCACAGGCGACGTTGGCGAGCACAAAGGCGCAACTGGCGAGCGCGAAGGCCGACGTGACACAGGGCACGGCGAGTCTGCGTCAGGCGGAGCGGGATTGGGCGCGCGCCCAGAAGCTTGGGGTAGGGGCGGCCCTCTCGCAGAAGGATTATGACGCCTATCAGAGCGCGTATGAAATCGCCGCGGCGAATCTGGACGTGACGAAGGCGCAGGTGGAGCAGGCGAATGCGGCCATCGCGCAGGCGCAGGCGCAACTGGAGAAGGCCGAGCGCAATCTCTCCTACTGCGACATCCTTTCGACGGTGGATGGCATCGTGATCGACCGGCGCGTCAATATCGGTCAGACGGTGACGGCTTCGATGAGCACGCCTTCACTCTTCCTGGTGGCGAAAGACCTCAAGAAGATTGAGATTTGGGTGCCGGTGAACGAGGCCGACATCGGCGAAATCAAGGTGGGGCAGGAGGTCCGCTTCACGGTGGACGCCTTCCCGGACAAGAGCTTCAAGGGAACGGTGGGGCGGATTCGTCTGAATGCCTCGATGACCTCGAACGTGGTGACGTACACGGTGGAGGTGACGACGGACAACCCGGACGAGTTGCTCCTGCCCTATCTGACGGCGAACGTGAGCTTCGTGCTGGCGGAGTCGGAACCGAACGCGCTGTTGGCACCGGTGGCGGCAACGCGGTGGAAACCGGAAGGATGGACACCCCCGCTAGAATTGGAGGGGAAGGATGTCATCTTTGTGCAGGATGAGCGCGGCCAGCCGCGGGCTGTGCCGGTGACCCTGGGCGTGAGCGATGACGTGCGCGTGGCCATCACGGCCGAGGGTTTGGGTCCCGGCGACGCGGTCATCACGGGTACGATGACGCCCATCGAGGTGCAACAGGCCACGGCGGCCGGGAAGAACCCCTTCCTGCCGCAACCGCCGCAACGCAGACGCCGCTGAGGAGCGCCCATGGGCACGCCGTTGATTGAGTTGCGCGGACTGCAAAAGGCCTATCGCCTGGGCGATGTGGACGTGCCGGTGCTGAAGGGCATCGACATGGAAATCCACGAGGGGACGCTCTTGGCGTTGATGGGCCCCTCGGGCGGCGGCAAGTCCACGCTCATGAACATCCTGGGCTTCCTGGACACCTCCACGGGCGGGCAGTATCTGCTTGATGGCCGCGATGTGACGACCCTCTCCGCGAATGCCCGCGCCGACCTGCGCAACGAGCGCATTGGATTCGTCTTCCAGAACTTCAACCTTTTGGCGCGAACCTCCGCGTTGAAGAACGTGCTCATGCCCTTGGAATACGCCAAACACCGCAAGAGCGCGCGTGAGGAGCGGGCGTGGGCCGAGAGTCTCCTGCAACGCGTGGGGTTGGGCGAGCGCATGGATTATCAGCCTTCGCAGATGTCCGGCGGTCAGCAACAGCGCGTGGCCATCGCCCGGGCCCTGGTGAACCGTCCCAAGATTCTCTTTGCCGACGAGCCGACCGGCAACCTGGACTCCAAGACCTCCGAGGAGGTGCTGCGTATGTTCCAGGAGCTCAACGAGCAGGAGGGCATCACCATCGTGCTCGTCACGCACTCCGCCGAGGTCGGCGCCTTTGCCAAAGAGGCCTACCACATCAAAGACGGTCTCATCGTTGGCGGCACGTATACCGAGAAGTGAGGAGGCGCCATGTTTTTGCTCGCACAGATCGGTTCCGCGTTCGTCTCTCTTCGCCGCAACGTCCTGCGGTCCTTGTTGACCATGCTGGGCATTGTCATCGGTGTGGCGGTGGTCATCACCATGATGGAGATTGGCGCCGGTGCCTCCAAGTCCATCCAAGCCTCCATCTCGAACATGGGCACCAACGTGCTCATGATTTGGCCCTGGGCCACCAAGACCGCCGGCATCAGTTCCGGGTCCGGTGGCGCCGTCACCCTCACCGAGGAAGACTGCGCGGCCATCCGCGCCGAGTGCCTGGCCGTGGAGGCCGTCACGCCCTCGCTCTCGCGCCGCGGCATCCAGGCCATCGCCGGCAACCGCAACTGGACGCCCTTCACCGTTTACTCCGGCAACGAGGACTACTTCACGGTGCAATCTTGGGGTACGCCCGACAGTGGGCGCTATTTCACGGCCCGCGAGGTGCGCACGGCGGCCTGCGTGGCCGTCATTGGACAGACCGTCAAGCGCGAACTCTTCCCGAACGAAGACCCTGTGGGCAAGGACCTGCGCCTCAACAGCGTCCTCTTCCGCGTCATCGGGGTGCTCCCCATCAAGGGCGCCAACATGATGGGTATGGACCAAGACGACACCGTCATCGTGCCGTGGACAACCATGCGCAACCGACTCTCTCGTTCCGGCGGCTCCGCCACCGGAGCCTCCGGCGCCAGCTCCTCGTCTTCCACGGAGTCTGACACCTCGGACGTCTATCCTGCCGTCTCCGCCTCCACCTATCCCGAGCAGGATTCCGTCCAGGCCGAGAACTACCTCCTGCCCGTCCGTTTCAACAACATCAACCAGATCACCGCCTCCGCCAAGACCGCGGAGCAGGTCCCGGATGCCATTGAACAAATCACCGAGGTGCTCCGCCGTCGCCACGGCATTCAACCCGGCGAGGAGGACGATTTCGTCATTCGCGACATGTCCGAGATGCTCAAGACGATGACCGCCACCAGCGGCCTGATGACCTCGTTGCTCTTGATTGTCGCCTTGCTCTCCCTGGTCGTCGGCGGCGTGGGCATCATGAACATCATGCTCGTCTCCGTCACCGAACGTACGCGGGAGATTGGTCTGCGTATGGCCGTCGGCGCCCGTGGCAGTCGGATTCTCACGCAGTTCCTCACGGAGTCCGTCCTGCTCTGTCTGCTCGGCGGCTTGGTGGGCATTGGGGTGGGGCGCTTGGCCAGCACCATCATCGCCAAGGTGCTCGGTTGGCCCGTCAGCGTCAGCTTGGGAGCCATCTTGATTTCCGCGGGTGTCTCCGCGGCCATCGGCGTGGTCTTCGGTTTCTATCCCGCTTGGCGGGCCTCCCGCCTCAACCCCATCGACGCCCTTCGCCACGAGTAAATGGGCATCGTTCACGCTATTGTCGTGATTATGTTATCATAACGCCATGAGACGCACCCTCTTTGCACTTTTGGTTGGCCTGTTGGCGTCGGTCGCCGGCGCGCAATGGGTGGACTATGGCGCGCGGCGTCAGCCCATCCCGCCCACCGGCAACGCCGACTTGCGTTGGCTCGATGCCGCGCTTTACGATTCCGGCTTCATCTTCAACGATGCGGTCCGCCAGGCTTATTACGATCATTGCATGCGCCTGGTGACGCCAGAGCTTCATTTCAGCGAGGCCACTTGGTTGTGGTTGGAGCAACATCCGGCAGTCTTCAATGCGACCTTCGCGTTGGAATATCCACCCAACCCCAACGTCATCCATAACTTCGTCAAGTTGGCCAAGCTCGTTGGCCCCGCCTACGCCGAAAAGTACCAGCAACTCCTCATTGCCTTTGCCGTCGCCTATCGCAAGGATCGCATCCTCGACAGTTCCCTCACGGCCAACCGTTACGGACTCATGGAGACCCGCAATCTGGCCTTCGACCCCAAGCGCAAGGCTGAGCTGGAGGAGCAGGTCAAGGCCAAGCAAGGGTGGTCCGTCAACAGCGATGTCGCCGTCCCTGCGGAGTCTGCCTTTGCCCACGACCAACAGGGGCGTATGTACCAGGATGAGCGGGCGCGCCTCAACGCGATGAAGGCCCTCCATGCGCAGTTTGACGTGGGCAACGATCAGGCCGCCAAGCAACTCGTCAACTGGCTCAAGAAACATCCCAAGACGCAGACTTACGAGCTCGTCACCATGAACGCCGGCGCGCTCCGCAACAAGACCGGCGTCGATATCGGTTCACGCGAGGTCAAGAGTCTGCCCTGGGAAAAGATCGCCCATGCCGCGGGCCGTTTCCCGCCCCGTTCCCCCGGCTCTATCGCCGAGAACCTCTGTCTGCGCATCATGCGCTACGAGGAGAAAGGCGCCGAGCGTTCCAAGCTCTTCCCCCTCTCCAAAGCCCCTTGGCCGCTTCTCCTCCTGCTCACCCAACAGGACCCCGTGGATGAGTCGACCTATTGGTGGACCTACTATAAGACCAAAGGCAATGTCCCCGGTTACGCCACCTATTCCTTTGACTACACCAAGCCCGAGATTCACTACCGTGACGCCTCTTGGGCGCCCGATGCCACACCTCGAATTCTCGCCGACGGCGGCGTCTGCGGTCGCCTCTCCACCCTGGCGGAGTTTGCTCAGCGCTCCATCGGCACCCCTGCCGCCGGCATGGGCCAGCCCGGTCACCGAGCCTACATGACCTATGAATATCGAAATGGGCGCTACCAGGCCATCCTCAACCACTCGGTCGACACCATCGCCGTCTCCACCGTCGGTTGGTCGTTGCCTCCCATTTATGGCCCCGTCACCGACCCCAACACCAAGCTCACCGGCTTTGATCTCCTTACCCCCGCCAACAGTGACAACTACCTGCGCAACAACGTCCGTTGGCACATCGGTCTTTGCGAGGCCATGAATATCGGCCTGGCCAACTGGGAAGACTCCCGCATGGCCATGCATATCCTCGATCTCTACACCTCTAACAAGGATCCCTCCCTCAACGCTTCCACCGACCAGCAGGAGGCCCTCCTCCGTTCGGCCATGGTCACCTGCATCGCCAACACCGACGTCATCTTCCGTCTCGCCAAGGCCCGCAAGGGCAATGCCACGCGTATCCTCGACCTCATGGAGGGCTTCGGCAACTTCTTCGTCAGCGTCTCCGATGGTGCCACCGGCGCCACCGCACTCGCCCGCAACACGAACTTCGGCGACACTCAAGCCGGTGCCGACCTCACCGCCCTTCTGCGCAACCAATTCTCCACCAATGCCTCCCCGCGCAACCAGAAGAAAATCACCAACGAGTGGGCGCTCTTCGTGCGCAATGCCATCTTCATCGGAGCCTTCACCAACATCCCCGATGCCAACGACCCTCGCTACAACGGCGACCGCCTGGCTTGGTTCAAGGACAAAAACGCCTACTCCAAGGCCGTTGCCGAAGAACTCAAGTACCAGAAGAAACTCGGCAACTCCCCCTTCCTCGCCGAGGTCCAGGCCCTCAACGACAAATACGACAAAGTGCGCCTTGACGCCCAGCGCGACCGTACCCGCAGCGTCAAGGAAGAACGCCAGCGACGCCAAGCCGAAGAAAACGTCTGGTGACGCACCTCAAACGAAAGTATCCGCGACATGCTCTTCTTCCACCGAAAGCCCAAACCTACAATCATTCCCAGAACCAAGCACAACATCTCCCGCCGCGACATCGACCCCGATGCCCTTAAGGTTCTCTATCGCCTCTCTCAACTCGGTCACAAGGCTTACCTTGTCGGCGGTTCCGTCCGCGACCTCCTTCTCGGCCGTTCCCCAAAAGATTTCGATGTCGGCACTGATGCGCGCCCCAACGAAATCAAGCGCCAGTTCCGTAACTGCTACCTCGTCGGCCGTCGTTTCCGCTTGGCCCATATCGTCTTTGGCAAAAAGGTCATTGAGACTGCCACCTTCCGCAAGGCCCCGCCTCCGGATGCCGTCCCCGATGAGACCCACGGGCTCTACCAATTCGAGGACAACACCTTCGGCACCCCGGAGGAAGACGCCCTCCGCCGCGACTTCACCGTCAACGGACTCTTCTACGACATCAATGACTTCTCTGTCATCGACTATGTCGGTGGCCTCCGCGACCTCAAGGCGCGCCGTATCCGTTCCATCGGCGACCCCAACATCCGTTTCCGCGAAGACCCCGTCCGCATGATGCGCGCCATCCGCTTCGCCGCCAAGCTTGACTTCGACATCTGTTCTGCCGACCTCAAGGCCATCCGCCGTTACGCACCCGAGCTTGCCAACGCCTCCGTCTCTCGCCTCTGCGAGGAAATTCAGCGTCTCCTCGTCCGCGGCGCCACCCTTCGTTCCATCCGTCTCGCGCACGAGACCGGCGTCCTCCGTGCCCTTCTGCCCACGCTTGATGCTTGGGTGGACCGTTCCGAGGAAAACCAGACCGCACTCTGGGATTCTCTTGCCGCCCTTGATCGCCTCGCCGTCGCCCATGAGCCTTCTCCCGCCGTTGGCTTCGTCGCCCTCTACTGGCCCATGATCCGTCAAACCGCGAAGGCCCTTGCTCCCGCCGCTCCCGCGCTCAATGCGCGCCAGGCTCGGACCGCCCACCGCCAGACGCTCCAGGCTGCCGCGCAACAGGCCTTCGACCCCATCATTCATAAGTATCGCCTTCCCCGCGCAGTCTGGATGACTGCCATCGACATCCTGGTGCATGCAGATCGCTTCAATCGTCCTGCCGCCGGCAACCAGTCCGACGTCCGCTTCATCCGTCATCCCCTCTATCCCGACATCCGCTTGGGTGCCCAACTCCTCGCCCACGATGCCCCCACGTCTCCTGACTTCTCCACGTGGGATCGTCTTTCCGCCCTTCAAGGTCCAGTCGAGGCCGGCCCCAACCCGCATTCCCGCGCCGCGCGCCGCGCGCGTCGCCCCCGCAAGCCCAAAGGCCCCCGCCGGGACAACACTCCCACCGCCGCCCCCGCGCCCTAACACACTTTCCGCTTTATCTATTTGTAGGCCCTGCCGCTCCAACGCGGCAGGGCCTTTTCTTTTTACCCATCTTTCTACCTCCCTTTACCCCTCCCGAATGCCTCGGTTAACCCCCCTTTGCCGACCCCTATAGGGTCTCGCCCTGGACCACTATAGGGGTTGACCTCGGACCCTTATAGGGTCTCACCCTCGACCCTTATAGGGGTTGACCTCCGACCCTTATAGGGTCTCGGAAAGCACCCTTTAGGGAGACTATTAATCCACCTTCGTGATTTCAGCATAGACCGTGGGCTGTCACCCATCATTTCATGCACACTAGCATCTTTACGGAAAAGAGGAGCTCTAGATTTTTCCAAACTCTATCGATTTGAGACACGGTGACGCACAGTTTGCTATTATACAGGTACGCGATAGAGATTCTCTCATCAGAGTATGTTTGTCGCAAGAATGGAAGTGACATCGGATAATGGGAATTGTCATGATTGAGCGAATGAAGTCGTGGATGACCGCGTGGTGTCCTGCTCTTGGTGTGTTGGAGCGGGAGCTTTTGGTTTTCCCATTGGCAGTGATTTTGCTAGCGACGGCAACCTTCTGGTTCGGCGGAACATGCGCCTCGTGGCAAACATGGGGGGGGGTAGGTGTCGCCTTTTTGGTTGCGGCGTTTGATCGCCGCGCCTCATGGCAAGAGCGGTTTCGTGGAATAGCGCTCTTTCTGCTTTGTCTGGCTCTTGTATGGGTGCTCTCAGGCTGCTTGGCAGAAAATTCTTTTGACAATGCGCGATATCGTCACCCGGTAACACGGTTGTTGATGTTGGGATGGAATCCCATTGAGTTCTCGACGCCAGAGGCACTGAATGCGTTGGAATTGGCACCAGTGGGGGATTTGCCGATTTGGCATGTCTTCTTTATTACGCATGCGGTTGAGGTGTTCAACGCCTCGTTTGGACTTTTCTTGGGTACGCCATTCAACGTGGCGTTCCCGATTCTCTTTTTCATTGTGCCGGTGGCGTTGGCACCGGTGTGGCGATTGAGCCGTGACGTGGGGTGGGGGCGGTTGGCGCGCTTCGTGTCCGTGATGTGCGTGCTGGGGACGGTCCCACGGCTCTGCGGTGCGATGGACAGCGCGGTGGATGTGACGGTAGGGCTGTGCGGCGCGGGGATGATCGCCGCGATGGTGCGGATTTTTCGTGGGGAGCGAGCGTGGTGGTCGCTCTTGGGATGTTCGCTGTGGCTGGTGACGGCGAAGCAGGGTGCATTGTTGACCTGCTTTGTACTATGGGTTGTCTTTTCCATCGCATTGTTGTGGCGTTTCCGTGCGGTTTGGGGGCGGTATTTGGCGCAATTGGCTGGGTGTGCCGCAGTATTGGGTGTGGGTATATTCTGGATTTGTTCTGCGCCTTATATCACCTCATGGGTTCATTACGGGCATCCGCTTTATCCTGCTTATACGGTCGATGCCGAGCAGTTTCCTACCTATGATATTACATGGGACTTTGAAATTCGTAATGACGATGCCCGGGCGATGGGGCATGTGGGGCACTTCTTCAATGCTTATGTGAGCTCGTCATTGACGCGGGCCTATTATGCGTGGAAGACTGGAAAGTCTGACTTTATGCCGTATTGCCAAGTTTGGGAACAAGAGAATGTTGCGGGGCTTGGCGCAGCCAATTCCGTTGCTGTTCGTGTCTTGCTTTTGCTTTCGTTTTTGGTCGTTCTCTTCTTTGGCACGGGGATCCGATTGATAGCCTTGTTGTGCGCTGTGGGGCTGTTTTGTTTCCCCACCTCCTATCTTGGCTATTCACGTTACATTCCATGGGTGGCGATTTTGCATGGGATGGCAGCCGGCATTGTCGCTCATTGGGCGATTCAGCGGTTACCCAAATGGAAAACTGGAGTGGTGTTCGCCGGATGTTTAGGCCTGTGGGGCTTAAGCTTGACGGTGATGTATGTTGCGGTGATGATTGATTATAAACTTGAATTGGAACAAGCGTTCCGCAATCCTGGTGTCAAAGCCGTGGTATTGGCCGGTGGGGAGGAAAATGCCAATTTGTATCTCTTATGTAAGCAGGAACCTGCGCTTCTGGGCGTAGAGATTTTGCCTTCGAAGTGGGAGGGTGAAGGGCTTCGGCATTTTTCATTGCCGAGTTTCTCTGCTGTTTTGAAGGAAGGGCCTGAGGCACCGGTGTCATTGTATCGGGAGGCGTCTGGGCAGCCAACACGTGTGGGGAGATATCTGCGCTATGCGCTCTTCGTTCCGCGGACGTATCTGGTGTCGTTGCCGAAACTGATGTGGTGGCGAATTGAATCCCTGTGGCGATAATAAGATGGGGAGATAGAAAATGACGATTGGTGAGACAATAAGCGCTCAACTTGGGAGATACTACGAAAGTTGGCGCCCTGTGCTTAGAGTATTGGAACGGGAACTTCTAGTCTTTCCGTTAGCGGTGGTGTTACTAGCGACGGCGACCTTTTGGTTCGGCGGAACGTGCGCTTTATGGCAAACATGGGGGGGGGTAGGTATTGCCTTTATTGTGGCGGCGTTGGATCGCCGAGTCTCATGGCAAGAGCGCGTCCGTGGTATGGCGCTCTTCCTTTTTTATCTCGCTCTCGTTTGGGTACTCTCCGGGTGCCTGGCAGAAAATGGGTTGGATAATCGAGTTTATCGTCATCCAACGATTCGTTTGCTGATGGAGGGGTGGAATCCGATTTACGTGTCGACACCAGAGGCGTTGCAGGCGAGCGGATTGGTGGATATCAGTGAACTTCGTGTTTGGCATACTCTCTTTATTTCACGGGCGTTGGAGGTCTTTTGCGGGGCATTTGGGCTTTTCCTTAAGGCTCCTTTCAATGTGGCGCTTCCGATTCTCTTCTTTATTGCGCCAGTGGCGTTGATTGCGTTGTGGCGTTTTGCGCGGGAAGAAGGATTATCTAAACTTGCAAGATGTTCCACCTTGGCAGTCTTGTCAGGTGTGACGCTTTGGTCAATCGCATGGCTTGAATTCGCTTGTGATTTGTTGATCGGGCTTGTTGGTGTCGGGGTCATCGTATCGATGGCTCGTATTTTAAGGGGGCGACAGGCGTGGGGAATGTTGTTGGTATGTTCGCTGTGGATGATAACCGCAAAACAGTCCGCGTTGCCGGCGTGTTTTGGATTATGGGTGGTGTTTTCTTGCGTGTTGCTCTGGCGGGGGAGGACAGAGTGGCGGCGATGGATTGCACGGTTGACGCTCTGTGCGGGATTGCTAGGAGGTGGGCTGTTTTGGGTTTGCACTTCGCCTTATCTGACGTCTTGGGCACACTATGGCCATCCGCTCTATCCAGCGTATACGGTCGATGAGGAACGCTTCCCAACCTATGATATTACGGGAGATTTCAAGAATCGCAATGCAGATGCAACGGCTATGGGCCGATTGGGCTATTTCTGTAATGCTTATATATCCCCTGCTTTGACTAGGGCCTATTATGCGTGGAAACTGGATAAGCCAGATTTTATGCCTTATTGCGAAGTGTGGGAACATTGGAACAAGGCTTATGGAGAGTCTTCATTCCCGATGTCACCGCCTACACGGGTCGGATTGCTTATTTCCACTTTCGTTCTCTTTTTGCTTGGCAGTAATCAGATAAGATTCGCAGGCGGGCTTTGCGTACTTTCCCTTATCTTGTTGCCAACGCAATATATCGGTTACGTTCGATATACGCCGTGGGTCGTGTTGATTTTTGCCTTGGCGGCCGGACTTACAGTGGATTGGGTGTCAAGACGGTTTCAGAAATGTTACGTTGGGATTGTGCTGGGCGGTGGTTATGTTTTGTATGGCGTGTCAATCGTATTGATGTTGACGGCTGTACAGGTTGATTGTCAGTTCGAAATTGAGCGGGCTATTCACGGTCCTGGGGTGAAGGCTATTCTATTGGAGAAACACATTTTGGGAGATAAGTTGGCGTATGCAAACACAAAATTGTTATGTCGCCAAGCCTCATTCTTGCACGGCGTTGAGATGTTGTCGCCAGAATGGACGGGCAAAGGTCTTCGTCATTTTACATTGACGGGTTTTTCCGCTGTGCTGAAGGATGGCCCAGAGCCGCCGCCGTCGTTGTATCGGGAGGCGTCTGGGCAACCGACGCGTATGGGGCGGTATTTGCGTTATGCGCTCTTTGTACCGCGGACGTATCTGGTGTCGTTGCCGAAGTTGATGTGGTGGCGGATAGAGTCGCTGTGGAGGTAGTGCACGGGGTGAGGTCAGCCACGGGTAGCGAGAAGGGCGTGGGCGTTGGCGGCGGTGAGGTCGGCAAGTTCGGCGAAGGGGATGTCGCGGATGCGGGCGAGGGCACGGAGGATAAGGGGAAGGTTGGCGGGTGAGTTGAGAAGGGCGCGGTATTGGCCGAGGACGAGGGGCTCGCCGCCGATGGGAAGCATGTCGGGGGAGTCGGTCTCGACAAGGAGTCGGTCGAGGGGGATGGCGGCGGCCAGGCGGGGAAGGGTCTGGGCCGCGGGGGAGAGGAGTGCGCCACCAACGCTGAACCAGACGTTGGAACGGCTCAGGACAGGGTGGCGGAGGAGATCGGGGGAGAAGGAGACGCCGTGAAGGAGGATGGCGGGGAGTTTGTCGGCCCAGGGTTCCAGCGCGTGGAGGAGTGCACCCCAGGCACGGGCGCCATGAAGGATAACGGGACGGCCGAGGCGTACCGCAAGGGCAAGTTGGATTTGGAGGGCTTCGCGTTGGGCGGCTCCGCCATCAAACGTCTTGCGAATGCCATCGAGGCCTATCTCGCCAACAAGCGCACCGGGGTCGGCACGGAGGGCGCACTCAAGAAAGTCAGCCCAGTCTGGGCAGGCGGTGGCAACGCACCAAGGGTGGAGTCCGAAGGCGGTCGTGACGTTGAGGGCGCAACGAACTTCAGCGTTCCAATCCTCGGGACGGACGGCACAGTCGATGCAACCGGTAACGCCGAGGTCGATGGCCTCTTTGACGAAGCGTGCGTGATAAGGGATGATGCGAGGGTCGCGAAGGTGGAGATGGGAGTCGAACATTGAGGTCAGGGCCAGAAGACTTTGGGCGCGGGGTCGAGGCGGATATCGTCAGCGGTTGGAAGGGTTTGATAGCGGGCAAGCATCTCTTGGAGGGTGTCGCCGCCGAGTTTCTCGGTGAGGGCGGCGGCAAGCTCAATGAGGAGGACGCTCTCAAGGACAACGCAAGCGCGGGGGACGGGGCAGGTATCGGAGCGTTCGTAGTTGGTCTGCGCGGGGGCGTGGGTGGCGAGGTCGACGCTCTGCTGGGGGGCGAGGGTGGTGGGGATAGGCTTCATCGCGGCTCGGACGATGAGGGGCTGGCCGGTGGTGATGCCGCCTTCGAGGCCGCCGTCACGGTCGGTGGGGCGAGTAATCTGTCCGTCTTGCAGGATGATGGGGTCGTGGCAGGCGCTACCGGGAAGGGCGGTGTTGGCGAAGGCATCGGCGAAGGAGACGCCTTTGATGGCGTTGACAGAGAGCACGGCGGCGCCGAGGCGGGCGTCCAGACGGCGGTCCGGGGTGACGTAGGAACCGAGGCCGATGGGGAGTCCGTCAACGACGGTGACAATGAGCCCGCCGAGGGTCTCGCCTTTGGAACGGGCGAGGTGGATGGCGTTGGTGTAGGCGTCTTCTTGCGCCTGGGAGGGGGCGCGGGAGGGGGAGTTTGCGGCAAAGTCGAGCGCCTCGCGGAGCGGAGTCTGTGACTCCGGGACGGTCCCAAGTGCGGCAACGTAGGAAGAGGCCGTGATGTCGAACTTGGCCAGGAAGGCGCGGGCGATGGCACCGACGGCGACGCGACAGGCGGTCTCGCGGGCACTGGAGCGTTCGAGGGCCGGGCGGATGTCGTCAAAGCCGTACTTCACGCAAGCGGCGAGGTCGGCGTGGCCGGGTCGGGCCACGGTGTAGGCGGAGACGGATTTACCCTTCCACGCGGCGTGGTCGCGGTTGGGGATGGAGAGCGCGATGGGGGCGCCGGTGGTGCGGCCTGCCATGACACCGGCGAGGATGGTCGCACGGTCGGTCTCAATCTCCATGCGGCCGCCCGCGCCAACTTTGAGTTGACGCTTGGCGAGGTCGGCGGCGAGGAGGTCTTCATCAAGGGGGAGCCCGGCGGGGACACCCTCGACAATGACAGTGAGGACGGGTCCGTGAGATTCACCGGCAGAGAGATAATGGAACGCCATGGCGGGCTCCTTAGTCGGCAAGGTGGTCAATCAGCGCCCACACCCATGCGGCCGCCACGGCAAGCGTGACAAGGACCCGGACGAAGGAGAGTCGTTCCGGGTCGTAGATTTTGATGAGGTGGGTGTAGGCGCGGCGAAGCACTTACTTGATTTCCAGGGCCTTGACCTTGGCTTCCAGGTCGGCGACCTTCCTTTTGAGCTTGTCGACGAGACGCGGGAGGAGAAGGCCTTCGGCGAACTTGCGCTTGGGGATGGCCGGGGTACCGGCGACATACTCGCCCTCGGGGACGTCTTCCTTGACGCCGGCCTGGGGGGCGACCTGCGCGCGTTCGTGGACGGTGAGGTGGCCGGAGACGCCGGCCTGCGACCAGATGAGCGCGCCGGACTCAATCTTGGCGCTACCGGCGATGCCGGCCTGCGCGATGATACCGACGAAGGGCGCGATCTGGACGTTGTGGCCGACCTGGACCAGGTTGTCGATCTTCACGCAGTCGCCCACGCGGGTGCGACCGAAACGGGCACGGTCGATACAGGTGTTGGAACCGATTTCGACGTCGTTGCCAATCTCGACGATGCCAACCTGCGGCACCTTGGTGATGACGGGGCCCTTGGCACCGATTTCGACGGTGTAACCGTAGCCATCGGTGCCGATTTTGACGCCGGCGTGGAGGATGACGCGGTCGCCGAGGACGCAGGACTCACGGATGTTCACCTGCGGGTAGAGGTGGCAGTCGCGGCCGATGGTCACGTGCTGAGCGATGAAGACGAGGCCATCGATGATGGTGCCGTCGCCGATGGAGGCGCCGTCCTCGATGACGGTGTAGGGGCCGATGTAGACATTCTTGCCGAGGGTGACACCCTCGCCGATGACGGCGGTGGCGTGGATACCGGGCTCACGGACGACGGGTTTGGGGCCGAAGATGGGCGCGAGCGAGGCGAAGGCCTTGTTCGGATCCTCCACACGGATGAGGGTGGCGGGGCATTCGCCTTCGTAGTCGGCATGGACGAGGACGGCGGTGGCCTTGGTGTCCTTCATCTGCGCGGCGTACTTCTGGTTGGCCAGGAAGGAGACATCGCCTTCGCGCGCCTCCAAGAGGCTGGCCATGGCGTGGATTTCGGCCTCGCCATCGCCGACAAAGGTGCCGTTGACGGCCTTTGCGACCTTACTCAGCTTCATGGGGAGCCTCCTCGGGTTGGGCCGGCGCTTCCGGGGCCGGATCGGCAGGCTGTTCGGGCGCGATGGGTTCCTCGGCCGGGGTGGGGGCCTCGGTCGTTTCAGCGTCAGCGGCCGGTTGCGGCGCTTCTTCGGTGGTAGCAGGCGTGGGTTCTTCGGCAGGGGCTTCCGTCGTGAGAGTCTCTTCGCCGGCGGCAGGTTGCGCGTCAGCCTTGGGGGCATCGCCTTCGGCGGCGGGCGCCTCGGCGGGCTTCTCTTCACCGTCCTTGGACTCGCGTTTCATCTCCTCGGGGAGCTTGCGGAACTTGGGGTTGGTTTCAGGCAGGGCCAAGACCCCATTGTAATATTCCACGATGTGGCCCTTCTGGAAGAGGAAGGCAATCTGGCGGGCCAGGGTGGGGACATCCACGTCCGTGAGTTCGGCCTTGAGGGCAGCGAGCAGGTCGGCGCGGGTGCAGAGCGGGTTGGCGGCCACATAGTCGAGCGCAGCCTTGATCTCGCGGACGGCGTGCTCGGCGGAGAAGGGCGCGAGGGTGATGTTGGCCACGAATTCGGGGCCACGCGCATCGTTGCCACGGAAGAGGGTGAACTTGCGGTGGCGGAAAGCGCCGCGCAACGCGAAGAAAAGCGAACGCGGATAACGCTGCTCATCACGGAGCGTGTACTTCAGCAACAACCGGAGCGGCAGGGAGGGCGAGGTCTGCGCCAGGGAGACCGGGAGGCAGACGTGCTTGGCGGACGAGATGAGCGTGGGCAGAATCTCGCGACGGAAGAGGGCCTCGGCCTGGTCGCGGTTGTAAGCCTCGCGGGTCTCCGCGGGCTGCTCCTCGGCAGGCTTCTCTTCGGCGAGGGGCGCTTCGCCCTCCGTGGGCTCGGCGGGCTTTTCGGCCTCGGCGGGCACCTCGGCCTTTTTCACCTTGAGACGGTAGACCGTCTGGGTGGTGACGGATTGCTTCCAGGCCTCGATAGACTCGGGGTCGGTGTGCATCTCCAAGGTGCGCAGGTAGTCGTGCTCGGACATCTTGGCGCGGGCGGCGAGCTCGGCCACACGATGGCGGTAGCTGTGGTGGTTGGGCGCGCCGACCCACTCGCCGGTGAGGGTGCACTTGGCCACACGCGGGAAGTTGCCCGCGGGCGGGTCGCAGGGCTCCTCGGTCACATCGAACCAGTCGTTGAGGTGGTTGGCGAGAAGGTGCTGGGCAATCTCGGCTTCGGAGAGAGCGACCAAACCGCAGGACTTGCACGTCCAGAAACGCACGTCCGTCTCGGGCTTCGCCTCGAACCGCACCAGGCACGCCTGCGGGTTTTCCAAGAAGAGGTTGACGAACTTCTTCATGGGGAAGGCGATATGGGTGCCCTGCAACGTCTTGATGATGACGCCGAGGTTCTTTTGGTTCGGGAGAATGCGAATCTCCGCGTCAAGCGGCTTCACTGGCTCGCGGCGCTCAAAGGGACGGCCACCTTCACGGCGAGGACCGCGCGGACGCTCCCCTTCCGGCCCTTCGCGACGCGGACGACGTTCGCCACGCTCGGGGCGCTCCCCACGGGGCTCACCGTCACGGCGCGGCGGACGGCGCTCGCCGCGGGGTTCGCCATCGCGGTCACGGCGCGGGGGACGCTCGCGGCGGGGACGCTCTTCACGCCCCGTGCGCTCGTCGTAGTTCTTGCCTTGGTAGCGGCTGACATAATCATCGGCGGACTCCCGCGCCCAAGCGGGGGCGAAATCGAAACCGATGGACTCGGGCTTCTCTGCGTCGCTCATTGTGCGTCGCTCCTTTAGGCCTGCCCCTGCGCCACGGCGGCCAGGAGGCCACCGGCGAGGATGAGGCGTTTCTGACGATCGGACAGTTCGGTCGTCACGTCGAACGTGTTGTTGTTGGTAAGATCTTTGACGGTGGCGCGACCGGTCTCGACGGCCTGGCGCAACCCCTCAATGACAAGGGCATCACCCTGCGACACGCGGTCGTAGTCCGCTGGGTCGGCGAAGACGAAGGGGACGATGCCGAAGTTGATGAGGTTGGCGCGGTGGATACGCTCGATGGACTTCGCGACCACGGCACGCACGCCCAGATACATGGGGCAGAGGGCGGCGTGCTCACGCGAGGAGCCCTGACCGTAGCTCTCGCCCGCAACGATAACGTTGGCCTTGCCCGCATCGCGGTTGGCCGAGGCGTTTTTGTAGAAGTCGGGGTCGGTGTGCTCGAAGACGTACTTCGCGTACTCCGGGATGTTCGAGCGGTACTTCAGGCGGGCACCGGCGGGCATGATGTGGTCGGTGGTGATCTTGTCGCCGACCTTGATGGTCGCCACGCCTTCCAGACGCTCGGGAAGCGGCTTGCCGGGGGGCACCTCGCCGATGTTCGGGCCGCGGACAATGGCCGTCTCGGGGACGCCCTGGCCGGCGGTCTCGCGATAGAGGAACATCCCATCGTCGATGGTGAAGTGCTCGGGCATGGCCACGGCCGGAACCTCGAGCGTGCGCGGGTCGGCGAAGGCGCCGGCGAGGGCCGAGGCCGCCGCCGTCTCGGGGGAGACGAGGTAGACCTTGGCCGATTGCGTGCCGGAGCGGCCCTCGAAGTTGCGGTTGCTCGTGCGCAGGCAGACGGCGTCCGTGCTCGGGCTCATATGCGCACCGATGCAGAAACCGCAGGCATTCTCCAGGATACGGCACCCGGCGCCGATGAGGGCACCCAGCAGACCTTCGTCCGCAAGCATCCGCACCACCTGCTTGGAACCGCACGCGATGCCGACCTCCACGTCGGGGTGAACCTGCTTGCCCTTGAGGAGCAACGCCACCGTCTTGATGTCGCGGTAAGAGGAGTTCGTGCAGGAGCCAATCATGATCTGATTGACGCGCTGGCCCACGTGCTCGGCGATGGTCTCAATGTTGCCGGGGTTGTGCGGCGCGGCGGCGAGGGGTTCCAGCGAAGAGAGGTCCAACTCCCACGTCTCGTCGTAGGTCTCGTCGTCCGCCGTCAGTGGCGACCAATCCTGCTCGCGGCCTTGGGCCTTGAGGAAGGCGCGGGTGACATCGTCCGATGGGAAGACCGAGGTGGTGACGCCGAGCTCGGCGCCCATGTTCGCGATGGTTGCGCGGCTGGGCACGTCGAGCGTCGCCAGGCCGGGGCCGAAATATTCGAAGACCTTCCCGACATTTCCCTTCGAGCCGAAACGGCGCAACACGGCGAGGATAACGTCCTTGGCGGAAACGCCGGGCTGAAGCTTGCCCGTCAGGCGGATACCGACGACCTTCGGCCAGGCGATGTAGTAGGGGCCGCCGCCCATCGCCACGGCCACATCGATGCCGCCCGCGCCGATGGCCACCATGCCGATGCCGCCGCCCGTGGGCGTGTGCGAATCCGAGCCGATGAGCGTCTTGCCGGGCTTGCCGAAGCGCTCCAGGTGGAGCTGGTGGCAGATGCCGTTGCCGGGCTTGGAATAGACGATGCCATACTTCTTCGCGACGCTCTGCAGGTAGTCGTGGTCGTCGGCGTTCTCGAAGCCGATTTGCACCGTGTTGTGGTCCACGTAGCTGACGGAGAGTTCGGTCTTGGCGCGGTCGATGCCCATGCTCTCGAATTGCAGATAGGCCATCGTGCCGGTGGCGTCCTGGGTCAGGGTCTGGTCGATGCGGATGCCGACCTCCTGCCCAACGACGGGCTCGCCGGAGACCAAATGCGCGCGGAGGATTTTCTCAGTGACGTTCATGCTCGGAGTTTTCTCGGATTAGGCCGCCTTCTTGGCCAGCCAACGACGCTTGATGGCGAACCAGAAGGGCGCCACGTAAACAAAGAAGAGGGTCATAGGCACCAGGTAGCAGCAGCAGACCACCGCCGTCTTCGGCCCGATGAAGAGACCCAAAAAGGCCAACACGCCGATGAACTGCCCGATGGGCGTGTTCGTCGGTTTCGGATACTTGAAGGGCGAGACCTGCAGGAGCAGGCAGATGACGCAGTTCGCGTACATCACCCAAGAGAGCCATCCGCCGCTCTGCAGGCTCAACCACTCCGGCAGTTCATAGCCGGCGATTTTGCCATAGCCCTGCTTCCAGGCCTCGATGAGCAGGACGATGCCCGCCAGGCAGAGTGCGTTCACCGTGATGGGCATCCCCGTGTAACCGCTCATGCCGTGGTCCTCGTCCACTACCTTGAAGCGCGCCAAGCGGATGGCGCCCGAGAGCACGATGGCGATGGCCAAGAGCGCTCCCACCGGATGGATGGAGGGCGTCGCCGCCGCGAAGTCGTGGAAGAGGTAGAAATAGATCAACATCGCCGGGGCGATGCCGAAGGCCGTGATGTCCACGAAGGTGTCGAACTCCGCGCCGAAGGCCGTCGAGGCCTTGAGCATGCGCGCCATCGTACCGTCGATACCGTCCAGAATCATCGCGCCCAAAATCAGGAGCGCGCCCCAGTAGAAATTCCCCGTGGCGGAGAAGAGGATGCTCATCAGCCCGCAGACCAATGCACCCGAGGTGATGGAATTGACGAAGCCCACACGGTTGGCGTGCGCGGAGGGACGCTTCAGCTTCATGATCTTGCGCATGACTTACCTCCGCTTGGCGATGACCGTCTCGCCCGCGCGCACCGGGTCGCCCGGCTTCACGCAGACTTCCACACGGTCGGCCGGCAGCCAAATGTCCATGCGGCTGCCAAACTTCATCATGCCCAGGATACCGCCGCGTTTCACCGGCTGGCCCTCCTCGAGCCAATAAATCACGCGCCGCACGATGGGCCCCGTGATCTGCTTGTGCAGGCACCGCAGTCCATCTTTGTCCTCCACCAACACGATGGAGTGCTGATTGTAGAGGCTGGAGCGTTCATCCATCGTCAACAGATGCTTGCCGTGGCGATACTCGCACTGCTTCACCGTGCCGCCGATCGACAGGCGGTTCACATGCACATGCAGGGGCGACAGGAAGGTGGAGATACGCACTGCGCGCTCCCCGGGGAAGAATTCTTTGGCCACCGCGCTCGCCGGCGAACCATCGTCTTCCGTCACATACTGCACCGAGCGCACCGTGCCTTCTGCGCCCGAGACAATGTTCTCCTCGCCCGCCGGCGGCACACGCCGCGGATTGCGGAAGAACCACATCATAAACGCCGCGAAGATCACACACAGCGCCAACCACGCCGTCGCCACCCACGGCAACCCAAAGACCGGGCACAACACGCATCCACCGCCGATGCCCAACACCAGTGGCACCAGAATCAGCGGCCACCCATTGCGGATGATGACTTCGCTCTCACGTCTCTCGTTCTCGTACATGCGAACAATCCTTCTCTCTCAGGGCACCTCTGCCCAACTCCCAATATGATACCAAAACCCACGCACGCTGCCAAACAGGGGCGAAACGATTATTCGGGTCTACGGTTGCTGTGTAAACTCCTGCAATGGTGAAATAGGGAAACGAACCGTGGGAGGAAGCGTGGGCTTCTTCCGGAGGTTGTAGAGAATAAGGGGTCGGGGTGAAACCCTTAAGTGCTGACCAAAGGTTGGGAAGGGACCTTTAACGGTGAGGCCAGGTGGAGGGGTGGGAGGAGGAGGGGCCTTTGGGGAAGTCGGGGTCGTCTTCGATCCAGGCGAGGGCGAGGCCGAGGCGGATGGTGAGGAAGGTGGCGATGGAGGCGCAGAGGAGGGCGATGATGCCCATGACGTGGCCGGAGACGTCGAAGTGGAAGAGGGTGATGAGGACGGAGACGAGGACGCCAAAGAAGACGGCTTGGCCGGCGAGGACGGCGTTGGGGCGGTGGCGGTAGGCGGCGAGGCCTTCGGCATGGCCGCGGACGGCTTGGAAGAGGAGGAAGGGGATGGCCCACCAGATGACTTGACGGGCGAGGTCGCCTTCGTGGGGGGAGAGGTTTTGGATGGCGCAGAAGTACCAGTCGCCGACGGCGGGGATGGTGAGAGGGAGGAGGAGGGCGGCGAGGACGATGCCGGTGGCGATGGCGAAGAGGAAGGTGCGTTGGTCGTGGAGGTCGCGCTGGGGGAAGCCGATGGCGACGGCTTGGTTGCGGAGGGCACCGAAGGAGACGGGGTTGATAAGGCCGATGGCAACGAGGTGTACGGCGAGCATGGAGGCGCCGTTCTCGGTGCGGTTGATGATGGCGTTGAGCATGAAGACGGAGAGGGAGAGGAGGGTGCCGCCGAGGGAGAGGGGGATGTTGAAGAGGAAGATGCGGGTGACGGAGGCCTTCTCGCCGTCGCGCAGAATCATGGGGAGGCGCTTGAGATAGGGGCGAGCGAACCAATCCATGAGGAAGGATTCAAGGAAAACGGGGATGGTGAGACAGACGCATCCCCAGACCCAGCCGACGAGACCGAGGAGGTGGAAGATGGGCGCGAGGATGGCGGTGAGGATGATGCGCAGGATGGTCGCCATGTTGGCCAGGCCGGTGGCGTGGTCGTTGTAGAGGAGGACTTGGGGGACGTTACGCAGGAGGAAGGCGAGCTGGGCGGGAAGTCCGAAGAGCATGGACCAGCGGGCGATTTCGAGCTGAACGCCTTCCAGACCGAGGAGTCGGCCGAAAACAAAGGGAGCGATGACAGGGAGGGCAAGGGCGCACTGAAGGAGCGAGATGATGACCATCACCAGCGCGTTGACGCGGCGGAAGCGGAGGTAGCCGAGGCGGTCTTTGGCGTAGACCATGCCGGTGGTGACGAGGCCGAAGCCGAGCGTTCCGATCAGGAACATGAGCATGAAGCCCTGCGAGAAGGCAGAAAACTCGCGTGCACCGTGAAGACCGTGGGCCACGACGACGCCGACGAGGGGGTAGGTGAGGGATTGGCTGGCGGCTTGGAGAAAGAGCGGGACAAAGAAACGGGTGGCGTTCCAGGGGGTAAAGGTGAACTTGTCTGCGGTCTGGGCGGTCATAGTTGCTCAACAAAGATGGCGTTGGCCTCGGCGCGGTGGGTAAAGGTGCGGCCTTCCATGTGGATGGTGAAGGTGGTGCCGGGTGGGAGGGTGAGGGTGGTGTAGTCGTTCAGGTCTTGCAGGGGACCCGGGGTGACATAGCGCTTCCCATCGACGGTGAAGGGAACGGCGACACGGGCTCCGTCGCGTTCGGCGGCGATGTGGACGCGGACGCCTTCGGCGGCGGGTGTCGCCTTGCGAGCGTAACGGTCGGTGACGCGTTCGGCGGGGACACCCCATCCGTAGAAGACGGTGCCGGCGGCATTGGGGGTGGCGCGCGCGGCGTAGATGGCGTAGCACGGGTCATCGTCGGTGGCCTCGGCGGCATCGGCGAGGAACCAGAGCTTGTCCGGCGGGCAATCCTCAAAGGCACCCAGCGGGTACCACTCGCCCGCGCTCCAGACTTCGACCCAGGTGTGATTGCCGGGCTTGTTGCGCCAACGGCAGCCGACGACGCGGGCGGGGATGCCGACACTCCTGCAAGCGTCCACCAAGAGGATGGAGAGGCCGGAGCAGGAGGCCATGCCGATGCGCATGGAGTGAAGCGGGTCTTGGTTGGGCTTGTCGCGCTTGGTGGAGTAGATGACGCCGATGCGCTTCCAGAGGTCACGGTTGAGGCGCATGGCAGCCTCGAGTGGCGTCTTGGCGCAAACGGTGAGCTCCTGCGCGATGGGCCGGAGGACGGGGAGCCAATCGACGGGCGTTTCCCCGAGCGAGGTCAAGGGGGCGATGTATTCCCGGAAGAGGACCGGGTCATCAATCCCCCAAGGGTTGGCCTTTCCGGCGAGGGCCTCCATCGCGGCGCGGTGGGACGTTGCGAGGTCCTGCGCCCCGAGGGTGAGGGCGCACAGCGCGGCGAGGAGGGTGAGGAGGCGTCTCATGCCCGGGTGGCGAACTCGTAAGCGTTGCGGAAGAGCTTGGCCCAGGGGCCCTCATCGCCGCCGGCGAAGGTGCTGTCGTCGTAGGAGAGCTGGATGGCGCGGAAGGAGCGCTCGGGGTGCGGCATGAGGATGGTGGCGCGGCCATCATCGGAGGTGAAGCCGCAGAGGCCGCCGGCGGAACCGTTGGGGTTCCAGGGGTAGACCTCGGTGGGACGGCCACGGCCATCGACGAAGCGAAGCGCGGCGCGCGCGGCGGCGGCATCCTCGGGACGCTCGAAGGCCACACGACCCTCACCGTGGGCGACGGCGATGGGCAGACGACTGCCGGCCATGCCCTTGAGGAGCACGCTGGGGGTGTCGAGAACCTCGAGGGTGCAGTAGCGGCCTTCGAACTGGTCGGAGGCGTTGCGCACGAAGCGGGGCCAGTGGGCGGCGCCGGGGATGATGTCCTTGAGCTGGGAGACCATCTGGCAACCGTTGCAGACGCCGAGGGTGAAGGTGTCGGGGCGCTCGAAGTAACGCTTGAACATCGCCTTGAGGGCGGGGTTGAAGAGGATGCCGCGGGCCCAGCCGGAGCCGGCGCCGAGCACGTCGCCGTAGGAGAAGCCGCCGCAGGCGACAAGGCCCTTGAAGCCATCGTCGAGCGAGACGCGCCCGGTCAGCAGGTCGGTCATGTGCACGTCGATGGACTCGAAGCCGGCAAGGGCGAAGGCGGCGGCCATCTCGATGTGGCCGTTGACGCCCTCTTCGCGGAGGATGGCGATTTTGGGCTTGGCCGTACGGGCGGGTGCGGGGGCGTTGAGCGGATAGGTGACGTGGAAGTTCATGCCCGGGTCGTCGGTCAGACCGGCCACCTCAAACTCCTGCTTGGCGCAGGCGGGATTGTCGCGCAGGGCTTGCATCCGGTAGGTGGTCTCACTCCAGACGGAACGGACCTCGGCGAGAGCCTCGTCGAGGGCGGGCTCGTCATTGACGGTGATCTGCAGGACAGGGTCGGCCTGGGTGAGACCAATGGGATCGGCCTTGACGCCGTGCTTGGCGAGGATGGCCTCGGCCTCGGCGGCCTTGTCCTCGGCGACCTGGAGGACGGCGCCCAACTCTTCGTTGAAGAGGGCGGCGAGGGGATCGGGACCAACCAGGTTGGCGGCCACGCCGATGCCGCCGGCCATCGCCATCTCGGCAAGGGTGACGGCCACGCCGCCATCGGAGCGGTCGTGATAGGCCAGCACGAGGCCCTTCTCGATGAGCTCCTGCATGGCCTCGTAGAAGGCGCGGAGGGCCTCGGGGCTCTCGACGTCCGGGACAGTGTCGCCGATTTGGTTGTAGACCTGGGCGAGGGCGGAGGCGCCGAGACGGTTCTTGGCGTTGCCGAGGTCGACGAGCAGGAGGCGCGAGGCGCCGGGCTTGAGGTCGGGGGTGACATCCTTGCGGGCGTCGGTGACGGTGGCGAAGGCCGAGACGATGAGCGAGAGCGGCCCAACCTGCTTGTGTTCCTGGCCCTTGGAGTCCGTCCACACGGTGCGCATGGAGAGGGAGTCCTTGCCGACGGGAATGCAGATGCCCAGGCGCGGGCAGAGGTCCATGCCGACGGCCTCGACAGCATCGAAGAGGCGAGCGTCTTCGCCGTCCTCGCCGCAGGCGGCCATCCAGTTGGCCGAGAGCTTGATGGTGCCGATGGCGCCGATGGGCGCGGAAGCCATCTGGAGGATGGACTCGCCAACTGCCATACGGGCGGAAGCGGGCGCGTCGACGATGGCGATGGGCGTGCGCTCGCCGGTGGCCATGGCCTCACCCGTGAAGCACTGATAGCCGGTGACGGTGACGGCGTGGTCGGCCACGGGGAGCTGATACTTGCCGACCATCTGGTCGCGGTGGACCATGCCGGTGATGGTACGGTCGGTGATGGTGACGAGGAAGGTCTTGTTGGCGACGGCGGGCAGACGAAGCACGCGGCGCAGGGCCTCGGCGGGCTTCACGCCGGCCAGGTCGAGCGGCTTATGCGGCAAAGCCACGTGGCGGACGTCGCGCACCATGCGGGGAGGCTTGCCCAGCAGGGTGGAGATGTCCATGTCGATGGGATTGTCATCGAAGTGTTCGTCGTGGAGGACCATGTGGCCGTCATCGCGGGTTTCGCCGATGAAGGCGACGGGGCAACGTTCGCGCTCGCAGAAGCCTTCGAAAAGGAGGCGATCCTCGGCGCGGATGGCCAGGACATAGCGCTCCTGCGCCTCGCAGCACCAAATCTCCATGGGGCTCATGGAGGGCTCGTCATTGTGCACCGCGCGGAGCTCGAAGGTCGCGCCCGTGGCTTCGACGAGCTCGGGGCAACCGTTGGAGAGGCCGCCGGCGCCGATGTCGTGGATGGAGAGGATGGGGTTGTTTGCGCCGAGGGCCACGCAGGCGTCGATGACACCTTGGCAACGGCGCTGCATCTCGGCATTGCCGCGCTGAACGGAGTCGAAGTCCAACTTGGCTTCGTTCGCGCCGGAGGCCATGGAGCTGGCGGCGCCGCCGCCCAGACCGATACGCATGGCCGGGCCGCCGATCTGCGCCACGAGGACGTGCGGCGGGACCTCTTTCTTCAAAACCTGGTCGTGGCGAATGTTGCCCATGCCGCCGGCCAGCATGATGGGCTTGTGATAGCCCCAGTACTTGCCGCCGGCCTCTTCCTCAAGCGTGCGGAAGAAACCGCAGAGTTGCGGACGGCCGAACTCGTTGCCGAAGGCGGCCCCGCCGATGGGGCCTTCCATCATGATGCTCAGCGCGGGGGAGAGGCGCTCGGGGCGTTCGCCGTAGTCCTTTTCCCAGGGCTGGCGGAAGTCCGGAATCTCCAGGTTGCTCACGCAGAAGCCGCAGATGCCGGCCTTGGTACGGCTGCCGATGCCGGTGGCGCTCTCGTCGCGGATTTCGCCGCCGACGCCCGTGGCCGCGCCGGGGTAGGGGGAGATGGCGGTGGGGTGGTTGTGCGTTTCCACCTTCATCAGCATCTCCACCTGGTCCTCGGCGAAACGGTAGACGTTGTCGCGCGGGTCGGACTGGAAGGCCTGGATGCGGAAGCCGTCGATGACGCCGGAGTTGTCCTTGTACGCCACCTGCGTGCCTTCGGGGTGCAACTTGTGGGTGTTGCGAATCATGCCGAAGAGGGAGAGGTCGCGCTCCTTGCCGTCGATGATCCACTTGGCATTGAAGATTTTGTGGCGGCAGTGCTCGCTGTTGACCTGGCCGAACATGGTCAGCTCGGTATCGGTGGGGTTGCGCTTGGCCGCGGTGTAGGCATTGAAGAGGTAATCGATTTCGGGGTCGCTCAGCGCCAGGCCGATTTCCTTGTTGGCGCGCTCCAGGGCCACGCGACCCTCGCCCAACACATCGAAGACCTTGCCGCGCGCGGGTTGCGCGTCGATGAAGAGGCCTTCTAGTTCTTCGGCGGTGAAAACACCCTCGATCATGCGGTCATGGATGGCGTTCGCGGCGGCGCCCAGGTCGGCCTTGGCGAGCACCTTGCCATTGCGGGTCAAGGTCAGGTGCATCGCACGCTCCACGCGGAGCACGCCGGTCACCGAGCAGGTGTGGAAGATATCCGTGGCCTTGGAGCTCCAAGGCGAGATGGTGCCCAGGCGCGGCGCCACGAAGACGCCCTCACGCGGCAAGGCATCGTCGCCGGCGTCCAACAAAGTCTTTGCCTTTTCGCGCGATTCGGTCGAGAGCGTGCCCTCAGTCAGCATCGGGAAGACCCAGCGCGTGCTCACCTCGCATCCATCGAGCCCCGCTTCCGTGAGCGCCTTCTTCAGGTTCGCCACGCGAAACGCCGAGAGAGCCACTTGTCCGACCAAAAACTCTGTTGCCATAATCCAAAACCTCATTAGTGGGGACCAAAATCGCCTTGTATTCTACCATATTTCTCTATATCCCGCCGACAGGTGGCCACGCCATCGCTTTCGTTTTTCGCATATCTGTAGTGACAGATGAGAGATAATGGTGGTTTGTGGAGAAAGAGTCGGATGTCACAAAGAGGAAGTCCCAAGGTTTCATTCGGGCCCCCAGAAGGGGCTTTCCCGGACCCTATAGTGGTCCGACCCCGACCACTATAGTGGTTGACCTCGGACCACTATAGGGTCTCACCCTCGACCCTTAAGGGGTCCGTGAAGAGCCCTTGAAGGGGGCTTTTCGAGGGGGAGGGTTTCTGTGTACAATCGGGCACATCGTGGGAGATTTTGGTGTTTGGGGAAGACAAGAAGGAGGCAATATGGTATGTTACGGGGCATTCGTCAAAGGAGGTCCCGATGGCCGTTGTCGCAGAGAAGAAGCCGTTTGTCGTTTGGATGGGGTGGCTGCGCCTGTTTGCGTTACTGCTGGTTTGCGTGTGCCATGCGTGCGACCCGCTCTCGGCGTTCGGGACGCCGGCGGAGAAGACCTGGATTGCGTGGATCGGGTCGGCGGCGCGGCCGTGCGTACCGCTCTTTGTGATGCTGACGGGGGCGTTGTTGTTGCCGGTGAATGAGGGCTTTGGCGGAATGTGCCGGCGACGCGTGTCGCGATTGGTGTGGCCGTTCCTGTTGTGGACAGCGGTTTACGCGGCGTTGCCGTGGCTGTTGGCGACGTGCGGGGTGGCGGTGGAGATGATTCAGCGGGTTTTCTTCCCCTTCGCGGCGCCGTTGCACACGGATGCGCCGAGCATTGTGCGGACCTTCTTCCTCTCGCTCTTCCAGTTCAACCAATATGCCGTGCAGTTGTGGTACATCTACTTGTTGGTTGGGCTCTATCTCTTTATGCCTATCCTGTCGCCCTGGTTGCGGACGGCGACGCTCCGTGCAAAGGTGGCCTTTTTGGGGCTGTGGGGCGCGACGTTGGCGTTGCACTACTGGCCGTTGTTGTTGGAGGCGTTGCTGGGGACGTCGTGGGGGGCCACCTTCTTCGCCGATTACGCAACGCGCTTCCTGGGCGGTTCGACCGTCAATCTCGCCGCGACCACCTCTTGGGATGCCTTCCCGTTGTTGGGACAGTGTGATTGGAACACCTTCGGTGGGCTCTATATGTTCGCCGGCTTTGTGGGTTATCTGGTGCTGGGGCACGTCCTGCGGGAGGTGCGGCTGTCGCTTGGGCGGACGTTGACCATCGGGGTGCCGCTGGTGGTCGTGGGCTATGCGATCGTCGCGCTTGGGACGCACTGGATGTGGGCGCGGCCTGAGTGTACGGCGAAGATGTTTGAGTACTTCTGGTGGTATTGCTCCATCCCAGTGGCGATGATGTCGGCAGGCATCTTCCTGCTGGTGAAGCAACTTAACTGGGCGCCACGGCCGGTCCTCTTCTTGTTGAAAGACCTGACAAAGTGCGGCCTGGGCGTCTTCTGCGCGCACTATGTCTTTGTGACGGGCACGTATTACCTGCTCAACGGCCTCTTGCCCATTCCGTTGTTGGTGGCATGCTCGGCCGTGATTGGCCTGGCCGTTGCGTGGACGTTGGTCTCTCTGCTTGAGCGGATTCACCCGCTTGCCCGCCGCCTGCTCGGTTGAGCGGGCGGTCACGGGGTGACGTAGAGGCGCTGCAGCGGTTCCCTAACTAAGGGAGGAAGGGGGCCGCGGAGGGGCGTGCCGAAATCGGGTAAGTGGACGATGAAGCAGTAGCCGTCGTTGGCGCGGAAACGCGGGATTTCCTTTTCCAGTCCGCGGTATTGCTTGGCGTCGGTCTCTTTCGGGGTGAGAGCGAAGACGGTGCGGAGCCAGCAGGGGCGGCCCTTGGCATCGCGGAACCAGATTTGCGGACCGACGTCGGGGTGACCGCACACGGAGAGGCATTCCAGACCACTCTCGGCAAGGAAGCGCTTGGCCTCCAGGATGGCGAGGCGGTCACGTTCCCACGCGGAAAGCGGCTTCGGCAGGGTGTCCGGCACGGCATCCGGGAGCGGAGGATCTTCCCGGGTGTATCCATAGAGGGCCCAAGGATTGTCTTCTGAGGTGCCGGCCACGAACTTGGGTTCGTTATCGTGTCCGGGATGGGCAATGAAGTAGCGCCGGGCGAGGTTATTTTGCTCGATGAAGTCGTTGGACGAAACGGCACTGATACCAGGCATGAAGTTGGGGAAACGGTTGAATTCGAAGAGGCAGACATCAACGGCGTAGGTTTCGCCGTTGAAGGAGAAGACCAACGGCAGGTAATCCGCCGGGTGTTCCCATTCGTCCTTCAGCCAAACCAGTCCGCCTCGGAGCGCACGGCCGGCGGCCTCCGCGGCTTTGGCGCAGGCGGTGATGTGGTCGCGAGCAAAGGCGAACAACTCTGCCGGGATGACTTGGCTCATCGGCAGGGGGGGCGCAGGCCAGACGTGGGGCGGCGTGGCGGTGTCGTCCACAGGCGGGTCAATGACAACGTCATAGGGTTCGGAGTCAGTTACGTCGAATGCCGTGAGTTTGCCGTTGTCGCCCAAGGTGACGAAGAGGGTGCCAAGGTCTTCCTCGCCGTCCGCGGTCTCCGCATAGAGACGGACGCACCGTTTGCCGACGCCGTAAGGGAGGCGGGGCTGATGGGGCGGTTGGCGCACGCCAACGACGGTACCGAGGTGTCCACGATATCGATTGCAACTTTCTTGGACGTAGCGAATTCGGTCCAGAACGGCTTCGAGGCCCTCCCAGGTGTGCTTATTATAAGAAGAGATGTACCGGAGGTCGGGCGCGGCGATGGCGCGAAGACGCTCTGGATCCTCATTGGCGAAGATGCCGGAGAGCAGAAGCAAATGGCTGTCTTCGTCGCGGCTGAGGCCACTTTCGTGGCGCTTGACCATGGCATCGCCGGAGAGGATGCAGAGGGTCGCGACGGTGGCGCCTTCGTGGATGCGGCTGCGGGCTTCCTCGGTCATCCCTTCGCCAGTGTGTACGATGTCGAGCGGGCCGAACTGCGTGTCGACGGTGACGATGTAAAAGGCGTCTTTGGTATCGATGAGGTCACCCTTGCGGACTTTCTTGACTGTGCCGCGGAGGTAGACGACATCCTTCCCGATGTCGGCCTTTTCCCCGTCTTGGTTGGCGAAGAGTCCGAGGGGACAGATGGTCCCCTCGCCCAGAATGGCAAAGTGCGGTTTCTTCTTGCCTTCACGTACGTCTACATCGATGATGGCTTGAGGCAGGGGAAGGTGCGAGGTGGGGTCGGCCACGTAGTCTTCTTCAGAGTCGTAGTAGTGGATGTCCAGAGGAAACGCGCACATTTGCAAGTCAAGGAGGGTGTCCGGCGCACAGGTCGGGAGGATGTCCGCGCAGAGGACATGGACGACGGCGAGACCACCCTTGTCTTCCTCCGCCGCTTCAACCACGCATTGGCACGCGAAATCATCCGGGTCGCCCTCTTCCCGGGCGATGACCCGCACGTGCCAATTGGCGTTGCCGATGAGGTGCGTATCCACGCCGCTGATTTCGAGCGCGTTGTCCTCGTTTTTCTCGCGTTTGATTCGGACGATGAAGCTCATGTCGCCATAGTCGAAGCCGCAATAGGCGCCCCGATAACCTTCGACGGAATAGCCTTTGGCGACACAGAGCCGCAGGAATCCGATAAAACGTTCAGAGTCTTCTCCCAGTTCTTTCAACCCAAATGCGTCCAACATACACGGCATAGCGAACCTCCTTGTTACCTGTAGTCTAGCAAAGGTGGAAGAGGGCTTCAAGAAGTATTCAATTTTTGAGATTCTGGGGAAGAGGTCTGGACAAAAAGGGGACGATATGTTAGCTTTTGCTCACCATGAAACAGATTTGTGCAATGTTGCGGCGGGTGCCGAAGACGGTTTGGCTATTGCTGGGCGTCGGGGCCTTGATTCTTGTGCCGTTTCTCTTTTTCGGCGGGCCGATTGAGGCTTGGTTCTGCCGGATGGCGGATCCTGCCGCTGGGACGGCCCGGCAGGTGATGGGGTGGGTGCTCTTTGGGTTGCTGGCCTTTGATGTGGTGTTGCCGGTGCCGAGCAGTTTGGCAAGCACGCTGTGCGGGGTGCTGTTTGGTTTATGGGGCGGTTTTTGGTTGTCGTTTGGCGCGATGACGGTGAGTGCGGCATTGGGTTACGTGTTGGGCAGATTGTGCTCGGGGTGGGCGCGGCGGGCCATCGGCGAGCATGAGAATGCGCTTTTGCGGGACTTCCTGCGCCGTTATGGCACACCGATTCTCATCGCGTTGCGGACGGTGCCGGTGTTGGCGGAGGCCTCGACGTTGTTCGCGGGAATCGGGCGGATGCCGTTGCGGCGGGCCATGCCGCCCTTGCTGTTGGGCAATGCGGCGGTCTCGCTGATTTATGCTTGGGTGGGGTCGCTTGGGCGGTCCACGGACGCGATGATTCCGGCCTTCTTGGGGTCGATTGCGCTTTCGGCGTTGCTTTTGCTTGGGGCGCGCTGGTTGCGGCCGCGGCGGGGATAGGGGAACCCAGCCTCATTCGATGGGGGCGCTGAGAGCCTCGTCAATCTCGGCACGCTCGGCATCGGTGAGATCCGTGACGGGGGAGAGCGGGACGACACCTTTCTTCATCAACTCGATGTTCGTGCGACGGCGTAGATATTCGGCATCAGACTCAGAGAGACCGCCGGTGGCGAGTTCTTGGTCGAGGGCGGCCTGGGCGGCTTGTTTCTCAGTCTTTTGGCGTTCGACCTCTTTTTGGCGGGACTCAACGAGGCGCTTCAGGTAGTCCTGCGGGCTTTCGCCGGCCTCAACGGAGGCCTTGAGTTCGTCTACGCCGGCCTGGATGAGGGCCTCCGTCTCGGTCTTCGGCTCAGCACGTTCCTTGTTGGGGTCAAACTCGCGGGTGAAGGCTTCGGCATCGCCGATTGGGATAGGGAGCGGCGGAGCCTCGACGTCCGGGGGCAGACTGAGCTGCATGGCGATAAGTTGTTCGGCGAGGGAGTTGGCGGACTTGCGTTTACGCTCGGCCTCAGCGGCGGCTTCTTCTTCGGCTTCGGCCTCGCGTTGGGCGAGGAGATCGGGGGTGATGGTTTCCATCAATCCGAGGCCCAGGCCGAGGGTGAAGGTGATGCCGTCGCGGCGGAAGGTGGCAAACTCGCGGTCAATGTCGGAGAGGACGAGTTCGAGTCCGTTGGCGACATCGCCATCGAAGAGGGTGATGTAGGCAGGGGGCGTGACGCCGTTGTCAATGAGGCCGACTGCGGTGCGGCCATCGGGGGTGATGGTCATAACGCAGAGTTGGATTTTATTGGACTCCTCTTCCACCATTTCTTGAGTGACGACGGGCGTCTCGGGGTCCGGTTGCGCACCGAGCACCTTGGCGGCCATGGGGCCGAATGGCTCTGCTTTGATGATAAAGTCGTAGGCCGCACGGCCCTTGGGCACCATTGCCACGGCAAGGGCGGGGAGAAGGGTGAGAGACAGTGCGACGATTCTGCGGCTCATGGAGTAAGCAAGGTCTTGCGGATGGTGGCGGCGTCCGGGGCCTGCAGGATAGCCTCGCGTTTGGTGGGGGCACGCAGGGCGGTGAGGACGGCGGTGATGAAGGTCATGTAGGGGCTGTTGACGGTGTCAGGTGTGAGGGTGAGGATGACGATACGGCAAGCGCGGCCTTCCTCGTCCTCGGAGAAGTCGACAGGCCGTTCTGTGACACCGATGGCGCAGATCAGGGAGGAGACGGCGTTGGTACGGGCGTGAGGGCAGGCGACACCGAAGCCGACGCCCGTGGACATGACGCGTTCGCGCTTGAGGACTTCCTCCTCGGCGACGTTGACATCGTTGAGTGCGCCAAGGTCGGCGAGGCGCATGATCAGCTCATGGATGATACCGTCGCGGTCTGTGGACTGCAGACGATGAACGATGGCGTTCTCATTGATGTGGCGCGCGAGAATACCGAGGCGACCCACCGGCTTGGGCGGTGTCTTGGGCGAGTCGGGTGCGGCGATGCCGATGTGGGCACTTTCGGCGATGGGCTTACGCAGGGAATCGAGCACGCTTTCGAATTCAGCCAGGGATTCGGCCATGACGATGCGGACAAAGGGCAACGCCTCGGGCGAAACGGAGAAGACGATAGTGACGTCGCCGCAGACGATGTTGATGGTGGTGTCGTCGCGGCGGGCCTGGTAAAGCCCTTGGGCGGGGTCGATCTGATGGGTGAAGAAGCTCTCCTTGGAGAGGTTCTTCAGGATGTTGCCCATGACGGCGTTGGTGATGGCGTGGTTGGGGAAGGAGTAGGTGACGGTCGGCATCCCATCGCCCTCGGCGGATTTGCGGTGGCCGGGGGCCTTGAGGTGGAAGGCCCCAAGGAGCAGGGTGGGGGAAATCAGGGTGGTGAGCATCGTCATAAGGACGGCGACACCGAGGATTTCGACATGGCCGTGGGCAGCCGCGATACCGGCGATGATAAGGGCCACCTCACCGCGCGGCACCATGCCCAAGCCCACGCGCAGGGCTCCCACCGGCGTGAAGCCGAAGAAAAGGGTCGGCAGGCCGCAGCCGATGACTTTGGCCAACACGGCCACGGCGGTGTAGACCAAGCCGGCGAGGAGGACGCCCTCCTTGGCGAACTCGCCGATGTTCACCATCATACCCATGACCACAAAGAAGACCGGGACGAGGAACTGGTAGACGCCGTGGAGCTTCTCCTGAATCATCACGCCCATATCCGTGCGCGAGAAGGAGAGGCCCGTGACGTAGGCACCGATAATCATCGCCAAGTGGGCCTTCTCAAAGAAACCTCCCACCAAGAGGGCCACGCCCAACGTCAGGATGGCCACCTCGCCATGGGAACCGCAAAAGCGCAGGAGCCACGCGACCCGGCGCGAGGCCAGGATACCCACGATGGTCGCACCCAACCAAATGCCGAAGCACTTGGCCGTGATGCCCAGGATGCTCCCCCACGAAAAGGCCGCGCCACTCTCTTGCGCCGAGATGAGGCCCATGCCGATGGCCAGCAGGATGATACCGAGCACGTCGTCGATCACCGCGCCGGCCAGGATGGTGACGCCCTCCTGGGAGTCCAGCTTATGTTTGTCGGAAAGGATGCGCGCGGTGATGGAGACTGAGGTCGCCGTGCACATCACGCCCATAAGAATCGTGGTGGGGTCGGTCCACGCCATGTCCAGCATATAGTGCGCGATCATCGCACCGGCAATGTAAGAGAAGATGACACCGCCCACGCCGACCAGCGACCCCACGGCAGAATAGCGCATGAACATCTTGAGGTCGGTCTCCGCGCCCACCAAGAAGAGCAGGACGATGGAGGCCACCGTGCACAGCCCGTAGAGTTCCGGCGAGACACCCACTGGCGAAACCACGCCAGGAGTCATCTCAAAGACTTGGAAAATCCACCCCGGCCACAATGCTCCTAACGCATAAGGACCGATGGCGATGCCCGCGCACAACTCGCCGAGCACGCTCGGCAACTTCAGCCACGTAAAGAGAATATTTCCCATTCGCGCCGCGAAGAGGATGACGCCCAACTGAATGGCAAGCGTCATCATGCGGTGCGTCAAGTCGCCGGACCCACTATTACCCGAGCCCGCGGCAAGCAACGTTGAGGCGCACAATACGCCCGCGAATAGTAACAATCCCTTCTTCATGCCTGGGATTGTACCACACTTTCGCGCGTCAGTCACTTGCGTTCGTTTCGTAAGTCAAGGATGTGGTATACTGTCGCGCGTTTTTAGAGGAGCGACTATGCCGACTTTTGCATTCCACACTTATGGTTGCCAGATGAATGTCCGCGAGAGCGAGGCCGCCGCACGCGCGTTGCTCGATGCCGGCCACACGCAGGCCCCTTCCGAGGAAGAGGCGGATATCGTCATCGTGAACACCTGCTCGGTGCGCGGCAAGGCCGAGGACAAGGCGCTCGGCAAGTTGGGACTCCTCTGCGCCTCCAAGCGGGAGCGCCCAGGCCGCGTGGTCGGCGTGATGGGGTGCATGGCCCAGCGTCTGGGCGAAGAGCTCTTTAAGCGTTTGCCGCGACTGGACTTCGCCATCGGCACGCGGTGCGCCGAGCGCGTGGCCCCGGCGGTGGAGGCCGCGTTGCAGGGGCGCTCCACATTGGCCCTGCGCGGGCCACACGAACAGCCCGACGCGCCGAGCGGCCATGTAGTGGAGGGCTTCTCGGCCTTCGTCACCATCCTGCTGGGGTGCAATCGTCGGTGCACCTACTGCATCGTGCCGGACGTGCGCGGGGACGAGTGGAGCCGTCCCGCCCGCGAGGTCTTGGCCGAAGTCCGCGCCCTCGCGGAGCAGGGCGTGCGCGAGGTGACGCTCCTGGGGCAGTCCATCATGAACTATGGTCTGCGTACGCCCGCCTTTGATGAATCCGATCCGCCTTCGCCCGGCGGCTACACCATCCCCTTCCCGCGTCTGCTCGAGGCCGTCGCCGCCATCCCCGGCATTGAACGCATCCGCTTTACCAGCGGTCATCCCGCCGGCGTGAACGACGAGCTGATCCGCCTCTTCCGCGAGGAACCCAAACTCTGCCGCCATCTCCATCTGCCCGTCCAGAGCGGTTCCGACGCCGTCCTTTCCCGGATGCGCCGCGGCTACACGCGCGAAGGTTACCTCAGCGCCGTGGCCCGCCTCCGCGAGGCCGTGCCCGACCTCGCCCTCACTACCGATGTCATTGTCGGCTTCCCCGGCGAAACGGAAGAGGACTTCCAGGCCACGCGCACGCTGATGGAGGAGGCCCACTTCGACAACGCCTTCATCTTCAAATATTCCCCTCGCCCCGGCACCGTCTCCGCTACATGGGAGGACGATGTCTCTGATGAGGAGAAGGCGCGCCGCAACCAAATCCTGTTGGAAGACCAAGACGCCCGCGGGACGCAAATCAACGAAGCCCTTGTCGGCACCGTCCAGACCGTTTTGGCCGAAGGCCCCAGCCTCCGCAACAAGACCCGTTGGTCCGGCCGCACTTCCGGCAACAAGATTGTCGTCTTCACCCCGCCCGAGGGGCTTCGTCCCGGCGACACCCTTTCTCTCACCATCACCCGCGCCGCCCCCCAGACCCTCTACGCCGACTGAGGCTGTAACCTATTGTAAAGACGCAAAAGCCCCGCGGGACAATGTCCTCGCGGGGCTGGGTGTCTTGATGGAGACAAGAGAGGCAATCAGACTTCGACGGTGGAGCCGGGCGGATACTTGCCGGCGATGATGTCGCGGGCGATGGGCGTCTCCAGGATACGCTGGATGGCGCGCTTGAGCGGGCGGGCGCCGAAGTCGGGGTCGTAGCCTTCCTCGATGATGGCGGTCTTGGTCTTGTCGGAGACCTTAAGGGTGAGCTCCTCTTCGGCCAAGCGGTCGGCGAGGTCCTTGAGCTGCAGGTCGACAATCTTCGTGAGGCTTTCCTTGGAGAGCGGACGGAAGATGAGGGTTTCGTCGATGCGGTTGAGGAACTCGGGCGGGAACTTGCCCTTCAGCAGGTTGGACACCAACTCTTCAAGCCGAGCCTTGTCGCCTTCCTTCTCGGCGTTGGCGATGAGGTCGGAGCCGAGGTTGGAGGTCATGATGATGATGGTGTTCTTGAAGCTGACGGTGGTGCCCTTGTTGTCGGTCAGGCGGCCGTCGTCGAAGACCTGCAGGAAGAGCTTGAAGACATCGGGGTGGGCCTTCTCGATCTCGTCCAGCAACACGACGCTGTAGGGTTTGCGGCGGACGGCCTCGGTGAGCTGGCCGCCTTCTTCGTAACCGACGTATCCGGGAGGCGCGCCGACCAGGCGGCTGACGCTGTGGCGCTCCATGTACTCGGACATGTCGATGCGCGTCATCGCGTCGCGGCTGTCAAAGAGCTGCTCGGCCAGGACGCGGGCGAGTTCGGTCTTGCCCACGCCAGTGGGGCCCAAGAAGAGGAAGGCGCCGATGGGTTTGTTGCGGTTGCGGATGCCGGCGCGGGCACGGAGCACGGCGTCGGAGACGGCCTCGACGGCTTCATCCTGCCCGATGACCTTGGCCTTGATGGCATCACCCAGGTGCAAGAGCTTCTCGCGTTCGCCCTCGAGCAATTTGCTCACGGGCACGCCCGACCAACGGCTGACGGCCTCGGCGATCTCCTCGGGGCCGACGACCTCGCTGAGCATCGATTCCTTGGTGTCCTTGGCCGCGGCCGCAAGCTTCTTCTCCAGCTCGGGGATCGTCTTGTACTGCAACTCACCGGCCTTGGCGTAGTCGAACTTCCGTTGGGCCAGTTCGAGTTCGTGACGGGCGGCGTCGAGTTGCTCACGCAGGCCTTTGCTGGCTTCGTGGGCCTTCTTCTCCTCCTGCCACTTGGCCTTGAGGGCGTCGGCCTTGGACTTTTCGTCGGCGAGCTCTTGACGGAGCTCCTCCAGGCGCTTTTTGGAGGCGTCGTCCTTTTCCTTGGCCAGGGCGGCTTCCTCAATCTCCAAGCGCATGACCTTGCGGCTCAACTCATCGAGCTCGGCGGGCATGGAGTCCATCTCAGTGCGGATGGCTGCGCAGGCCTCATCGAGCAGGTCGATGGCCTTGTCGGGCAGGAAGCGGTCCTGGATGTAGCGGTCGCTCAGCACGGCGGCGTTGACGAGGGCAGAATCCTGGATGCGGACGTTGTGGTGGGCCTCGAAACGCTCCTTCAGTCCGCGCAGGATACTGATGGTGTCCTCCACGGTGGGCGGGGCGACCATCACGGGCTGGAAGCGGCGTTCCAGGGCCTTGTCCTTCTCCATATAGAGACGGTGCTCGGCCAGGGTCGTCGCGCCGATGCAGTGCAGCTCGCCGCGCGCCAACATGGGCTTGAGCATGTTGCCGGCGTCGCTGGAACCTTCGGTCTTACCCGCGCCGACGATGGTGTGGATTTCGTCGATGAAGAGGATGATACGCCCCTCGCTGGCCTTGATTTCCTTGAGGACGGCTTTCAGACGTTCCTCGAAGTCGCCGCGGTATTTAGCGCCGGCCATCAACGCCGTCATGTCGAGGGCGAAAATGGTGCGGTTCTTCAAGCCTTCCGGCACATCGCCGCGCACGATACGCTGGGCCAAGCCCTCGACGATGGCTGTCTTGCCAACGCCGGGCTCGCCAATGAGCACGGGGTTGTTCTTCGTCTTGCGAGAGAGGATTCGGATCACGTCACGGATTTCCGTGTCGCGGCCGATCACGGGGTCAAGCTTCCCCGCGCGGGCCAGCTCCACCAGGTCCGTGCCATACTTCTTCAGAGCCTCGTAGCTCTCCTCGGGGTTGTCGCTGGTGATGCGCTGGTTGCCGCGCACCTCCTTCAATGCCGCGAGGAGCGCGTTCTCGCTCAGTCCCAGATTGCGCAAGAGTTTCATGCGCGTGGCCATCGCCAGGAGCACGTGCTCGATGGAGACGTACGCATCGCCCATCTTCTTTGCGCGGTCAAAGGCGTCCACCAGGATTTCCTGCAGGTTGGAGGAGACGTAGACCTTGTTGGCCTCCATCGAACCCGTCACCCGCGGCAGGCGGTCCATTGCCTCTGCCACCCGGGCTCGGGCCAGTTCCAACGAGATGCCGCACTTCGTCAGCAGGCTTCCTGCCAACCCACGCTCCTGCGCCAGCAGGGCCCACAGCACATGTTCTGGCTCCACCGTCTGCTGCTGCCGGCGGATACCTTCCTGTTGCGCCAGGGTCAACGCCTCGCGCAGCCGTTCCGTCATTTGATTCATATCCATAAAAGCAATCCTCCTTGCCGAACGCGGTCGGCATCTTTATTTGCAATTCGCGTGCCAATTCAACGTGGTCCCGCCCAATCGGCCTTTCTCACTTCTCTAGGGTGCCATTCGTTGGCACACTGTGCCACTTACCATGATTTTGTGCCATATCTTCCATGCCACACCACCTGTTCCAGTCAATCTCAGGGGGGGTAACGGTCACGCCAAAAGGGTCTTTCTGAGACCCTATAGTGGTCCGAGGTCAACCACTATAGTGGTCGGGGGCGAGACCCTATAGTGGTCCGACCCGAAACCCTTAGGGGTCCGCGGAGAGACCATTCGGGGGTGAAATCAGCCCCTTCAGGAGGCGGGGGAGGAGGGATTTGGTGAGCGCTGCACAGGCGAGAGGGTTATTTGGTAAAATACTGCGCTATGGATATCGATTACGGGAAAGATTTGGAATTCACGCGCAACTTCTGCATCATCGCGCACATCGACCACGGCAAGACGACGTTGTCGGACCGGATTTTGGAGCTGACCAAGGCCATCGATCCACGCCAGCTGAAAGAGCAGACGTTGGACGCGATGGACTTGGAACGGGAGCGTGGCATCACCATCAAGAGCCACCCCGTGACAATGGCGTACACAGCGAAAGACGGTAAGCGATATCGCTTCAACCTGATCGACACGCCCGGGCACGTGGACTTTGCCTATGAGGTGAGCCGTGCGATGGGTGCGTGCGAGGGGGCCATTCTGGTGGTGGACGCTGCGCAGGGCGTGGAGGCGCAGACGGTGGCGAATGCCTATTTGGCTATTGACGCGAACCTGGAAATCATCCCGGTGCTGAATAAGGTGGACCTGCCGAGCGCGGATGTGCCGGGGGTGATTCATCAGATTGAGGATGTCTTGGGTATTCCGGTGGACCCACAACTCTTGATCTCTGCGAAGACCGGGGTGGGGGTGCCGGAGGTGCTGGAGGAGATTGTGCACCGCGTGCCACCGCCGAAGTCGGAACACTTGCAGGGACCGCTTCGCGCGTTGGTCTTCGATTCTGTCTTTGACGTCTATCGCGGGGTAATTACCTATGTGCGCGTGGTGGATGGAGCCATCCGCGCGGGTGATACGCTCCGCTTTATGTCCACGGGGATGACGACGCCGGTGAAGGAGGTGGGTATCTTCTCGCCCTCGCAGAAACCGGTGGAGGTGCTCGAACCCGGACAGGTGGGCTACATCGTCGGGGCTATCAAGGACCCGGCTGACATCAAGGTGGGCGACACGCTGACGAGCCAGCGCGACGGTGCACAGACGCCGCTCCATGGGTTCAAGGAAATTCACCCGACGGTCTTTTGCGGCATCTACCCCGTGAGCACGGATGAGTACAACAAGGTCCGCGCGGGGCTGGAGAAGTTGCACCTGAACGATAGCGCCTTCACCTTCCATGCGGAGAGTTCGGCAGCGCTGGGCTTCGGTTTCCGCTGCGGCTTCCTGGGCCTGCTCCATATGGAGGTGGTGCAGGAGCGTTTGCGGCGCGAATTCCAACTGGACATTATTAATACGCACCCGGCCGTCGTCTATCGCGTGACACTGAAGGATGGGACGGTGCAGGAGATCGACAACCCTGTGCTCTTGCCCGACCCGACTCGTATCGAGACGATTGAAGAGCCGATGATCAAGGCCCGCATCATCACGATGAGCTCGTGCATCGGCGACATTATGCGCCTAGTGATGGAGCGGCGCGGAGTCGTGGACAGCACGGAATCGCTGGACGCGCAACGCGTCATCCTCTCTTGCATCCTGCCGTTGAACGAAATCCTCATTGACTTCCACGACACGCTGAAGTCCATTTCGCGCGGCTACGCCTCGATGGACTACGAGCCGCATGGCTACCAAGCCAGCGACATCGTGCGTCTGGACATTCTCTTGAACGGCGAGCCGGTCGATGCTTTCTCGTGCATGGTGCACCGTGACCGGGCAGTGGCCCGCGGCAAGCAGATGTGCAAGGCCTTGAGCGAGACCATCCCGCCGCATATGTTCAAAATCCCGGTGCAGGCATGCATTGGGCGCACCATTATCGCGCGCGAGGATATCCGCCCCTTCCGCAAGGACGTTACGGCCAAGCTCTACGGCGGCGATGTCACGCGTAAGCAGAAGTTGCTCAAGAAACAGGCCGAGGGCAAGAAGCGCATGAAGGAATTCGGCACCGTCAATGTGCCGCAGTCTGCCTTCATCGCCGTGCTCAAAGGTTCTTCGGAGGAGAAATAATGGGAGAGACAGAGGGCGCCAGATTGTGTGCAGACTTCTGGACGTATTTCTGCAACCCTTACTTTTGGAGTGGGTTCATGGGATGGTGCACCGCGCAACTCATCAAGATGACGCGTGGGGCCATTCAGACCAAGAGTCTGGACTTTACCTATCTCACCAGCACGGGGGGAATGCCTAGTGCTCACTCGGCTTTGGTGATGGGGGTCTTCGTCAGTTTGGGATTGGGAGAAGGATGGGCACATCCCGCAACAATCGTCGCCAGCGTGGTCGCCGCCATCACAATGTTTGATGCTGCAACCGTGCGCCGTGCCGCCGGTCTACAGGCCCGCCTCTTGAATGAGATTACCCGTCAGCTCTTCCATGAGCGCAAGTTCCCTGCCCGACCCTTGAAGGAAATGCTTGGGCATACGCGTGTGGAGGTGTATGGCGGCATGGCCACAGGCATTGTTGTCGCCATCGTGGTCATGAATCTCTGGATGGTGTGTTTCGCGTAAAGCACGTTTAGCGGCGACCATCGCCCTTACAGGCGCGGCAAAGCGCGGTGTGCGCAGGGATGTTGCGTTTGGCCTTGACTTCCATTGTGCCGAGGCCGTCGCACCGTGAGCAGATTTTGGCCAGACCGGAACCATCACACCTGCGGCAAGGCAGGGCGCCGGTGCCGTTGCATTTCTCGCAAGGTTCTTTGATGGTCTCGTAAACCATCTCGCCGTCTTTGTCTTTGATGCGCTCGCGGCGCTCGGTCAACCCGGTACCATCGCACTTGCCGCAGGCATCGATACCAAGCCCAAGACAGACTTTGCAACGTTTGGGAAAGCGGGCGGCCAATGCGGCACGCTCGGTTGGTGCCATCGCCTCGGCCTTGTCGGTTTCCATAAAACCGGCACCAACGGGCGTGCTATGTGCGGCGCGTTGCTCGCGCTCGTAGGCGTTGAGGATGGCGCGTTGCTCGGCGATGCGTTCCTCCACGGGGCGGTTGCGAACACACTTGCCTCGGCCTTTGCATTGCGGACAATCCGGACGGAAGCGGAGGCGTTCGTCTCCGGTTTTGAGGCCTTGATATTTGGCGTCCACCTTGCCGGCCCCCTCACAACGCGGACAGGGCCCCTCTGCGATCTTCGGCGCATCGGCGGGCGGCGGAAAGAAACCCGCGGGCAGGTCGGTCTGGGCCATGGCGAGCGCAGGCAGAAGCAAGCAGAACGCAAGGAATCTCATTTCACGTCCTCCAGACCATAGGATTTAATGCGTCGGTAGAGCGTACGCAGGGGAATGCCGAGCCGTTTGGCGGCGGCGGTGCGATTGCCCTTTGTCTCGAAGAGTGCCCGACGGATGAGCGTGGCCTCTTCCGGCTCGAGGGCTGAGGAGGGGGCCGTGCCGGTGCTCACAGGCGTACGTCCCTCACGGATGTTCTTTGGGACATCCTCCAACGTGAGGTGATCGCCGTGGGCAAGGACCATCATGCGTTCGATTGTGTTGCGGAGCTCTCGGACATTGCCGGGCCATGGATAGGCGGCAAGGGCGGTCATAGCCTCCGGGGCAATACCGATGATGCCGCGACCGAGCTGAGGATTGAATTCGCGCACGAAGGCGTCGCAGAGAAGGGGGAGGTCACCTTGGCGTTCTCGCAGGGGCGGAAGGTTGATGTCAACCACGTTCAGACGGAAATAGAGGTCTTCGCGGAATTTGCCGGCATCGACCCAAGCACGGAGGTCGCGGTTGGTGGCGGCGACCAGGCGAATGTCCACGGGGATGGGCGTGGCCGAGCCCACGGGCTCGACGGTGCGCGTCTCGAGCACACGCAGAAGTTTGACCTGCGTGGCCAGGTCAATCTCGGAGATTTCGTCAAGGAAGAGAGTGCCGCTGTCCGCGATTTCGAAGCGGCCCTTGCGGTCTTCGGTGGCGCCGGTGAAAGCCCCTTTGACGTGACCGAAGAGTTCGCTCTCCAGGAGGGAAGGCGCGAGCGCGGCGCAGTGCACGGCCACAAACGGTTTGTCGGCGCGGGGACTAAGGGCGTGAAGGGCGCGGGCGACGAGCTCTTTGCCTGTGCCGCTGGGGCCCTGGATGAGTACCGTGGCCGGGGTGGGGGCGACTTGCTCGATACGTTCGCGTACCGCAAGCATCGTCTCTGAGGAGCCGATAAGGCGATCGAGTGCGGAGCGTCCAGCCAACTGCGCACGGAGACGGGCATTCTGACGCTCGAGGTTCTTCTGGCGCAGTGCACGCCGGACGACGAGCTCCAGATGGTCCAGGTTCACAGGCTTGGTAAGGAAGTCCACAGCGCCATCACGCATGGCCTCCACCGCGCTCTCCACAGAACCATAGGCCGAAAGGAGAATGACCGGCAGGCCGGGGTGTGAGGCGATGATGTCGCGCAACAGCGAGAGGCCGTCTCGGCCCGGCATTCGCAAGTCTGTGAGCACCAGGTCCACTTCGTGCTCCGTGAGGGCGCGCAGGGCCGCCTCCGCGTCGGCTGCGGTCAGCACGGCGTAGTCGTGACCAAGGGCGAGGGCCAAGCCATCGCGTGTGGCTTTGTCATCGTCAACAATAAGGATTCTGCTCATGGCGTCTCCTGTTGCGTGGTGGCTTCGCCGAGGGCTCGCACGCGGCGTTCGGCGCGGGGCAGGCGTACGGTGAAGCAGGTGCCTTCGCCGGTATGGCTGGCACAGGTGATGGCGCCGCCATGTGCTTGGACAATCCGCCGAACAATCATCAGTCCTAGGCCATTGCCTTTGGCCTTCGTGGTGACATAGGGATCGAAGATGCGCCCCAGCAACTCTTCTGGGATGCCCGTGCCGTTGTCGAGCACGGAGACGTTCACCCACGCGTCATCCACCGTCACAGTCACGCCGATGCGACCTCCGTCTTGCACCGCATCCATCGCATTCTTCACAAGGTTGAAAAAGACCTGCTCCAGTTGCTGCGCGTCAAGGAAGATCTCCGGCACCGCGGCCGGCACGGCACTTTCCAGGGCGATGTGCCGTTGCTCCAAATCCGGCGCCAAAAGGCGGAGCGTCGCATTCAGCACGTCACAGACGTTCCCGCGTGTCAGGTTGGGCTTGGAGGGGCGGATAGCCGCGAGGAAACGCCGCAGGATACCGTCCAATCGCGTCACCTCACGCTCCGCCACCGTGGTCAACCCTCCAAGCGAGGCGCGCAACGCCTCGTCCTTCACGCTCCGCAACTCTCGGTTCAACAACTGCAGGTGAATGGTCAAAGCATTGAGTGGGTTGCCGATTTCATGAGCCACCCCCGCAGCCAACGTCTTTACCGCCGCCAATCGCTCATCGGCCAACGCGTTTTCCTCCGCCAACCGCTCCCGCGTCACATCCCGCAGGATAAGGAGCAATTCCGTGCGCCCCTCATAGGCCACCGGCCGCGCGTAAAAGGCCACCACACGCCGCTCCGGATACGCCAATTCCACCTCACGCGTCTCAATTCGCGCCCAATCCTTCACCTGCTGGCGCAACAGCCCCTCCACGCCCCAATCCCGTAGATAACGTCCCAGAGATTTACCCCGACGCTCCTCCGCGTCAAAGCCAATCATCCGTTCCGCCGCACGGTTCGCGTAGAGCAGACGCATCCCATCGCCCACCACCACCAAGCCTTCATCAATAGACTGAAAGAGCGTCTCTAGAAATCCACGCTCCCGCGCCAACTCCGCGATATGCGCCTCCGCCACCGGCGCCTCAATCCGATCCAACCGCGAAACAAACTTGTCGAAGAATCCCTGTCTCATGCCCTCATTATACCGCAAATCCCCGCGGTTGTTTCAATTTGACGACTGGGATTTAGGCCCGTAGCTTATTCCACATCATTAAAAGTTTCTCGCGGATGAAACCTCGTTCTTCCTTGGAAAGGACGGTGAACCACGCTGCAGGAAGATAGACAACCTCAATTATGAGTGTAGTGAGACAGACTCGCCAAAAAGATGGTTCAAGCAGGAAACGGGGCACAGCGCCGACAAGTAGGCAAATAGAAGCGAGAGTCAACAAAGGTAAGACCACGGAGAAAAGCCAATGGCGGATTCCCATGTTGACTAACTTTCTGGCGTAGTAAACCCGCACGGCAACATTGCCAATCATCATGAGGATGTGAACCGCACCGACTGCGTAGACATCATAACCACAGGCAAGCGCGATCCAGGCGAGCGGGAAGAGGAGAAGGTTGACGAAGCAGAGTAACCCTTGACATGCAAAGAGTTTTCCGTTCGCATTGAGCGCAATGGAATGGCCCCAGGCGAAACGTTCTATGATAGCGGCGATGAGAAAGAGGGCGCAAAGACCAGGGGCGTACGCGGGAGGTTCCTTCAACCACAGACGCATCACTTCGTGCACTTCCAACAACATTGGTAACGCAAAGATGAAAATTAGCAGGATACCGATTTTACAGATGCCAAATGCCAAGGTGTGCATACGCTTGTAATCGTGAGCACCGCATGCAGACGTAAGCGCAGGGGCAAAGGCCCCGGTCATACATCCAGCGAGCGTGTAGCAATGGGTGGTGACGGTGTTGGCAATGGTTATGGCTGCATTGTGGGCAGGAGTCAGATATTTGTTGACCAAAATTGCAATGCCTTGATGCCGCAACAAGGTGACAAAGATGTCAAGCGATTGTGCCGCAGCGTAGGCGAAGAGGGCTTTGGTTCGACTCCAACTCCACAGGTAGGCGCGGCGGAAGCGGCATTCGGGGAAGAGTTGATAGGCGCGGATGGTGATGATAAGGTTTGGGGCAATGGCGAGGAGGGCGCCCCAGAGGGCGTAACGGGCAAGCCAGTCGCCCGGGTGCGTCACCATATAGTAAAGGAAGCAGACGTTGAGGGTGGTGGTGACGAAAGAGTAAACGGTGAGTTCGGCTATATATTGTTTGGCGCCGTACATGGCGTTGAAGGGGACCGTCACTAGCCCAAGAAAACCAGAGAGGCAGGAAAAACGAAAGACCCAGAGACAGGCCTCCACACGATCCGGCGGGATGTTGAGCCATGCGTGGCGGATGGCATAGTCGCCAATCGGGTAGCCGATAATCAACATCGCTAAAGGAATGACGGAATGAAGGAGAAAAGCGGTGTTGAACCACTTACGGCACTCTTCTAGTCCTGCCGCCCCCATCACGCGGGCCTGGCCGATGGAGAAGGTATAGAATCGACCGACCGCTGCGGCAATTAGTCCGCTAATGAAGCCGATAAAGCCGGTGAGCGCGCCAACCACACTAATCAAGCCATAGTCCACCTCGCCGAGGGACATGAGGAGCCAGCGACCTGTGAAAAGGCCGCAGGCGAGCGCGAAGAGCGAGCGCCCATAGGTGGCGATGATATTAAGGAAGATGCGGCGGTTTTCCGTCATGGCACACGGGTATTGAAGCAAGCAAAAGCCCTCTTGGGAACAGCGTCCCAAGAGGAGGTCCCAGGAAGGGGACTTGGAGACCTCCTTAAGGGGTCGAGGCGACCATTATAAGAGTCGTGGACAACCCTTATAGGGGGCTGTAAAGAGCCTTACTGGGCAGTGGGGGGATTGGCGGGGGGATTGGGGTTGCGGCGGATGAGGCCGAGCTCCTCAAGCTTGTGGACGATCTGGCCCATGGCTTCGTAGGTGCGGAGGAATCCCTGGGGCGAGAGGATGACGCGCTCGAAGGGTTTGGGCACAGGGGTCTGGTTCTCGGGGCTGGGTTGCAGGCGCATGAAGTCCAGGCGGATGGTCTGCTCCAGCATGTGGATTTGGTAGACGCCGTCGGCGTAGACTTCGTTTTCGATGGCCATGTTGGGGTCCTTTCGATGTATGAATAAAAATCAAGCGTTGACTCGCGCGAAGTCGCGCATGAAGGCGATGAGGGCCTCGACGGCGGCTTCGGGGAGGGCGTTGTAGAGGGAGGCACGGATGCCGCCGAGGGCGCGGTGGCCGCGGAGGGCGACGAGTCCACGTTCTTCAGCCTGCGCCAGGAAGGCCTCTTCGAGTGCGGCGGTGGGCAGGCGGAAGGTAACGTTGGTGAGCGAGCGTTCAGCCTTCGGTGCGAGTGGGCGCCAGAAAGAGGAGGCATCGAGCTCGGCATAAAGACGCTCGGCCTTGCGGGCGTTACGCTCCCAGACGTTCTGTGGGCCCTCGCGCAGGAGCCAGTCGGTGACGTGGCAGAGTGCGTCGACAGCGAAGGCGTTGGGCGTATGGTAAAGACCGTCGGCGTGGGCGTGTTCCAGATAGCAGAAGGCCGCGGGCAGGTTACGGCGAGCCTGGGAGAGGAAGTCGTGTTGCGCGGCGATGACGGCAAGGCCGGCGACACCCAGGTTCTTTTGGGCGCCGGCGTAGAAAAGTGCGTAACGGCGGTAATCGCGCGGGGCGGCGAGAATGTCGCTGCTCATGTCTGCGCAGAGAGGGGCTTTCGGCAACGGGAAGATTTCGGGCAGGCGGGTGCCGGCGATGGTTTCGTTGGTCGTGACGTGGGCGTAGACCGCACCGGGTGTCCAATCCGCGGGCTCGCGCAGGGTGTGTACGGTTCCAACACGCGCGGCCTGTCGGGCCGCTTTTTCGCCCCAGTAACCGCGCACCACGTAGTCCGCCGCGGTGCCCGCGCGCAGGAAGTTGTAGGGGAGCATGGCGAATTGGCCGCTTGCGCCGCCTTGCAACAGAAGGATTTCGTAGTCATCGCCAAGGCCAAGGAGCGTGCGGAGATTGGCGATGGCCTTGGCCTGGAGCGCACGGTAGGCCTCAGTACGGTGCGACACTTCCAGCACGGAGCGGCCCAGACCCTGCCAGTCGCAAAGATCTGCCCGGAGCGCATCGAGCACTTCGGGAGGCACCATTGCGGGGCCGGCGCAGAAATTGTAAACGCGGGGTTTCATGGGCATCTATTGTACCATGTTTTACGGTTAAGGGGAGATTATGCTATGATTAGCACCCATGCGAGCGCACGGAAAACGTTTTTTTGACCGCTTTGACTGGGCTGCCTTTTGGGTGGCCGCGGTCGTGACGTTTGTCGGTTACGCGTTGTCGCTGGGGCCTTCGGTGGGGTTGGAGGATTCTGGGGAGTTGGTGACGGCGGCGGCAGGGTTAGGCGTGCCGCATCCGCCGGGTTATCCGCTGTGGACGCTGTTGTCGTGGTGTTTCTGCAAATTGTTTGGGTGGGTGACGTGGCAGGGATGGCCGAATCCGGCTTGGGCGGTGGCGCTGGGGTCAGCGACAATGGGTGCGTTGGCCGTAGGGATAACGGCGCTGCTCATTGTGCGTTCCGGACGAGACTTGCTGGCCGGCGCGGCGGAACGTGCAGGGAAAGGGTGGGTGCTCGCCTCTGCTTGGGTGGGGGGTGTCGCGGCGGCCTTGGCTCTCGCCTTTTCACCGGTAATGTGGTCGCAGTCGGTGATTGTGGAGGTCTATGCGCTGGGCGCGTTTTTCCTGGCGCTGACGATGCTCTTGACTTATATGTGGATTGCTCGGCCGCGCACGTCGACGTTGGTGTGGTTGGGTTTGGTCTTCGGGTTGGGGCTGACGAACTATCAAGTGTTGCTTCTGGCGGCGTTGCCGATTGGGTTGGCGCTTTTTTTGCGGCGGTGGCGGCTGGGACTTTCTTTTGTCGCGGTGGGGGTGCCGTTGGGGTTGATGCTTTGCCTGTTGGCGTTGGATGCGGGGAAGATGGGGACGGGTGGGGCCTTTGCGGCCCATGCGGTGGGGCTGGCGGCGTTGTGGGCGGTGTGTTGGCGTTTTTTGCGAATGCACTATTTTGCCGTGGCAGTGACGGCAATGCAGATAATTGGGGTGGCGGCAATCCTGAGTGGGATGCTGACGTGGGAGCCGGCGTTGACCACATGGCGATTCTGGTGGCCCTTCGTGTGGGATGTCGCAATATTGGCTCTGGCTTGGCGGCTGGTATTGCGGGGGCGATGCGTGGCGTTGACCTTGCTGACTGTGCAACTCGGCCTGGCGTTCTACCTTTATATGCCGATTGCGTCCAGTTTCGGTCCGGCGATGGATTGGGGATACACGCGCGAGTGGGCTGGATTTAGTCGTGCGGTCATGCGCGGACAGTATGAGGCGCTTGCGCCGAGCGATTGGCTTTCGTTGGATTATCTGCGTCAACTGTGGCGGTATTTGTGTGACCTGTGCTTGCAGTTTTCCGCACCGGTGGTGCTCCTTGGCGCAGTCGGGACAACGGCAATCGCAGGGATTTGGCGAAAGAATCGCCGGGGATTGCTCTGGCTGGGGTGTACGGTTCTTTTGTTCTTGATGATGTCGGCGCTCTTGGTGGGGTTGGCAAATCCGCCTGGGGACCTGCAGGATGACTTTGTGCAGAAGGTGAAGTTCATCTCCTCTTATGGCATCTTCGCGCTTTGGGTGGGTTATGGGCTGGCGATGGTGATGGTCTTCCTACGGCGTTGGCCATGGGCATGGGGTGGGGGCGTGGCTCTGGCCTGTTTGACTATCGCGGCGCCTCTCATTGCGAACTTCACGAATGACGACCTGATACGGCGCTTTGGTGCGGCAGAGCAGACAGGACACGACTTCGGGTGGCAGTTCGGCGCCTATATGCTTGAGGGGGCGCAGGCCATCCGCGCCGAGCTCGAAGTCGACGAGGAGCCGCTTCCGGATCCCTTCTGGCCGCCGCCGATGGAGCAAGGTGCGATTCTCTTTGGCGGCACAGACCCGGGGCGCTTTGTCCCGACCTACATGGTGCACGCCGTTGGGTATCGTTCGGATGTCCACGTCCTCACCCAGGGCGCTCTTGCCGACCCCACTTACATGGCTTCCACGCGTAATCTGTATGGCGAAAGCTTGCGTCTGCCAACAGAGAAAGAACAGGACGCCATCGCCGCGGAGTGTTTGGTGCAATCCGGCAGGCTTAACGATGCCCTTGGCGCGAGCGTGCAAATCAACGATTCCGCGCTCATCTGGCAAATCAACGGAGCTTTGGCGCGGCTCATCGCAACGTGGAATCCTACGTGTGCCATCTATGTTGAAGAGAGTATGCGCATTCCTTGGATGGATGATTTGCTTGAACCCGCCGGACTTGCCATGCGTCTGCGTCGTGAGGGGGGGCGGCTAGGCGCGTTGGCCGACCGCGATGCCGATTTCTGGGATTGGATGACGCGACGTCTGGTTACGCGTGAAGCTTATCGACGGGACTTCGCCGCGAAAAAATCTTTCTCTTGCCTTCGCGCGGCCATTGCCGGACTTTACGCGCGGCATGGTGATTTCGATCGTGCGGACAAGGCCTTTCAAGACGCCTTCGCGCTTTATCCCGAATCTTCTCAGGTCGTTTCCGGAATCGCCAGCGGCTCGCTTGTGCCGCAAGGCCGCTTTATCGAGGCTTTCCGGTTGATTCGCGCCTATCGCGCCATGGACCCCAACCTCCGTGGCGCTGAAAAAGTGGAACACCAAATCGCTGGCCTTGTCGCGCGCGACGAACGTCTGCGTGCACTTGTCGATGCACCGAACCTCACCGCGTCGGGAGCGCTTGAAGGCTTCAAGGAAGCGCTTTTCCTCCGACGCGAGGCCATGGTGTTGCGTTTCCTGCGGCGTATCCCGGATGCGACGCTTGGCGCACTCTCTGAGGAGGACGCGCTCTTGGGTGGGCTAGTGGCACAGCAACAGGACGATGATGCGCAGGCCATGCGCCTCTATCGTGCGGCGCTCCGACGTTTCCCGCAGTCCCCTCAGCTTTGGCTGAGCGCCGGATTGTGCTATTATAACCGTGGCGAGTATAAGCGGGCGTATGACTGCCTGTCCAACGTGCGGCGGTTCGGCGGCGACGCACTGTTGACCGCCACCCCGGAGGTAGGGAAGGTTTTTCAATGGTTGGCCGAGCGGTATGAAGGGCCGCGGAAAGGAACGCAACAATGATCCGCGTTGTCTTCATGGGATCGGCCGATTTGTCGGCCACGATGCTTGAGCGCCTCTCGCGTGAGCCGGGCGTGCAAGTCGTCGGGTGCGTCACGCAGCCCGACAAGCCGGCTGGGCGCAGTAAGCGCCTCACCCCTTGCGCCTGCAAGGCCTTCGTCACGGCCGTCGGCATCCCTTGCCTCACGCCTGAACGCGTCAATACGCCCGAGAGCTTGGCGCAGATTGCGGCCTGGCTCCCCGATGTCATCGTCGTCGTCGCTTACGGGCAATTCCTGTCGCGCCGTCTCCTCGATATTCCCACGCTCGGGTGCATCAACATTCACCTTTCCCTCCTTCCCCGTTATCGCGGCGCCTCGCCCATCCACGCCGCCCTCCTAAACGGCGATGCCGTCACCGGCGCCACGGCCATGCTCATGGACGAGGGTATGGACTCCGGCCCCATCCTCGACCAGGTCACCACCCCCATCCGCGACGACGACACCATCGAGACCCTGCACGACCGTTTGGCCGACCTCGGCGCCGAGCTCCTCGTCCGTGTCCTGCCCCTTTGGGCCTACTTCAAGCTTCGTGCCAAGCCGCAGGACCCCGACCAGGTCACCATGGCTTACAAGATTCGGAAGTCTGATGGCCTGCTCCATTGGGAAGATCCCACTGTGCGCTCTCTCCGCAAGCTCCGCGCTTACACCCCTTGGCCCTCTTGCTTCACCTATATGCCCGAGGGCACCCGCGAGGCCGGACGCATGCTCAAAGTCCTCGCCGCCACCGCGCAACCCATCACCGTCGAGCAGGAGCGCCTTGCCCCCGGCACCGTTCTTTCCGCCGACAAGACCGGCATCGTCGTCCGCACCGGAGATGGTGCCATCCGCCTGCTCCGAGTCCAACCCGAGGGCGGCAAGCCCATGGACGTCGCCGCGTGGCTGTGCGGCCGCGCCCTGCTTCCCGGGGACCGCTTCCACACGCCGCCCGCCCCCGCCGCCAAGCCCATTGTCGCCTTCAGCAGAGATTGAACACCATGAGCGAACATCCCCGCAAGACCCTCGTCATCGGCCACCGCAATCCGGACACCGATTCCATCGTCTCGGCCATCGCCTACGCCGAGCTCAAGCGTCAGCAAGGATGGACGCGCGTTGAACCTGCGCGTGCCGGCCGCCTGACCCCGCAGACGGAGTACATCCTGCGCCGCTTTGGTGTTGAGCCGCCGGAGTTCATCCCCGACCTGCTCCCCAAGGTCACCCACTGCATGCAGGAAGGCGCCCCCATCACCGTCTCCGCAGATACCGCGCTCTGGGATGCCCTCGAGCTCATGGACAAACACCGCCTTCCCGCCATTCCCGTGGTCGGCCGCGACGGGTGTTACCGTGCCTTCCTCACCCACAACACCTTCACCGAGAACATTGTCCACAAGACCGACCCCCACCGCAAGGCCATCATCCCCACCTCTATTTCCCTCCTGGCCCGCACCCTTCGCGCGCAGCCGCTCCTGACCTTCGATGCCGACGCCGTGGTCAAGTCCCGCATTCTCGTGGCCGGTTCCACCGCCGCGGCCTTTGAGCAGGTCCTCAAGACCGAGCTTCCCACCAACGCCATCGCCTTGGTCGAAAACCGCGCCTCCATCCTTGAGCTCTGCATCAACCACAAGGTCCGTGCCATCGTCTTGACCTCCGGTCTGCCTCTCTCCAAGGAGTTTTTCGGACGCGCTCGCGAGGCCGGCATCTCCGTTCTTATCTCCCCCTACGACATTGCCTCCACGGTCTTTCTCACCCTCTATTCCATGCCCGTTGGCACCCTTACCGCCGCCGACGTGAAGCCCGTCCGCCCAGACGACCCCGTCCGCGACGTCCTTCCCGCCGTCCAGGCTTCACAGGCCCGCGCGCTCCCCGTCGTGGACGATACCGGTCGCGTTGTCGGCGTTATCAACGAGCGGGATCTCTACCGCCAGCCGAACGTGGATGTCATCATGGTCGACCACAACGAGCTCTCGCTTGCTGTCGAAGGCCTCGACCAGTTCCCCATCATCGAAATCATCGACCATCACAAGCTCGGCAACTTCCCGACCCACGACCCCATCGACTTCATCAACCGCACCGTTGGCTCCACCGCCACCGTTGTCGCGTGTCTGTATCAAGAACGCAAGGCCACCCTCACCCCCGCCGTCGCCGGCCTGCTTCTCTCCGCCATCATCACGGACACCCTCGGTCTGCGTTCCCCCACCACAACAGACGTCGACCGCGACATGGCGGAATACCTTGCCGGCTTGCTCAATCTCGAAGTTGACGACCTTGCCCACGACATCTTCTCTCACGCCTCGCGTCTCACGGATCTCGACACCGACCGTATCCTGGGGATGGACTCCAAGGAGTACAATGAGTGCGGTGTCACCTTTACCGTCGCCCAGATTGAGACCGGTACCACCGATGAGCTCAAGCCGCGTTTGCATGGGCTTCTTGGCGCCTTGGATGCCAAGTGCCACGCCCGCGGCCACTTCTTTGCCGCGCTCATGGTCACCGACCTCACCGCCCTCAACTCCACACTCCTTGTGGCCGGTGACCCGCGCTTCATCGCCAAGATTCCCTTCCCGCGCGCAGACGGCGATGCCAACGTCTTCCTCTGCAAGGGCATCATGTCCCGCAAGAAGCAGCTTCTTCCACTCTTGCTGGAACAACTCTCTGCCCTGCTCGGGCATCAGTAAGCCTTCTTTTTAGTGACTTCGTAGGGCGTCTTGACCAGACGCCCTAAGTTTTTTACGCACGTTTAAGGGCTCTTTCCGGACCCTATAAGGGTTGACCTCCGACCACTATAGGGTCTCGTCCCCGACCCCTATAGGGTCTCACCTTCGACCCCTATAGTGGTTGACCGCGGACCCCTATAGGGTCTCACGGCGAACCCTTAAGGGTCTCGACAAGAGGCCTTACGGGAGGGAATAACGATGGGAAATAATGGCTCTCGGAGGGGACGGAATCTGCGAGCCTGATCAACGCTCAAGGAGATGGCAGCAGGCGATGACGTGGTCGTAGAGGACGGAGGTCTTGATGGGAATACGCTTGCCGCGGAGGTTGGGGAAGTTTTCGGCCCAGGCACCGAGGAGTTCAAGACCGAGCTGGCCTGTGGCGGGGTCGGCGGTTCGGACGCGGAGGTCGGTAGGTGCGAAGCGGATGCCGGTGCCGAGGGCTTTGGAGATGGCCTCTTTTGCACACCAGAAGCGGAGGATGGCGATGGGGCCGTCGCCGCTGCGCGTGGCGAGCTCCTGTTCCTCGAGGGTGAAGACGCCACGGAGGAAGTCTTCGGTGAGGTCGCGGGAGGTGGATTCAACATCGAAACCGAGATGGCCAACGGTGGTGGCACCACCGATGATCAAGCCGCCGGTGTGGGCGATGGAGAGGTCGATGGGGGAGGAAATTTGCTGGAGCCAGTCGCCGAGCGGGTGGGGCTTGCCGAGTTCGTCCTTCCAAATGGCGATGTCGGCGGAGGGCTCGTGGAGACGGAAGTTGTTGAGGAGGAGGCGGCGGACGGCCTCCTTGGCGGCGGTTCTGCCGAAGAGCCATTCGAGACGGCGGAGGGGGGCGCCACCCATCTGGGAAAAATCCTCGCGCTCGTTTTGGGTGAGAACGGCGGCGGCGAGGGCGTTAAGCCAGAGGCCATTGTTGCCGACGAAGAAGTCGGGGTTGGTATTGACGTAGAGGGCGCCGCTGATTTGTTTGTCGCTGCCGCGAACACTGCCTTTGGGGAGAATGGAGTCCGGGAGGGGCTGGGTGATGAAGTAGTGGGTGGGGTTCATCACGAAGTCATGGAGGGTCTGCCCGGCGCGGCCACCAGCCTCTTCCCAGTCTTGGACGTGGAGGACGAGGTGACCGGTGGCATCGGTGACGAGAATGTCGACGGTAAAGGTGCGTGTGGTGACGTTGGTCAGACGCAGAGAGCAGTGGAGACGCGTGCCTTCGGGGACCCAGGCGGCGTAGTAACGAATGGCCTTGCAACGGAAGGGCAAGGAAATGGCACCGTGGAAGCGCTCGTGGGAACGCCAGAGGGGGAAGCCGGAGACGACGGCATCGAGCAAGAGGGGTAGGGCGCAGAAGAGGGGATTCCGGCTACGGCGGACGAGGGTGGCACGGGAGGGGATGCGGATCTCGTAGTCCATGCCGTTGAGGCCCCACCCGAGGACTTTGCGGACGTTACGGAGGAGAGGCCCTTGGAAGAGTCGCGCGGGGTAGATGTCATCGGCCTTCCAGCCGACATCGGTGGGGGCGGCGAGGGGCTGGGTTTCGATTTGCTCAGGGGGTTCCGGGATGGTGGTCCCGAGGACGAAGTGAGCCTTCATGGCGATGGTGTAGTCGTCTTCGCCATGGTCTTCACCGAGGGAGACGGCGACAACGCGATTGCCGGAGGGCGTGGTGGCGGGAAGGATTTTGGCGTGGAAACGAAGGGCGAGACGGCCAAAGGAGAAGGCAAGCCAGTGGGGCGAGCGGAGGGTCTCGATACGGCGAAGGGAGAGGTCTGGGAAGAAACGATGGGCGACCTCGGCCATCATCTCGAGTGCAGAGGGGACGGAGAGGAGCGTGAGGCCACGGACCTGCGGATCTCGCAGGGAGATGTTGGAGGAGCCGATGGCGTAGTCGTTGAGGTAAGGGAAGTCGGCGAGGTGAAGGACACAGCGGAGAGTAAGGGAGGAGTCGGAGCGGTCGAGCTCTTGGGCACCCAGGAGGAGAGGAGACTCGAGGCCACCAATGGGGATGGTGGCAGGGAGCGCATGAAGGTGCGTAGCCGCAATATCTTCGGTTGGGGTGGGCTGGGCAACGCCGAGGACGCGTTGCGTATCGATAAGCTCGGGGCGGATGGACGGGAGGGCTCTGGAGAGATGCACCGTGAGGACGCTGGCATCTTCCTCGATATAGGGGGCGTCGAGGTCCAGGCGGCGCGCATGGGCAAAGAAGCGAAGGCCCGAGTAGTCGATGTCGACGCCGTTGGCAGCAAGCAGTCCGAGCGCTTGGCCGACTTGCACACCACCCGCACGATGGAGGATATGCATGGGGATGACGGCCACGGGGTCACGTCCGGCCAGGATTTTGCCGATGAGAGGGGTAAGAAGGCCACGCGCGCCAACCTCGACGAAGATACGACAGCCATCGTCGTACATCCTGCGAATCATGGCGCGGAAGTCGATGGGCTCGAGCATCTGCCCCATGAGACCGGCGACAACGGCGGAGGTGGAGAGACCCATCGGGTTGCCGTCAACGCAGGAATAGAAGGGGACTTGAGGCTCACAGTTGACGTACTTGGCGAAGAAATCGCGCAGGCGTCGACTCATCTGCGCATCGCCGTGGCCCGAATTGAAGGGCGCCGCGAGGGGTTCTGCGGCGGAGACGCCGCCGCCGTTGTGGATGGCAATTTCGGTCTCGGCCTGTTTTTCCGGAGCGACGGCCATGACGCAGTCGTCGTCGGTGAGGATTTGAGTCAAGATGACACGTGCGGGGTCGCGCAAGGCGAGCTCACGCAGGCGGGCGACATCGATGCCGGAGACGGTGAGTTGCACCCATTTGGCGCGGGTTCGGCCCTCGGCTCCCAAGCGAAGGAGCATGCGTCCGGCATCACGAAGGATCTGAACGAGGCGGAATTTCGGGTCGTGGTGGGTGGCGTGGAAGGCGGAGAAGGCTCCGAGGCCGACACCGCCGACGGCATCCGGACGCACGCCGACGGATTTGAGTAGGTCCGCAAAAACCTTGCTGGCGAGGTAAGTGGAGGCGGAAGCGAGAAGGGGGAGGAAGCTTTCCGAGGCGGAGAGGGGGAGCGTGTGCTCCGGGGAGGTGGAGAAGAGCCATTCAGAGGGCGATGCGACATCGCAGAATCCGGAGAAAGCTTCTTCCATGTCGTCAAAGCGCTCGCGCACGCCATCGAAGGTGAGGGCGAGGTCGCGCATCATCTCAAGGTGGAAGCTGCCGGTGCCAGGGAAGACGTAAGCGAGCTTGCCGCCGTGCAGGGCGAGGGGATGGGTGGTAAAGAAGACGCCGGATTTGTCGCGTGTGCGGGTTCGACCGCTACGAAGCGCCTCGCGGGCGAAACGAAGCTTACGCACCATCTCCTCGATGGTGGCAACCCAGAGGCCGGTGACGCAGTGTTTGCCGCGCGCATCGCAGGTGGCGGTGTAAACCACGTCAATCAGACGGAGACCGCGGCTGCGCACAATGAAGGCAAGCAGGCGATCGATGGTCTCCGCGAGTTCCTGCGGAGTCTCGCCACCCACCAAGCAAAGCACGCCTTCCGAGCGCTCAATCGCCATGTCGGTCTCCTTATTCCTCGACTTCCTCGATGGTCGCCGCGCCGGCCCGCCCCAAACGGGAGAGGGTCGAGACGGCCAAGCGGCGTTTGCGGGTGGAGGCGGCAATCCATGGCCGCGCTTCCTGCACCCAGTAACAGGCCTGGTCGGGGTCCAAGCTGGGCGAGAAGGAGTCGTCCACGGGCGTGACGGAGGGCGGCAGGACGCAATGCGCGACCGACAAGACGCCTTTGAGCACGCCAAGCGCACCGGCCGCGGTGAAGGTGTGGCCAAAGGCTGTCTTTGCCGAACCGAGGGCCACGAGCGGGATGTGCGCACCGCGGTTGGTTGTCATCAGCTTGAGGACGGCCTTTTCCGCGGCATCTTCCTCCGGGATGGCGGAGGCGTTCATCTCCCAGTAGTCGATGTCTCGGAATCCGTTCGGCAGACGGCGCAGGGCACGGTGAAGGGCACGGCGCAGGGTCTCCTGCAGGCCTCCGTTTTCGGGCGGGAGGCCGGCGACCACCGCACTGCCGTGAAGCTTGGCATAGGGGCGCGTGCCTTCGCGGCGAGCATCGGAGAGGCGCCGCAGGACGAATGCCGCGCCGCCTTCTCCGGGCAGGGTGCCATCGGCCTTGTCAGTGAAGGGTGCGATGCGGCGGTGTCGTGAGAAGGGGGTGAGGGCGGCCTCGCCGACCATTTGGACGGGGGGGATCGGCGGCTGGAGGGTAACCACGACAGCCACGTCGCACTGACCCAAACGCAAGGCGTTCGCGGCGGATTCCAATCCGGCGAAGACGGAGGCCTCGCCCATCGCGCACTGACAGGCCATGTCGCACGCACCGAACGTTTGCGCGAGTAAGCGCACCACGCCTTCCCCTCGGGCCAGCTCCACCTGACGGCGCTTCATCAAGGGGAGTGTCTCGGCGAGGGATTTCTTGAGGCGCTTGATTTGATCGAAGGTCGCGTTAGGGAAGAAGCGTTGCAGAGTGCCGAGAATCTGGCCGATGGCGGAGGCGTGCCACATCCAGTTCACCGCGGCCGGATTGAAACCGGAGTCGTATCCCACGTAGAGCGCCAGGCGGTCGGTTCGCCCTGAACCTGGCTGGGGAGGCAGACCGGCATCCACCAAGGCTTCGTGCACCAACTGGGCCGCGAACCAGAAATCTGGGTTGTCGCCAACACCGAGGTCGGTCGGCAGGGGGATATGGTCGGCGCGGCAGGCGAAGTTGTCTCCCAGTGCGGCACAGACTTCCGGGGCTGCGCAGTCAGGCAACAAGGATTCCACCAGGCGTCCCGCGTCGGAGTCTGAGAAGGGCTCTAAGAAGCATTGTTTGCGCAGGGTCGCTTTCCAGAAGGCACGCGGCGTGGCCGCACCGGCGAAACATCCGCTCACGCCGGTGAAGACAACGCTCTCGCTCTCCGCAGAGGTGTAAACCATGGTGTCAGTATATCATATCCCGGTCAAGTCAATCCCACGTGCGCAGGTTGGCGATGGGTGCTGCATCGTTGAGTCCGCGAGTTGGCATTGACTCGGTGGGCTGTTAGGCAAGGCGGTCGAGGAGGGACTCCGCGAACGCAACCAGCGCTTCGATGTCGGCGTTGGTGTCCATGAGCGCATAGATGGCCTCTGTCGTCGCGGCCTCGGCAATGATGCGGGCATTCTTCACATCGCCACCGCAGAGGGTGAGGATACTCGGCTCAGCATTGTCCTTGGCTTGGTCTGCGTCCAAGAGGTCATCGACATATTGGAAGGCCAGGCCCAAGTTCATGCCATAGGAGCCAAAGGCCTCGATGGTTTTCTCGTCCGCCCCGGCCACGCAAGCGCCAAGGCCGCAGGCGGCTTTGAAGAGCGCCCCGGTCTTGTTGCTATCGACGTAGAGCAGGTGAATGGCATCGCAGACAGAGGGGGCGGCCGCGGCGGCGATGTCCGCCACCTGGCCGGAGACAACGTCCACGGCGCCTTTGGCGAGGATGGCGGCCAAGGGTTTCCCCGAGACGGTGGGCAGGGTCTTGAAGGAGAGCGCCTGGAGGTAGTCACCCACGAGAATGGCGTTGGCCTCGCCGAACTTGGCCCACACGGAAGGACGTCCGCGGCGCTCGGTGTCGTTGTCCATAGCCGGCAGGTCATCGTGGACGAGCGTATAACAGTGGAGCAACTCGATGGCGAGTGCGGCACGAAGGGCATCCAAGTTGTGCGCCGGGTCCTTCATCCCACAGGCCTGGGCGCAGAGAAGGGTGAGGCAGGGGCGGACGCGCTTGCCACCCCCGAGGACGGCATGGGCGACGGCTTGATGGAAGTCCGCGAGCCCGGCAAAATGAATGTCCGAGCCTTTGGCTTCCTCAAGGGTCTTGGTTAAGCCACCCTCCACGGCCGCGCGGAGGGTGGCAAGGGTCTGCTCGAGGGCGGCCATGGGGTCACTCCGCAACGGCGGCGGCAATCATGTCGCCAATCTGCTCGGTGGTGAAGCCCATCTCGTTGGCGAGCTGGCTCTTCATCTTGGGGGTGACGGAGGAGATGGCGCGGGTGATGGCGCGGGAGGCCTCGACCTCGCCCAAGTGCTCGAGCATCATGGCGCCGGCGCCGATGGCGGCGATGGGGTTGATGGCGTGCTTGCCGGTCCACATCGGGGCGGTGCCGCCGATGGGCTCAAACATGGAGACGCCCTCGGGATTGATGTTGCCGCCGGAGCTGACGCCCAGGCCGCCCTGCGTGATGGCCGCGAGGTCGGTGATGATGTCGCCGAACATGTTTTCGGTGACGATGACATCGAACATTTCCGGCGAAGCGACCATGTAAAGCGTGGTGGCGTCGACGTGGAAGTACTGCCGCTCCACATCGGGATATTCGGCGCCGACCTCCGCGAAGACACGGTTCCAGAGCTGATACATATAGGTGAGGACGTTGGACTTGCCGACGAGCGCGAGCGTATTCTTCCCACCCACGCCACGGGCCTTCTTGCCATACTTGCGAGCGTATTCGAAGGCGTAGCGGCAACAACGCTCCACCTGCTCATAGGTGTAGGCCATGATTTGCGTGGCAACGGCGTCCTTGCTGTCGGGGCGGGAGATGCCGCCCATGCCGGTGTAGAGGCCGCCCGAATTCTCGCGCACCACGCAATAATCGATGTCCGCGGGGCCCTTGCCCTTGAGCGGGGTGTCCACGCCGGGATAGAGGCGGATGGGGCGCAGATTGATGTATTGGTCAAGCTCGAAGCGCATGCGCAGGAGGATGCCCTTTTCCAGGATGCCGGGCTTCACGCGCGGGTCGCCGATGGCGCCCAGGAACATCGCGTCGTGCCCACGGAACTCCTCGAGCACGCTGTCGGGAAGGATTTCACCGGTGGCGAGGTAACGTCCTGCACCCACGTCATAGGTGGTCGCATCCAAGGTGAACCCGAACTTGCGCTCGGCGGCATTGAGGACCTTCATGCCCTCGGCAATGACTTCCGGGCCGGTGCCGTCACCGGGGACGACGGCGATTTTGTAATGCTTCATGGTTGGTTTCCTTCTTCTATGAGGAGTGTGCGGAGGTCTTCCGGCGTGAGTCGGAGACCCGATTGCGAAAGGGTGTCGCACCGTGCGAGGAGGGCCTCGACGGCAGGGTGGGGGAGCTGTGGGATGTGCCCCACAAAGATACGTTCATGGTCGGTGCGCTCGGCGCGCGTGGCATCCACGCCAAGTTCTTCGGTCAACTTCTCGCCGGGGCGCACACCGGTAAAGACGATGGGGATGTCCTTGCCCGGGCGCAAGCCGGAGAGGCGAATCATCGTCTCGGCAAGCGAGAGGATGGTCATCGGTTTGCCCATGTCCAACACGAAGATTTCACCGCCCTTGGCGAAGGTGGCCGCCTGCAGGATAAGGCCGACCGCCTCGGAGGGGGTCATGAAATAGCGTTCCATCCGTGGGTCGGTGACGGTGACCGGGCCGCCTTTGGCAATCTGTTGGCGGAAGCGCGGCACCACGGAGCCCGAAGACCCGAGCACATTGCCGAAACGCACGGCGCAGAAACGCGTCTTGCCATCCTCTGTCAGGTCGCGCATGAAGATCTCCGCCAGACGCTTGGAGACGCCCAACGAAGAGACAGGATGGATGGCCTTGTCCGTGGAGATGAGCACGAAGGTCCCCACACCGATGGCCTTGGCCTCCTCGGCTAAAGTTCGCGTGGCCAAAGCGTTGTTGCGCAGGGCTTCCACGGGATTGCGCTCCATCATCGGCACGTGTTTATAGGCCGCCGCATGGAGGAGGAAGTCCGGTCGTTCGCGTGTCAGCAACTCGCGCATCAATGCACGGTCGCCGCAGTCGGCCACAATGGGGAGAAGCGCGGACGTGTCGCCGCCTTGGTCGAAGAGCTGCGTGTGAATCTGGTAGAGCGCAGCCTCGGAGAGCTCCACCAAGATTAAGCGTTTGGGATGGGCGGCCCAGACCTGGCGGGAGAGTTCGCTGCCGATGGAGCCGCCTGCGCCCGTGATGATCACCGTCTTGCCGGCGAATCCCTCGCGCACGGTGGGCGTGTTCACCTCGCTTTCGCCGCGCCCCAATAGGTCGGCCACTTCGATGGGGCGCAACTGCAACCGCCGCACGTAACGACAAGCCAACAGTCCCGCCAAAGCGAGCACTCCGGCCATGACGGCCACACTCGCCGGTGGGCGCCAAACAATGGAGGCGTCATCGCGCAACACCACATAGCGTAAGACCAGTTGGCATATCACCGTGAATGCCACCGCCCCCACGAAGCGTGGCAGGTTACGCAAGGAGATGGTCCGCGGACTCAACCGGTGGCAACGGAAGAGCAGGAGTCCCGCCCAGCCCAATACAAAGGCCGCCCCAAAGCCACACAACACGGTTTGCCATCCCCACGTCGGCGTTCCGAAATCGAAACGGAGCAGGAACGCCGCCACGTAGGCGACGAAGAGGACGACACTGTCGGCCAGAAAGCGGGTCATTTCTCGGAGATGCTCTGCTTGATGTAGGGCAGGTAATTACGCGTATAGACGTAGAGCGACCAGAAGTTCAGGAAGATGGCGAAGGCCTCGCCGGCGTAAATCAGCCAACGGAACCAGGTCATCTCGTTGCCCGGGTCATAGATCATGATGTAGAAGTAGATGAAGGCGCAGAGCGGGAAGGTCATCGCCGTGCGGATTTTCCCGAGCATCGTGGCCGCGCAGTTGGCCCCATAGAGCGTGCCAACCGACCGCAAGAAGGTCACCCACTGGTCGCGCAGCAGATAGAGCACCGTCAACACCACCATGAAGAGCGCATGCCACCGCTCCAACGGCTTGCCGATGGGCAACAGCCACAGCAGGGTGGGGAAGACCACCAGATAGAACACCTTGTCCATCAGTGGGTCGCACATTGCGCCGAATTTCGTCACCACCTTCCACTTGCGGGCAAGTGCCCCATCGAAGAGGTCGGTCAGCGCCGAGACGATGAGGCAGGAGACCGCCACCCACGCCAACGTGTCGCCCGGATGCACGGTCACCTCGTCCTTCAGCAGGAAGCGTTGCACTTGCCAGCCATGGATAAGTGCCAGCACCAAAAAGGCCAGGATGAAGGGCACGCGGATAAACGTGATACCGTTCACCACCCAGAGATGAAACTGTCTCAGACTCATGGTCCGCCTCTTATCGTTTGCCGGCCGCCTTTTGGCGCACGGCCTCGAAAAGTGTCACCGCGCCGGCCACCGCCGCATTCAGCGAGGCAACCTGCCCGGCCATCGGAATCAGCCCGATGAAATCGCATGTCTTGCCCACCAAGTGGCCCAGGCCATCGCCTTCGTTGCCCACCACGATGCCGCAACGCCCACGGAAGTCGATGTCCGTGTAAGGCTTCGCGCCTTCGGTCAGGTCAAGGCCCGTCAACCACACGTTGCGTTCCTGCAAACCCTTCATCGCCTGGGTCAGGTTCACCACATGCGCGATGCGCAGGTGTTCCGAGGCGCCCACAGAGGCGCGCACCACCGCCGCCGTCACCAACACGCCGCGGTCTTCCGGGATAATCACCCCGCACACGCCACAGGCCTCGGCCGTCCGCAGGAGCGAACCCACGTTCTGCGGGTCCTCCAGATGGTCCAGAATCAACACGATGGCCTCGGGGTCCTCTTCGGCGGCCTCGTAAATCTCTTCCACGCTGACGTAAGGATAGCCACCCACACGCACCGCGCAACACTGGTGGTTGATCTGTCCCAACAGTCTGTCGCACTCACCGCGCTGGGCCGCACGCAACGGGATACGCCGGGCGTGGGCGATGGAGATCATCTCTTCCACCTCATCCGTCGCCGGGCCGGACGGCACAATCAACTCATGGATTTCCCGTCTGCCGGCACGCAAGGTTTCCAGCACCGGTCGCCGGCCATAAATCCAACCATCCTTCTTCTTGCCTTTTTTGTCCATACGTATTAGTGTACCAAACCTTGCCCCCTTCCGTCTCCAACTGTCAGAGCCAAAGGAAACGCCAGTCTGTCTCATCGCCGGACCGCGCGACACCGAAAAGACCACCGAGGAAGGAGAAGGCCCAGTCGTCGTTTGTCTCGTGGGTGACCAGGGAAAGGCCCGGCAAGGCGAAACGCTCGCGCGTGCCAGCGGCATCGCGGGAGGAACGATAGAGCCAACCGAGGATGCCAAAGGTCTCCTTGCCGGTGTCGGCCTCGTGGACGTTGTCGTACAGCAGTCCAAGCAGCACCGAGGTGCCAAAGGAATGCCTATATTTCTCGCTTTTATAGAGCAGTCCACGCAAGAGTCTGGTTTCCGTCAAGAACCCGTCGATGCTTCTTTCGCGGTCGTAAAGCAATCCGCACAAGAGGTCGGTCTCGACATCGAAGTTACCCTCATCGCGGCTCCAAAGGAGGCCCCAAGGTAGGAGGGTCGTTTGACGGTGACGGTCTTTTAAGATAGCATAGAACTCATCCCCAAAGAGGAGTCCCCAGAGTAAGGCCGAACCGTCATAGGAACCGTCCGCCGTTTTCCAAGCGAGGGCGTCCAAGAGAAGCCCGGTCTCGCTTTGGGAGACGACGCCTTTGGAATCGACGGTTTTGGAATGGCTGACGAGAGGCGTGAACCATTGTCGTTTCTTGGTGGCAAGTCCATCAGTGACGATGTCTTCGTACGTACTGCGCCAAAGGAGCCACCCAAACGCGTTGGTGCGCGTGCGTGAGACTTCGTTGACCTGTTTTGAAGACAGGAGATTTAACATATCTGCGAATCTATGCGAACGGCCATAACGTACAAACTCGCCATGTGCGAGCAAATCAGAAAGAAAGGTCCACTCCACGCCGGTTATCTTTTCGTAAGAAGAAATCGGGTCTGCGGTACGCTCACGCCATTTCCAGAGTAACCCAAATCCAACGCCCCATTCATTGTCGACAAGGGGGCCCTCCGGTTTGTCTGCGGACGAGGCCCAGTGGCGGTCATGGGAGACCAGGAAGCGTCTGGAGAAGGAGCGCGTGGGCGTCTCGACCGTGGCGTAGAAGGGAAGTCCCAAGGGGCCGACGTGGAAGCGTGTAGACTTTTTGTCCCTGTCATAGTAGGAAAGCGGTGTCCAGAGGAGGCTTTCGGTGCCACGGTCATTGCCGGCCCAAAACCAGAGGGGCAGAACGCCGTTTGCGGAGTAGCTTTTGCTTGTAATCCACCAGGCAAACGGAAAGAACGTCCGAAGCGTAGAATCCTTTTCCTTGATGACAATCACATTGAGCAGATTGGTGAACTGGAACGGACCGAAGTCGACAGCGTTGAACAGCAGGGGAGAGCCCCACGACTCCTCGCCCACGTAAAAGAAGGGAAGCAAGAAGCACCGCTCGGGATCGCGATAAAAGAGTGGGAGGAAGCGGTAGACACCCTCCTCGGGAACGGCCGTGGCCAGAAGGCAGACATCATGGATGCCATGATCGTAGTTGTAGAAGGGAAGGAACGCGAAACAGCCCGGCGAGGATTTGATGAGCGGCCACGCGACATAACGCGCCTGCCCATCGCTGAGATAGAGCGGCCAGAGATTGAGCGTCTTCCGTCCCTCTTCCTGCTCGTCGCCGGCAAAGAGCGATACTTCATTGTAAGGGGTGCGGTGCTTGTCCAAGCACCCGCACAGGGAGAAAATCGCCACCAGGGCAACGCCTAACCACATCGTTTTCATGAAATTAGTTTAGCAAAGAAGCCGCTCATCCGCAACCCCCGGGCTCTCGTCTCCAAAGGGGCCGTGACGAACCCTTAAGGGTTTCGACCCGGACCACTATAGGGTTTCGACCCGGACCACTATAGTGGTTGACCTCGGACCACTATAGGGTCTCAGAAGAGCCCTTTTAAGGGTGGCCTGAGGGGACTAGATTCAGCGGAGGAAGGGGGAGGGTAGGATGTGGGTGCGTTTGGCCTCGGCCTCCCATTTGGCGGCCATGGCCTTCACGCGGCCGGGTTGGGCGGAGGCGAGATTACGCAGTTCGTTGCGATCAGTCGCTAGGTCGTAAAGCTCCCATTTGCCCTTTGGGCCTTTGGCGACGAGCTTCCAATTTCCCTCAATCAAGGCGCGGTTGCCTTCGTGCTCAAAGATGAGCGGATGTTCACGCACGGTCGGCTCGCCACGGAAGTCGGTCATCAGGCTGACGCCCTCAAGCGGCGGGAAATCCGCGGGCAAGGGCTGGCCGGTGAGGTCGGGGATGGTCGCCATCACATCCACCAGGTGGCGCGGCGTGCGCACCCAATCTTTGCGCGGGGCGAAGCCGTTGGGCCAGTGGGCGATGCAAGGTGTGGCGATACCGCCCTCGTGGACCCAATGTTTGTATTCGCGGAAAGGTGTGTTCGAGACCGCCGCCCAGGCCTTGCCATAGCCGCAACGCGTTTCCGGGCCGCCGGGCATGGGGGGCGGGGGCGTGCGCGCGGTGTTTTCGGCGCAGGCGCCATTGTCGGAGAGAAAGAGAATGAGGGTGTCGTCAAGCACGCCCTGTTCGTGGAGGGCGGTAACCAAGCGGCCAACGGCGGTGTCCAGCTCTTCAACCTGTGCGGCATAGACTTCCATGCATCGGGCCTCGAAGGCCTTCCGCTTGACGTCTTGCCAACGCGAGGGTAGGGGTTGTGGCGGCGTATCCGCCGGGATTAGCCCAATCCTTTTCTGTTTGGCGAGTCGCGCATCGCGGATGGTGGCATAGCCCACGTCGTAAAGGCCTTTATGGCGGGCGATGGTCTCGGGGGGCGCTTGGAGCGGCAGGTGTGGGGCCGTGGGGGCAAAGTAAAGAAAGAAGGGCTTACCCTGCGGTCTGCCACGAAGCCACGCGAGGGCCTCATCGGCGCAGGCCCTGGTGAAGTAATAGGAGGGATCGACGTCTTTGCCGCCGGGGATAAAGGCATTGTTATGGACCAAGGAGGCGGTTCTGAAGTAACTGTCTGCGCCTTGGAGTTTGCCATAGAAGTGGTCAAACCCGCGCTGACAAGGCCAGTTTGCGTCAGAAAATCCGGGTTCCTTGGGTTCAATATGGCGGGTGACGTGCCATTTGCCGATGGCGCAGGTAGCATAGCCGGCGGCGTGAAAGGCCTCGCCCAAGGTGCGCGTCTCCGGACGCAGGTCGCCGGCATACCATCCATTAATAAAATATTTGGCGCTCCAGGCGGCATTGCTGGCCATGTGGCCGATGCCCGTCTGATGGGGCCAGAGCCCGGTCAAAAGACTGGCGCGGGCGGGACAACAGCGCGCCGCATTGCGGAAGTGGCTGAAACGGAGTCCCCCCGCGGCGAGCGCATCAAGGTGGGGCGTCGGGATTTCCCCTCCGTAACAGCCGATGTCCGAGAATCCCAAATCATCGGCCAAGATGAGAATCACATTTGGACGGGCGGCCGACGTCCCCTCGGCGGCCCAAGTGGGCATCGCCGCGCAGACGCCTGCGGCAGACAACGCTTTCAGGAAGTCGCGTCGGGATAGGCTCATGCGAAGGGCTCGCGAGTGATGGAGCCATCACTTTCCTGGGCTTTGATGACCTCCACGCGCTTTTGCACCTCGGAGAGCTTGGCGTTGCAGAACGCAACCAAGCGGCGCCCCTCTTCGAAGGCCGCAATCATGTCGTCCAACGGCAGTTGCCCGGCCTCCATTTGCGCGACCAACTCATCCAAACGTGCAGAGGCTTCCTCAAAGGTCTTCGGCATTGCTTTCTTCTTTTCGGCCATGGCTATTCCTTTCATTCCTTGGCGGCATCCGGATAACGTTGGGCGAACTCGGCGCGGAGGGTCTGCGCTTCCTCAGTGCGGCCTTGCGCCTCGAGCTCGGCAATGGCGGCACGGAAGGCCGGTGGAACCACCTCGCGATCATCGAAACAGGTAATCAAGAAAAAGTTCTCGCGCAAGGCCTTGTCCTTTTGGCCCAAAGCCGCATAGGTGGCGGCTAGCCTTGCATGCGCCTCCATCGCAATGGCCAGGCCCTCGGGTGTGTTGACGTCCGCCTTGCCGACCGCCGTTTCAAAAGCGCCCCGAGCGGCGTCTTGCTCGCCGGCCTTAGCCCGCAAGCGCCCCAATCCAACGGCGGCCTCTGCGGCATGCAGGGCGTTTGCGGAGTCGTTAAGAGCGGACTCGTAAGCGGCGATTGCCGTGGCTTGTTGACCTTGTGCCTCAGCGGCTTGGGCCAGACGCAGGTTCCCCCAAGCACGGTTGGCACCACCCCGCGCCACTAAGGCCCGTGCGGCGGCCTCGGCCTCCGGCCATTCTTTGCGCTCGGCGCGGAAGGCCGCCAGCCAAGCCAGATATTCGGGGGCCAAACCTTGGGCGTCTTTCAAAGCCACGATGGGCTGAAGCAAGGCCGCGGCCTCGTCTTCGCGCCCCAACGCATGCAGACTTTGCGCGCGACGCATCGCGGCATCCGTCCGCCGGGCATGGTCGAGCGGCTTGGGACCTTGCTCGTCAGAGATTGCCAATGCCTGAGCGAGCAGTCGTTCGGCCGCCTGGAAATCCTGCGCGTTGAAGAAGAGGATGCCGCGCCAATAGGCCGCCTCCGCTACGCCTTGTCCGGTGGGGAAACGTGAAAGATATTCATCCAACGTGGCCGCTGCCGCGGTCGTGTCACCCTCGGAGAGTGCGGTGCGCGCACGGAAGAGGAGCGCCTCTGCGGCGACCGTCGCGTCGCCAGACCCCAAGGCCAACCCCAACGCACGCTCGACACGCTCGGGTTGCTTGGTCTGCGCAAAGACATAAGCCGCCGCATAGGCCGCGTAACCGGCCATGGGCGCAGAAGGCCAACGTTCCGCCGTGCGTAACCAAGTTTCTCCTGCTTGGGCCAAGTCGCCTGTCTGTTGCTCCATCAGGCCCAAACGGTAGCCGGCATCGGCGGCTTGCTCGGCCGGAGCGTTCTCCATCAGCCAAGTCGCGGAAGCCCGGGCTTGGGTGAGGTCTTTGGCGCGCGTTGCCGCATCGAGCCGCGAGGGTTCCAGAGCCAGGCGAGCCTCTTGTGAGAGTTTACCGGAAACCCGCGCCCACGCCTTCAGAAAGTCTGCCGGCACACCGGCCCGGGCACGCAACGTCAACATCGCTTGGGCCGCCTGGGGCGCCTCTGGGGTGTTCGGGAACTCCGAGAGGACGCGCTCATAGGCTGTCAAAGCGCCCGTATCGTCGCCCAATGATTCAGCGAGAGTACCTTCGAAGAGGAGTCGATCCGGCTTGGCCGAGGGGCGTAAGGCCTTTTCCGCGTCAAGCCAGGCCTTGGCCTCGTCCGGGCGTTTCGCGCGATAGGCGGCATAAGCGGCCTGGGGCAGGAGTCCCGAGCGTCCCAACACCTCTTTGCCCGCGACTTGAGCGAGGCGTGCCGCTTGCGCGTAAGCTTCTTCCTGTTTTGCCGCATCCAATGCCCCCGTGGCCGCCATCATTCTGCCAAAGGCATCCGCCGCCAAAGAGGCGCGTTCTTCTTTGGGGGCCTCGGCCAAGGCCAAGCGATAATACGACCACGCTTCTGTTGTCTTCCCTTGATTGAGCAACAGCTCTGCCTGCGCGGCCTTGGCCTGTGCGGCATAGAGCCCGGTCCCGCCGGCCACTTGCGACAAAACCTTTTCCGCTTCGTCCGCACGCCCCAGACGTGCCAGGCACCGTCCCAGATTAAGCTGAGCCACTTGTCTGGTTTCTTCCGTGGCCGCACCGGTGGACACCGCTTGCAACAACGTCAACGCCTCCTCGGGCTTGTCGCCTTTGTAGAGCAGGGAGACGGCCAGACGCAAGCGGGCCGCGGCCTGTCGATTCCCCGTCAACCGTCCGGCCAATTCTCGATAGATTTCCCGTGCCTTTTCGTCCCATCCCAACTTTTCGTAACAACCGGCAAGGGCAAACGAGGCTTCGTCGTTCGGGCCTTTTTTCAAGATGGCTTCATATTCCTGGGCCGCTTGACGCACCATGCCACGTCGGGCCAAGCCGTCCGCGAAGGCCAACGTCCCATCCGCAGCACCGGCCACGCCTGCGCATGCCATCATCAAAAAGGACAAAAGAAACCGTTTCATGCCCTTTAGCATAACAAAACCGCGCCTTCTCCGTGCGAATCCCCATCACATTACACCCGCACCGCGCCTGTCAGTCACAACGCTTAAAAATGTGCAATCTAATGTTGGGCTTGAAGTGATGTGCTATACTATGCGGTCAGTTTAGAGGAGCGTTCATGAAAGAAACCAAGAACAACATGTTGGTGCCAATCGTCGTTGAGCAGACCTCGCGCGGCGAGCGGTCGTATGACATTTACTCGCGCCTGTTGCAGGATCGTATCATCTTTTTGGGCGGCCCCATCGATGATACGGTGGCGAACCTGGTCATCGCCCAGTTGCTTTTCCTGCAGTCGCAGGACCCGAAGCGGGACATCAACTTCTACATCAACTCCCCGGGCGGCGTGGTGACGGCCGGCTTGGCGATTTACGACACGATGCAGTTCTTGACGTGCGACGTGGCCACCTACTGCGTGGGCCAGGCCGCCAGCATGGGCGCCGTGCTCTTGGCCGCCGGTGCGAAGGGCAAGCGCTATGCCCTGCCGAACGCCCGCATCATGATCCACCAGCCGCTGGGCGGCGCCGAGGGCCAGTGCACGGACATCCAAATCCAGGCCGCCGAAATCCAGCGCATGAAGCAGACGCTGAACGAAATCCTGGCCAACCACACCGGCCAGCCCCTGGAGACCATCTTCAAGGACACGGACCGTGACAACTTCATGTCCGCGGAAGAGGCCAAGAACTATGGCCTTGTCGATGCCGTGGTCACCAAGCCCGTGAAGTAAACGAGTCGTTCCGACGCTTTCAAGGCCCGCCGTAAGGCGGGTCTTTTTTTGTTAGGCCTCAGGAGCGCCGTTCCAGAGGAATCTCCACGGAAAGTCTTTGGCCTCTTCGGCGTAGTCAATGCCAATGCGCGGGGTAACGCGGATATCGCGCGGTTGAATCGCGTGGAGGCCGAGTCCCGGGGCATCCTCGGCAATCAGCAAGTCCGGCCCGTCGACAAGCGAAGTTTTGTCGAACGTACGGTCGATGGCCAAGGCTTGGCACAGACGTCCCGGGCCGTTCAAGAGATCGCGCTGTTGAGCGCGGGAGAGCGCGACCCATGAACGCCCATGGCGATGCTGCGCCATGGTGTCCTGCCCCAACAGTGGGCGTGCGGCACGAATCAAGACGGCGGATGGCTCCCCTTCCGGCTCGGTGACGGCGTTGAGACAGTGGTGCATCCCGTAAACGAAGTAAATATAGGCCGTCCCGGGCGGCGCGAAGAGCGTCTCGGTGCGCGGCGTCCGCCGATAGGCATAGGCGTGGCACGCTTTGTCGCAACGCCCGACATAGGCCTCCGTCTCGGAAATCACAGCGGCCAACCATGCACCATTCAGACGGCGCAGGAGGAGTTTGCCCAAGAGCGCCCGCGCGATTTGCACGGTGTCTCCGGCATAAAAGTCGGCGGGAAGTGTCTTCATGACTCGACCTGTCCGCGGAAGCGTTCGCCCCATTCGGCCATTGTCTCAAGGACGGGCAAGAGTGTGCGCCCCAACGGCGTAAGCGCGTAGGTCACCGTCGGCGGATTGGTCGGGTGCGTCTCCCGAGAGAGAAGCCCATAACCTTCCAGCGCACGCAGGTTTTCCGTCAGGACCTTTTGCGTCAGCAAAGGACGAAACGCGGCAAGCAACGCGGCATGGCCGCATGCGCCTGTCGCCAAACGTTGCAAAATCAGCGGCCTCCACCGATTGCCGACCACGCGCAACGTCACCGCCACCGGGCAGGGCGGCAAATCTCCACGCGAGAAGCGCGCCCGCATTGCCAGGGCACTTTTTTGTGCCTCCTTCCGTCTTTCTTCGCCGTTCGCTATCATGGGGCCAGTTTAACACAAAGGACTCCATCATGCACTTCACCCAAATCCGTAGCGCCACCGCCATCCTCACCTATGCCGGCAAGCGCATCCTCATCGACCCCATGCTCGCGGAGCGTTTCGCGCTTCCCGAACTTCCCTGCGCGGCCGACCCAACGCTGCGCAATCCCACCGTTTCGCTTCCTTGTCCGGTCGAGAAGCTGTTGGACGTGGATGCCGTCCTTGCCACCCATTTGCATTACGACCACTTCGATGACGAGGCCTTTCGCCTGCTTCCAAAAGGGCTGCCTCTCTTCTGCGCGGATGAGACCGATGCCACCACACTCCGTACCGCAGGATTCGTGGATGTCCGCGTACTCCCGCCGGAGGCACCGTTGGAGTGGGAGGGAATCTTGCTCTCCAGAACGCCCGCCTTGCATGGCCGCGGCCCATGGATGCCGGATTTTTATGCCCGCCTAAATACGCGTTATGCCGCCTGCGGCGTGCTCTTCCGGGCTCCCGGTGAGCCGACCTTCTATCTCGCGGGGGACACGGTGTGGTTCGATGGTGTGGCTCGCGTCCTCCGTGAGGCCAAACCCGACGTCGTTGCCCTCAACGCCTGTTGTGCCCGTCTCACCGAGGGCGGCCCCATCATCATGGGCACGGACGATGTGTGGCAGGTCGCAATCAGCGCGCCTTGGGCCACGCTCATCGCCACTCACATGGAAGCTGTCAGCCACGCCACGCTCACCCGCCGCACGCTTCGTGCCTTCGCCGAGGACAATGCCTTTTCCGAGCGTCTGCTCATCCCTGCCGATGGCGAAACCCTCACGCTTTGAATTCACGCCCATCCCCTACGCCACGCTTCATAATACTGTCCGGGGAAAATGGGAACCGCAAAGACGCAACTGTGGGCGCGAAACGTTTCGGGCTCCATCGAGCGCTCTGCGGCTTCGCCGCTGACCGTGCCCGCCGCCCTCCGTTTCGCGCCTTGTCAGGTAAGAGAATAATAAAGATGTAGGACAGTGCCCCACCAAGAACACCAATCAGCGAATCAGCGGGGCGGCAACGCCACCCCTTGTCCTACTGCAAAGTCAGGAGACTTTCCGAGAAAACATGGAAACGCAAGGGATGGGCACGGTAGAGAGGCCGTAAGGCCGAACGGTGAAGTGCCCAGGCCCTTGCGTTCTTTCGTGTCTTCGTGGAAACCTCCCCGAACAGTATTGACGCCCCGCGGCCAATCGGCCTCGGGGCGTTCCTTTTGGTATACTACGCGCTGACATATGGATACAATCCCGATTATCTTGGCTTCGGCGAGCCCGCGGCGGCGCGCCATCTTGCGTTCCTTGGGGGTGCACGTGGAGGTGCATCGGCCGCACTGCATGGAGGTGACGTTGCGTGATGACCCCGCAGGAACGGTAGGCGTGAATGCACGGCGCAAGGCGCTTTCGGTACATGCCTCCTATCCGCGTGCGGCCATCATCGCGGCGGACACGGTGGTCTGTTTCGAGGGACGCGTGCTGGGTAAGCCGCGTGACCTTGAGGAGGCCCGCGCGTGGCTGACGGCCTATTCCGGGAAGACGCAGACGGTCTACACTGCGGTGGCGTTGTTTTATCCCGGGGCGCAGGAGCCGTCGTTGCGCATTGAGGCGGCGAGCCTTCAATTCAAGGAATATGACACGCGCACGGTGGACGCCTATCTCGCATTGGTTCGGCCACTTGACCGTGCCGGTGCCTATGACGTGAACGAACGGGGAGATTTGCTGATTGCCGGGCGTATCGGAAGTTACTCCAATGTGATGGGGTTGCCCCGCGGCGTGGTACGCGATTGGTTGGTCGCCCATGGACTTTTGGGTGGGGAGCGCCCGTGAGGCGTCTGCTTGCCTTTTTCGGCGTTTGCCTTTTGGTCGCCTTGGCGCCGGGGCCGGACAATTGCTTTGTGTTGGCGCAGTCGGCGGCCTTCGGTGCGTGGGCTGGGCTTTGGGTGACGGCCGGCCTGATGTGCGGCTTGTGCGTGCATATCACCTTGGCGGCGCTTGGGGTGGCGGCGGCGTTGGAGCGCTGGCCCCGGGCGGCGGATGCGATTTCCATCGTCGGCGCGTGCTATCTGTTTTACATGGCGTGGGGGATGTGGGGCGCCGGGGTGGGGGGCGCGACGGCTGAGGCCCGGCCCTGGTGGGGCTTTTGGTTGCGCGGAGTCATCTTGAATCTTTCCAACCCCAAGGTCATCCTCTTCTTTATCGCCTTTTTGCCGCGTTTCCTGCCGGACACCTGCCAGCGGCGGGCGCTTGGTTTGATGGGGCTGGGACTCTTGTTCATGGTGGCCGCCGCGACGGTAATGGGGGCGGCGGCTTTGGCCGGTGGCGGGCTCTCTGCGTTCTTGGGACGCAACCCGGAGGTCGCCGTATGGGTGGGTCGGGTGGCGGCCCTCGCCGTCGCCGTCATTGGCCTCTGGGTGCTCTTCCCTGCGGTCGTGGCCCTGCGCAGACGCTAGATTTACGATTCGAGTGCCGCGGCGACATCGGGCACGGCGGCAAGAAGGGTCTGCGTGTAGGGGTGGCTCGGCGCGGAGAAGACGGTCTTGGCGTCGCCACGCTCAACGATTTCGCCATCGTGCATGACAATCAATCGATCGCAGACGGTGCGCACGACGGCAAGGTCGTGGGAGATAAGCAGGATGGTGAGATTGCGGCGGGCGCGCAGGTCGGCGAGCAAATTGAGCACGCGGGCCTGCACGGAGACATCGAGTGCGGAGACGGGTTCGTCGGCAATGAGGACGCGGGGATTCATGGCAAGCGCGCGGGCAATGGAGATGCGCTGGCATTGGCCGCCGGAAAGTTCGCGGGGATAGGCCTCTGAGACATCGGCGGGAAGGCCGACCTCGTCCAAAAGCGTGGCAACGCGGGTCGGGCGTTCAGGCTTGGGGCACAGGTTATGGACGGTGAGCACCTCGGTGAGCGCGTCTCCGATGGTCTTTCGCGGATTAAGGGAGCCGACCGCGTCTTGAAAAATCATTTGTACGGCGCCACGCGGCATGGGGGCAAAGGCCGCGGTCCCGGAGGCGATGGGCTGGAGGCCGCAGAGCGCTTTTGCAAGGGTGCTCTTGCCGCAACCGGATTCCCCGACGATGCCGAAGAACTCGTTTTCACGCACATCAAAAGAGACGCCTTTGACGGCGCGGAAAGGCGGCTTCCCGGGACGAGGATACTCAATGACCAAATCGGCGACGGTAAGGATGGCGTTCATTTCGTGAGCGAGAAATCGATAGGTTGACGGACACGGCCTGGCCCATGGGAGAATCGGGCGGAGCGAATCATTCTCAATGCGGCCTTGTCGAGTACGTCATGGCCGCTTGAAGAAAGGATGGAGGCCTCGGCACACGTGCCGTCCGGTGCCACGAGGACATCCAAGACTACGGTGCCTTCCCAGCCATTTCGTCTGGCGCGGGGTGGATAAAACTTCGGGATATGGGTGAGGTCGGTGAGGAGCCGCGGCGGGTCCTTGACGCGGGCGGTGTCACCGGCAGAAGGGGCTGGCGTCTCTTCGGGAATGGGTTCCGCAGGGGGAAAGGCGATTTCCGGCAACTCCCCCTCGCGAAGCGCGACCTCCGGGGGTGGGGGAGGAAGAAACGTGTCGGGATGATTCTTGGGCGCCGGGATGTCCGGCGGGGTAGGGAGGGCCAAGGGGGAATCCGGCGCGAAGAGGAAGGGCGCGGGTTGAGGCGCGAGCGGGGCCGGGGCGGCATCCTGCGTAGAGGGGCGCGTCGGCACCAGGCTTTCTGTCTCGGCGATGGAGACTTCGACATTGTTGATCAGCAGGACGGGCGCATCCGGCATGACCGGCCGCGGGCCAATCATGAGATGGGCGATGCCGGCGGCGACGAAGAGGTGCAAGAGCAAAGCCGCCCCCCAAAGAGCGGCCTCGCGGAGCGCCACTGCGCCAAACCGTGTAGCGCGGGTCACGTCACTCGCCCTTTTCCACTTGATAGGTGACCTTTTCGATGCCTTTTGCGCGCAGGTCGGCCATCAGCTCAAGGGCTGGGCCGGCATGGGCTTGGCGATCCGCCCGAATGACGACCGGCAGGCCGGTCTCCTTGGCGCGCAGGGCAGCGGAATCGACGGCGGCGCGGCGCGTCATGGCGGTGCGACCATCGAGGAAAACCTCGTCGGCGTCGTTGAGCACCAGTTGGATGCTGTCACCGCGCGAAACCGAGCCATCGGCGCGCGGAAGCTCGACCCGCACACCGCGCTGGACGGTCATGCTCATGAAGGCATAGACGAAGAAGACAATCAACAGGAAGACGACGTCCATGATGGGCGTCATCTCCAAGCGCGCGTGTTGCTCTTCCTCTTCTTGGAGCTTCATTGGGCAATCCCCGCGGCGCGCTCGACATCGGTCATGGCCGTCTCCAGGTCGCGCACCAAGGCTTTGTGGCAAACGCGGCCGACATTGAGCGGAATGAGCGCACAAATCGAGACGATGAGGCCGGCGGCGGTGGTGTAGAGTGCCTCGGCGATGCCGCCCGCGACGGCGGTGGGGTTGTCCGTCCCCATTGTGCCCAGTGCGCTGAAGGAACCGATAATGCCGGTGACCGTGCCCAAAATGCCCAGCATCGGGGCCAAGGTCACGATGGTGTCGAGCACGCCAAGCCCACGGGCCAGACGGCGCGTCAAGGCGCGGGCTTCGACCTCAAGCGCCTCGCCGAACGGCTCCTCTTTGCGACGCATCGCGGCAACGAGGACGGCGGCATAGGGCGAGACTTCCTTTGTGGCGCGCTTTTCGGCGGCTTCCGCACCCTCGGCGCGCAACGTTTCGACCGTGGCTTCCCAACCCGCCGTCCCGGAGCGTACCGTGAATCTGTAATAGATCCACTGAAGCGCCTTGCGGAGGGTCACGAACACCACCAACAGCGAGCACAACGCGATGGGCCACATGACGGGCCCGCCGTCGTGCATCGCAATCGCAATCAAATCAATGGCCGCACCCATCACTCACCCTTTCGCACGGCGCCGTGGATTTGGATGTGATAGATATCGCCGGAGACCGGCTTGGCATTCGGGAAGCGAATCATGTTGTCGAGCGTCAGATCGGGCTTGCCGAGGGCCTCGGGGGCCTCAATCGCGGCGGGGTCATAGGCCCAAGAACCGGGCAGGCGCACCCAGATTGTGCCATCGCGGACGCCTTCATTGGCATGTAGCGTGAGGACGAGGGTGCCGTCGCAGTCGACATGGGGTGGGCACATCTTCCAGCGTCCATCGGCGATGCGGGCATCCAGTGCGGGGTCACCATAGAAGCAGACCACATCGCGGTCATGCAGGTGGCCGACGCGCTCTTGCAGGGCCTTCTGCACCTCGGGGGCGGGTTTGCCCGACTTGGCAAGATTGACGGCCCAACGCTGCATGCCCGGGGTCACAGGGAAGTTGCCGGAGGACTTAATCTCCGTGAAGCGGAAGTCCATCATGTCCGGGATGCCGTAAGAACGAATCTTCTCGACAATCCCCGTGTTGGTGAAGTGAAAGGCTTCGTTGGCCGTGGTGAGGCCGGCGGTGTCCACGAAGAGTCCCTGCGTGCCCCAACCCTGCGCACCGAACCATGTGGTGATGGTGTAACCCATGAACTGGCGCGCGCCACCGTCCTTCATCCACGAGAGCGCCATGCAGTCGGGCTTGTCGACATCGCCAATCAGACAGTTGCCGGTGCCGAAGTAGACCTTGGGCTCTGTGCTGCCGGCGGGGTGGGGCTGCTTCTTGGTGTCGATGGAAATGAGGCGTCCGTCCTTGTGCACCATCGCCATGTTGGGGCCGCTGTAACCCATCTGCCAATCACGCTGGGTGGCGTGGCCGGAGGTGGTCATGAATTGGACCTTGTCCTTCTGCAGACGCTCCAGTACGCCCTGCGTGTTGTCCGTGTCGCAAGGAATGTCTTGCACCTTGTCGGTGACGCCGCGCTCCCAGAAGTTCATGGTGCCGCGGTGGTCCTCGGTGTAACGCCATGCCTTGTCAAAAGCGGTCAAGTCCATGCCCGCGCAGTCCAACGCCCGCTCGATGGCGATGGGGCCGGCCTCGGAGAGTGCCTGCGCGGCCTCTGCATCGTAACCGGTGATGATGCCCCAGAAGGTGTCGACGTAGGGGTCGTCGTCCAGTGCGCGGCAGAGGTTGCTGAGCGCGATGGTCATGGAGACGCCGGCCTGCGTGGGCTTGACGACGAAGGCGGTGAAGCTAGGCTGGCTCTTGGCCAAGGCGTCCTTGACCTCGACGGGATTGGCTTTCCACACCAACACTTGCGCGCCGGGATGTTTGGCGGTCAGGACATCGACGGTAGCGGCCTTCCATGCGGGGTCGTCCATCACCGCCTTGGACGCAACGATGGCATAGGTGTCCACCGGAATCTCGACGGGACAGACGGTGGCACATCCGGCAAAGGCAAAGGCCGGCACAATCAAAAGAGAGGTCAGTCGCATGGAGGATTCCTCTGAGATCAACCGATGGAGAGCAAGTTGTCGACCACGGCCATGAAGGCCTTGGCCGCCGGGGTGGCAGGGCACGCAGCCACGAAGGGCTTACCCTCGTCGCCGCTTTCGCCGATTTCCGTGGCGATGGGCAACTTGCCAAGGAAGGCCAGACCATATTGCTTGGCGAGGGCCTCGCCGCCGCCGGTCTTGAAGATGGGCGTGAATTCGCCGCAGTGCGGGCAAGTGAAGCCGCTCATGTTCTCAATCACGCCGGCGATGTGCATCCCCAGCTGGTTGCAGAAGGTGATGGACTTGCTCACGTCGAGCGTCGCCACCTGCTGCGGGGTCGTCACGAGGATGGCCTCGGCGTTGGGGATGAGCTGGCAGATGGAGAGCGGCTCATCGCCCGTGCCGGGAGGGCAGTCGACAATGAGGTAATCCAGGTCACCCCAGCGCACCTCGCCGATGAACTGCTTGATGACACCGGCTTTCAAGGGGCCGCGCCACACGATGGGCTCATCGGGCTTCTCGAGAATCAGACCGGTGGACATGACCTTGAGGCCCTCGGCCGTCTCCAGGGGGATGAGCTTCTCGCCGTCGCCCATCGCGCGCTGGCCCTGCAGCCCCAGGATTTTCGGGATGCTGGGGCCGTGGACGTCCACGTCCAACAGGCCCACGGTCTGCCCACGCAGGCGCAGGCCCAAGGCCAAGTTGGCCGCCACCGTGCTCTTGCCCACGCCGCCCTTGCCGGAAAGCACCACAAAGACGTGCTTGATATGCTCAAGGGTAGGCTTCACGGGATCTTCTTTCGGGGTGGAGCAAGAACCCTTGCTGGCGCACGCCGCGCAGTTGCCGTCGCAATCAGACATGATGAGACTCCTTCTTTCTCTTTGATTCTAAAATCAATCGTTCGGGCGCACCCCGCCGCGATACGCCTCCACCGCCGCCTTGAAGGCCTGCGTCTTGGCGAAACCGCAGCTCTTGAACTCCGGGCAAAAGCCCCGGTAGACGCATTCCGGCACGCAACAGGACGCCAGCTCCGGCTGACCGTTCTCGCGCAGGGCCTCCACCAACATTCCCCACGCCTCGCGCGTCTCCGGCGAAGCCTGCATGCAGAGGCGTTTGCGGGAAATGCTCAGGATGGCCTGCGCGTTGGCGATGCACTCGTGCGTCACGGGCGTGTCCTGCCGAGACGCGTTGCGGTCGACGCCCGTGCGGTCACTCCGCTGCGTGCTGACAAAATGGTCGATGCCGAACTTGTGGCGCACCAGATGGACGCTCACCCAACTCTTCAGGCCCACCCACTTCCAACGAAAAATCAGTTGACGGATAGGCGAATGCTCGGCCAACAGCATCCGTTTCTTCCAGGCCGAGGAGGGTTCTCCCGCCCCGGCTTCGCGGTTGATCGTCGTCCGTGCCGCATCCGCCACGTCGCGCCAAGTCGAGCGCGTCCCATAAAATTCCAGTGTCGTTGCCATATCCATATAAGATACCAAAACGCCCTCCTCGCGTCTCTCAAAACTTCATGACATCCTAAAAGTGGAAAGTGTATGATGTTTTCGCGCACTCTGAGAGGGGCTGTGGGCCTCCCCCCTGCGCCCCCCTAGGGGGGCG
>CALXMT010000006.1 GCA_944389545.1 uncultured Kiritimatiellota bacterium | reverse complement strand
CATAGAGCGATATTCAATTCTCAAAGATCAGATGTTTCCGTTTCGTTAGCGGCAAGCGCCGTTGGTGTCGCGAAAACGAGATATATAATCCCACAATCCCGCCCAAAACGCAAGCACTTTTTTCAAGAAATTTTCAGACCTCGATAAACCATTGATATTTCAACATCCAGAAGCTTTACACTCTCCTTACGAGCACCCCACCCCACAATCTCGCACCTCCCAAAAACCCGAAAAAGGGAGATCACAAAGGTCCACAGAGGCCTTCACAGAGGTTCACAGAGAAGGCTGCCAGAATGAGGAACCGCAGATCCCGCAGATTAAAGCAGATTTGGGGCCGGCTACCGCCGGCAGGACTGCCAGTGTGTTGTTAGGAATGGGCACGCGTCCTCGTAGTCCTATAGGTCCTATGCGTCCTATTGTGTCACTTGGAGGCTCCAAAAGAAGCTTCAGCCGGGGCTGCGTCTTCAGGCGGGGGACCAAAGACAATCTCGATGGGACTATCCTCAAAGGCCTCTGGATGGATCTCGCACGCTTGGTTGAGAATATAGGCGTGTTGCAACTTCTCACAGTCACCAAACGCGCGGTAGCCGATTTCCGTCACGCCGGGAGGGATTCTCACCGAGGTCAAGCCGGAGCAACACTCAAACGCCTTGTCCCCAAGTTCCGTCAAGTTGTCCGGGAGCCTCCCCGAGGCCAATCTGGCACACCCGCTAAACGCACACTCCCCGATTATCGTCACACCTTCTGGGATTCTCACCGAGGTCAGCTTTGCGCAACCGTTAAACGCGCCATTGTAAATTGCCGTCACCCCGTCCGGGATCGCCACCGATGTCAGGTTGACACATCCGCTAAACACACCACCCGTGATTTCCGTCACGCCGGCAGGGATATTCACCGAGGTCAGACGCGCGCAACCCTCAAACACACCGGGGCCGATACGCTTCACGCTGTCTGGAATCATCACAGCGGTCAATCCAGCGCAACCGGCAAACGCGAACGCGCCAATCGTCGCCACGCCCTCCGGGATTGTATAGGCGACAGTCGAGATGGGAACATGAAGCAATTCACCTCCATCTGCGGACATCAATACACCTTCCGGAGTGGACCTGTAAGCAGGATTTCCCTCTTCGACAAACACCGCGCCACATCCTGTAAACACGCCCAAACCGATGCTCTTCACGCTGGCCGGAAGGGTCACCGTGCTCAGACTGCTACACCCCTCAAACACACAGCTCCCGAGCGCCGTCACACGGTTTGGGAGTCTTGCCGAGACCAGACTCCTGCACCCGCTAAATGCGTTGGATGCGATTATCGTCACACTATCCGGGATGGTTATCGAAGTCAACCTGCTGCATCCCTCAAAAGCACGTTCCCCAATTATCGTCACGCCCTCTGGGATTGTCACCGCGGTCAGACCGCTGCACCCATAAAACGCACCGTTCCAAATCGCAGTCACACTCGCCGGGAGTGTCACCGAGGTCAAGCTCGTGCACCCAATGAAAACGCCGGCCTCGACTTCCGTCACACCTTCTGGGATTGCCACTGATTTTAGGCTGGAGCAATCCGTAAACGCACTGCACCCGATTTTCCTCACACTGTCCGGAATCGTTACCGAGGTCAGGCCGACACACCCCAAAAACGCATGGGCCCCGATTGCCGTCACGCGGCGGCCATTGATGGCCGAAGGGAGCGTGAGATGCTCGGACGCGTTGGAAACGCCGCTGATTGTGACTCCGTCTGAAGCACTGAAATAAGCCCACTGAATCCCTGTGGCGGGGTCGCCCCACGTCTCGGGCTCAGTGTTGGGTTGGTCATAAAACCAATGTTGCATCGTTGACTCCTACAGATGCGATTGAATGATAGAAACACTAAGTGATGAAAACGCTGATTTCGCAGATTTTGGCAGATTTGGGGCCGGCTGCCGCCGGCAGGACTGCCAATGTGTTTTCACCACAAAGGACACAAAGAAGTCGCCCCAAGGAGCGGGCCGTGCGTACGCGCAAGGCACACGTCCGACCCGGAGCCTATGAGGCCATTTTCTTCTCTGTCCTTCTGTGTTAGACCTTCTTTTTCTGAGGGAATACCTCCTCTACGAGTTTCTTCATACCCTTGATGACCTCTTCGGGAGAAGTGTCCTTGAGCAGTTTCTCCTCTGAAGAGTTTCCTTCATCAACTAGTTGGATACGCGACTCTTCCCCACGTTGGATGAGCGCAAATGTATGCTTGCCTCCTCCAACATCCCCTGTAGTCGAGATCCAAGTGCCATGATCTGCAGTAAGCCACCTCCAGTTCCAATCTTTATGCTCTTTATACAGCTTAAACCACCAATCAACAATATCATCCAAGCAAATGGCATTAGTGATATTGTCATTGACAAAGAGATAAATGAACTCATTGTCTTTATACCGCTGAAGAGAACCCAATCTATTGGCGAGATTTGAATCTGTCGGAATCTTATTTTTCGGATCCGGATGTTGGTTATAATAAACCAGAACCGTTTTCAACCTGGAAAGCCACTTCAATGGTACAGGATCCATTACTACAGGTTTATCGTTTTCATTTTTCAAAGGGATGCCCTTATAAAGGAGCGGTCTCTGCCAATTGTTCCACTCTTTCCAATAAAGGAAGCGCTTAAGCTCACTCCATTCATTCTCTCGGCAGATATAGCGTGGGACAAAGAAGCGATTGTTCGTGTTCTCATTATTATTTCGACAATACGTCTCCACGCGATTCCAAATTTGGTTAATCCACGCGAGACGCGACTCTTCATCCTTAAACCTTTTTAAGAAATGGTCCAAAACATCGTTAAACTTATCCAATTTATCGCTTGGATTGTCTTCTATACCTTCGTTGCACTGGCACAAAAGGAAGTTAATCCGTCCCTTTTGCCACGGCAAAGCCTCTGCTTTCTCGATGGAATCACGCCAGTTTTCATCCTCCTCGCTCAGAAGTTTCAGTTTTTCTGCCTCTTCCTTGCACTGTTCTTTCGCCACCGAGGTATTCTCCAAGGCAGTTACAAGATCCTCTGCCTCGGCCAGTGAATGAATCAACTTTATCACGCTATCCAGATTTGCTGACGAGATGGCGGTGTTTTCAAGGATATTATGGATGATTCGCCACCAATCTCTCGGCTCAATCTTCGATTTTAATTTGGCAGGCTCAGATTTTGCCAAGATATACGCATACGCCAAGCATTCTCCTTCGTACGAAAGCGGGTCGCTTCCGGTCGATTCATTTGCTAAGGCCGTAAGCAACACATTCTCACTTGGGTCTTGACGTTCCGACTCCCATATCGGATACCACCAAGTATTAATGTCCTCTGGATACCACGATTTTCTCGCTTTTCCATCCTCTTGTTCAGAAGGCACACAAACAAGCCACGAAAAACCTTCTTTCAGAAATTGAATAGGCTTTCCTTCCATGAGTCGCTCCCAATCTTCTGCGGGAAGCGCCACGTCTGAATCCTTTATGGTCTCTCGGACATTATCAATGACAGAGGCTTTTTCTGTCGCCGTTTCATCATCTCGCTCGATATAGTGAAGTAAGAGTAAGGTCAACGTCAATCGGAACATCGCCCGATCGCATCCCTTATTGCCCACAATCTCCCACACCTTGTTGAGCCACGTCCCATCGACAGCACTTTTCCAGGTACTATCATCAGGAGCCCTTTCATCAATGGCGGCCTTGAGGTTCTCAAAAGGCGTAAGTAGCTTGCCGCGGGCATTCATCTTGCAGTAAAGATCCTTCTCCTGCGTGGTGTAGTCCAGGAAGGTCAAGGGTCCCTTTAGTCCCTTTTCCCACCATTTGGGGACCAATTTCGTTCCATCGTCCTTCGCATGAATCGTGTCCAACATCCGAATCATGCCCATGATAGTGGGATCACGCCGCCAAGCGGTAAAGAACCACGGCTGATTACAAATCGTCTCCTTGCAAGTACGTGTATCGTTTTCCGTAAGCTCGTCATACCAGTTATGCCTTCTCTCGACAAGTTTCTTACAAAAGGCCTTGGAGGTTTGGCGAACCTCGTAACTGAACTTTTTAAGGCGCTTCGTGATTTCCTTGTCCTCCTCCTTGTTCTCCTTCTTGTCCGCCTTGGTCAGGTGATACACATGAAAGAGCCACAACGTGGTCAAGCGTTGTTGCCCATCCACCGGAATCAGCTTATCTCCGTCTTTCTCGAAGTAGACGAAGTCCATGCACAGCGGATTTCCGTTTTCCTCCCGAACGGCCTCATACAAGCGTTCAACGAAGCATTCGCGCACATTCTTTGCGAACTGCGACTCTCGCCCCTGCGCGTAGTCGCGCTGAATCACAGGGACAACGATTCGTTTGTCCGCCAATACGTCCCACAGCGTTGTTTTCTTAACGTCTTCCATATCACTCCTCCTTCTGCTCAGTCCTGGGTAAGATAATTCGTCACAACTTCGATGGCAAAGTTTGTATATGCCTGTTCATCATCTTCATTCCATGATGAATCCTCGAGCACGCTCTTTCCCTGTTTATCCGCAGGCAATTTCCGTCTGTCAATGAGCCGACAGAATACAAACCTTGTCCCAATGGGAATAAACACGCAATCCTTTGTGTTTTGTGCCCACTTCACAATCCAGTCTTGCTTTTCCGTAAACTCACCATTATTAAGTTTGGAGTTGAACCCCCTGGACAAGAGCGCCATGTTACCAAAGGTGTTGGAAGCCTCTTTCACGTCATCTTCCACTTCACGTCCTTCTTCATGCCGAGCATGAATATGCTCCAACGTCCAATCAACATTCGCAAAAGTACGAAAAGGAAAACGGCCGCCTTCGATCCCATGATGTTCGGACAACGCGAGATTGAAAAGCAACAACATGCAGTGAAGTTTTACTTCACCTGGCTTATCTCCCCATTCCCATGATTTAATCTGTTCCTCCAACATTTTCTTCACACCTTTTCTAGATTCCATCTCATCATCAAGCAAAACCTTCGTGCATTTTTTCCTTAAGTATTTCTTAAACGACTTCTTGTCGCGCGTTTCCGAAGCTCTGAGCAATTTTGTCAGCAACTTAAACTTGTCCCCAGACCGTTTATTTCTCATCAAGAAGCCGACAAGGTGATAATACGTCCGCTCCATGTACCAATCATGAAGTCTTTGAAACAACGCCAGGCATTGTTCCCAAATGGCACTCGCTTTTTCTTTCTTAGTCGTCTTCTCTTCCTTACACTCTTCTTCCTCCCTATCTTTCTTACCCTCAAGTTCACTCATCATGGCAGTGTAGATTTCGGTTGAGCTCCGCACATCCACCTTGTCATCTTTCTTGCGCATCCATACCTCAAAGAGGAAGTCAATCCGCGTAGCATTGAAGCGGGAGGCTTTCGGTTCCGGATTGACAAAATACCAGAAGTCATCATCCTGCAAACGCTGCTCCATACGGTCCCAAGCATCCGCGCGAAGGCTTTGTTCGGCGGGCGGCAAATCCGAGAGCAACTCGGCCTTGATGAGTTCGGCGTTGGAGAGGGGGATTTTGCCGGAGTTCAGGCGCGCGAAGATTTCGTGTTCTTTTCCCTCCGGTTCATACCACAGGAAGAAGGTTTTTGCCTTTATCCAAGAGGCAAAGGCCTTTTGCTTCACGGCATCAAGTTTTTTGTCTGTTTTCTTTTCTTCCAGCTTTTCTTTAGCCTTCCACATATGCCAATAGTCAGGATTCTTCCTTGCCTCTAGTTCTCTTTTTTCCTCCTTCACCGTTGCAATATTTGCGAGGAAGCCCTTACTCCCCGGTCGGGTCTCATATTCCAAGGAGAACCCGGGCTCCTGGCCTAACACCTTGAGGAGGATGTAGAGCGTGGTCAGGCGTTGTTGGCCATCGATGACACGCCATTGGGTGCCTTTCTTCATGACGACCAACGGTTGAAGGCAATATTCCTTATTGGCTTCCTTTGCCTCCCAGAGGTCGACAAAGAGTTGCTCCACTTCCTTTTCGCCCCAGCGGTAACCGCGCTGGTAGGAGGGGATAAAGAAGGACTTGGCGTCCGCAGACAGTTCACCGATGGTTTTCTTGCAAACCGAGAGGTTTTCATTATCAGAAGAGTCGCACATGACAAATCCTTTCACAGAAGTTACGGGTATGTTAGCATACAGGGGCAGTGGGGTCAAGATTAAGGTGCAGGAGAGGGGGGCGGGAAGGGGTGTTGGAGAAACCCTTAAGGGTACGAGGTGAGACCCTATAGTGGTCGAGGGTCAACCACTATAGTGGTCGTGGGCGGACCACTATAGGGTCTCAGAAGAGGGGGTCAGGGAGTGGATTTGTAGGTGTTGTGGAGGCGGAGGTAGAGGAGACGATAGGCGAGGAGGGCGCGGGCGAGGGCGTGGGATTTGGGGTAGAGGGTGGAGGCGAAGAGGAGGAGGTCGTCCCAGAGGCGTTGGGCGTAGATTTCGGGACCGAGAGGGAGGCTGTCGGGTTCGTCGGCTGTGTCGGTGAAGCCGGGACGGAGGGCGTGGAGGGCGTGCAGGGCGGGGGCGAAGGTGGGGTTGGCGAGGGCTCCTTTGATGAAGCGGGGGCGGGCGCGGCGGAGGGTGGTGTACTTGCCTTTGAGGAGGGCGCGAAGGGTGACATAAGCGGTTTCGGCGGAAAATCCGGCGAGGTCGCGGAGGAGGATGAGGGCCTGTTCCTGCCAGAGGAGGAGGCCGTGGGTCTCGGCGAGGGCGGCGAGCCAGGCGGGGGACGATGGGGCTTGGATTGGGGCGGCGAGGGTGTTGCGGCGGCGCAGGAAGTCCTTATAGAAGAGGCAGGGGCCGGGGAGGGTGAGGACGTAGAGGAGGGCGAGGTCGTTGAGGGTGCGGGGGCGCATGTCGCGGAGGGCGCCGAGCATGGGGAGGGCTTGGAAGGCGGGGATGCCGTCGGTATCGCCATTGGCGAAGGCATCGAAGGTGGCGGGGGCATCGAGTGGGATGGCGGCGAGGTCAATCGGACGGCCGATGCAGCGGAAGGCGTCGAGGCGGCGGCGGAGTTCATCGAGGGCGTCTTGGACGGCGCTGTGCTCGGGGGTGTTTTCGTCGTCGATGCCGAGGAGTTGGGCGGTGTCGAGGTCGGTGGCGTAAGGGATGCGGGCCCATTGGCGGACATCGATGGCGACCTTGGTGTCGGTCTCGAGGGGGAAGGTGGGGGCGGCGCGGAAGAAGAAGGGCTCGGGGCGGAGTCCGTGGGCAAGGGGGTCGAGGTCGGTGAGGCCGAGTGCGTAGGCGATGGCGCAGCCGGCGGCGGCGCCGCGGCAGGGGGCGATGGCGGCCTTGAGCTCGCGGGCGGAGGCGAAGCGGTTGCACGCAAGGAGGAAGGCTTGGTGCCAGGCCTCGGGTTTGGCGCGGAGCCAGGTGAGCTCCTCGTCGAGACGGACGCGGACAGCTTCGGACAGGGGGGAGGGCCAGCGGTGGGCGGCGCCGGCGCGGATGAGGGCTTCGAGTTCTTGCAGAGGGGAAGAGGCGGGGGTTGTCATGTCACTCTCCTTTTTTCACAGACGGTGGGGTGCGGCGGCCCTTTAGGCGGCCTTTCATGAGGCGCCAAGCGGATTTGGGCCAGAGGCGGTGGAAGGTCTCTTCGCGGGGCCATTGGCGGGTGGCGTCCATCAGGGCGGAAGTTTGGTACTGGATCGGCAGACGGCGGCCGTTCCAAGCCCAGCAAAGGTGACCGAAGATGTGCTCAAGGTCACATGCAAGAGCGATTTCGGTGACGGGCTTCTCGCGTTCGCCGCGGATCGTTTCGTCAACTGCCTCAGTGAGCTCACGCAGGGACCAGAGCGCCTCGTGGAGGTCGGCCGCGACGGTGGGCCAATCGATGTCTCGTTTCATGGTTGCCTCACTTCTTCCAAAAATACTCTTTGTAGTTTGCAGGGCGTTCGCCGCGGACGAGTTCGGTGGTGGGTTCAAAACACTCCTTTGCCAGTGTATCCAAGTCTTCCTCCGTAACGAAGGGGATAACCACGCGCCGCAAGGCCGTACACCCCTTGAAGGCGCCTTCGCGGATATCACAATAAGAGGTGCAGTAAGAGGGGCAGTCGAACGGCAGATGCACCTCTCGCAAGGCCGTGCATCCCGCAAAGGCATCTCGATCAATGGTGAGACTCCCTTTTGGAGGAAAATGGACTTCCTGCAAGGACGTACAGCCCGCAAAGGCACCGACGTTGATGTCCAGGAAGTAGTCATCTCTGTCAACGTGAAGTTTGCGCAAGGACGTGCAACCTTTGAATGAAGCCTTGCCAAAGCTAAAGAGGTACTTAGGGACGTTGATTTCCTGCAGTGCGACACAGCCGGCGAAGGCCTCATCGTCGATGGCTTCCAGACGGGAGGGAAGCACGATCCGCGTCAGTCGGGCACACCCGCGGAAAGCTGCCTCGGCGATGAAGCCCACGTTTAGGTCCTCGATTCTCTCCGGTATCCGCACCTCGCCGGCGGTTTCTACCGGGACGGTGGGTCGGCCGTCCTCCTGCGGCGAAATCGCTTGCGCGTCGTCGAAGAGTATGCTCTTCGTCTCGTCCAACCAATAATGCCACGTCAGCCCCGTCTCGGGATCCTGCCACGCCTTGATCTCAAGCCTTTCGCTCATCGTTACCTCACTTTCAGACATACGGCCCACAGCAGACCGTTTACGGGAGGGACAATAGCACCACATCTGACGCTTTGGCAAGCACTTTCCGAAAAGGGTCGGTTTTTCCTCAAAAAAGGGTGTTAGCGCCGTCGTAGCCGCTTAAGAGACTACCCCACCCCGCCGTCGGAAAAACTCGCGCATGGGGATGGGGCGGCTTGCGCCGCCCTAGAGAACGGAGAACAGAGAACGGAGAACAGAACGCCCCTGCAGGCCTCACTACCGTGCCCATCCCTTGCGTTTCTAGTGTTTTTCGGCAGTAGTGTCCGGGAAAAATTGGGACCGCAAAGACGCAACAATGGGCGCGAACCGCTTCGGGCTCCATCGGTCGCTCTGCGGCTTCGCCGCTGACCGCGACCGCCGCCCTCCGTTTCGCGCCTTGAAGTAAAGAATGTAGAGGATGTGGGGCGAAGCCCCTCCGTAAAAGCTAAACTTCCAAGCTCCCAAACTTTCTCATCCCCTTTTGAGCGCCCCTTCAGGGGCGCGATAGCGTGGGAATCCCAAGGGCGGCGTGACCAAAGGGAGCGACGGAGCCCGCAGGGTTTCCACGCCAACTCGTCTTCGCGGTAAAACTTTCCCGGACACTACTGCCTAGTCGTCCTATAGGTCCTATCGCCTTGCTTTCCAATCAGCCAATCAGCTAATCAGCCAATCAGCTAAATGCAGGGGCGGGAGGGGTGTGGTACAATTCGGAGCCTATGAACGCAGAGATTCGGCTGATTGTGACGGACATGGATGGGACGCTGCTGGATGGGGAGCGGCGGTTGCCGGAGCGTTTCCCCGAGACGGTGCGGGCGCTCGCGGCGCGGGGCATCCGATGGGCCATCGCCAGCGGACGCCAGTTGGCGAACCTGCAGGCGCAGTTTGCGCCGTTGAACGTGGACGTGGACATCATCGCGGAGAACGGCGCCCTTGCCTGGGCCGCGGGGGAGACGCGCCCCTTCTTCGAGGATTTGACGCCGACCGACTTCTTTGAGCCCGTCCTGCGGGAGGCGCTCGCGACGCCCGGTGCCAGCGCGGTGCTCTGCGGGGCCGAGCAGGCCTTTGTCCATGACCGTTATCCCGAGGCCTTGGCGGAAATCACGCAGTACTTCGCCGTGCACGCCCCTTGGCATGCGCTGTCCGAGGCGCTTGGGTTGCGCGTGTGCAAGGTCGCCATCTATCACCCGCACGCGGCCGAGGCGCTCTATCCGCGTCTGGCCCCGCTGGCCACGGCGGAACGGCGCGTGATCCTCTCCGGGCCGGAGTGGGTGGACGTGCAACACGTCCGTATCGACAAGGCCAACGCCCTTGCGGCCCTGTTGCGCCGGCAGGGGCTGCGTCCCGACCAGGCCATTGTCTTCGGCGACTATCTCAACGACGCGGGAATGCTCGCACTGGTCCCTCACTCCGTGGCCATGGCCAACGCCCTGCCCGAGCTCCGCGAACGCGCCGCCGCCATCGCCCCGCCCAACACACAGAACGGCGTCTTCGCGCACCTCCACTCCATTGGACTGATAGAGGGCGACTGAGTCGCCCCGGAGAACGGAAAACGGAGAATGGAAAACGGAGAACGGAGAACGGAGAACGGAACGCGCGACAAGCGCGCGACGGGCGGAGCAATGGACAGAGGTGGAGTGTTTTGAGGAAAACACGAAGAACACGAAGAACCACAAAGATACACGAAGGGAATTTTAGCTGATTCGCTGATTAGAGGGGTGGCAGGGCGCTGCCCCACGCCCCGGCAGGGGTGGCAGGGCCACGCCCCTTCGTTCTCCCCGCACCCCCGGCACGTCTGCGATGTGCCAAAAATTGAATGAATGGATGGTGGTTTCGCCCGTCGCCCCGCAGGGGCGCTCTGTTCTCCGTTCTCCGTTCTCCGGGGCGGCGGTAACGCCGCCCCTCGTGCCCAGGCTCTTGCGTTCCTTCGCGTCTTCGTGGAAAACTACAGGCTTGCGCCGTGCGGCGCTTTTCCTTATACTAAGAGCATGATGAAACCGTTTATGCGGCTGTTAGCCCTTTTTGCGCTTGGCTTCTCCCTCTGCGGATGCCTGGCGCCTGTCGAACAATCCCCCGTCAACGTCGCCTTCGCGCGCAAGTGCGGCGAGGCCACGGTCTATGGCCTTGACGTCCCGCTCACGGAGCTTTCGGACGCCACCTCATATGGCGTCTCGGTCTGCCCGCTCTTCGCCGAGAAACGTGCGGCCGCCGGCGTGCAGTTCGGCGGGCTCTTCCTCTCCTCGCTCAAGGAGGATCTCCAGGGCGTGCAGGTGGGGTTGCTCACCGCGCTCAACACCGATGCCGGCCGCACACGCAGCCACGGCGCACAGCTCGGTTTCACCAACCAGGCCGACACCTTCACGGGGGCGCAGCTCGGCGCCATGAACCTCAGCCGTTATGACCTCTGCGGCGCGCAGGTCGCCTTGGCGGGTAACTACGCCGAGGGTTACGACGCGCTCGCCGGCCTCCAGGCCTCGGTGCTGATGAACATCGCCAGCGGCGGACCCGGCATCCACGGCGCGCAGGTCGCCGCCATCAACGTCGCCACCACCTACGACGGCGTCCAGATCGGCCTCAAGAACCGCGCCATCTATGCGCCGCGCGGGCTTCAGCTGGGCCTCTTCAACGTCATCGAGGCCCCCGCGCTCGACGAAACGGCCGCCGCCGTCGTCCAAATCGGCCTGCTCAACTGGGACGGCCCCAACAGCTTGCCTATCCCGCTCCTCCGTTTCCACTTCGATTGACGCCATGAAGGTAGACAAACGCACCCTTGCCAAACTTGAGGCCCGTCGTGCCGCCCGCGCCCGCGGTCGTGAGTATTCCCCGCTCGAAGCCATCGAACCGACCCGTTCCGCACAGGCCCTGCTCATCTGCGGGCACATCGTCTTCGCGCTGGTCCTGCTTCTGGAGGGCGCCGCACTCCTCTTCGCAATTGCGGAAGGCGACGTGTTCATGGTGTTGGGGGCGCTCGCCATCATCGCCATCTCGTCACTTGTCTACCTCATCGCGATACGCCTCTGCATCGCGCCGCTCATGACGTGGCACTATGCGCGGGAAAACGCCGAAAGCCTGCGGCAGATCCGGGAAGAGCTCCGCGTGCTCGCCGCCCAAGGGGCAACCGCGCCCAAGCCCGCCCCCCACCCCATCCCCAAGACGACCAACACCCCGTTGACCCCGCCCCCGATGCCGCCGAGCGACGACGTCACCGTCTCCTGCCCGGCGTGCGGCGCAAAGGTCGCCGTCCGCAAGGAAAACCTCGGCAAACACGTCTCCTGCCCCCTCTGCGGCCAACGCTTTATCCTCGACTGACGCCCGCCGTCCATCCCCCAGAGGTCTGGATGTTTGGCTCTGGCCTCGCCTGTCGCGCGCTTGCCGCGCGTTCTCTGTGGCCGTGGAAGGTTTGTCCCTTCGGGCCTGCACGCTCTGTTCTCCGTTCTCTGTTCTCTATTTTCCGCCGCCCTGCGTTCTGCGCTGAGCGACAGCATTTCTTTTCGCGAGAAGAGTTACGCCACAGAGCCCAGTGCCTTATACTAAGGGCATGATACAACCGTTCACAAGGCCCCGCCCATGAGAAGACTCCTCGCCCTGCTTGCCCTCTGCCTCTGCGCCGCCGTCCAGGCCCGCGAGGTCATCCCCCTGAACGAGGGATGGAAGTTCCGCTACGGCCACGCCTTCGAGAAAGACAACTGGAAGGCCGTCACCCTGCCGCACACCTGGAACACCGCCGACGCCGAGAGCGCCCACCCTTACACCCGCACGCTGGGCATCTACAAGATGAACCTCAAGACGCGGCCCGAGTGGAAGGGCAAGCGCGTCTTCCTCCGCCTCAAGGGCGCAGGGGTCATCGCCGATGTGCAGTTCAACAACGTCTGGCTGGGGCAGCACCGCGGCGCCTACACCGCCTTCTGCTATGAGCTCACGCCGCACCTCCCGCCCACGGGCAAAGCCGCCGAGCTCCGCATCCGCGTCTCCAACGCCGAGACCTCCGACATCATCCCGCTGACCGGCGACTTCAACATCTTCGGCGGCCTCTATCGCGGCGTGGAGCTCATCGTGGCCGACCCCGTGTGCGTGAGCCCGCTGGACAACGGTTCCTCCGGCGTGCGCATCCGCCAAGAGAGCCTCACCGACGCCGAGGCCAAGCTGACCGTCGACGTCGCCCTCGCCAACCCCACCGGCCAGCCACAGACCGTGACCGTCGAGGTCGCCGGGCAGACCTTCACCGCGCAGGGCACCGACGCCGCGCGCGTCCCCGTCACCATCGCCAACCCCCACCGCTGGAACGGCGTCGCTGACCCCTTCCTCTACACCCTCACCGTCCGCGTGGGCGAAGACAGTGTCACCGAGACCTTCGGCGTGCGCGAGATCCGCGTCGACCCCAACCAAGGCCTCTTCCTCAACGGCAAGCACCTGCAGCTCCGCGGCGTCTGCCGCCACCAAGAGTGGGAAGGCAAGCTCTCCGCCCTCACCGAGGCCGACCACCTGCGCGACGTTGAAATCATGCGCGACATGGGCGCCAACGCCGTCCGCCTGGCGCACTATCCCCAGGCCGAAGAGATGTACGACGCCTGCGACCGCGTGGGCCTGCTCGTCTGGGCCGAAATCCCCTTCGTCGGCCCCGGCGGCTACGATGACGAGGGCTACATCCCCTCCGACCGCCTCCACGAGAACGCCCGCCAGCAACTCGTCGAGATGATCCGCCAGCACCAGAACCACCCCTCCATCATCGTTTGGGGCCTCTTCAACGAACTCCGCATGGCCCCCAACCCCGTCCCCTTCCTCAAGGAACTCAACGCCCTGGCCAAGTCCGAAGACCCCACCCGCCCCACCGTCGGCGCCAGCAACCTCGGCAACGACGCCGGCCTCACCTTCGTCACCGACCTCATCGCCTGGAACCGCTACGACGGCTGGTACGGCGGCATGCCCAAGAACCTCGGCAACTTCCTCGACCAAACCCACAAGAAGCACCCCAAGCTCCGCATCGCCATCAGCGAATACGGCGCCGGCGCCTCCATCGACCACCACGAAGAGCAAATCCGCAAGCCCAACGCCCCCGGCAAGTTCCACCCCGAGGCCTGGCAGACCGAATACCACATCCTCAACTGGACCGAGCTCGACAAGCGTCCCTACCTCTGGGGCACCTTCATCTGGAACCTCTTCGACTTCGCTGCCAGCCACCGCACCGAAGGCGACCGCAACGGCATCAACGACAAAGGCCTCGTCACCCACGACCGCAAGACCTTCAAGGACGCCTACTACTTCTATAAGGCCAACTGGCGCGATGACGTCCCCGTCCTCCACCTCTGCGAGAAGCGCTTCACCCAGCGCAAGGCCGACAAGATCTTCGTCCGCGCCTTCTCCAACGTCGGCCCCGCCGAACTCCTCGTCAACGGCCAATCCTGCGGCATCGCCCAGCCCGACGCCCACCGCGTCCTCACCTGGCGCGACGTCCCCCTCCGCCCCGGCGACAACACCGTCACTCTCCGCACCCCCGACGGCAAAACCACCGACTCCTGCGTCTGGAAACGGTAACATTTTCCACGAAGACACAAAGGAGCGCAAGGGACTGGGCACTTCACCGTTCGGCGCGTTGCGCCTCTCTACCGTACCCATCCCTTGCGCTTCTGTCATTTCCTGGAAAACACGCACCAACTGGACAGCACAGGAGGTGCAGGAGATTCAAGAGATTCAGGAACGCCCCTGCAGGGCGACGGATGGCCTATCCCCAAACTTCCAAGCCTCTTTTTAGAGAAAGCCGGGAGTGGGGCGAAGCCCCTCCCTAAAGAAAACCAAGCCTCCAAACGGTCAAGCTTCCTTTTTAATGGCTTGCATTCCGTTCGGCGTTTTGCTACAATTCGCCACGTTTTGCCAACTTAGCTCAGCTAGGTAGAGCAGCGCATTCGTAATGCGCAGGTCGTCGGTCCGATTCCGTCAGTTGGCTCCATCTTCCAAGCCCGCAAACAGCGATGTTTGCGGGCTTTATTTGTTTTTGAGGAGGGGATGAGGAAGAAGGGAAGTGACGAAATGTGGAGGGAAATAACTACAAAGTGCGAAGATTTAGACAACGATTAGACAACAGTTTCTGGCGCGCTAGAGGCGGCTTATGCCGCCCCGGAGAACAGAAAACGGACGGGCAGGCCCGAAGGACCAACCCTTCCACGGCCACAAAACGTCCATGCAGGGCGATGAATGGGGCGTGGATAAAACAGCCAAGCCTCCAAACTTCCAATCGCCCCTGCATCCTCGGCACATCTGAGACGTGCAAAAGGACAACGCATGGGCTTCCTCGAAAACACGTGAAACGTAAGGGATGGGCACGTTAGTGAGGCGCAACGCGCCGAACGGTGAAGTGCCCAGGCCCTTACGTTCCGTTTGTGTCTTCGTGGAAAACGACCGGCGGTGGCATAACACAATAAAAATGGGGGTTTGCTATAATGGTGCCATGACGCGTGCGCTTTATTACCTTCAATTCCTCTTGTTGGCCGGGCTTTGGTGGCTGTATCGACTGATGCCCGTGCGGTGGGCCTATCCCATCGGTTGGGGCGTGGGCGCGGGCGCGTTCTCCCTCTTCCATCGGTGCAAGCGCGCTCAAACCGCGATTGACAACGTCCTCATCGCCGGCATCACCAAGAGCCGTGCCGAGGCCTATCGCATCGCTCGTTTCTCCGTCGGACATTTCGTCGGACACGTTTGCGAGGCGCTGCGTATCTCTGACCGCGTCACCAAAGAGAACTGGCGTGACCATGTGAAGCTGGAGATGGATCCCGAGGTCGAGAAACTCGTCTTCCAGCCCACCTGCCCCGTCATCCTCGCCACCGGTCACCTCGGCGCTTGGGAGGCCGGCATCACCGCCATCACCAGCGTGCGGCCTTTCTTCGCCGTCGCCCGCCTGATGGACAACCCCTTCCTGCAGCGGTTCCTCAACCGCCACAACTTCCGCGGCGGCGCCACCATCATCCCCAAACAGCGCGGTTTCCGCGGCGAAGCCATGCGCCGCTGGCGCAACCAAAACGCCGCCCTCGCCATCCTCTTCGACCAACACTGCTCCCACGGCGCGCCCGTTCCCTTTTTCGGCCACACCGTCGAGGTCTACACCTCCCCGGCCCGCCTCCATCTCTCCACCGGCGCACCCATCCTTGTGGGCGGCTTCCTCCGCACCAGGCCCCTGCAATACAAGATGGTCGCCATCGGCAAGCCCATCCTCGCCAAGCCAGACCTCCCGCACGACGAAGCCCTCCGCGTCCTCACCGCCGAGCTCATCGCCCGCTTTGAGCAGGTCATCCGCATGGCCCCCGAGCAATATCTCTGGATCCACCGCCGCTTCCGCGGCATCCCCCTCCCCGCCGACGTGGAGCCCTGACGTGTCCTGGTACACTCCCGCTGACGACGCCCACATCCGCCGCGAACGCGAACGCGCCCGCGCCCTCCGCGCCTCGCCCTGGTGGAAGGCCCAGCTCGCCAAAGGCGAATGCCACTACTGCCACAAACACTTCCCGCCCGACAAGCTCACCATGGACCACATCATCCCCGTGGCCCGCGGCGGCACCTCCACCAAGGGCAACGTCGTCCCCGCCTGTTTCGCCTGCAATCAATCCAAAGCCGCCTCCACCCCCGCCGAGCAAATCCTCGACCAACTCTTCCCCGACGATGAGGCCTGACCGCCTCTTCATGGAAGTTTGGAAGCTTGGAGGCTTGGCTTTGTTTCCCACGAAGACACGAAAGGAACGCAAGGGCCTGGGCACGAGGGGCGGCGTTACCGCCGCCCCGGAGAACGGAGAACGGAGCGTGCAGGCCCGAAGGGACAAACCTTCCACGGCCACGGAGAACAGAGCGCCCCTACGGGGCGACGGGCGAAACCACCATCCATTCATTCAATTTTTGGTACATCGCAGACGTACCGGGGGTGCAGGGAGAGCTTCTCCCTGCCGGGGCGTGGGGCAGCGCCCCACACCTCCCAATCAACTAATCAGCCAATCAACTAATCAGCTAATCAGCCAATCAGCCAAAATCCTTTGTGATTCTTTGAGCGCTTTGTGGTAAAAACACGTCGGCAGGTGTTCCGTTCGCCGGGGGCAAGGTGCCCCAGTGTCTTTGTGAAACACTTCCACAGAGGCGATTGCAAAAAAGGGCTTGACCTGGTGTAGGCTCCAGGGATTATCTTATGGATGTCAAAAAGAAAGGAGTTTGGCATGAACAGGAGAGAATTTCTGACGGTATCGGCGGGCGCGTTGGCGGCCGGGGCCTTGGGCACAGCGGCTTTCGCCAAGGCGGAGAAGCCGAAGAACTGGGCGGGTGAGACCGGCCCGGCGGTCTATTTCACGCGCGATTTGTCGGCGGCGGGTCTGCAGAAGGCCTACGCGGCACTGGGCGTGACGCTCCCGGACAAGGTGGGCGTGAAGGTCTCGACGGGCGAGCCGGGCGGACACCACTTCCTGAATCCGCAGTTGCTGAAGGGCCTGGTGCAGAGCCTGCGCGCGAACATCGTGGAGTGCAACACGGCCTATGGCGGGCGGCGGGGCAACCTGCACGACCATATCCGCGCGGCGCTGGAGCACGGTTGGTGCGACATCGCGACGGTGGACATCCAGGACGGCGTGGCGACGATGGAGTTGCCGGCACCGAAGGGCGCGATTCGTCTGAAGAAGGACATCGTGGGCGCGAACTTCCGCGACTATGCGTCTTATCTGGTGCTTTCGCACTTCAAGGGGCACGCGATGGGCGGCTTCGGCGGGGTGCTGAAGAACCTCTCCATCGGTTTCGCCTCGCGTTCCGGCAAGTGCTACATCCACTCCGGCGGCAAGAGCGAGACCTCGTGGCTGGGCGGCGAGCAGCTCGCCTTCCTGGAGGCGATGGCCGAGGCCGCGACGGCGGTCTGCAACGCACGTCCGGGGGCGATGGCCTTTGTGAACGTGATGAACAATCTTTCGGTGGATTGCGACTGCGACAGCTCGCCGAGCGCACCCACGATGAAGGACATCGGCATCCTCTCCTCGCTCGACCCCGTGGCCCTCGACCAAGCCTGTGTGGACCTGGTCTATGCGGCGCCGGACGGCGCGGATCTGATTGCGCGCATGGAGAGCCGCCAGGGCATCCACACGGTGGAGCACGCCGCGGAACTCGGCCTCGGCTCCCGCGCCTACCGCCTCGTGTCCTTGGATTGAGGAGAACCGCAAAGACGCAGGTGGGGCGCGAAACGCCCGGGCTCCATCGGGCGCTCTGCGGCTTCGCCGCTGACCGCGCCCGCCGCCCTCCGTTTCGCGCCTTCTCGTCTTTTCTTCCCTATTTGTTGAGTGCCCCTTCAGGGGCGCGACAGCGTGGAAATCCCAAGGGCGGCGCGACTGAAAGGCGCGATGGAGCCCGCCGGGTTTCCACGCCAAAGCGTCTTTGCGGTCCCTTCTATTGGGTTATGTGCACAAAACACTTGACCTGTCGCGTTTACGCGCCTATACTATTCCTTATTCATTCCCTCAAAGCAGAGGGACACAAAGGAACGACATCATGGCAAAGATCAAATTCGCCGACGAGATCGAGAACATCACCACCCGCAAGGAATTCCCCCTTACCAAGGCCCAGGAAGTCCTGAAAGACGAGGTCGTCGCCGTTCTCGGCTACGGCGTGCAAGGCCCCGCCCAATCTCTCAACATGCGCGACAACGGCATCAATGTGATCATTGGCCAGCGCAAGAGCGACAAGAAGAACAGCTCCTGGCAGCGCGCCATCAAGGATGGCTGGGTGCCGGGCAAGACCCTCTTTGAGATCGAGGAAGCCGCCGAGAAGGGCACCATCGTCATGATGTTGACCTCCGACGCCTCCATCAAGCCCGTCTTCAAGCAGATCAAGAAGCACCTCACCCCCGGCAAGGCGCTCTACTTCTCGCACGGCTTCGGCTGGCAGTATCGCGACCTCACCGGCGTGGAGGCCCCCGATGGCGTGGACGTCATCATGGTCGCCCCCAAGGGCTCGGGCACGAGCGTCCGCCGCAACTTCCTCGAAGGCGTCGGCATCAACAGCTCCTACGCCGTGGCCGTTGACGCCACCGGCCGTGCGCTGGACCGCACGCTGGCCCTCGGCATCGCCGTCGGCTCGGGCTACCTCTTCCCCACCACCTTCGAGCGCGAAGTGACCTCCGACCTCGTGGGCGAGCGCGGCACGCTGATGGGCTGCCTCCAGGGCATCCTCAACGCCCAGTACACCGTCCTGCGCAAGCACGGCCACAGCCCCTCCGAAGCCTTCAACGAGACCGTCGAGGAGCTCACGCAGTCCCTCATCCGCCTGATCGACGAGAAGGGCATGGACTGGATGTACTCCAACTGCTCGGCCACCGCCCAGCACGGCGCCCTCAAGTGGGCCCCCGAGTTCGAAAAGGCCACCAAGCCCGTCTTCGAGAAGCTCTACAAATCCGTCGCCGACATGACCGAGGCCAAGGCCGTCGTCCGCGACTGCGGCCGCAAGGACTACAAGGAGCGCCTGGAGGCCAAGCTCGCCAAGATCCGCAACAGCGAGATGTGGCGCGCCGGCCAGGCCGTCCGCTCCCTCCGTCCGCACGAAGGCGCCAAGGCCAACGCGGCGACCGCCGCCGGTGTCGGTGGCCGCGCCGCCAACTAAGCACGCGCCGCGCACTGTGCACACAAAAGGGCGAGCCCCACTGGGGCTCGCCCTTTTTGTGGCTGATTAGCTGATTGGCTGATTAGCTGATTAGTGGGGCGGCTAAACGCCGCCCCGGAGAGCAGAGCGTCCCTGCGGGGCGACGGATAAAGCAAAGACTATCGCACGTTCCCCTCTGAGACCCTATAGGGGTCGGCCCTGGACCACTATAGGGTCTCGATGTGGACCACTATAGGGGTCGACCTCGGACCACTATAGGGTCTCAATGCGGACCCCTATAGTGGTTGAACTCGGATCCCTATAGGGTCTCGTGAAGCCCCCTTAAAGATTCCACAGGGAATGAGGGCGACTTGCAATAGTATCCGGGGAGATCGTCGAACCTCCTTTCCCCGCAAGAACGCTAGTGTGCGCGAAGCCAGATGGGCTAACGCCGGTCGCTTTGCGGGCTAAACGCCCGCTGATCGCTCCCTCCCGCCCATCGTCTTCGCGCTTGAAGGAGAGACGTAGGGTGTAGGGCGAAGCCCCTCCCCCAAAACCCGGAAGCGTAAAGCGCGATCCTTTCACGGCTAACTTCCAAGCTGCCAAGCTTCCAAACTCCCTTATCCCTTATTGGCGCAGGAAAGTGGGGCGCGGGAGGGCGCACGCCTGTGCGCCCGGCGTTAGCGCCCCCACCCTTCCTGCAAAATTCGCGTCTTTGCGGTCCCAATTTTCCCCGAACATAATTGGAGCGCACCCCGTCTAGGGCGACGGAGGGGATTAGTTTTCAAGAAAATGACAGAGGTGCACGGGATGGGCACGGCAAAGAGGCCAGAAGGGCCGAACGGTGAAGTGTCCAGGCCCGTGCACCCCTTGCTGTCTTCGTGGAACAGAAGGCGCTCAGGTGAAGAGGGCGCCTTTGGTGGCGCCTTCGGCGGGGACCCACCAGGCTTCTTGCTTGGTGGAGATGCGCTCGATCTGCTTGGGGGTCATCTGGATGCCCTTGGAGGAGGCGGCGGTGAGGCGGGCCTCGGAGGGGTCGAAGACCTGCTGCGTGATGCGCTGGTTCTTCATGTATTTGTATTTGACGTAGATGGCCTCGGGGGTGCCCTTGCAGAAGAGGAGGATGGTGGCGCCTTCGGGGACGAGGGCGTAATCCTTGTTCATGATCATGCCGCCCCAAGTGAAGCGCTTGAAGTAGGTGAAGCCGTAGACGGGCTCGTAATAGACGCAGGTGAAGACGTCATCGCGGGCGTAGATACCGACATCGAAGAAGCGGATGGGAGCACGGGGACGGAGCGCGTCGAGCCAGGCGTGGCCGGGGGCGTAGGTCGCGTCGACCAAGAATTTGTCGGGCGGGGGCGCAAAGCGGTAGCGGCCATCGCTCCAGAGGATGTAGAGCTTGTCGAGACTGGAGCAGGGGAAGAGGACCTGGCCCTGCTTGACGTCGTAGCCGAGGTAGCCGTCTTCGGAGAGACGGAGGGTGAGCTCGGTGGAGGTGAGGGCGCGCTCGTCGATCTGCTGGAAGCCGTCGGTGACCTGGGTGAGGCGGGGATACTTGGAGGCGTATTCCTTGATGAGGCCTTTGAGGTACTTGACGGCGTAGCGGGAGAGGTGGGCGAGGTCGTCGTTGATTTGGGCGTACTCGGCGCGGAGGGCGTTGAGTTCGTCGTTGTGCTTGTTGATGTCGTAAAGGGAGATGCGACGGATGGGAATCTTGAGGAGGTGGTCGATCTCGTCGTCGGTGAGGGGGTGTTCGAGGAGGTTGGCGTAGGGCTCGAAGCCGGCGCGGACCTCGGCGAAGACGGCCTCGGCGGTCTTGACGCCCTCGATGCGCTTGTAGATGCGCTTTTCGATGAAGAGGGCCTCGAGGGTCTTGCGGAGGATGAGCTCCTCGATCTCACGGAGGCGGACCTGGAACTCGCGGCGGAAGATGTCTTGGAGGAGCTCGGCGTGGCGGGAGAGGACCTCGGAGACGGTCATCTCGCAGGGGCGGTTCTGGGAGAGGACGACGATGCGGCTGGGGATGCGGCGCTCGCAGTCGGTGAAGGCGTAGAGCGACTTACGCACCTTGTCGGCATCGGAGCCGGGATTGAGGGTGAGCTCGATCTCGACGGTCTCGGCGGTGAAGTTATCGATGTGCTTGATGGGGAGGCGCTTGGACTTGATGGCCTTCTCGATGGACTCGGCGAGGCGGTCGGTGGTGACGCCGTAGGGGACGGAGGTGACAAAGAGCTTGTTCTTCTCGCCCTTGCGCTCCTCGATGCGGGCGCGGACCTTGACGGAGCCGCGGCCATCGTCGTAGTCCGAGGCGTCCATCTCGCCGCCGGTGATGAAGTCCGGCACCAGGACGGGGCAGGGATGGCCCTTGAGAATCTCAATCTCGGCCTGAAGGAGCTCGATGAAGTTGTGCGGGAGGACGGCGGTGGAGAGGCCGACTGCGATGCCGTCGACGCCGAGCATGAGGCAGAGGGGAATCTTGGCGGGGAGGAGGACGGGCTCCTTGTTGCGGCCGTCGTAGCTGGGGACGTATTCGGTGATTTTGGGGGAGAAGAGCTGCTCGCGGGCGAGCTTGGTGAGGCGGCACTCGATGTAACGGCCTGCGGCGGCCTCGTCGCCGGTGAGGATGTTGCCGAAGTTGCCCTGGCCCTCGATGAGATAGCGCTTGTTGGCGAGGGTGACGACGGCATCCTTGATGGCGGCGTCGCCATGCGGGTGGTAGTGCATGGTGTTGCCGACGACGCCGGCGACCTTGGAGAAGCGGCCATCGTCCTTCTCCCACATGGCGTGGAGGATGCGGCGCTGAACGGGCTTGAGGCCGTCCTCGACGGTGGGGAGGGCACGGTCGCAGATGGAATAGGCGGCGAACTTGAGGAAGTTGTCGTCCATCAGGCGGCCGAAGGGGCCGCGGTCGCGGATGTCCGGGACGGCGCCGGCGGGAGATGCCTCCTCCGCGGGGGCGGAGGCGTCGGTCTCTTCCTGGGGCTGTTCGGGCGTGGGGTCTTGAGGGGTGGCGAAGAGTTCGTCTTGGGGGTCGTCGGTCTTGGGCATGGTCGGGAAGCGAATTAGGGGGCGGTGACGGTGTCGTAGTCGACTTCGGCGGCGCGGGCGGGGAGGGGTGTGCCGTCTTTCATGGCCGTTTCGAGCTCGCGGGCGGAGTCGGTGTCATACCACCAATAGACAGGGATGGAGAGTTCGTCGCCGTATTTGCCGAGGACGGAGTCCGGGGTGCCGAACTTGTTCCAGTAGAGGAGGCGGACGGAATCGGTGCCCCAGGTGAGGACGTAAGGGACGGCCTCGGTGGCGATCTTGTCGATCTGGCGCATGATTTCGTTGCGGCGGGCGAGGGAGAATTCGGTCTTCTGGCGCTCGACGAGTGCGTCGACGCGCTCATCCTTGAAGCCGGGAAGGTTGGGGCCGTTGGGGGTGTCGGCGTAGGCGCTGGACCACATGGCCTCGGGGTCGCGGAAGAGGGAGCCGGAGTAGGCGGCGACGGTGACGTCGAAGTTGTAGTCCTTCATCTCGCGCATCCAGGTGGCGAAGTCGCGCTGGGTGATAGCCAGCTCGATGCCCAGGCGGGCGAGGGACTCCTTGAAGAGGGCGAGGTAGGTGGCGTCGCCGGCGGAGCGGGTGAGGATACGCACGACGAAGGGCTGGCCGTCGCGCTCAAGCTTGCCGGTCTTCGGATTGAAGACGAAGCCGGCCTCCTGGAGCAGGGCGAAGGCGCGGTCGGGGTCGTAGTCGAAGGAGGGGTTGGTGTTGAAGTTCTTCTCGTCGTAGAGGTCGCGGCAGAAGGAGTTCTGCAGGAAGTAGGCATTGTACATGAGGGAGCGGACCATGCGCTCGCGGTCGAAGAGCAGGGCGATGGCCTGGCGGACGCGCGGGTCATCGTAGGGTTTGCGGCGCATATTGAAGGCCAGGCCCTGGAAGCCGATGGGCTCGTGGTTGCGGACATCCTGCTTCACGATCCAATTCTTCTCAAAGCGCTCGCCCACGCTCTCGGTGTGCCAAATGCGGGCGGAATAGACGGCGTAGACGTCCACCTCGCCCTTCTTGAAGGCTTCGTAGGCGTTGTTCTGGTCCATGAAGAAGCGGATGCGGATCTTGTCGAAGTTGTAGACGCCCTGGCCGCTAGGGAGCTTGAAACCCCACCAATCGGGCCGACGCGAGAGGGTCATGTCGCGGCCCTCGCGGTGGTCGGAGACGATGTAGGGCCCGCCGACGATGTGGAGGTTGAAGTTGAGGCGGTTGAAGGCGGTCTTTTCGTCGAGGCCCTCCGCGCGGCAGGCGGCGCGGGCCTCGTCGATGAGGGCCTTGGGCATGATGTAGAGCGAGCCGCCCAGGTTGCCAAAGTTGCGCCAGTGGACGCGCTTGCAGATGAAACGGATGGTGCGGAGCTGGCCGTCCGCGTCGGGCGTGTCCACCACCTCGGCCCGCTCGATGTCGTTGAAGAGCACCTGGTATTGGCCGGTGAGGCTCTCCTTGGCGGTGACGGCGTCGAAGGTCGCCTTCACGTCGTGCGCGGTGACGGGGGTGCCATTGCTCCACTTCGCCCGTTCGTTGATGTGGAAGACGAAGATCTTCTTGTCCCTGCTGATTTGCCAGCGGTCGGCCAGGCTGGGGCCGTAGTCGCCCGTGCGGGTGTCGAGGGCCAGCATCGAGGGATAGAGCAGGCCGAAGACCATCATGGTGAAGGTGTTGTTGTCCAGGTAGCCGTTGAAGCTCTTGGGCGGGGTGTTGCCGGCGTAGACAAGCATGCCGCCGGGCACCGCGTAGGGCGAGGCGCTGGGGTCGGGCAAATCCTGCCACTCGGGGCCGGGGAAGGAGTCGAAGGGTTGCGTGAGGTCAACGGCGACCTCCGCCTCCGGGGCGCCGGCCGCGGGCGCCTTCCCGGCATCCTCCGCGAAGGCCGCGCTCCCCATCGCGCACATGGCCACGGCCGCCAAAACCAGCTTCACTCTCTGTTTCATCCGTGGGGTTCCTTTCGTCGATTCCTGAAAAAGTCCGCAAACTGCGCCCGGCAACGCGCCTCCAGCGCGCCGGCGAGCAACGTGGCACGGTGGTTCACACGTTCACTGGACAGTATACCAAAAGCGCTCTCCCCGCCGCGATCGGAATCTGAGAGGCCCCACACCACCAGCGTGGGGCGCGCCCAGACCAAGGCCCCCGCGCACATCGGGCAGGGCTCCTTCGTCACGTAGACCGCGGTGCCGGTGAGCCGCCAATCGCCCAAGGCCGACGCGGCCGCCGTGATGGCGATGGTCTCGGCGTGGGCCGTCGGGTCGCGCAACAGCTCGGTCTGATTGTGGGCCCGCGCCAGGAGGCGCGCGGACCAGGGATCCTCGAGCGGCGCGGGATTCGCCAGGCCCTTTTCATAGGTGCCCTCCGGCAGGCGCACGATGACGCACCCGCACGGCACCTCGCCCGCCTCGGCCGACTGCTCGGCCTCGCGCAGGGCCATGGCCATGAAGTGTTCATGGAAACGCCGCACGCCCTCGGGGAGCGCGGCAAACCGTTCCTGTGGAGTGAGGGCCGCCATCTCAACGCCTCTTGCACAGTTCCGCCGCGATGGCGAAGGAGGCCCGCGCGGTGGCACCCCACGACCGCTCCGCGGCGCACGCCTCGCCCCGCGCCACCAGGCGCTCGCGCAACGGCGCGGAAAGGGTGAGGCTGACGAAGGCGCGCGCCCATTCCGCGGGGTCGGTGGGGTGGACGCGCAGGGCGGCGTTGCCGTAAAGCTCGCCGTTGGCCGCATCGGCGGCGCAGATGACGGGCGTGCCGCACGCCATGCTCCGCAGGATGGAGGGCCGGTAATCCGCGCCGTAGGCCGGCTCGAAGGTCGCCACCGCCCCGCTGTAGAGCGCCGAGAGGTCTTCCGGCGGGATGGCCGCCGCATTGATGAAGCGCACCATGCCCTCCAGGTGGCAGTCGCGGATGGTCTCGCGCAGAGCCCCGGGCAACTTCGCGTCGCCCACGGCCACACACGTCACGGAGGAGACCTCCTCGTTCTGGCCCAGCGCCCGCAGGGGCACCGCCAAGTCCTCCGCGAAAGAGGAATGGCCCGCCAACATCACATAGCGCCGCGGCACCAGCCAGGTTCGCCGCGCCTGCAGAATCTCTTCCTCGGTGTGCCGGCGGAAGAGCGGGTGCACGCCGTTGCGGATGACGCGCACCCGCCGCCGCGACCACAACCCCAACCGCACCACCAGGCGCACCGCCATCGCGTGGCAGGGACAAATCAGCGCGTCCGCGCTGAGCAGCCGCCGATAGACCGTCAGCCGCCGCCAGAGGTGCGCCGCCCAGCGTGCCACCCCGTGCTCCGAGGGTCGCGGCAACGTCTGGAAGGCGTAGACCACGCGAAGTCGACGGTAATTCCAGGCGACCGTGGGCGGCGGCAACGAGGCGTCCGCGCTCCAGTAGACATCCGGCCGCGCGGACCGCATCAGTGCCTGCATCTCCTTGGCGCCGGCCCGCGACTGCGCGGGTTGCTTCAGCGTGCGATAGGCGATGTTCGGGTGCTCGATGGGTTGCGGCGGGAAGGGCGTCCCCTCCGCCAAAGCCACCGTTGCGCGGTGCCCCTCCAGGAGCGCCGGCAACAATCCATCCACCAACGCCAACAAATAGGCCTGCGCAGGCGGCGGCAACGAGCCGAGCGTGCGCAGGTCGAAGAGAATGTGGACGGACTGCGTGGCGTTCACTTCAGCAGGGTGAAGGTCTCACGCGCGATCATGAGCTCCTCGTTCGTCGGCACGACGATGACGGGGATGGCGGAGTCCTTGCCGGAGATGACAGCCTCCACGCCGCGGACGTGGCGGTTGGTCTCCGCGTCCAGCGTGATGCCCAGGCCGCCGAGCACCTTCAGGAGGGCCTGGCGGGTCTCCCAGCTGTTCTCGCCGATGCCGCCGGTGAGGATGATGGCGTCGGTGTGGCCGAGGAGCGCCACGTAACCACCGATGTACATCGCGTAGCTGTGGACCAGACGGGCCAAGGCCACCTGCGCGTTGTGGTCGCCGGCCTCGCAAGCCGCGCAGATGTCGCGCATGTCGCTGGAGCCGCCGAGCGCGCGCACGCCGCCCTGCTTGTTGAAGAGGTTGTCCACGTCGTCGGCGGTGTAGCCGTTCTTCATCAGATAGAAGGCGATGGCCGGGTCCACGTCGCCGGAGCGCGTGCCCATCACCACACCCGCGAGGGGGGTCATGCCCATCGAGGTGTCGTAGCACTTGCCGCCCTTCACCGCCGTGATGGAGGAGCCGTTGCCCAGGTGGCAGGTCACTAGGTTCACCTGGTCCAGAGGCTTGCCCAGGATTTCCGCCGCGCGCTCGGTCACGAAACGGTGGCTCGTGCCGTGGAAGCCGTACTTGCGCACGCCCAGCTTGTCGTGCAACTCGCGCGGCAGGGCGTAGAGGTAGCTCTCCTCAGGCATCGTCTGATGGAAGGCCGTGTCGAAGACCGCCACGTGCGGCACGCCAGGGAGCACCTGCTCGCACCCGCGGATGCCCTGCAACGCGCCGGGGTTGTGGAGCGGCGCCAAGGGGGAGAGCTTCTCAATCTCCGCCAACGCGTGCTCATCCAGCTTCACCGGCTGGGAATACTTCTCGCCGCCGTGCACAATGCGGTGGCCCACCGCGTCGATGTCGGAGATCTGCCTCAGGCAGCCGCCCTTCGCGGGGTCCGTCAGCGCGCCGCACGCCAAGCGCACCGCCGCCGTGTGGTCAGGCGCCTCACAGGGGCTCTGCTTCTCGGAAAAACCCTCCGTCGAGAAGGTGAAGAGCGAATTGCCGATGCCGATGCGCTCCACCTGGCCCTTGGCCAGCATCTTCTCGCTCTCCATATCGAAGAGCATGAACTTCAGCGACGAACTCCCGGCGTTGACGACCAGAACATTGCGAATGGCGGTGGACATACGTTGAATCTCCTATGGAAGAAAGAAAGTCTCCATAGTATAACCGACTTCCTTTCCAAAGTCAAAGGGCGAGGGCGCCGTTGGCGCCCCAGAGAACAGAAAACAGAGAACAGAGAACAGAGAACGCGCGGCAAGCGCGCGACGGATGGGGCATTGGGAGAACGTGAAAGGTTTACCCTGCGGGACTGACACGAAGATTCACGAAGAACCACGAAGCCACACGAAGGGAGGAACCGCAGATTGTTTCATCGCTTCGCTCGAAAGACCTTCGGTAACACAGATTTTGAGTAGATTAAGGATGTGCTGGCGCACGCAGGACGCATAATGGAAGCTTGGAGGCTTGATTCTTTCTCCCAGCGCCTTCGTCCGTCGCGCGTTTACGCGCGCTCCTGAATCTCCTGTGGGGCGTGTTCATGGGCACGTCGCAGACGTGCCGGGGGTGCAGGGAGAACTTCTCCCTGCCGGGGCGTGGGGCAGCGCCCCACACCCTCCAATCAGCTAATCAGCCAATACTCTTTGTGTCCTTCGTGTCCTTTGTGATTTCCAAAAAAACACTGGCAATCAGCGTGCGCCAGCACGCCCTTAATCTGCAACAAATCTGCGGAATCTGCGGTTCCCCACACTGGCAGTCCTCGCACTTGCCGCGTAACATCCGGCCTCATCGCCGCCAGGGGCGGCAGCACGGGCCTCAACCTCCGGGGCTCCTCCAAACTTCCAAGCCTCCAAGCCTCGTCTATCACAAGGGCGGCTTTGCCGCCCTTGTGGTAGACTATGGGCATGAAACGCATCTTGGTGATTGGGGCGACGTCGGGCATCGGACGGGCGCTGGTCGAGACGGCGCGGGCGCACGGTTATGAGGCCGTGGCCGCGGGTCGACGCACGGCCCTATTAAAGGAAATCGGCGGGGAGACAGTGGAACTGGACGCGACGGCGCCGGACGCACTGGAGAAGATTGAAGCGGTGGGGGCGGACACGGTGATCTTCAACGCCGGTTTCGGCCAACGTTCGGAGACGCCCGATTGGGCGCTCACCGAGCAGACCCTGCGGTTGAACGTGCTGGCCTTCGAGCGGGTGGCGCAGTGGGCACTGACCCATTGCGAGACCTTCGCTGCGACGGCGAGCGTGGCGGGCCTGCGGGGGCTGGAGCGCACCAACGGTTACTCGGCCTCGAAGGCCTACATGATCAACGCGATGGAGGGTTACCGGCGCCTGGCGCGACACGGCGGATTCCCCTGCCGTTACGTCACGCTCCTGCCGGGTTTCGTGGACACGGAGATGGGACGCGCCTCGAACTTTTGGAAATGCTCGACAAGCGAGGCCGCGTTTTGTATACTAAAGGTATTGGAGCGCGGTCGGAGCGTGGCTTATGTGACGCCCCGCTGGCGCTGGATAGGTGTTTTGATGCGGCTGATGCCGCGTGCGTTATTCGAGCGTATCCCGCTCGGTTGATTGGAGTCAGACCCATGCGCCTTCGTGGAACCTTGACGATGCTCGCCGCGTTCGTGGCGGGCGTGGTGTGCGCCACCCCCATGACCCTGAACTGGGACGGCGGCATCCCAGCGGCACCGACCGCCGTGGCGCGGCCCTTCGCGGGTATGCTCGGCGACAAGTTCGTCGTGGCGGGCGGCTCGACCTTCGAGAACGCCAAGGGCTACTCCGCGACCATCTCGGTCTACGACACCAAGGCCAAGACCTGGACGGTGCTGGACAAGGCCCTGCCGCGCGGCACGGCCGAAGGCGGCGCGTGGGTCGTCAACACCGGCACCGACATCGACGCCAAGCCGGCCCTCCTCTGCGTGGGCGGCGTCACCGCCGAGGGCCCCACGGGCGACGCCTTCCTGCTGGACGCCGAGGGTACCGTCACCGACCTCCCCGACTTCCCCGAAGGCGTCCTCTCCATGCCCGCCGTCGCGGCCTGGAAAAAGGGCATGACCGTGGATACCTGGACCGACGGCGCGGTCCTCGTGGGCGGCAAGCTCAACGGCGAGCCGACCAACCGCGCCTTCGCCATCGGCCAGAAGGACGGCAAGTGGAACTGGACCGAACTGCCCGCGCTCCCCGGCCCCGCCCGCGAACAGGCCGTGGCCGTGACCCAAAACGGCGACCAGAAGAGCTTCATCCTCGCCGTCTTCGGCGGCAGCGACGGCAAGACGGCCCTCACCGACGGCTGGGGCTACACCAAGACCTTTGAGGGCGAGTGGGCGTGGAAGCCGCTCGCGGGCGCCCCCGTCTGCACCGTCGGCGCCAGCTTCCTGTCCGTGGGCGACCAGCACGCGATGCTCGTGGGCGGCTACAACGGCGCCCTCTGGAACGAGGCCAACGCCCTCCCTGCCGCCGAGTGGGCCGCCAAGACCGCCACCTGGCAGCCGGCGGACTACCGGTGGAACCGCAACCTCTATTCCTGGCACGCCGTGACCGGCAAGTGGGTGCAACAGGGCGAATTGCCCGAGGGCCAGCTCCCCCGTTGCGGCGCGGCCGCCGCCATCCTCTCCGCCAAAGACGGCCAAGGCACGCGTCTGCTCGTCGTCGGCGGCGAGGTCATGCCCCGTGTGCGCACGGCTGAGGCGAATCTCGCCACCTTCGCGCGCCAGGGCTGGCGCTTCGACTGGGAGAGCTGGGTGGTCATCGGCCTCTTCTTTGCCTCCATGGTCGGCATGGGCGTCTACTTCGCCCTCAAGCCCAAAACGGCGGACACCTACTTCCGCGGCGGCAAGAGCATCCCGTGGTACGTCGCCGGCGTCTCCATCTACGCCACCATGCTCAGCTCCATCACCTTCATCTCCATCCCGACGATGACCTACATCTCGGACTGGCGCTACTTCACGATGGCCCTCTGCATCCTGGCCCTCGCGCCCATCGCCATCTACTTCTACCTCCCCTTCTTCTGCCGCCTCAATATCACCAGCGCCTATGAATACCTCGAGCGGCGCTTCAACGTCGGCGTGCGCCTCTTCGGCGCGGCGGCCTTCAACGTCTTCATGGTCTGCCGCGTGGCCGTCGTCACCCTCCTGCCGGCCATCGCCCTGGGCGCCGTCACCGACATCCCGATTTGGGCCGCCATCCTCCTCTGCGGCGTCGCCACCATCATCTACTGCTTCTTCGGCGGCGTTGACGCCGTCATCTGGTGCGACTTCGTGCAGGGCCTCATCCTGCTCGGCGGCGCCATCGTCGTCCTCGTCGTCCTCGTCATGGAATCCGGCGGCGTGGGCGAGTTCGCCTCCGTCGCCTGGGACGCCAAGAAGTTCACCATGTGGGACTTCCGCCCCCTCCTCTCCGAGCCCGTCTTCTGGGTGGTCCTCATCATGGGCTTCGTCTCGAACCTCAACAGCTACACCGCCGACCAGTGCGTCGTCCAGCGCTACATCACCACCCCCGACGAAAAGGCCGCCGCCCGCTCCATCTGGTTCAACGGCATCCTCTCGGTCATCTCCTCGGTCATCTTCTACCTCATCGGCACCGCCCTCTACACCCACTACTTCAAGCACCCCGAGCTGATGGACGTCACCATGCCCAAGAGCGACTCCATCTTCCCCACCTTCATGGCCATCGAGCTCCACCCCGTCATCGCCGGCCTCATCGTCGCCTCTATCTTTGCGGCCACCATCTCCACCCTCGCCACCAACCTCAACAGCTCCGCCACCTCCATCGTCACCGACTTCATCGCCCGCTTCCGCAAGGACATGGACGGCGACGCGCAGGTCCGCTGGGGCCGCTGGCTCGTCATCGTGGTCGGTGGCCTCGGCGTCGCCGCCGCCCTCGTCCTCTCCGTCCTGCCCAGCCGTTCGCTCTTCGACGACTTCCAGAACTTCATCGGCACCCTCACCGGCGGCCTCTCCGCCCTCTTCCTCATCGGCATCTTCATGCCCCGCGTCAGCGGCGCCGCCGCCATGATCGGCCTCGTCGTCAACTACGTCATCAGCCTGGGCATCGGCCACGTCTTCCCCGACCTCCACTTCTTCACCTACGGCGGCATCGGCCTGGTGGCCTGCGTCGTCGTTTCCTGGATCTGTTCCTTCATCTTCCCCAACAAGCAAGACACCCGCGGCCTCACCCACTTCTCCCCGCCGCAGAAAGAAGAAGCCTGATGCGTTTCCTCCCCCGCCTCCTCCTCACCCTCACCGCCCTCCTCCCCCTCGCCGCACACGCGGCCGAGGGGCCCAAACGTCTCGCGCCCGTCTCCGTCGGCATCGCCATCGAGTCCGGCAGCTACGTCCTCGGCGAAACCCTCCCCGTCCGCGTCCTGGTCCGCAACAACACGCCCGCCCCCCTCACCCTCGGCAAGGGCGACCACCCCGCCGGCGCCTTCGAGGTCATCCGCCACGGCGACCCCCAGCAACGCAACCTCGCCCGCGAGCCCAAAGGCTGCCTCCCCAAGCCCCTCACCCTCAAGCCCAACGAAGAACGCGTCTTCGACCTCGACCTCTCCGTCGCCGCCGACCTCTCCCGCCAGGGCAAATACCTCGTCACCTTCGGCGCCATCGTCCACGGCGTCCGCTACGACACCCAGCCCAAGGCCGTCGACATCGTCCCCGGCTCCGTCGTCCTCGAAGGCACCCAACTCTTCGCCAACGACCCCACCCGCCAGCGCCACTTCACCCTCGTCCGCTGGCCCCGCGACCACGTCGACCGCCTCTTCCTCCGCGTGCAAGACACCCCCGACGGCCGCTTCTTCCCCACCGTCATGCTCGGCGCCTACCTCCCGCTCGTCACCCCCCGCCTCAACATCTCCCCCGCCGGCGAAATCGTCGTCCTCCACCGCGCCACCCCCGAGTTCTACGTCCGCAACGTCTTCTGGTCCCTCCCCGCCGAATTCGTCCGCCGCTCCACCCAATCCCTCCTCGACCCCGCCACCGCCGACACCGAGCGCCTCAACGGCATGCGCGCCGACCTCGACGCCATCATCCAAAAGAACGAATCCCAGCGCAAAGCCGACCACGACAAAATCGAGCGCATCAAGGCCAACAACCCCAAGCGCCCCCTCAACTGACGCACAGGTATGCCTCACCCCACCCCAAACGCAAAGCCACTCCACTTGGCGTTGGCCTCTGACGGCAATCCCGGCTACATCGCCGGCTTGACCGTCGCCGCGGCCTCTGCACTCCGTCACCTCTCTCCGAACGCCTCGCTCATCGTCCATATCTTGGATTGTGGCATCCCGGACGCGGACTTCGCCCACATCGAGGCCGTCCTCCGCAAGGTTCGCGCCGATGTCACCGTGCGCCGCCACCCCATCAACCCCGCCGACTTCAAGGACTTCCCGCCCTGGAAGGGTTCCCTTGCCGTCTACGCGCGCCTCATTCTCCCCGAGTTGCTCCCGGAAGCTGATTGGGTCTGTTACGCCGATTGCGACATCCTCTTCACCGGCGACCTCGCCGAACTCTTCACTTATGCGACCGAAGACGCCCTCCTGCTGGGGCACATCGATGTCCTCCGCGACCTGCCCAATCCGACAGAACAATGCGCATGGTTTGCCGCGCGCCCGGAGTTGCCTTTTGACATCAATCGCTACATTTGCTCTGGGTTCATCCTCATAAATCTTGCGGCTTGCCGCGCCGAGGATATAACCCGACGTTCTTTGGAGTTCCTACACACCTATCCAGATGTGCCTTTCGTGGATCAAGACACCTTAAACTCCGTCTGCTTCGGTAGAATCGGCCTCCTCCCGGACGCTTGGGGGACCCTTCTCTTCCTATTGGCCGATTGTTCAGTGACAACAATCCCTGGAGCCATCCACTTCGCCGACGTGGCGCCATGGGTTTATTCCCCCAAAAAGCATACCGGGCTGGCCAACGTCTATCAGCGAACAGCGTACCATCTCTACGACTGTGCCGCAGATGAATTGCTCCCCAAGCATTCCCCCTTTCGCGCCGCCATGCCCAGGCTCCGCGGACTGTGGTGGCGTCGGCATTTCCCGCCTTCGCTCTGGTTGCGTCTGCCCCGCTGGATGGCCGCACCTCCATGGGTGCGCGACCCTCGACGACGCGCCAAACGCCTCTGGAAGCGACGCGGTGAACCGCTCCAATACGAACATTGCCACGAAGAAAAGGGAATGCCATGACTCTTCAAGACTGTTTCGATAAGGTCACTGAGCGAGTGAAGTATTTCTCTTGCGCCACACGCGATATCGAACCGTCGTCCATCGCCTTCACGGAGCTCTCCGACCCCACACGCCTCTGCCAAGCCCCGCTCGTCTCCGTCCTCATGCGCGCCTACAACGCCGAGGCGACCATTGGCCGTGCCATCGAGTCCATCGTCACTCAAGAGACCGACTTCCCCTTCGAGCTTATCATTGCCGACGATGCCTCCACAGACGGCACCGTCGCCGTCTGTCAAGAGTGGTTGACCAAACACCCCGATAAAATCCGTATCCTCCGCGCCCACAAAAACGGCGGTCTCGTCGTCAACGATGTCCTCACCCATTCCCAAGCCCGCGGCGAATGGATCGCTGAATGCGACTGCGATGACTACTGGCTGGAGACTTGTAAACTCCAACGCCAAATGATCCTTATCCGGAAGCACGGCGCCGTCCTCTGCGTCACGGATTACCTCATCCGGGATGTCAGAGACAACCGCCTCTACATGTACGTCTTGCCCACAACAGAGATCATCCCGCCGCGCGAGTTCGCCCAAGCCTATTATCAAACCAACACCCTCCTCTATTCCAGAGCCGCCTACGAGCAAATGGTCCGCGAGATCCCGCTCGACTTTCAAGGCGATACCAGAAAAGAGCAGTGCCTGGCACGTTATGGCAAGGTCGTCTGCCTGCACGATGTCGCCTCCATCTGGCACGTTGGTGGGGGGGCCTACTCCTCCCGCTCCGAGGCAAACAAGGCCATGATTGTCATCCTCTCTCAACTGGCGCTCTTTCGTTATGGTCCCCGGGCGGCCAAAAAGGCCCATGCCATCACCGTATTGACAGTCTTGCGCCAAGCTCTGCACCCCAAGACCGGCTTCTCGGCGCAAGAATGGCAGGAAATCCGTCCCTTCATCCTCCCGCTCGTCAAGCACGTCTTCTGGCGTCTGTTGCCTAACCCAACGGCCATCTCCCTCTACCTCAAAATCCGCTCACGCGCGCGCCGATTGCACGCCGCAAACTGAAGGGACTCCGCGACCATGACGGCACAGGGGCCCCAGGCGGGAGCATTCCATTTGGCGTTGGCCTCCGATGCCAACCCCGGTTATCTCGCCGGCTTGACCGTCGCCGCGGCCTCCGCCCTCCGCCACCTCTCACCGCAAGCCTCGCTCACCGTCCATGTCCTGGACCTTGGCATCCCCGATGCAGACTTCGCCCAAATCGAGGCCATCCTTCGAAAAGTCCGTGCAGACGTCTCCGTGCGCCGTCACCCCATCGACCCCGCACGCTTCAAGGACCTCCCGCACTGGAAGGGCTCCCTCGCCGCCTATGCACGGCTCTCCCTCCCCGATTTACTTCCCGAGGTCGATTGGGTCTGTTACGCCGATTGCGACGTTCTCTTCACCGGTGACCTCACGGATCTCTTCGCTCTGGCGGATTCAACTTTCTGGATGCTTGGCCATTCCCATGACCTGCCGGCACTCCCATCCGTGGCGGCCGCCCAACATCGTTGGCATGAAGCACATGGGCTCCCTTACGATAAGACCCATTATGTCTGTTCCGGCCTCTTGCTGATGAACCTGCGCGCCTTCCGTGAACAAGACTTGACGACGCGCTGTCTGGATTTCTGCCGTACCTATCTGGATAGTCGGACCCCGGATCAAGATGCGCTGAACACCGTTTGCCGAGAACACATGGGGATTCTTCCGGACTTTTGGGGAACCATCGATCCCCAATGTGCCCCACGCGCACTGCAAGGTGCCTTCCCCTTCATGGGGATGGTCCCATGGTGTGCCACCAGGGATCGCTTTTGTTGGTACGCCGGCGTCTATGTCAGGGAATTGGCTCGTCTGTGGCGACTGACTGCAGATAAAATAATTCCAAAGGATTCGCCTTGGCGCGACGCGATGCCGCTGTTGCGCGGTCTGTGGTGGCAACGTTGGCTGTCGCCATTGTTGTGGCTTCGCCTGCCGCGGTGGATGGCGGCGCCCCCTTGGGTGCGTGGACGGAGAGCCCGCCTCAAGCGCCTCTGGTTTCGCCGTGGAGAGCCTATCCCCGAATCTGACTTTTGGATAGAATAACGCGTTCAAGTGTGTCATTGAACTGCGTCTGACAAAAGGAGATTAAATGACTTTGGCCGAATGTCTGGAGCATATGTTGCGTGACCCCGCCGTCACGCCCTACCTCGTCACAAGCCGGATTCCCACGGACATCCCCTTCACGGAGGTCTCCGACCCCGCGTGCCTCTGCCAAACCCCGCTCGTCTCCGTCCTCATGCGCGCCTACAACGCCGAAGCGACCATCGGCCGCGCCATCGAGTCCATCGTCACCCAGCAGACCGACTTCCCCTTCGAGCTTATCATCGCCGATGACGCCTCCACTGACGGCACCCCCGCCGTCTGTCGAGAGTGGTTGGCCAAACACCCCGACAAAATCCGTATCCTCCGCGCCAAGCAAAACATCGGGATGTTTGTCGCTGACGCGCTTCTCCACACGCAAGCCCGCGGAGACTGGATTGCCGAGTGCGACAGCGACGACTTCTGGCTCACCCCCCACAAGCTCCAACGCCAGCTTGACCTCGTCCGCCGCCACAATGCCGTCCTTTGCGTCTCCAACTTCTTTTTCGAGGACGTGCGCGATGGCCGCCGTTGGTCCATCCCCATGCCGAACGGCGACCTCATCCCGCCCACGGACATCCAGCGCTACTATTTCCAGACCAGCACGCTCCTCTATTCAAAGGCCGCCTACGAACGCTTGGTACGCGAAATCCCCTTGCCGATGGAAGGCGATGCGTTCAAGCCCCAGCTCCTCGCGTCTCTCGGCCCCATCGCCTACTTGAACGAGCCCTCCTCCGTCTACTTCGTCGGCCAAGGCGCCTGGTCCCATCTCTCCGAAGGCATGAAGGCCTGGCTTGTCTCCCGCGCCTACATCGGCCTCCACCTTTACGGCCTTCCCGCCCTCCGCCGCACCTACGCCCTCCTCGCCCTCAACCAAATCCGTATGGCCCTCCACCCCAAGACCGGCCTCACCCAAGCGGAATACGATGCCCGCCGCGATCTACTCTGGACCATCGTCCGCCACCTCGTCCGTCGCCTCCACTTCCACCCCAAAGCCCTCTTGCTCGCCTTCAAGATCCGCGCCCGCGCCAAGCACCTCGTAACACCTGACCGTACACCGTCCCATAGGAGAACCGCAATGAAGAATTACCCCCCACGTAAGTGCGATCCCGAGACCGTTGTCTGGAACCGGACCCTCTCTGAGAAAGCCCTGCGCTACTTCGCCAAATTCCTCCTCCTCTTCGTTCCCAAAAAGAGCGTGTTCGGGCGCATGTTGCACGCCCGCGTCCTCTGGAAGGCCCGCGTCACCGACTACCATCGCTTCGTCGTCAAGGAGGTCACAGGCCTGGTCAAGACCTTCGACGGCACCTGCGATGTTCTGGCCCTCGGCTCCTCCCACATCCGTTGCGGTATCCGCCCCGAATCGGCCAAATCCCTCGCCATTTGGAACGGCGGCGTCGGCTTTTGCGACTATCACGGGCTCTACTGGATTTACCGGTGGTATCGCAAACGCTGGCCCTACCGCGAAGGTCAGGCCGTGGTCGTCGGCGAGGACTTCTGGCAGGCCGCCACGCGCATGGAGTGTTCTTTCGACTTCTTCCGTGCCGTCTCCAACCACATCTTCTTCGATGTTCCTTATTACTATCCCACCATCTTCTCCCGCCCCTACGAGCCCTACGTCCGCTTCATCGCCTCCCTCCCCGACTCCGTCAAAAGCGGCCAACAAGACGATCGCTTCAGTAAAGTCGATCCCAACAAGCCCAAAGTGGAAATCCCGCACAACGCCATGATTGGCGTCACCGGCTCCAGCGCCCGCTTCCATTGGGAGACCATCTCCCGTTACAAACCCGTCGAGGTCAAATGGCTCAAACGCCTCCTGGACGCCATCGAGCGCGACGGTCGCAAAGCCATCGTCGTCCGCACCCCCCTTCACGAAGGCTACCGCACCAAGATCCGCGAGTTCGCCGCCCGCGACGGCGTCCCCGATGTCTACGCCCACGAAGTCAAGGTCCGCGGCAACCGCCCCCTCCTCAACTACGCCGACCTCCCCCTCCCGGACATCGCCTTCGACCCAGACGGCCACCACCTCAACCGCCAAGGCGCCGCGCTCTTCACCCCGCACCTCGAGGCCGACCTCCTCCGTATTCTCGGCAAATCCGGCGCCTAAACCCTTTAGGCCCACCATCCGTATCACACTCATCCATTCCGTTGTCAAAGAGCAGACGGAGGCAAAATGACATCCCTTTACTGGTGGCGAAACTGGTGGACAGGACAAGACAACTTTGGGGACGCGCTGTCGCCCTTGGTGGTCGCCACCTTCGTCAAGGATGTCCGATGGACCTGCCCCGAGCGCGCCAAACTCTTCGCCCTCGGCAGCATCTTGGAGCACCGGAACTACAAAAAATATCCACGCTCCGGCATGCGACGGCACATCGGGCGTTTCTTCTTCAAGTGTGCATTGCCCTTTTACGTGTGGGGAAGCGGCTTCCTTTACGAACCACGTCCGACCTTTGACCCGCGCCCCTGGCGGCGTATCCGCCCCTTGGCCCTGCGGGGACAAGAGACGCTGCGCGTGTTGCAGGGGTGGTTCGGCACGACGCGCATCGACCCCAAGACGCCGCTTGGCGACCCCGGCCTCCTCTTCGGCCGACTCCTCCCGGAACGGCCTGCGCCGCGCTATGAGGTCGGCCTCATGCTCCACTTCGCAGACCAAACAATCGGTGCGCCGCTGACGGAACGCTTGCGGCAGTGCTATGGGGAGCGTCTTTGTGTCTTGGATGCGACCGCCCCGGACGCGCTGGGCACCTTGACGCGCCTGGCTCAGTGCCGGACCATCCTCTCCTCAGCCATGCATGGGTGCATCGCGGCGGACGGCCTGGGCATCCCCAACCGACTTCTCCATCTTTCCCTTATCGGAGGCGCCAACGAGGCCGACTGGGCCTTCAAGTTTAAGGATTATTACTCGGCGTTGAGCGAAATCCCCCTCCCCCTCACGGAAGCAGACCTGCCCGAAGACCTCGCGCGCCTACCGGACTTTATTGAGCGGACCTATACCGTCTCTCAAGACGCAGTGGCACAATGCCAAGCGGCCCTGACGGATGCCGCGGCCTTCCTCCCCCGGTAACCCGCAATTCTTCGTGGTTCTGCGTATTCTTAGCCGTGGAAGGTTTGGCCCTCCGGGCCTGCACGGTAATAGCCGCGCAGCGTTACCAAACTTCCAAGCTTCCAATCAGCGTGCGCCAGCACGCCCAAAATCTGCGTAATCTGCGTTTCCCATTCTGGCAGTCCTGCGTGCGCTAGCACGCCGCCCGTCTCTGTGACCCTCTGTATCCTCTGTGCCACTCTGTGTTCTTCCGAAATCTGCGGTTCCTCTTGGTAGCCTTTTCAACATCCGACCTCATCGCCGCCAAGGGCGGCGGCCCGGGCTTCAACCTCTGGGGCTCCTCCAAGCCTCCAAACCTCTAAGCTTCCAAACTTCCAAAAGGGGCGCGTCTGCGCCCCTTTTGCTACAATGGTGTCACAAGGAGCGTTTATGAAGTGGATTACCGTCGCGGGCATTCGTGAGGCCGAAACCTTGGCCTTCGCCCAAAGAAACCTGCCCAGCTACACCGCCATGTGCCGCGCGGGCGCAGCCGTGGCCCGCCAAGCCGAAACCGTCGCCACGCGCGCCGGCATCCGCCGGGCCATCATCCTCTGCGGCCCCGGCAACAACGGCGGCGATGGCTTCATCGCCGCGCGTTGCCTCAAGACCGACGGCCTGGACGTGACGGTGCTGATGACCTGCGTGCCGGCCCACCTCCGCGGCGACGCCGCCCAAGCCTGGAAAGACATGGGCGCCGTGGGCATTCAGGCCATCGTCCTCCCCTCCTCCGACGCCTGGTTGGAGAGCGCCTGGGCCGACCCCGCCGTCGCCCCCCGCCGCGCCATCATCGTCGACGCCCTCCTGGGCATCGGTGCGAAGGGCGCCCCCACCAACGCCGTCAAGGCCGCCATCAACTGGATCAACGGCACCTCCCCCGCCTGCCCCGTCCTCTCCGTGGACGTCCCCAGCGGCCTGGACGCGGATACCGGCGCGGCCCCCGGCGCCGCCGTCCGCGCCGACGCCACCATCACCTTCTCCCGACCCAAAATCGGCTTCGCCGCGCCCTCCGCCCGCCCCTACATCGGGCACCTCCTGGTGGCCGACATCGGCATCCCCAACGACGTCCTCGAGACCCAGGCCGCCCTCCCGCCGGACGACACCGAGCTCATCGCCGCGCCCGAGATCCGCGCCGTCCTCCGCCCCGAGCGTGTCCTCGACTCCCACAAACGTTCCTACGGCCACGCCCTCGTCATCGGCGGCTGCCCGCGCTATCCCCACGCCCCCATCCTCGCCGCCCAGGCGGCCTACCGCGCCGGTTGCGGCCTCGTCTCCCTCGCCGTGCCCGCGGAATCGCGCGTGGCCGCCGCCCACTGGGCCCCGGAAGCCATCTTCGCGGAGCGGCCCCGCACCTCCAAAGAGCTCGCCGACTACCAGGCCATCGCCGTCGGCCCCGGCATGGGCCCCCTCGACGCCGAGAGCCTGGACTTCCTCCGCCGCCTCGTCAGCGACGCCCAGGCCCCCCGCACCGTGGTCGACGCCGACGCCCTCACCGCCCTCGCCAAACTCCGTCTGGAAGAGGGCTGGACGCCCGACGCCACCGCCCTGCGCCTCATCCTCACCCCCCACCCCGGCGAAGCCGCCCGCCTCCTCGGCGTCACCCCGCACGACATCCAGCGCGACCGCCCCGCCGCCGCCCGCGCCATCGCCGCCAACTACCACGCCATCGCCGTCCTCAAAGGCCACAACACCCTCGTCGCCGAACCCGGCGGACGCCTCCGCGTCTGCATGGGCGGCAATCCCGGCATGGCCACCGCCGGCACCGGCGACCTCCTCACCGGCCTCATCGCCGGCCTCCTGGCCCGCGGCCTCGGCACCGAAGACGCCGCCGTCCTCGGCGTCTACCACCACGCCCTCGCCGGCGACGCCGCCGCCTTCGCCCACGGCGAAGAATCCCTCGTCGCCACCGACCTGCTTCAGACGTTGCGCTTGTGAGCGCAACGTCTAGAGAACAGAGAACAGAAAACAGAGAACAGAGAGCGCGCGGCAAGCGCGCGACCGGCAAAGCGCTTTCAGGAGATACAGGAGGTGCAGGAGATACAGGAACGCGCGACAAGCGCGCGACTGGCAAAGCCGTAATCCAGGCGGCCCCGCCGCCCCGTCCTATTCGTCCTATATGTCCTATACGTCCTACCGCGCCGACTGTTGGCACGTCGCAGACGTGCCTGCGGGTGCAGGGGTAAGTGGAAGTTTGGGAGCTTAGAGGCTTGGAGGCTTGGCTTCTTCAGCGCTATTATTCCATCGTGCTTGTTGGCACATCGTAGATGTGCCGGGGGTGCAGGAAGAACTTCTCCCTGCCGGGGCGTGGGGCAGCGCCCCACACCTTTCCAATTCTCCAATCACCCAATCAGCTAATCAGCCAATCAACCCAAATCCCCTTTGTGTCCTTAGCCGTGGAAGGTTTGTCGCTTCGCGCCTGCACGGTGTCCTTTGTGATTTCCAAATATTCTGGCAGTCTTCGTGAACCTTCGTGGTTCTTCGTGCCCCTTCGTGTCAGCCCCGCAGGGCGAACCTCCCACGTTCTCCCAACGCCCCGTCCGTCGCGCGCTTGCCGCGCGCTCCGTTCTCTGTTCTCCGTTCTCTGTTCTCCTTTTTTTACGGCAAGCCGCAAAAAGCCCCGGCGGAGACCGCCGGGGCGCGTGCACGGGGCTATAAGCCGAGTTCTGTACCCTTGCGGGCGCCAATCATCAAACTAAGCACCCAACCCGCGGATTCGGCCGAAGCCGTTGTCGGCGCGAGCAGCGCCTCTCCGCCTATTTGGGCTTGCTCCGGAAGGGGTTTGCCTTGCGCGGGGGCTTTCACCCGCCGCCGGTGGGCTCTTACCCCACCTTTTCACCCTTACCGCCCGAAGGCGGCGGTTTGTCTCTGTGGCACTTTCCGTCGCGCGGGTTTGCCCCGCGCCCACCGGCCATTACAGCCGGTCTTCCCGCTCTGTGGAGTCCGGACTTTCCTCCCGCTTGCGCGGGCGATTGGCCACCCCGGCACAAAGGGGGGTTAGATCAAGATGCGGCCGCAGGCCGGGCAGGTCACGAGCGGCGCGTTGGGCGTCTTGTCCGCGTGCAGCACGGCCTGAGTCACGGAGGGAGGCTGGACCAGGTTGCACCCGGTGCAGACGCCCTCGGCGCGGTTGTATTCCACGGCGCAGGGCCAGCGGGTGAGCTTCAGTCGCTCGTAGTAACGCAGCTGCGCGGGCGGCACGGCATCCACGAGGGACTCGCGCTTGGCCTTGACCTTCTCAAGCTCGGCCTCGACGGCGGCCTTGCGGGCCGCGACGGCCTCGCGAATCTCCTTGACGGCGAGCTCTTCCTCGGCCTCGACCTGGCGGGCCTCGTCAAGCTTGCGCTCGGTGGGGGTGCGGGCCTTGCCGGCCTCGGCCATGCCGGCCTCTGCGGCGGCCGCGGAGGCGGCGGCGTCGCGGTGCTCCTGGTCGGCCGCGGCGAGGGCGCGGGCGCCGGTCTGGCCGACGGCGTTGCGCTCGGCGCGGGCCATGCGGTCACGGTCGCGCTGATACTGACGGTTGAAGTGCTCGAATTCCTTGACGGCCTGGAGATGCTCGGCCTCGGCGGCCTTGACGCGCTGTTTGGCCTCGTCAAGGCGCTTCTCGGCTTCGTCGCGCCGGCCGGGGAGCAAGACCTTCAGTTCACGTTGGAGGTCGCGGAGGCGGCCGTCTTCCTCTTGGAGGGCAAGGAGGGCTTGGATGTCCATGTGTCGTTCCTTTGGTTAAAAGTAAAGATCGCGTTCGCCGTTGCGGATGCGGCCCAGACGGGCCTCCACCTCGGCGCGGAGTTTGGGGTCGGCGAGCTTGGCGGTCTCGCGGGCGATGACGGCCCAGCCCTTCTCGGCGGTGGCCGGGCTGGCGTAGTCGGTGAGATATTCGGCGAGCGTCATGATGGCGTTGGGCGTGCAGAAGCGACCGATGAAGCCGGGGATGGCATACTCCATGAAGTGCTCGCCCGTGCGGCCCAGACGGTAGCAGCTGGTGCAGAAGCTGGGGATGTAGCCGCCCTCGAGGATCTCGCCGATCACCTCGTCCAGGCTGCGCGTGTCGCCCACCTGGAACTGCTCGCGGTTGAGGGTCTGCTGGCCCTCCTCGCGCTTCTCGTTGTAGCCGCCGATCTCCAGCTTGGTGCCCGCGTCGATCTGCGAGACGCCGAAGCCGAGCACCTCGCGGCGCAGCTCCGCCGGCTCGCGCGCGGTCATGATGAGCCCCGTGTAGGGCACAGCCAGACGCAGGATGGCCACCAGACGCTTGTACTGCTCGTCCGTCACCTGATATTCCAGGTTCAGGTCCAGCCCCTCGGCGGGCTTGATGCGCGGGAAGCTGAGCGTGTGCGGCCCCACGCCAAACTTCTCCTGCAGGTAACGCGCATGCGTCACCAGCGCCATCACCTCGAAGCGCCAATCATAGAGGCCGAAGAGCACGCCCAGCCCCATGTCGTCGATGCCGGCGCGGAAGGCGCGGTCGAAAGCGTTCAGACGCCACATGTAGTCGGCCTTCTGCGTGCCGGCGGGGTGCCACTGCGCATAGGTCTTCTTGTGATACGTCTCCTGGAAAATCTGATAGGTGCCGATGCCCGCGGCCTTGACCGTGCGGAAGCCCGCCTCGTCGAGCGGGGCCGCGTTGATGTTCACGCGGCGGATTTCGCCCCGCCCCTTCTTGGTGGCGTAGACCAAACGCGTGGTGTGCGCAATGAAGTCGGGGTCATACTTCGGGCTCTCACCGTAGACCAGAATCAAGCGCTTGTGGCCCAGGTCCTCCAACGCCTCCACCTCGCCCACCAACTCCTCGTCGGAGAGCGTGTGGCGCACCGCGCTCGTGAGCGACCGGCGGAACCCGCAATACTTGCAGTCGTTGCAGCAATAGTTGCCCACATAGAGCGGCGCGAAGAAGACGATGCGATTGCCGTAGACCTCGCGCTTCAACGTGCGCGCGGCCTCGAAAATCTCTTCCACCAGCTCCGGACTCTCCGCGCCAAGCAGCACCGCCGTTTCCTCAACGGTCAGCGCCTCCTTGCGCAAGCTCTTCGCGATAACGCGGCGCACGGCCTCCGGGTCTTCCTTCAACCCGGCGACCATCGCCTCCAGTTTCGCGTCATCGATAAAGTCCGTCGCGTCGGCGGGCAATGTGGTGTCCATGTGATACATCGCAGTCTCTCCTTCGCCCGGGCGCGCCTTTTCCGCTTCGTGCGGACGTGCCGCGCGCCACCATGAGGCAAAATCCCAGATATGATACACCGCCCCACCCCTCCGCCGCAAGCAAAAAATGGCGCGGCGCCCCGCGCCGCACCATTTTTAGAAGTTTGGAAGCTTAGAGGCTTGGAAGTTTTGAGGAGCCCCAGAGGTTGAAGCCCGGCCCGCCGCCCCTGGCGGCGATGAGACCGAAACCCGCAAAGACTGCGAGAGAGGGAACCGCAGATTTCGCAGATTTGGAGCAGATTAAGGGCGTGCTAGCGCACGCAGGACTGCCAGTGTGTTTTGGGAATCACAAAGGACACGAAGGACACAAAGTACGATGCAGGGGCGGGCCGTGCGTGCGCGCAAGGCGCACGTCCGGCCCGGAGGGCCTGTAGGAGCATGGTGGGCTTCGCACGCCACGCTTTGGTTTTGGGGAGTCCTTCGGCGTAGCCCCGTCCTATATGTCCTATATGTCCTACCGCGTCGTCCTTCTGGCACGTCGCAGACGTGCCTGCGGGTGCAGGGGGTGTTTCCCCCTGCCGGGGCGTGGGGCAGCGCCCCACACCCTCCAATCAGCTAATCAGCCAATCAGCCAAAATCCCCTTTGTGTCCTTTGTGATTTCCAAATATTCTGGCAGTCTTCGTGAACCTTCGTGGTTCTTCGTGCCCCTTCGTGTCAGCCCCGCAGGGCGAACCTCCCACACCCTCCCAGCGCCCCACCCTTCGCGCGCTTGCCGCGCGCTCCGTTCTCCGTGGCCGTGGAAGGTTTGGCCCTCTGGGCCTGCACGCTCTGTTTTCCGTTCTCCGGGCGGCGTCAGCCGCCCTCCCTTCTAAGCCTCCAAACTTCCAACCTTCCAAGCCTCCATTGCACGCCCTAAAAGGGGTCTCCGCGGACCCTTAAGGGTTTCGACCCCGACCACTATAGGGTCTCGACCCCGACCACTATAGTGGTTGACCTCGGACCACTATAGGGTCTCGGAAGGGGCGGCTTGCGCCGCCCCGGAGAACGGAGAACGGAGAACGGAGAACAGAACGCGCGACAAGCGCGCGACGGACAAGCCGCTGTCCAAACCAATCCGCGTGCGGTAGCACGCTCTTAATCTGCAACCAATCTGCGTAATCGGCGGTAGCCGTGGAAGGTTTGGTGCTTCGCACCTGCACGCCCCATTCTGGCAGTCCTGCGTGCGCTAGCACGCCCTTAATCTGCAACCAATCTACGAAATCTGCGGTTCCCTTGACAGTCTTTTCAACATCCGGTCTCATCGCCGCCAAAGGCGGCGGCCCGAGCTTCAACCTCCGGGGCTCCTCCAAGCTTCCAAACATCCAAGCCTCCAAACTTCCAAAAGGGGCGCGGTAGCGCCCCAAACAAAAGGGCCCGGGAATCCCGGGCCCTGGGGAGGAATGGAGGAGAAAAATCCTTACAGGTCGCCGAAGTCGAGCTCGACCTCGTCCGCGCCGCCTTCGCTGACCTCGACCTCGGCCTCGGCCTCGATGGCGGTGAGCATGCCCTTGGAGAGCGGGCTGTTGCGGTAGTAGACCATCAACTGGAGCGCGGTGAAGCAACTGGAGATGATGTCGGAGTTGGAGCCTTCCCACTCGCTGGTGGCGGCGTCCTGGTTGATCAGTTGCTCAACGGGGATGCCGAGGCGCGCACCATTCTTGGTGTCCGGGAGCGCACGCAGACGCGCTTCATCGCTGATGCCGGAGCCTTCGGTGCCGAACTTGTGCTTGGCGCCCTTGCGCGGCCAGAAGGTGATGTACTGCGGCTTACCCTCGTGATCCTTGTAGCCGGAGGCCTCCTTGGGGATGGTGATGGCGGCGGCGGTGTAAAGGCGCTTCTGCTGGTTGTGCCAGGCAAGCCACTGGGGGTGCTTCTCGCCTTGGTTGAAACGGACCTGGGAGAGGTAGTAGCAGTAGTACTGCGGGCTGGAATTGCTCTTGAACTTCTTCTTGTCGAAGGTCGGCCCCCAGTTCTGCATGTATTTCAGAGACTCTGTGGCGTCGCTGCTTCTTTCGAGCATCTGAAGGGCCAGGACACAGGGGGCGGTGAGGCCGTTGTAGGCATTGCGCTCGCCTTGGTTGACCGTGGTGTAACCGAAGGAACCATCGGAGTGGCGCAACACCAGGAGTCCATTGGCGGCCTTCTTGAGGGCGGTGACGATCTTCGCCTGGTCACCAACGTGGGCGAGCTTGGCGGCCTTGAGCGCCTGGACGGCCCAACTGGCATAGGAGGTGTCGATGATGGGGCAGGAGGCATCCAAGTTGTAGTACCATCCGCCCTGGGCGTTTTGGCCGTTGAGGATGTGGGGGATGGCGAGCTCGAGGGCAGTCTTGATGTCCGGGATCTGCGTCATGGCGTACGCTTCGGAGAGGGCGTAGACGGCCAGGAAGTGGGCGTAGTTGCAGGTGTCACGGCCCTTGAAGTAGCCGATCTCGCCGCGGCGCCAGGCATGGCTGCCACCTTTCCGCGGGGCATTCCGATGGTCAATCTCGCCTTCGGTCTTGATTTGGTCGTTGAGGAGCCAGCGGATGGCCTTCTCAACGGTGTCGCCAAATTCATCGCTCTTGCCGGGGGTCTCGCCGTGGGCAAGGAAGCAGAGGAGGGCGAGGGAGGTGGCGCCGGTGGAGACCGTGCCATTGTCCCAACGGCCATCGGGCTTCTGCGTCATCTTGAGATAACGGAGGAAGCCGTAGACGAGTGCCTCGGTCTGGCCCAAGCCATAGGCGCCGATCTTGGCGCCGCGGACACCGGTGGAGCGGCTGGCGTAGACGCCGGGCATCTTGATGGGCGAGGGCGTGATGGCGACCGCGTCGACAGGCGCGGGGGCGGGAGACTGCACCGCGGAGGTGGTGGGCGGCGCCTGGATATCGACCGTGACGTCGGTGATTTCCATCTCCTCGGTGAGTTCATGGATCTCTTCCGGGGGCGGCGGCGGCTCTTCGGGTTCTTCGAGCTGCTCCTCCTCGGCCTCCTGGACCATCTCGGTGATGATGGCGGGGGGCGGGGTTTCTTCGGCGGCGCAACTCACGAAGCTCATCACCACCAAGAAGACGGTGGTGAGAAAGATGGCGCCCAACGGCGCGCCGAGGCGCTGGAGCTCGATGATCGCCTTCTTGTAGTCCAGGGAATCCTTCGGCTGGCGGAGGCCCTTGACCATATCCCCCAAGCGCTGGAAATAGGAACGGCCCGCCTCATCAATCATCTTGATGAGGTCGTCGCGCGTCAACTCCGAGGGGTTAACGAACACCTCTTCCACAGGGGTGCCGGGGGACGCCTCCGCGGAGCCCGGGGGCGGGGTCTTCTCTTTCTCGTCTGCCATCGCAAATCCTCCAAAATCTCGCCGTTCGCGCCCGTCACTTGGCATCAACGGTGAAGATGGCCAAATTGGTCATCTTGTGCTTGTTGCACAGGTCCAAGGCCTGCACCAAGAACTTATGCGGGGAGCCCGTGGTGCACCGGAGCATGACGGTGGCAGTGGTGCTGTTTCGGGCCGCGCGTCCAATCTCCGTATCCAATTGTTCCTTCGTGACGGGGCGGTTGTTGAAGAGGAAGGAGACGCCGCTGTTGGTCTTGGGGTTACAGATGTCGATGGTCAACAGATCGAGCTGTTCCTCGGCGCTGGAGGCGGAGCCGGCGGGGGCGATCGCGTCCAAGTGCGAGAGGATGTCTTCCTGGCGCATGGTGACGACGAAGAAGATGATGAGCTGGAAGACGACGTCGATCATCGGCGTCATGTCAAGCGCGGCACCGTCTCCGGAGTTGGACCGTTTACTTTTTGCCATAACGCGGATTCCTTACTGCTTGGGGCCTTCACCCGGCTTGATCATAGCGACGAAGGAGAGCTTCCACAGGCCGGCGCGCGCGCAGGTGTCCATCACACGGCGAACGTCCGAGTGATTGGCGTCCTGGTCGGCGCGGATCAAGACAGGGAAGCCCGTGCCGCGCTCAGCGGCGACGCGCTTGAGGATGGCGAGGAGCTGGGACTCGGAAAGCACGGCTCCATTCATGGAGATGACGCACCCGGTATGCACCTTCGCGCCGTCCTTCGCAAAGAGACTGCGCGCGACGTCCATAGGCGTGTGATAGGTCTTGACCTCGATGGTGACGGGCGGGGTCGATTTGTTCTTCTCAAGGAGCTCCTTGAGATTGGGGCCGTTCTTGCCATATTCCAGGACGATGTCCGGGTTGACGGTGTCGGCCGTCTTCAAGGTCACGACGAAGAAGATGATGAGCTGGAAGACGACGTCGATCATCGGCGTCATATCGAGCGCGGCACCATCGTTTTCGCGCGAATTCTTTTTCTTCTTGGCCATGGGAGAGCCTCCGGTTGTGGATGCCTATGGGTGAGGGGCGGGCGCAAGGGCGCGCCGCCCCAAGCATCCGCCGTTTACTCTTCGACGACCTCGACGTTGCGCAGGTTCTTGATGAGGTCGCTGGTGACGACCTGCATGCGAAGGACGAGGCGGTTGGCGGTGTTGCGCAGAGCGTAGAAGAAGGTGATGGCGGGGATGGCGACGGTAAGGCCGCCGGCCGTCGTGTACAGTGCCTGAGAAATCGTCAAGGAGAGGGACGAGATCTCAACGCCCTGAATAGCGATGGTGGCGAACGTCATGATCATGCCCTGCACCGTGCCGAGCAGACCGAGCATCGGGGCGAGTGCGGAGCAGACGGAGATCCAGTTGAGGCGCTGCATCATCTGCTCGATTTCGATGTCGGCGGCGGCGCCGATGGCCTCGTCAATCACATCGAAGCCTTCCTCGACGTGGGCGAAGCCGGCCTTCAGAATCTTGGCCATGGAGGAGGGATCGTTGTCGCAGATCTCAATGGCGCGCATGACGTCGCCCTGATCCATCGCCTCCTTGACCTGATCGGTGAGGCCCTGGGGCATCATCTTGGTGGGACGGACGAGGATGAAGCCGTCAATGATGAAGTAGGCCGCGAAGATGCCGGAGGCAAAGAGGGCGAGCCACAGCACAACGCCCAGCCAGCCGGAACCCACGATAACGTCCCAGAAGGTCGTTTCCTTGGGCGCCGCGGCCTCTTGGTTGGCATTCTCGGTCTGGGCGGTGGGGGCCGCCTCATCCTGAGCGTAGACGGAACCTGCGGTGAAAACCGCGCCGAACATAAGGGCGGAGACCGCCAGAGCCATCATCATCTTCTTCATTGTTTTTTCCTCGGTTGGATTGGGAAAGAGGTTGGGGTGGGTTCAGGGATTACATACGGGCCCAGGGGGAGTTGGGGCACTCGGCCTTGAGGGTGTCGAGCAACTGGGTGGCGCGGCTGGACTGGCCCATCTTCTTGAAGGCCTGGGCGCCCTTGTAGAGGGCCTCGGGATAAGCCTCGGTGGAAGGGTCGGCGTAGAGCAGGATCACGCGGAGGTAGCCATCGCGGAGGGCGATCTGGCAGTTGGCGGCGGTGGAGGCGGCCGCGTTGTCGGCGCCGAGGGCGGCATCGCCGCGGGCCACGAGGGCGGAGGCGGCGGAGATGCGGTCGCCGGAGGCGATGGCCTTGTCAAGCAGGCCCTGGAGCTTGCCGGGATTGGACTTGCGGAGGGCCTCCCAGTAAGCGGGGGCCATCTCGCCGGCGTAGGCGGCCTCGGGGTTGCTGCGAATGACCTTCTCGCAGGCGGAGACGGCCTTGGCGGTGTTGCCCTGCTTGAGGTAAGCCTGGGCGAGCCAACGGGTGCCGATGACGTCGTAGGTTAGGTGGTCGTAGGCATCGACGATCTCTTCGAGGGACTTGACGGTCGCGGGGAGGTTGGAGCCGGCGACGACGGCCTTGGCAAGGCGCTCCAAATCTTTGGGAGGCGTGACGTCGACGCGCTCGACCTCGTCTTCCTTGAAGGTGGAGGTGCTGCGGCCGGTGGCGTCGGTGACGACGTAGGACTTGCTGCCGTTACGCCAGACGATGGTACCCTTGGAGGAGCCGCCATTGGCCAGATAGACCGTGCCGGTGGGCTTGATGTCCGCCGCGCCGGCGGTGGCCGCCAGCAGAATCGCGCACAGAGCGCCGAACGTATAACGAAGCGTTTTCATGGCATCTATTCCTTAGTGTATCAAATCCGTAAGCGTTGTGTAAGACCTCAATCGTTCTGCTCGGCGACCTTGACCTGCGTGTCGACGAAACGCGCGTCCTTGCCATTGGGGAAGAGCGTGAGGTAGGTCTTGCCGATGGCGACGACGTCGCCGTAGAAGGCCTTCTTGTCGGCCTCGTCGATGCCAAGCTGCGCGCGCTCGGTGGCCAGGCGGACGTAGCCGACATAGGCGGCCTGGACGAAGTCCGTGAGGGCGGGGTCGAGCGAGGCCGCCGCGACGACGAGGGCCACCTCGTTCCCGGCATCCTGGGAGCGCTTGATGGCGCCGGCGATGTTGAGGAGGAAGGCCTTGACGTTGGGGTCAAGGTTGTCCGCCTTGTTGATGGCCTCCACATTGAGCTTTCCGTCGGCGGAGAGGAAGGGCGCGACCGTCTGCTGGAAGGTCGGGTTCGCGCCGGGCGTCAGGGCGACGGTGTAGGCGTTGAGGGCGGAGCCGATGGCGTTGCGCTTGGCCTCGTCGTCGGCGCCGTTGTCGCGGGCGGCGACATAGCCCTGCTCGGCGACCTGGGCGATGGCGAGGTTGAGGCGCGCGGTGGTGACGTAGTCCTTCTCTTGGACGGTGACGAACTTGACGGCCTCCTTGACCTCGGCGATGAGGGCGTTGCGGGCGGCCTGAGCATCGGCGGGACGATCGTCCTTGGCGGTGCCCTTGAAAATGACGGCCTCGCAGAGGGCGGTGCTCTTGGGGAGGAGCACGATGACGGTGGGCGCGACATCGGTCACGAGCAGTTTCTCAGCCGCGATGGCGACGGTGGTGCGGCCATACTGCTCCATGATGGCCTCGTACTGGAGGTAGGCCTTCGTGGCGTAGTCGGCGGCCTTCTCGGCGGCGGTGCCGGACTGCTTCGCGGCGTTGCAGAGGGCGCCGGTGCGCAGGAGCATGGCCGCAGTGAGGTAGCTCTTGGCGTCGCTCTTGAGAACGATGTCGCACGCTTGGACAACGAGGTCATACTGGCCGGCCTCGCTGAGGGTGCGCGCCGCGGACATAAACTGGCCGGGCGTGTACTTCGAGGCGTCCTTGAACATCTCGGCGTAGGTCTCGGCGGCCTGGCGGGTGCGGCCGGAAGAGGCCAACGCGGCGGCCAACATCGGGGTGGAGTTCTTGGCCTCGGTGGACTCGGGGAAGTCCTTGCGAAGCTGGTCGAAGGCGCGGCGGGCACCGTCAACGTCATCGTTGGCGGTGGCGATGACGCCCTTCTGCAAGAGCGCGTGGGGCGCGAAGGCATCCTTCGCGTTGCGCTTGAGGATGTCGTCGTAGCAAGCGATGGCGGCGGTGGAGAAGGCCTTGGCCTTGGCGGCGTCGCCGAGGTCGGCCTGGAGGGCGCTGATGCGCTGGAGGCAGAGGCCCTGCTGCACCAAAGAGGTGGCGATCTGGTTGGGGGCCTTCTCGCGACGCTCCTCGGCGGTGGTGACATACTTGCTGTCGGCCGCGTCGAGCTCCTTGATGAGGGTGCTATAGATCTTCACGGCGCGCGAGTAGGCGGTGAGGGCGCCCTTGACGTTATTCTCCTTGCGGGCGGCATCGCCGAGGTGCTGATAGGCGTTGGCCAAGAAGATCTGCGCGTAGGCGCCGTTGACGCCGGGCTTCGCGACCTGCGTCATGTGCTCGGCCAACTCGTTGGCCAACTTGAGTTCCTGAACGACGTCGGCACGGGGACCGCCGACGCGGTAAATCTCGACAAGGGTGACGAGGGCGGAGGTGCGGAAGTCGAACTGCGAGGGATCGGTGGACTTGTCCTTGATTTCGGTGAGGATGCGAATGGCCTGGTCCACATCGGCGGAGCTCTCGCTCTTCGCCAAGACGTTGGCGTTGTCGAGCTGGCGGCGCGCGGCGTCGGGGTGCGTGGGATAGTAGCGGAAGAAGGCGCCGTTGAGCTCGCGCTGGAGCTGCTTGAGGCCGACCTCGCCGAAGAAGTCGGCCAGACGGCTGACCTCGTTGCCGGCGGCGTCGCGGAGGCGCTGGTCGGGCACGCCGGAGAAGCCTTCGGCCATGGCGAGGGCCACGGTGCGGGCGTTCATCTCGGCGTCGGGCGTCAGGGCGGTGCCCTGGGTGCCGCCACGGACAAAGCACTCCACCATCTTGCGCATGCGGGGGAGGGCCTCCATATTGAAGCCGTAGCGGGAGATAACGCGGCTGTAGGCCTCGGCGGCGCCCTTCCAGTCGCCGGAGTCGAACTTCACGTCGGCTTCGACATACTGCGCCTGGCGCACCTTGGCGTCCTGCTCGGGCGTGGTGGAGAACTTGACGACGGTGTCGTAGCGGTCCTTGATGATCTTGACGATGGCGTTCATCGCCTCGCCGGCGGCCGCGGCGGACTGGCTCTCGGGATAGTTGGTGTAGACGTTGACCAAGTGGTTGAGGGCGCCCTGGCCGTTGCGCTTCTTGGTCTTGGGATTGCGCTCGCCGAGGAGGAGGTTCTTGATGCGCTCCTCGTCGGGTTTGGGCTTGGCGATCTCGGCCTGGGCCTCTTTGTAGAGCATGGAGCCGATGAGGTAGCGGCACTGCGGCAGGGGGCTCATGCGCAGGACGCCCTTGGAGCCGTCGGGGTCGGTCTTCTTGTACTCCTCATGGATGGCCATGAGGGTTTTGAGATAGTCCTTAATCATCTCCTGGGCGCCGTTGACGTCGCCGCGGAGCATCTTGATGTGGGCCAGGCCGTTGATGGCGTCGCCGAAGTAGGCATCCTGGCGCCAGACCATCGCGTTGGCGAGCTTCTCGGCATCCTTGAGGAGGGGCTCACGCGCGCCGCCTTGGGCGAGTTCGGCCTGCGCCAAGAGGGCCTTGAGGTAGTCGGCGCGGATGAAATACTGGGTCTCCTCGTCGGGGGACTGCTCCATCGCCAGCTTGTAGTAGGGCAGGCAGTCTTTGGCGCGGTCCAGCTTGCCCAGCATCTGGATGTAAATCAGCGCGGCATTGACGTAGGAACGCTTGGCGCTGTCGGGCACCTTGGTGAAACGCTTGAAGAAGGCCGAGTAAATATCATCCGCCTCTTTGAACTTGGAGTAGGCGTAGTAGCTGCGGGCGAGCTCGAGCTTCATCAGCCAAGTGTCCAGCGAATTCTGGTCGGGACGTTTGGCGATTTGCTTGGCGACCTCTTCCTGTTGGCCGCCGCTCAGCTGGGCGCGAATCTGCGCCGCCTCGAGAACGCCGCCGGCAGTGGGCCACTTCTTCTTCGCGGCCTCGATCACCGCCGCGGTGAAGTCGGCATAGCCATTGTTCGACAGGGCATCGATATACTCAATCTCAGCCTCCAGGGAGCCTGGGGCCGCCTCTGCCAACGTCGTCGCCGGGAACAGCAACACCGCCGCGCACATCAGCCACAACGGCGCCCACATCCGGCTCTCTCGGTCAAAGCTCATAGCGTTCCTTTCGGTCTCACACCCGTCTTCATCCCGCGGGCATTTCAACACTGTGCCTAAAGCATAGCGCAATCATGCCCCAACGTCAAGCCCTTTTTGGGCGGCCGATGCCAGCCGCCCGGAGAACGGAGAACAGAGCGTGCAGGCGCGAAGCGCCAAACCTTCCACGGCCACGGAACGCGCGCAAGCGCGCGACCGGCGAAGCCGCTGGGAGAGTGTGGAAGGTTTACCCTGCGGGGCTGACACGAAGGTTCACGAAGAACCACGAAGACTGCCAGTGTGGGGCGTGCAGGTGCGAAGCACCAAACCTTCCACGGCTACCGCAGATTGCGGAAGAACACAGAGTGGCACAGAGGATACAGAGGGTCACAGAGACGGGCGGCGTGCTAGCGCACGCAGGACTGCCAGTGTGTCTTTAGAAACCACAAAGGACACAAAGAGCACGACGCAGGGAACGGGCCGTGCGTGCGCACAAGGCGCACATCCGGCCCGGGGGCCTGAAGGGGCATGGCGGGCTTCGCACGCCATGCTTTAGTTTTGGGGAGTCCTCCGGCGCAGCTCCGTCCTATTCGTCCTATACGTCCTATATGTCCTACCGCGCAGTCTATTGGCACGTCGCAGACGTGCCGGGGGTGCAGGGGAAAGTGGAAGTTTGGAAGCTTGGATGCTTGGAAGTTTGGCTTTCTCGTTGTACAACTATTTCGCCTGTCGCCCGCTTGTCGGGCGTTCTGTTCTCCGTTCTCTGTTCTCCGTTCTCCAGGGCGCGAAAGCGCCCTTCCCCTGCCGGGGCGTGGGGCAGCGCCCCACACATCCAATCAGCTAATCAGCCAAAATCCTCTTTGTGTCCTTCGTGTCCTTTGTGATTGAAAAATATTCTGGAGTCCTGCCGGCGGTAGCCGGCCCCTAATCGGCTCCAATCTGCGTAATCGGCGGTTTCCCATTCTGGCAGTCCTGCGTGAACCTTTGTGGTCCTTCGTGTACCTTCGTGTCAGCCCCGCAGGGTAAACCTCCCACGCTCTCCCAACGCCCCATCCGTCGCCCCGCAGGGGCGTTCCGTTCTCCGTGGCCGTGGAAGGTTTGCGGCTTCGCCGCTGCACGCTCTGTTCTCCTTTTTGGCGGCCTTGCCGCCAAAAAAAGCCCCGGCGGGGCCGGGGCTGTAGGCAAAAACGCCTTGTCATTTACTCGCCGGGGGACCATTCATCGGCCACGGGGCCTTGGCGGCCGGGGGCGTAGATGGGACGCGCGGCGGGGCGGGCGGCGTGATGGCTCTCGGAACCATCGCGGGGACCGTCTGCCTGGGTACGGGCCCAACCGGGACGGTTGCCGCGATTGCCGCCACGACGGTTGTTATCGCGAGGACGGCGCGGACCACGGTCCTGACGCTGCTCACGGGGCCGCTCGGGCTTGTCGGCCTCGGGCTTGGCCTCGGCGGACGCGTCGGCAGACGCATCAGTCTCGGCGGTGGGCGCCTCGACGGACTTGGCCTCAACGGTGGGGGTGTCGGTCACCGCGGGGGCACCGCCTTCGGCGGGGGTGGCCGCCTCGGTCACGGAAGCCTCAGGCACGGGAGCCTCACCGACAGGCGCATCCTGCACCGGAGCGTCCTCGGGGGCGCCTTCGGCCGCGGGGGCCTCGGGCTTGTCGGCCTCGACCTTGCGGTCGCGGCGACGACCGCGGGGCGCGGGGGCGGGCGGCTCGGTGAACATCCACTCCTCGGGCATGGAGCACTTGAGGGGCTCGTTGATGTACTGCTCGATGTCGGGGATGATGAAGCTCTCGTCCTCGTCGGCGAAGGAGATGGCGGTGCCGGTGTGGCCGGCGCGACCGGTGCGGCCGATGCGGTGGACGTAGTCCTCGGGCTCGTAGGGGAAGTCGTAGTTCACGACATAGGCGATGTCGTCGACATGGATGCCGCGCCCGGCGACGTCGGTGGCGACGACAATGCGGATCTTGCCGGCACGGAAGGCCTCGAGGATGCGCAGACGCTTGCTCTGATTCACGTCACCGGAGAGGACCTCGCAGTCGATGCCGCGGCGGCGGAGGTTCTCGGCCAGGCGCTCGGTGGTGAACTTGCGGTTGCAGAAGATGAGGGTGCGGGCCTCGGGGTTGCGCGCGAGGTGGTTGTAGAGGAGGGTGAACTTCTCTTCGGAGCGCGCGATGTAGACGATCTGCTTGACCGTGTCGGTGGCGGGCTTGTCGCTCTCGATCTCGACGCGGACGGGGTCGCGCATCCACATGGCGGCCAGGTTCATCACCGTGTCGTTGAGCGTCGCGGAGTAGAGCATCGTGCAGCGGTGGTCGCGGTCGGGCAGACGGTTGACGATGGCGCGCACGTCGGGGATGAAGCCCATGTCAAGCATGCGGTCGGCCTCGTCGATCACCAGGGTGTCCACCTGGCGCAGGTCCACCACGCGCGAACGCAGGTAGTCCTTCAAGCGGCCGGGCGTGGCCACGAGCAGGTCCACGGGGGCCTCTTCGAGCTCGCGGCGCTGACGCTCATGGTCCATGCCGCCGTAAATCGCCAGGGAGCGAACGTCGCCGCAGTACTTGCCGAGGGCCTCGGCGTCCTTGCAGATTTGGATGACCAGCTCGCGGGTGGGTGCGAGGATGAGGGCGCGCGGGCAGCCGGGCTTGAGGTTGCGCTTCTCGGGGGTGCGCAGGTAACGCGTGAGCACGGCGATCAAGAAGGCCGCCGTCTTGCCGGTGCCGGTCTGCGCCTTGCCGGCCACGTTCTTGCCGGCGAGGGAGAACTCCAGCGACTGCGCCTGAATGGGCGTGCAGTACTGGAAGCCCAAGTCCGCCACCGCGTGAAGAATCTCGCCGGGCAGACCAAAGTCCACGAAACGTTTCTTGCCTTCGGCCAGGGGCACATCGTAGCTCGCGGGGTCCCAGGCCGCGTGGGCGGCGGCGTATTCCTTGAGTTGCGCCTCGGTGAAGGCGCCGCCCGGACGCATCTGGCCGGCGGGCGTGTTGCGGTCGCCGCGATCCCCGCGGTCGCGCGGGCCACGGTCACGGCGGTTGTCACGACGGTCACGGCGATCGCCGCGCCCACGGTCGCGACGGCCCTCGGGGCGGCCTTCGCGGGGCGGACGGTTCTCGACGGGGGCGTTGGCGCCCTCGGCCCTCGCGGGGCGGTCACCCTCGGTGCGGGGCTTGGCGGAACGGGAACGCGGCTCAGGACCGCGCGCGGCGTCTTGGGATTGCTGCCCCTCGGGGCGGGGCTGGCCATTGCGGTTGCGCCCGCCGCGACGGCGGCGCTTACGGCCGGGCTGTCCGTCGCCGGGCCGCTGGCCTTCGGCGGGGGCGTCGCGCCGGGGCGCGGGTGCGTCCTTCGGCGCCTGGCCGCCCAGGCCAAGGGCTGATTTGATTTTGGAAAGAAGACCCATCTGGCTTCCTCCTTATAAAAGGGTTCGGCCCAGGCTTAGGCGGCCATGCCGCCCGGGACTCCCGGGAAGAAAGCGAAAGAGGGGCGACGTCCTCGCGAGAAGACGTCCGCCCCCTTCGGAAAAGGCGCGGGACCCGCCCGCGCGCGGTCCAATTAGCGCTTCGAGAACTGGAAGCGGGCGCGGGCGCCACGCTGACCGGGTTTCTTGCGCTCTTTCATGCGCGAATCACGCGTCAGGCAGCCGGCCTTCTTGAGCACCTCGCGGAGATTCGCGTCGAGGGCGCAGAGGGCGCGGGAGAGGGCGTGGCGCATGGCGCCGGCCTGGCCGGCGATGCCGCCGCCCTTGGCCGAGACGAGCACGTCGTACTTCCCGGCCGTCTCCGTCATCACGAAGGGCTGGTTGATGTAGTCGCGAAGGGACTCGCTGGGGATGTAGCGCTCGACCTCCACGCCGTTGACGGTCCACTTGCCCGTACCGGAAACGAGACGGACGTGGGCGACGGCGGTTTTGCGGCGGCCGGTGGCCTTGGAAAGTTCGTTGACAGCCATGGTGTGCAATCCTTTCGCCTAATCAGATGCTCAACGGCTCAGGCTTCTGGGCCGCGTGGGGGTGCTCGGCGCCGGCGTACACTTTCAGGCGCGTCATGCGGATGTCGGCGGTGTTGTTCTTCGGGAGCATGCCCCACACCGCGTGCGTGATGAGGCGCTCGGGGTTGCGCTCGCGGATCACGGAGGCCGGCGTCTTGGTCTGGCCGCCGCGCCAGCCGGTGAAGTCCACGTACTGCTTCTGCTCGTTCTTCTTGCCGGTGAGCGCCACCTTCGCCGCGTTGATCACGATCACGAAGGCACCCGTGTCCACGGAGGGCGCGAAGTCGGCGCGGTCCTTGCCGCGGAGCGCGTTCGCCACGCGCACGGCCAGGCGGCCGAGCGGCTTGTCCGCCGCGTCGATGATGTACCACTTGCGGCTGTCGTTGTTGGGCAACTCAGGGAGAGTCGTCTTGGTCATGTCTATACCCTGTCTTTCTGGTTCGGGCGTCCCGCGGCCAACCATCAACGGTCCGGCGGTCCGGGGCACCCCGCGCGCATGGGTTCTGCCGGGGCGAAGCAACAGGGAGTCGGGTCGTGCCTCGCCAATCCCATACGCAAGTCCCAATAAGATACCATAGATGAGACCCGAAATGCAAGCGTGAAGTTTCCGCTTAGGAATAAGAAGGGGCGCTGACGCGCCCCAGAGAACAGAGAACAGAGAACAGAACGCGCGACAAGCGCGCGACCGGAGAAGCCGTGAGCAAAGCGGCGAAGCCGCCGTCCTATATGTCCTATATGTCCTATATGTCCTACTCGTCCTATACGTCCTATACGTCCTATACGTCCTATGTGTCCTATGTGTCCTACCTCGTTGCCTAATGGCACGTCGCAGACGTGCTGGGGGTGCAGGGAGAACTTCTCCCTGCCGGGGTGTGGGGCAGCGCCCCACACCTTCCAATCCCCAATCCTCCAAATATCCTTTGAGTCCTTTGTGATTGAAAAATATTCTGGCAGTCCTGCCAGCGGTAGCCGGCCCCAAATCTGCCCTAATCTGCGAAATCTGCGGTTCCCTTTATAGTAACTGATAGGGCGGCAGGCATTACGCCCACCGCCCCATTTGTCGCGCGCTTGCCGCGCGCTCTCTGTTCTCTGTGGCCGTGGAAGGTTTGCGGCTTCGCCGCTGCACGCTCTGTTCTCCGTTCTCCGGGGCGGCGAACGCCGCCCCGCTCAGTCCCACCAGGTGTCGCGCTCACGCTCGAAGTCGATGATGGCGCGCGTGGCGGCGTTCACGGTGTACTCATACTTGTACTTGTTCGCGGTGAACTCGAGCTCCCACTGCGGGACGCCGTCGTCAATCTCGAACTTGGCACGATAGCGGCTGATCTGGCCCTCGGCGAGACCGGCCTGCGCAAGGGCGATGGCCTTGGCCTCCGCTTCGGAGATGTTGCCGACGGGCGCGGCGGGCACGGTCACGACAGGCTGGGCCGGGACGACGGGCGCGGCGGGCACGGTGAAGGTGGGCAAGGGCTTCTGCTCGGCCTTGAGGACGGCGCCGGTGTTGGCGTCGATCTCGTAGTCGAACTTGGCCTTGCCGTTGTGGAAGGTGACGTCATAGACCGCGCGGCCGTCGTCGTAATCGGGGGTCACGAGGAGGGCGTTGGCGGGGAGATCGGCGACGCCGGCATGCTTGAGGGCAGCCTGGGCGGCGGCGTTCTGGTCGATGGCCGCGGCGGCGACGCCGGCGGCGAATGCGGCTCCGAGGAGCAGGGTCTCTTTCTTCATCTGTGCGGTCCTTTCGGTTGATTCTCGTGCTTGCGAATTGGAACCATTTTAACATAGAAACTCCCCTCGCGAAAGAAAAATCCTCCCCTGTGTCCTAATGTAGGCGGGCGGAGGGGCGGCGTCGCCGCCCCAGAGAACAGAGAACGGAGCGTGCAACGGCGAAGCCGCAAACCTTCCACGGCCACGGAGAACAGAACGCCCCTGCGGGGCGACGGATGGAGCACCGTGCAAAAAGAGAACAAACTTCCGAACTTCCATCTGGGCACAAAAAAGGCGCCGGAGGCGCCGTCTTTCGGAAGATATGGTGGGCTGTGCTGGACTCGGACCAGCGACCCCTACCGTGTGAAGGTAGTGCTCTAACCAACTGAGCTAACAGCCCTTAACCGGGTGGAGCGGGCGAAGGGAATCGAACCCTCGTAAGAAGCATGGGAAGCTCCTATTCTGCCATTGAATTACGCCCGCAGAACGCTGATTATGATACCAAAACCCGACTCCGAAAAGCAAGCACTTTTTTGGCAATAATGTCTGGGGAAAATGGAACCGCAAAGACGCAAGGGGGGCGCGAACCGCTTCGGGCTCCATCGGTCGCTCTGCGGCTTCGCCGCTGACCGCGACCGCCGCCCTCCGTTTCGCGCCTTATCGGTCTTTTCTTTCTCTTTTGAGCGCCCCTTCAGGGGCGCGATAGCGTGGAAATCCCAAGGGCGGCGTGACCAACGGGAGCGACGGAGCCCGCAGGGTTTCCACGCCAAATCGTCTTTGCGGAAAAACTTCCCCGGACACTACTGCGTTTTCTTGTCTCGTTAAAACAAGGGGTTTCACCGCAGGAGCTATCACTCCACTTGCGGCTTGCGGATGCAATAGGGAATGGCGCAGAGGCAAAGGCCATTGAAGAAGAAGAGGATGGAAAAGGCGATAAAAATCGGGGGCATCTCCTTCTCGAAGGCGCCTAGGAGCGAGGCCACGAAGACCAAGCCACACAGAATGGCGAACGGCGTACGGACGAGATGATCGCGCAAGACCAACAGGAACGGAAAAAGGACATTGAACGGAATCAGTCCGAAGAAACCAACATAATTCCATGGGTCTTGGCTCAGGAAACTATCCTGAAAGGCCGGGAAGAAGTCCACGCAGACAACGATGGTCGCGACTTGGGTGAGGAGCGCGACCGACAGCGCCGACCAACCCAGGATACGCCGTGCCGTTCGATGGCCGCACATCGTGACGGCATAGGCCAAGGCCACCCAGGCGCACCCGCACACCATTGTCAAAACGTCGGAATAGATGAAGAAGTCGCCGAGCTTCCAGAAGAAGTAATCATAGGTAAAGCCGCCTTCCTTGTAAATCTCCCACAGGATGCAGTGGTTGTAAACCCCCATGCCAAAGACGGCAAGCAGGGCAAGGACAAGGATCGGCACGCGCACGGCCGCGCTCTTCCCCTGAAAGAGGATCAAAAGCGCCAAGGCCGCACTCAGGACACCATTGCCGGAAATCGTCGTCAAGCTCCCGGAGAAATGCCCGATGGCGGTCAAAGCGGTGAAGCACCCGGCCACGACAAGCGTGAGCGAGAGCAGGGCAATGGACACCGGCGTGGGCACCGAGGCGGGGTCGGCACCAGGCTTCAAATCTGCGCCGCACTGGGGGCAAAAGCGGGCCGTATCGGGGATTTCAGTTCCACATTGCTGACAAAACATAACCTTCTCCTTGCGGGTTGACTACCGGTAGTATAGCATATCCGCAGGATGCTTGCGGCCAATCGTGTCCGGGGAAATCCGCAAGCCTCCTTTTCCCGCAAAAACGCCAGTGTGCGCGCGAAGCCAGATGGGCTAACGCCGGTCGCTCTGCGGGCTAAACGCCCGCTGATCGCTCCCTCCCGCCCATCGGCTTCGCGTTTGGATTGTCTTAAGAAACCCTTTTGGCACAAGAAAATGGGTGCTGCCCCACACACCCTGGCAGGGGTGGCAAGGCCACGCCCCTTCGTTCTCCTTGCACCCCCGGCATGTCTGCGATGTGCCATAACACAACAGGTAGTATAGCGGCCTTGCCCGTCGCCCCGCAGGGGCGCCCTGCATCTCCTGAATCTCCTGTGGGGCCTTAACGGGGCTTCGGGAGACCCTATAGGGGGCGGCGGTCGACCACTATAGGGGTCCGTGGTGAGACCCTATAAGGGTCGGGGTCGAGACCCTATAGGGGTCCGAGGCGAGACCCTATAGGGGTCCAAGGCGGGGGGCTATAGGGTCTGAAGCGGGGGGCTATAGGGTCTGAAGCGGGGGGCTATAGGGTCTGAAGCGGGGGGCTAGCCACTTGAGTGCGGTTTTTAGGAGATGTTGGGGTGTGGGGCAAGGCCCCACCGACAGCCAACCGGCCAATCAGCCAATCAGCTAATCAGCCAAAAAAAGCCCCCGACCGGGAAGGTCGGGGGCTTTTTGTCGCGCTGGGCGCGGGGGCCTTAGAAGGCGTAGTGGGCGAAGGCCTTGTTGGCCTGGGCCATCTTGTGGGTGTCGTCGCGCTTCTTGAGGACGTTGCCGGTGTTGTTGTAGGCATCAATGAGCTCAAGGGCGACGGCGCGCGGCATGGGGACACCGCGGCGGGCGGCGGCATACTGCGCCATCCAGCGGAGGGCGAGGGCGAGTTGGCGGCCGGGGCGGATTTCGACGGGCACCGGGTAGGTGGCGCCGCCGACGCGACGGCTCTTGACCTCGACTTTGGGCTTCATGTTGTTGATGGCGGCATCCATGACCTCGAGGGGATCCTTGCCGGTTTCCTTGGCGAGTTCCTCGATGGCGCCGTAGACGATGCGCTCGGCGGTGGTCTTCTTGCCGGACTTCATGAGGGTGCGGACGACCTTGGCGACGAGCTCGCTGTTGAAGCGGGGGTCGGTCTGGTGGACGCGCTTGATGGCTTGACGACGTCTCATTTATCGCGCCTCCTTATTTCTTCTTGGCCTGGGCGGCGGCGTCTTTCTTGACGCCGTACTTGGAGCGGGAACGGCCACGGCCATTGACGCCGAGGCTGTCGAGCGCGCCGCGGATGATGTGGTAGCGCACACCGGGAAGGTCGGCGACGCGGCCGCCACGGACGAGGACCACGGAGTGCTCCTGGAGGTTGTGGCCTTCGCCGGGGATGTAGGCGGTGACTTCGTAGCCGGAGGTGAGGCGCACACGGGCGACCTTACGCAATGCGGAGTTCGGCTTCTTCGGGGTCTGGGTCTTGACGACGGTGCAGACGCCGCGGCGCTGGGGGCAGCCCACCAGGGCCGGGGATTTGCTCTTTTTGCGCTGGGGGGTGCGACCCTTGCGCACGAGCTGATTGATCGTAGGCATTCGGTTGTCCTTCGATGGTTCGTTCAAGTCGGTGCCGGCGGTGCCGGCGGTTCGGGTCTGGCCGAAGCGATGGGACGGGGCTCTCGTCCTCCTGGGCCCAAGGCGACGCTACCTGCCTTGGGGCTCCGCGCCAAATAAACTCATGCAAGATAGCACAAATGCGGGGGCCTTGTCAAGGGGCGCCCCGCGTGTGCGGGGCTTGGCTTAGGCCTTGGTGACGCGGCCGGCCTTGATGCAGGCGGCGCAGACGGTCATGTGGCAGGTGGTGCCATTGGCGGTGCGCACGTGCACGTTCTTCAGGTTGGGCGTGAAGCGGCGCTTGGAGATGCCGGTGGTGTGGAGGCCGATGCCGCCCTTGGCCTTTTCCAAGCCGTGGCGGACGATTCGGCTGCCAACGATGGGCTTCTTGCCGCAGATTTCGCAGATACGAGACATTTCAATGACTCCTTGGTGTTAGAGTGGTGTGGTTCAGAGTTTCAGGAAGGTGGCCATGCGAAGCCGCTCGGGGGTGACTTCGGTGTGGTCGACGGGGCCGTCCTCGGCGGGCGGGGGCTCAGCGGGGGCGCCGTGGGGCGTGGGCTTGAGCGCATCGCGCAGGGCTTGGCGGACAGCTTCGAGGCCGGGCCGGCCCTCGGCGGTGAGGGAGAGGCGCAGGGGCTCGAAGCCGAGGGCTTTGGCGGCCTCGGCATAGCGGGCCTGGGCGGCGGGCTCGTCCATCTTGTTGGCGATGACGAGGGCCGGGCGCGCGGCGAGCTCGGGGTCGTAGCTCTCGACCTCGGCGCGGAGGATGCGGTAGGCTTCCTCTGCGGGGTTTTCCTCGTCGGCCATGTCCAAGACGTAGACGAGCATCTTGGAGCGGGAGATGTGCCGGAGGAAGGTGAGGCCGAGGCCGATGCCGTCGGCGGCGCCTTCGATGATGCCCGGGATGTCCGCCACGCGGATCGTCGCATAGTCCCCGTAGACCACGGTGCCCACGATGGGGTGGAGGGTGGTGAAGGGGTAGTTGGCGATTTTCGGCTTGGCGGCGCTGAGGGCGGCGAGGAGGGAGCTTTTGCCGGCGTTGGGAAAGCCCACGAGGCCGGCATCGGCGATGGTCTTGAGCTCGAAGCGGGCCATGAAGGCCTCGCCGTCGCTGCCGGGGATGAACTTCTCGGGCGCCTGGTTGACGGAGCTCTTGAAGTGGACATTGCCCCAGCCGCCGCGGCCGCCCTTCGCGAGCAGAAGCGTCTGCCCGGGCTCGAGGACCTCGCCCAGCCAAGCGCCGGTCTCGGCGTTGTAGACCTCGGTGCCGCAGGGGACGTCGACGATCAAGTCTTTGCCGTTGCGGCCGTGCATCTTCTGTCCGGAGCCGTTCACGCCGTTCTCGGCGATGAGGCGGGGTTCGTAGAAGATGCGCAGGAGGCTGTCGGCATGGGTGCTTGCGCGGAGGATGACGTTCCCCCCGCGGCCGCCGTCGCCGCCGTCGGGGCCGCCTTCGGGCACGTGCGACTCGCGGCGGAAGCTTCCGCTCCCGTCACCGCCGCGCCCGGCGCGAACCTCGGCCGTGGCCGAATCGACGAACACCCTGCTCTTCATGGCCGTTCCCGAAACCGTTCCTTTAGGCCTGTGCCAACGGCTGGACGGTGACGACCTTGCCGTTCTTCTGGAAGGCGACGGTGCCTTCGATGAGGGCGAAGAGGGTGAAATCGCGCCCGCAGCCCACATTCGCCCCGGGGGCGAACTTCGTGCCGCGCTGGCGGACCAAAATCTCGCCGGCCTTCACATACTGCCCGGCGTAGCGCTTGACGCCAAGGCGCTTCGCGTTGCTGTCGCGTCCGTTTCCGGTGCTGCCTGCCATAGTCGTTCCTCCTTTAGGCGATGGACTTGATCTTGAGGACCGTCAGCTCCTGGCGGTGCCCCACGCGGCGCTCATAGCCTTTGCGGCGGTTCTTGCGGAAGTGGATCAGCTTGTCGCCGCGCTTGTGCCCAAGCACGGTGGCCACCACTTTGGCGCCGTCGACGGTCGGCATGCCAATCTTCAGCTCGTCGCCGGTGTTCAGCGCCAGAACGCCCGTCAGCTCGATGTCCGCGCCGGGCTCGCCGGCCATCCGGTTCACCTCGATCACGCTGCCGACGGTCACGCGGCACTGCACGCCGCCTGCCTCAACCACTGCGTATGCTTCCATAGTCATCCTTTTGGATAGGTTCAGAAATCCGAGACGCCTCAGGGCGCCAAAAGTCCGCATAAGATACAACATCCCCACCCCACCTGTCAACACTTTTTCGCAAGCCCCCGCACACGAAAAGTCGTATCTCACGATTCTACATGGCGAAACTTTGCGCGAGAGCCGCCTCGCAATAAGTCATAAGTCGCGAGAGTGGAAGCTTGGAAGCTTGGAGGTTTGGATGCTTGGAGGAGCCCCGGAGGTTGAATCCCGGGTCGCCGCCCCCGGCGGCGATGAGACCGGACGCTGCGCGGCATTCACGAAGGACACGAAGAACCACGAAGGGACACGAAGACTGCCAGCGAGGGGAACCGCCGATTACGCAGATTAAAGCCGATTAGGGGCCGGCTACCGCCGGCTGGACTGCCAGAATGGATTGGAAATCACAAAGGACACAAAGGACACAAAGGTTTTTGGCTGATTAGCTGATTGGCAGATCGGTTGATTGGAGGAATGTGGGGCGCTGCCCCACGCCCCGGCAGGGAGAAGTTCTCCCTGCACCCCCGGCACGTCTGCGACGTGCCAACAGGCGGCGCGGTAGGACATATAGGACCTATAGGACATATAGGACGGCGGCTGACGCCGCTTGCACAGCGGCTTCTTCGTCGCGCGCTTGCCGCGCGTTCCGTTCTCTGTGGCCGTGGAAGGTTTGGCTTTTTAGGCCTGCACGCTCCGTTCTCCGTTCTCCGGGGCGCGACAGCGCCCCTTGTGCCTTCGTGGGAAGGACAGGAGGGGCGGAGAAGCGGCCCTCCTTGACAAGGAGGGGGCGTTGTGCGATAGTGATGATGATGTGAAATCCGCGGGGATGCTCATGTCGTTTGTTGTGTCCATCGTTCTTCAACTCACAACCGCGTAAGACCACACATGACACCACTGTTTATTCTAGAGCCTCGCTACGCCTCGAAGGCGGAAGACCGGGCTGAAGCTATCTCCATTCTGCGTGCGCGCGCCGAGCAAGGCGATCCAATCGCGCAATGTGATTTGGGCGTGCGCCATGAAACCGGTCGTGGCGTGAAACAGTCGGCCAAGGAGGCCGCGAAGTGGTATCGTCGGGCAGCCGAGCAAGGGTTGGCCGATGCGCAGGCGAATCTCGGCGCACTGTATCTGAAGGGTCATGGCGTGCGGCGGTCGTACGCTGAGGCCGCCAAGTGGTGCCGCAAGGCGGCCAAACAGGGGCAGACGGTCGCACAAACCAATCTGGGCTTGCTTTATGCAAACGGAGTGGGCGTGACGAAGTCTTACACAAAGGCGGCACAGTTGTTTCGCAAAGCGGCCACACAAGGCGAGGCGACCGCGCAAAACGAGCTGGGCGTGCTGTATCAGGCTGGACATGGCGTAAGACAGTCATATGAAACGGCCAACAAGTGGTACCGGAAAGCGGCTGAACAGGGCTATGCGGACGCGCAATTCAATCTCGCCTGGCTCCATGAACTCTATCCCGTCTCAGATTGTGTTGATTGCATCGGGTTATATCACAAAGCGGCGGAACAAGGGCATGAGGACGCGCAATTCCTTCTTGGCTCCTACTATGCTTCTAATGACGACGCGGAAGCGGATGCTGAGGCACTCAAGTGGTTCCTTAAAGCGGCCGAGCAAGGACACGCAGGCGCGCAATATGAGCTTGGCGAGCGTTATGAAGCAGGGCGCGGCGTGGAGCAGTCAGACGCAGAGGCCGAGAAGTGGTTTCACAAAGCGGCAAGACATGGCAATGCGTATACACAACTCAAACTGGCAGAGCGATTCGAGAAAGGCCGCGGGGTGGAGCAATCGGACGTCAAGGCTTTTCGATGCTATCTGAAAGCGGCAAAAGGAGGATTTGAGAACGCACAATACGTGCTTGCCTGGAAATACCGGGAGGGGCGCGGCGTGGCGCAGTCGGACGTGGAGGCCGCAAAGTGGTTCCGCAAAGCGGCCAGTCGGCGCTATGCGTATGCACAGAATATGATGGGGCTGCTCTATAAAACGGGGCGTGGTGTGGAGCAATCGTACACGGAAGCCGTCAAGTGGTTTCGCAAGGCGGTCAAACAAGAGGATACCGATGCACAAACCAATCTCGGCATGATGTATGAACAAGGGCACGGCGTGGAGCAATCGTACACAGAAGCCGTCAAGTGGTTTCGCAAGGCGGCAGAGCAAGGTCAGGCGACTGCGCAAAATGCTCTGGGCGTGTCTTATGAGACCGGTCGCGGCGTGAAGCAATCATACACAGAAGCCGTCAAATGGTACCGCAAAGCGGCCAAGCAAGGGGATGCGGACGCGCAAGCCAATCTCGGCGTGATGTATAGCCATGGGCACGGCGTGGAGCAGTCCTACGAGCAGGCGGTTGCCTGGTATCGCAAGGCAATTGAGCAAGACCATGCGGGTGCGCTCTACAATTTGGCCCTCATGTATGCGGAAGGGCACGGGGTGGAACAGTCGGATGCCGAGGCTGTCAGGCTGTATCGGAAAGCGATTGCGTTGGGGCACGTCTATGCGCTCTGCAATTTGGGCTGTATGTATGAGGAAGGACGCGGGGTCAAACAATCATACAAAGAGGCCGCCAAGTGGTATCGCAAGGCTGCAGAGCGCGGGAATGCGATCGCACAGTGCAATCTCGGCGAGGCGTACGAAAAAGGACGCGGCGTGAAGCAATCGATTCAAGAGGCCATCAAGTGGTACCGCAAAGCGGCAGAGCAAGGCGATGCGGACGCGCAAGCCCATCTTGACCGCCTATCCAATGCCCAGCACGACACGCGAGCCTAGTCCGCTCGTGACTCGACAAGGGCCGGGGAAGTCTTCTCGCAAAGACGCGAGTGCGCGCGAAACCAGATGGGCTAACGCCGGTCGCTTTGCGGGCTAAACGCCCACTGATCGCGCCCTCCCGCCCATCGTCTTCGCGCTTGGGCCGCCTTTCATGTCACTCACGCGCAAGAAAGTGGGCGCGGGAGGGCATACGACCGTGCGCCCGGCGTTAGCGCCACACCTTTCCTGCAAGATTTGTATCTTTGCGGTCTCCATTTTCCACGAACAGTATTGCTACTGCATGGCTTGCGTTTCTTTCGGGATTGTGGAATAGTATGGGTACTGGCAGGCAACCTTCTGCGTCTAATCAATACGTGTCGCGGAAGCGCGAGGTTGGGAACCTGGACAGGGGGGAACCCCCACAAGATGGTCAGCCCCAATCCCTTGCCTTTTATCGGGCGGTATCCATGAGGATGCCGCCCACTTTTTTCACTTCGCGTTCCATAGGTTTGCGTTCCGTTCGAGTTTGTGGGATACTATGAGGCGTTCAAGGCAATGGCTCCCCATGCGGACTAGGGTCTGAGGGCTGCATGGTGTAGCGGTGCCGGGAAGTAGCGAGGCCGGTTGCGGCCGTCCACGTGAAAGAACCGCAAGGGGAAGCCCCGGAAAATCGTCCACTAGCAAGTCGCGCCGTCACCCATTGCCTTGTTCTCAGTTGCCACCCCTGCGCACGCAGACGGTGGTTTTTTGTCGTCGTAGCTTGCGTTCCGTTCGAGGTTGTGGGATACTAACCGTGCTGGCGGCAACTGCCTGGGACTAACCTCATGAACGCCTGGGCCAGTAGAGCCACGAGTTAACAGTGGTGTCACCTGCCTTCTAGAGCGCCTGCCGTCCCCGGTGGGCGCTTGCTTTTCAGCGCTCGCCGTTAGCGGCGATGAAACCGGACACTGCGCGGCAAAGGGCGCTGACGCGCCCCGGAGAACGGAGAACAGAGAACGGAGAACAGAGCGCCCCTGTGGGGCGACGGGTGGAGCATTGTGGAGGGTGACATCAGCCGCCGTTCTAGGGGGCCTACGCATCGATTGAGTGCGTCTTCCAGGAAAACGAAGAGACGCAAGGGATGGGCACGGTAGTGAGGCCCGCAGGCCGAACGGTGAAGTGCCCAGGCCCTTGCGTCCTTTGGTGTCTTCGTGGAAACTACAGTAGCTCGGCGAGGGCGGCGGCGGCGCGGGCGGTGGCGCCGGGGGGACCCAGGCGGTCGCGGACCTCGGCGTAGGCGGCGAGGAGGTCGCGGCGGGCGGGGGTGTCGCGGAGATAGTCGAGGGTGATGCGGGCGGCGTTGGCGGGGTTGCAGTCGCGCTGGAGCAGCTCGGGCATCACAAGGCGGTTGGCAACGATGTTGACGAGTCCGGCGTAGCGGAAGGCGGCCTTGAGGGTGATGAGGCGGGCAAGCAACTCGGTGGGGAGGCTGACGCGGTAGGCCAAGAGCGCGGGGCAATCCATCAAGCAGGCCTCGAGGGTGGCGGTGCCGCTGGCGATCATGGCGCAGTCGGCCTGGGCCATGACGTGGCGGGCACGGCCATCGACCACCGTCAGGCGGTCGGGCGCGGGGTGCTTGGCGAGGATACTCTCGGCGAGGGCGCGCATCTTGGGGGTGGGCGCGGGCAGGATAAAGGAGCAGTCGCCGCCCAGTTCGGTCTGAACGCGACGGGCGGCCTCCAGGAAGGTGGGCAGAAGTGCGCGGATTTCGCCGGCGCGGCTGCCGGGCAGGATGGCGATGCGGCGTCCCCCACCCCACGGCAGTTCGGGCGGCGGCTCGGCGCGAGTGGCGGCGGCCTGTTCCACGAGGGGGTGGCCGACGTAGACGGCGCGGAGGCCGGTGGGCGCGTAGAGCGCGGGCTCGAAGGGGAAGATGCAGAGGAGCAGGTCGAAGGCGCGGGCAATGCGTTTGACGCGGCCGCGGCGCCAGACCCAGACCTTGGGGGAGATGTAGTGGGCGGTGCGGATGCCCAGGGCCTTGACGCGCTCGGCCAAGGCGATGTTGAAGGAGTAGTAGTCGAGGGTGATGAGCAGGTCGGGGCGCCACTCGGCGGCCAGCGCGACCATGTCAGCCAAGACGCGTTTGTAGAAGCGAATCTTGGCGACGACCTCGATGACGCCCATGGCGGCGAGGGCATCGGTGTGGTAGAGGAGTTGGGCGCCCTCGGCGCGGAGCGCGTCGCCCCCCATGCCACGAACGTCGAGTTCGCGGCCGGGGAAGCGCTCGCGCAGGGCGCGGATGAGGGCGCCGCCGTACATGTCGCCGGAGACTTCCCCGGCGGCAATCATGATCTTGAGGGGCGCGGCGCTCATTCCGCCAGGCGGGTGACGATGCGCTCGGGGGCACTGACGCCGCCCTGGGTCACGTAGACGTGGGTCCAATCCAGGCCAACGACCTGGCCGGGCTCAAGCGTGTCGATGACCTTGCGGAGGGCCTCGGGGGTCTCCGTGTCGGGCGTGCCGTCCTTGTGGGCGATGCGGACGAGGAACTCGGCCTGCTTCTCGTCGCCGTACTTCCCGGGCTTCTCGTAGCCGGTGTACTCAACGACTGTGAACTTGGCGTACTTGCCGCCGTGGTCGCACTGGTTGGGGCACTGCGCGGTGCGGAAGCGGCAAGGCATGTCCACCGTGCCCTCATACTTCGAGAGGGTCTGGTGGACGGAGAGCGTCTCGCCCGGGAGGGGCGTGGCGGTCTGGTAGGAGACGGTGGCGCAACCGGAGAGGAGCGCCGCGATGGCAAGCAAGGGTACAATCTTTTTCATAGCATCTCTATTGTAGCATAGACACGCCCCCGCGACAGCGCTATTCAACTCAGTCCATGAGGTGGCGACTGAGGAACACAGCCAGGCGCTGGGAGAGGGTGGAAGATTTACCCTGCGGGGCTGACACGAAGTACCACGAAGGGCCACGAAGGCACACGAAGACTGCCAGCGTGGGGGAACCGCAGATTTCACAGATTAGAGCAGATTTGGGGCCGGCTACCGCCGGCAGGACAGCCAGAATGAATTGCGCTGCGCGGGCACCCACAAAGGCACAAAGATTCGCAAAGGACACAAAGGGGATTTTTGCTGATTAGCTGATTGGAAAAGGGTGTGGGGCACTGCCCCACACCCCGGCAGGGGAGGGACGCTAACGCGCCCTAGAGAACAGAGAACAGAAAACAGTGAACAGAGAGCGCCCCTGCGGGGCGACAGATGGGGCGTGGGTAAAATAGCCAAGCCTCCAAGCCTCTAAACTTCCAAGCTTCCAATTGCCCCTGCACCCGCAGGCACGTCTGCAACGTGCCAATAGGCGGCGCACAGGAGATTCAGGAGGTGCAGGAGATGCAGGAGCGCCCCTGCGGGGCGACGAACGAGAGCGCTGTACTAAGGTCTATTCGTCGCGCACTTGCGCGCGTTCTGTTCTCTGTGTTCTGTGGCTGTGGAAAGTTTGGCCCTTTGGGCCTGCACGCTCCGTTCTCCGGGGCGCGACAGCGTCCCTTGCCGCGCAGCGTTCGGTCTCATCGCCGCCGGAGGCGGCAGTCCGGGCTTCAACCTCTGGGGCTCCTCTAAGGCTTCCAAGCTTCTAAACTTCCAAACTTCTATCTCACTGGTAGACGCGGACGTAGTCGACTTCGAAGGTCTGGGGGAGGATGGCGGGGTCAAGCTTGCCGCCCCAGTTCTGCTCGGTGCCGAGGGCGAGGTTGAGCTTGATGTAGTGGGGCTGGCGGAAGGGGTTGGTGCCGTCGGGCTGATTGACGCGGTCGAGGGCGAAGGTGTAGAAGGGCTTGCCATCGAAGGTGAAGGTGATTTGCTCGGCGTCCCACTCCATGCCGTAGAGGTGGAACGCGTTGTCCTGGACCTCGGGTCCGGCGTAGGCGCCGGAGCGCTCGTTGGCGGGGACATCGTAGCGGCCTGGGAAGTGGAGCGTGGACCAGACGCGGTCGCGGGAGGACCAGACGTATTCCATGATGTCGATCTCGCCGCAGGCGGGGTGATTGCCCCAGACGCCGAGGGTCCAGATGGCGGGCCAGGCGCCTTGACCGTGGGCGAGGCGGGCACGGACCTCGACGCGACCGTACTGGAAGGCGAAGCGGCCCTTGGTGTCGATGGAACCGGAGGTGTAACGGATGGCGTCGCGGGCGGGGCCCCAAGGGCGGCCGGGGCCGGCGGGATTCTCGGCGGGATTAGGGCGGGGCTCCTCGAGTTCGCGCGCGGTGATGCGCAGGGTGCCGTCCTCAATCCAGGTGTTGGCGGGGTCGGCCTTGGAGTACCACTGGGCCTCTTGGTTGCGGACCCAGCCTTCTTCGTAGCGCCAGGTGGCGGGATCGGGCAAACCGGGCTTGTCGAACTCTTCGGAGAAGACAAGCCGCTCGGTGGCACAGCCGGTTAGAAGTGCAATGCAGGGGAGGAGGAAGTGTAGTTTCATGGTCTTATTCCTTGGAAAACGGAGAACGGAGAACGGAGAACGGACGCCCCTGCGGGGCGACGGAGTGAGAGGGGTGGGATATTGCCAAGCTTCCAAGCCTCCAAACTTCCACTTATGCGTCCTGCGTGCGCTAGCACGCCCTTAATCTACCAAAATCTGTGAACTACCGAAGGTCTTTCGAGCGAAGCGAAGAAACATCTGCGTTTCCCCACACTGGCAGTCCTGCGTGCGCTAGCACGCCCTTAATCTGCAACAAATCCGCGAAATCTGCGGTTCCCCCTCGCCGTCTTTGCAGGGACCGGCTTCATCGCCGCCGGGGGCGGCGGGCCGGGCTTCAACCTCCGGGGCTCCTCCAAGCCTCTAAACCTCTAAGCTTCCAAACTTCCTCAGGGCGCGTCAGCGCCCAAGCTTCCAAACTTCTCTTGTCAGAGGCCGAGGTCGGCGAGGATGTCGGCGAGCTGTTGCTTGATGACGGCCATGGAGAGGTGGCGCTCGAAGAAGTCACGGGCGGTCTTGCGCAGGGCGAAGAGTTCGTCGCGGCGGTCGATCCAGGGGAGGACGGCATCGACGATGGCCTGGGGGTCGCCGGGGGGCACGAAGGTGATGGCGGGGCAGTCCTTGGCCTCGGGGGGATAGCCGGTGCAGAACTCGTTGATGACGGGGCGGCAGCAGGCCATGGCTTCGTAGACCTTGTTGCCGATGACGCGCGAGGCCTTCTCGGTGGTGCCGAAGACGCCCAGGACGATGTCTGCGGTGCGGATGACGCGGGGGACCTCGACGTAGGGGACGCGCTCGAGGAAGGTGATGTTGGAGATGCCCTTGGCCTTCTCCTCGGTGGCGGCCTTGTAAGCGCCCCAGCCGAGGAAGTCCCAGTGGATGTTGAGTCCCTGGGTGCGGCGGGCGGCCTCGACGATGTACTCGGTGCCGTGGAGGGGGAGATAGGCGCCGTGATAGAGAATGCGGAGGGGCGCCTTGGGGTCGTGCGGCGGGTCGTCCTCGGGGCGGTCGGCGGGCTTGAAGACGGTTTCGTCGGTGCCGGTGAAGAGGACGCGCAGTTTCTCGCGGGGGACGCCCATGTGGGCGTGGAAGAAGTCGGCGTGGCAGGAGGTGTCGCAGAGGAGGCGGTCGACGCCGTTGAAGAGCTTGGTCTCCCAGGCGAGGAGGCGCTTGGCGCGGCCTTCCTCGGCGCGCCACTTGCCCTGCTCGAGCACCTTCTTGTCCCAGTAGGAAATCATGGGGTCGAAGACGACGGGGATGCCGCGCTTGTGGGCCCAGCGGGTGGCGGCGGCGGCGTCGCGCTGGCGGCAAACGGGGACCCAGACGAGGTCGGGCTTGACGGATTTGTCGCCGCGCAAACGCCACTCGCCGTCGCCGAAGGCGCAACAGTATTTGACCATGAAGAGGCGGACGTCCCACCCCAGCTCCTTGAAGAGGGAGATGTAGACGCGGTTGCGGGAGTATTCGGGCCCAAAGCGGCCCCAGAAGAGAACGGTTTTCATGGGAGGGGCTCCAGCAGGTCAAGCATGTAGAGGAGGGTCATGAGACGGACATCAAGCGTGTGGCCGGCGCGGTAGGACTTGACGGTGCCGACGAAACGGCCGCGGTCGATGAGGGCGATGGCGGCGACCAGGTCGAGCATGGTGCGGTGCCAGACGGGCTCGCAGCTGCGGCCCTCGCCAAGGTCGAACTCCGGGCGCGGCGGGGTGATGAAGCCCTTCTTGCCGTGGATGAGGATGTTGGCGGGGGTGTAGCCCATGTTGCGCGTCTCGGCGAAGAGGCGGCCGATGGTCTTGGACAGGACGTACTGCGTCTGGGTGGCGTTGGTGCGGGCGCCGGCGCCGCGGGTGAAGGTCTCGGGCGTGAGGTCGACCTGCAGGCGCTGGTCGCCGATGACGGTGTCCCAGGAGATGGCGACGTCCAGGCGCAGGCGGCGGTCGCCGGGCTCGGCGGGGAGCAGGGTGACGAAGTCGCCGCGCGTGCCGCCGATGGTGACAGGCTCGCGGACGGTGACATAGCGGGCGGGCGCGCCGGTGGGGACGATCTTGGCGCGGTCGATGGCCTCCACCAGGTCGAGGCTGGAGCGGTCGAAGAGGGGCGGGTCGCCGCCGGCGATGGAGAGGCGCACGTTGTCGACGCCTAGCCCCAGGCGCAAGGCGACGATGTGCTCGACCATGCGCAGGTAGTTGTGCGGGGAGCCGGCGCGCAGCACGATGTTGCGGGCGCTGGTCCACACGTTGCGAACGGAGACCTTGACGTCGAGCTGCTCGCGGAGGTCGTTGCGGTGGATCCACCAGCCGCGGATGTGCGAGGGGCCGAAGGTGAGGACGGGGCGGCGCTTGCGCTCGAAGGTGCCGACGCCCTCGGCGCTGGCCTCGCCCGCGAGGGTGGTCTCCTGCTCGCCATAGGGGCACTTGTTTTCGGTGAGGCGCTGCTCGGTGACGGGCTGGGCCTCGAACCGCTCATAGGCGCGGCGGACCTGCGATTCCTCGCCGGCCACCAAACGTCCGATGATAGGGTCTGCCATGGGGAGATTCCTTTACTTATAGCGCAGGCGCGAGGCGCCGAGATATTCGCGCAAAATGGAGTTGGTGGGGACGTCGGCCATCGGCATGGAGGCGAAGTTCTGCAGGAAGCAGGAGAGGCGCCGGGCCACGACATACTCCGGATGATGGGGCTTGATTTTGTTGAGCAAGGGGCGCGCCAAAGTCTTCAGCACGGGGATTTCGTAGTCCAGCGCGGTGTTGAAGACGGCGTCGGCGTAATGCTGGAAGGGGAAGACCCACTTTTCCTCGCCGGCGCGCACGCTGGGCCACAGGCGGAGCGTCTCCAGGGGACTGCGCCCGCGGAACTGCCCGTCGCGCACCATGCGGCGGAGGAGGCGGTTGTCGAGGGTCGAGACGCGGTTGTGGCTGTCGATGGAGACCTGGGTGAGGACGTTGACGTAGATGAGGAACTTCTCCTCGCGCGGGATCTCCGGGGTCAGCTCGGGGTTCAACGCATGGATGCCCTCGATGACGAGCACGCCCAGCTGCGAATCCAGCGAAACCGTCTCGTCGGAATCGTAGCCTTCGTGCTCGCGGAAGTTGAACTTGCGCAAGGGGATGGTCTCGCCCCGGATCAGCTTCAGCAAATCGGCGTTCAGGCGCGGCACGTCCACAGCCTGCAGGCACTCGTAGTCCAGATTCCCGTTTTCGTCGCGCGGGTTGCGCTTGTCCCCCACAAAGTAGTTGTCCGTGGAGAGCAAGGTCGGCCGCAACCCCAAGACGCGCAGGTGCGTGCAGAGGCGCATGGCGAAGGTGGTCTTGCCCGCCGAGCTCGGTCCGGCCACCAACACCACATGCGGCCGCGGCACCCGCGCCGCGATACGGTCGGCGAAACCGGAGAGACGCTTCTCGTGCAGGGCCTCCACCGTGTTGATGACATCCGCCACCGAGCCGTCGGCGATGGCGGCGTTCAACTCGCCCGCGTTGCGGATGCCGATGATCTCGCCCCAGCGCAGATGTTCGGCGTAGACCTCGAAGAGGAAGTCGTAGGGCGGCATCGGGTCGAGCTCCGTGGGCGTCTGGAAGCCCGGGAACTCCAGCACGAAGCCATCCCGCAACGGCACAATATCGAAGAGTCGGATGACGCCCGTGTGCGTGGCCAGCACCCCCTGCGGCAGATCGTAAAACTCCTCGCAGACGGCCATCCCCAAATAGGGCGGATTGCGGTGCTCCAACAGCATCGCCTTATCTTCCTGCCCATGCTCGCGGAACCCCTGGAGCATCTGTTCGTAGCCCACCACGCGATGGTTGATGGGCGCGTCGCGCGCCACGAGCGCCGCCAGGCGCCCGCGCAACGCCGCCACCTTCGCCTCGCGCTCCGCGTGCGGCACGTCCCACGTCCAGAAGAGCGCATTGTGGCCGAAACTCTGCCGCACCCGACAATCGGTCCCCGGAAACTCCGCGTGCAACACCGCGGCCAAGAGGAAACAGAGCGTCCGGCGATAGACCTGCCACCCCTCCTCGTCGGCCAACGTCAGCGGGCGCACCCGCAAGTCCACGATGGCCGGCGCGTCCAACGGCACCACGTCATTGTTCGCCAAGGCCGCCAGCACAGGCAGGCCTCCCACCTCCTTCGGCAGAAGGTCCCCCAACGGCGTGCCGTAGTCCACGACGCGCTCTTGCGCCTCGCCCTCGATGGCGATTTCGATGGTGTCGTCCAGCGTCATGGCGCCTCAGTTCGTGATGTCGTCCTCGGTGTTCATCTGGCCGTCGGGACCGGCGGAGCGGATGGTGTACTTCTTGCCGTCGACCTTGTACTCAAAGGCATTGCCCCAGGCATCGTTGACGTCTTTGGCCTTCAGCAGGCCCTGGTCGCCATCGTTGATCGGCGTGGTGAGGTCGCTGATGTCCTTCGGCATCTTCCCCACTTTGGTGTTATAGAGGACCACGGCCTGATCGATGGCCAGGATGGACTGGCGCGTGGTTTCCTTGCGGGCATCGCCGCCCACGTCACCAAAGTTCATCACCACCACGGTGCCGAGGATGCCCAGAATGGTGATCACGAGCAGGAGTTCCACCAGGGTGAAGCCTGCGCGGCGGAGTTTGCGGTTCTTGACCTTCATGTTGTGTCCCTTTCCTTCAAGTTAAGCTTGGCCCATCGCCGAGGTGGCGGAGAAGACCGCCGAGAGGATGGCGATGGCCACGAAACCCACCACCAGCGCCACCAAGAGAATCAGGATGGGCTCCAAGGCGGTAGTGAAAATCTTGATGTTGCGGTTGAGCTCGGCCTCGTAACGCTTGCCGATGCGGCCGAGGGCGCCGGGCAGGTTGCCCGTCTGCTCGCCCAGGGCCATCATGTCGGTCATCAAGCGCGGGAAGACGCCGCTCTGCGCCAGCGGACCGGAGATGGTGGTGCCGTCGGTCACGCGTTCGCGGGCCTTGCGCAACTCGGCCTCGATCACGGCGTTGCCGCAGGTCTCCTCGGAGATGCGCAGCGCCTGAAGCACGTTCACGCCGTTGGCCAAGAGCGTCTGCAACGTATAGGCCAGCGACGCGTAGGCCCCGCTCGCCACCAGGCCCTTCACCAACGGCACCCGCAGCTTGAAGCGGTCCCACCGCGTGCGCCCCGCGCCCTTGCACCACTTGCGCAGGGCGATGACGCCGAAGACCAGCCCGATGCCGATAAAGACGCCATACTTGATGAGCCCTTCGCTCATCCCCATCAGCATCCGCGTCGGCAGGGGCAGTTCCTTGCCCATGCTCGAAAAGAGTTCCGTGAACTGCGGCACAATCTTGACCATCGCGAAGATCACCGCCAGCACGCCCATACCCAACACGATGCACGGATAGGTCAGCGCCGAGACAATCTTGCTCCGCATCGACTGATTGCGTTCGTAGTGCTCGCCCAGACGCCGCAACACCTCCACCATCGCGCCCGAGGCCTCGCCCGCGCGCACCATGTTGCCATAAATCGCCGGGAAGGTGTCCGGGTGCGCCTCCACCGCGTCCGAGAAGGCCTCGCCGCGCATGATTCGGTCGCGCAAATCCGCCGCGACCACGCAGATGCCGCTGTTCGGGTCGCCCTGGTTCGCCAGGGAGTTCAGCGCCGCGCCCAACGTCATGCCCGCCTCAATCAGGTCCGCCAGCTCGGAGGTGAAAAGCAACACCTCGCCGGGCTTCATCTTCTTCGCCGGACCCGAGGAAAGTTTCCAGAACGAGGCTTCCTGCTTCGCCGCCTTTTTCGCCCCCTGCTCTTCCGTGATGGAGAGCGGCGTCAACCCCTGCCCCTTCAGCGACGCGAGCGCACCCCGGCGGTCGGCGGCCTCGATCGCCCCCGACACCTTCGCCCGTTGCCTGTTCAATGCCACGTAACCAAACGTCGCCATAATGCCAACAGTCTACCAAATCCCCACCCCCCGGGCAACCCTGCCCCACCCGACCCACAAGGGAGGGAAACGCACAATGCACCTCAATGCCCCAAAAGGAAACACCCCACCCCCAAAGTGGCGCACCGACTGACGATGCCCCTTTCCCCACGCGGGGGACGCCACGGATGCGCGCGGGACCCCGGAAATACGTCAGCGGAAACGAAGACGGTAACCGGGACGGGAAGGGCCGAGGGCTCCGCGGAGCCCGCCGAGCGGGCGGCCGTCGAGGCCCGTCTCCGGGCAGGTGTGGCCTTGCCCGTCGCAACGATCCTCGGCGTCGGGGCGCCATGCCGTCCCGACCTCGGCACGGTGGCCGCCGAAATCCAAGTACCAGGCATCCATCGGAAGCGTCCCCGCGAAGGTGCAATGCGTCCGCTCGCACCCCTGAAGGGTGGCGTTTGTATCCGGGAAGAGGCAGCAGACGAGCACGCAGAAGGAAGCGGCCTTGCCGTTTTTGCCACCCTGGAGGACGCAGCCGCGCAGGGTGGGCCTCCCGCCCGTGCCGCTGGAGGTGACCAGGCTGTCGGCGGCCCCCGCGCCCTCAAGCCAGAGGCCGTCGAGGGTGGCGTCGCTCCCGATATCGAGGTGCGCGCCGCCGGCGAAGGTCAGGCGCGTGGGGCGGTTCAGGGGGTCGCGCGCCCCCGTGGTGGGGTCGTAGCCGCCTTGGAGGGTGAGGCCGACGGGGATCTCCAGCGTCTCGCCGAGGGCGTAATCGCCGGCGGCCAGGTAGATGGGGTGGACGACGTCGGCCTGTTCCAGCGCATCCTTGAGCGAGGCCGCGGTCTCCCAGGAGCGCCCGTCGCCGTCGCCCTTGGCGGTCACGAAGATGGCGTTGGGCGTCAGCATGAAGTCCGCGACGGCGCCGGCGTAGGCCAGCTCGAAGAAGGCAGCCTCGCCCTCCCCGGGCTTGTCGCCCTTGTGCGCCTCGTCCCAGGCGGCCTGCTTGGCCGCGCGCGTCGGCTCGTCCACGTGGCTTTCGACCGTGACGGTCTGCGCGGGGGCGTCGGCGTAGCCCTCGACCTGAACGGAGAGGATATAGCGGTCGACGGGATAGGGCACGGCGGGGTCGACCACCGCGTCGGCGGAGGGTTTGGGCAGGTCGGTGAAGACGTAGCAGCCGTTCGCGTCCGTGGTGGCGGTGTCCTTAATCTTGCCGTCCGCCGTGGACAAGGTCACCGTTGCGTCGGGGACGGGCACCGCACCGTCAGTCGCCACGCGCCCGACGATGACGCCCCCGAGGTCGGTCGGGAAGACGTTGGGGTAGAAGGCGAAACCCTCAGTGACCAGTTGATCCAGATCCCACCAGCGCCCGCTGGCGCTGCCGTAGCCCTTGTCCACGTGGAACCACTCCTTGCCGTCGGCGTCCACGCCCCAGCCGTCCACCACGACCATGTGCCCGTTGATCTGAAGCACCGTCGGCGCCTCGGCCTGCGCCCCCACGCGCAGGAGGCGGCGCATCAGGTCGGGCCAATAGGGCACCATTGCGCCGCTCCGTTGGATTTTGCTGTACATCGCGCCGTCCGCGAAGCCGCAGTAAGCCTTGAAGTCCTCGACCTTGATGGTCCCCGCCGCCCCCAGTTTGGATTGGTAGTTCACCTTCCCGAGGAGACCGAGGTTCCACATCAGCCGCGCGACGGGGATGTCCTTCAGGCCGCCCTCCGCGTCGAGCGTCTTTTTGTCGCGCACCGCCACCCAGTCGTACTTACCCGGCCAGGAGGCGCGCGGCACGTTCTCCGAGCCATAGCCCACGGAACCCTCGAAGAGGGTCGGCTCCCAGCCCTGCGCGGGGACTTTGTGGTTGAGCGCATGATAGACCAGCACCTGCCCCCACGCCAAGGGGTCGCAGCCGCAGACCGCGTCGTCGAAGCCCGACCTGCCCGCGCCATCCACATAGCCGCGCAAGTCTTTCTTCCCCACATAGGCGTTCAGTTCGGCGGCCTGGTCCCAGTCGGTCGCCTCGCAGCGCGGCGCGACAATCTCGAAGTCCGGCGCGTCGCTCCGCTCCGCGGCCATGCCTATGCCCGCCCAAACCACCGCGCACAACGCGGCCCTGAAATGTACGATCCCTTCCATGCCTACAGTTTACCAAATTATAAACCCGCCACATAGCAAAAAACAAACCCCCGGCCCGCGGGCCGGGGGCGCGTCTTCCGGGCAACGCCTCTCACGCGCGGCGGCGGAGCGCCAACCCGGCCACGCCGAGCGCCAGCAACGCCAGCGCCGTCGGCTCGGGAAGCGCCGCGATGTCCTCGGCGGAAAGCGCGCAGTCGGACGAATCCCCCACCACGACCCCTGCCTTCTCGGGATCCACGTAGGCATCCGCCCACTTCATCTGCACGATGCCGGTGGTGCCGGTGAGGCCGCCGGCAATCGTCGCGATTTCGGTGCCGTTGACGGAGACGGTGACGGTGGCCGTGCCCTCCTCGTTCACCATGGAGAAGCCAATCACATACGCCCCGGCCGTCGCCGCCACGGTGTTTATCGTCGTGACGGTGGCGTTGTCCCAGCCTAGGTTGTTCCGAATCGCCCAATTGCCGCTGTTATCGATGCCGACCGCCACGTAATTCTGCATATCACCGTAGGCGTTCCGCCCCCACACCTCCGTGACCCACTGGTAAGCGCTCGCGCTCTTCAGCGAGCCGACGAGCACGAACGTCCCATAATTGTTGCCATTCAGGCCAAAGGCCGAATCGGCGGTGATGCCATGGCCGTCCCCGCCAACCCCCGTCCAGCCCGAGGTCGTCCAATCCAGCGACACGGCTCCGGCGAAGCCAAACGCGCACAAAATGCCCAAACAAGCCAATCGGATTCTCATCTCGCACCCTTTCAATTAGGTAAGGAATGCCACAAATGTACCACCCCCCCCCCTTCTTGTCAAGGCTTTTTTTTGCGTCGCGCCCTTTGGCGGCCCATGCGCCCCGCCCCAGGGGAAGCGAAACCCTTGAGGGTTCTTGGGCGAACCCTATAAGGCCCGGGACGCGCCCCTTATAGGGTGCGCGGGCGAACCCTTGGGGGTTGGCGGGGGGCGGTTCCCCGCGGCCATTCGGCACCTTCCTCGCGCGGTTTGGCGGGCGCCCGGTGCGGGATGTGAGAGCCTGTGCGTTGGGCCATCGACCCCGCCGCGCGCATCCACGCCGAAAGGTGGCGAGGGCACAAAAAAAGGCCCCCGATCGGGGGCCTGCTCACTGCGCGGGGGCAAGGTCCGGGAAGAGTGGGCAACGGACGCGGTGCCGATGGCACGCCTCCTCGAACCAGGCCCAGTAGGCCTCCTCGCGGCGCCAGAGGAGCAGGTAGTCGTCCAACGCCTCGTTGGGCGTCGGCAGGGGCAGCGCCAAGACGCGCAACGTGAAGTCCTCGCCCTCGCGCGCCGCCACCTGATACATGGCCAGCATCCCGGGGAGCTCGACGATGTCCGTCACGGCGCCGACGGGGATGCCCGTCACGCGGAGCACCAATTCCGGCGGCCAGCTGGCCTCCATCTCCCCCAGGGAGACGCGGATGGGGGCGGTGACGCCGGAGTGCTCGCGCACCAGGGCCTCGAAGTCCGCGCCGAGGGCCACCTGCGTCTGGAAGCCCTCCATCCTGCGGCGGGCCTCCGCCGCCTCGGCGGCGACCCGGGCGCGGTCTGCGGCCAAGTCCTCCTCGGGGACGGCGAGGCCCCGGTAGACGACGCGGTCGAGGAAGAGCCACCCCAACGCCTCCGCCCGAAGGGCCGCCAGCGTCCCCTCGCCGCCATGGGCCTGGGCATAAGCCTCCGGGGTGAGGCCGGTCGCATCGGCAAACTGAGCGGAGAAGTCACGCCACGCGGCATCGTCCAAGACAATGCCGTGGGCCTGCGCCTCCTTGACGAGCAGGGTCGTGAAGATGAAGCGTTCGATGACTTGCCGGCGCGCCTCAAAGGCGCCCTCCGGGGCCATCCGCGTCAATTCGCCCCAGGTCAACGCGACCTCGTCCACCGCGGCGACCACGTCGGATTCCAGCGGCGTATCAGGGTTCGCGGGTACCTCCACGGAGGGGCGTTCGCACCCCACCACCGCCGCGACGGCGACCGCCGCGCAGAAGTTCAGCGCCCGCCTTACCACCGGTAGCGCCCCCGCGTCGCCAGAAGATAGGCCTGCCACGGACGCAGACCGGCGGGAATGCGGCGGCATGTCACCGCAAAGGGGACCTTGGCAAAGGGTCGCGGCCGCCCCGTGCCCTCGGTGAGGGCCAGACGGTAATGGGCCTCCTGCGCCGCTTGGGCAAGGGCCTCGGCATGGGGGCCGGGCGCGTAGGCAAAGGCCATGGGCAGACGCCCCGTGACGCCGGTCAGCCAGCGGCGTCCGCGCACGACGGCCTGCCGCAGGGCCGCGGAGTCGTCCGCCGCGGTATCCAGCCAGCCGCCGAGCTCGATGAGTCCGGAGCGGACCATCTCCTGCATCTCCATGGGCTTGAGGTGCTCGGCGTCGCGCATGCCGCTGTCGGAGACGAAGCAAGTGGCCTTCACGCCCATCCGGCGCAGGAAGGGAAGCAGAATGGTGAAGTGGTCGCGCGTGCCGCCGTCGAAGGTCAGCACCACGGCCTTGCGCACGGGGGATTCCAACGCCTCGCCCACGGTCTGAAAACGGTAACCGGCGGCCAAGAGGTTGCGCACAAGCGGCTCCAACAGCGCGACGTCGACCCCCGCCACCAGGCAGATGGGCACCTCGCGCGGCAACCGCGGACGCCACCAGGAGAAGCGCAGCGAAACGCCGATCGTGATGGCCACCCACACCAAACCGCCAATGACGCGTGCCTGCCACGGCAGCGGGCTCATGCACCACACCGTCATCAGAATCGCCCATAGCGCCGCCGCCCAGCGGAAGCGCGTCTCAAACGAGGAAAATCCCCAGGTCATCGCGGTCTGCTCCTTCTCTCAAAGTCGCCACTAATGATACCACAATTGGGGCGGCTAGCGCCGCCCCGGAGAACAGAGAACAGAGAACAGAGCGCGCGGCAAGCGCGCGACGGATGGAGCCGCTGGGAGAGTGTGGAAGGTTTACCCTGCGGGGCTGACACGAAGATTCACGAAGAACCACGAAGGAGCACGAAGGGTGAAGGTCTGCCAGAATGGATTGAAAATCACAAAGGACACAAAGGACACAAAAGGGAATTGGCTGATTGGGAGATTGGCTGATTGGAATGTGGGGCGCTGCCCCACGCCCCGGCAGGGAGAAGTTCTCCCTGCACCCCCGGCACGTCTACGACGTGCCAGAAGGACGCCCCAGCAGGAGATACAGGAGATGCAGGAGCGCGCGTAAACGCGCGATGGACAAATCCCCTGTACAGCGGCCTATCCGTCGCGCGCTTGCGCGCGCTCTGTTCTCCGTTCTCCGTTTTCCGTTCTCCGGGGCGCGTCAGCGCCCCTTGCGGCCTCATCGCCGCCAAGGGCGGCAGCCCAGGCTCCAACCTCTGTGGCTCCTCCAAGCCTCTAAACCTCTAAGCTTCCAAGCTTCCAATTGCACCTGCACCCCCGGCACGTCTGCGACGTGCCAGAAGGACAGCGCGGTAGGACATATAGGACGTATAGGACCTATAGGACGGAGCTGCGCCGGAGGACTCCCAAAAAACCAAAGCATGGCGTGCGAAGCCCGCCATGCCCCTTCAGGCCCCCGGGCCGGACGTGCGCCTTGCGCGCACGCACGGCCCGCCCCCTGCGTCGCCCCCTTTGTGTCCTTAGCCGTGGAAGGTTTGTCGCTTCGCGCCTGCACGGTGTCCTTTGTGATTCCCAACTATTCTGGCAGTCTTCGTGTGTCTTCGTGGTTCTTCGTGAACCTTCGTGTCAGCCCCGCAGGGCAAACCCTCCACGCCCTTCCAGCGGTTCCATCCGTCGCCCCGGACCACTATAGGGTCGGCCAAAGACCCCTATAGGAAGGACTTTCACACGTTTTTTAACGTGTGATTGGGAGACAGAGAATGGAGGCCAAGTTAATCTAGAAAGGGAACTT
>CALXMT010000005.1 GCA_944389545.1 uncultured Kiritimatiellota bacterium | reverse complement strand
CATTTTCCGGACACCTAATCGCGCACCCCCGCGTATTTACCCGTCTTTTGTCGCAATTACTTCTAGATTTGACCCAGAATACAAAGGTCTGAGATGTGTCTACGTGAATGAAAATATTAGATCGGCTGTTTGTATCGATGAGCGCGTCATGTGGTGGTACAAGACCTATGACAAGCTTAGAGATGTAGCAAAAATCTACAAATGGATGCACTACTATGGTGAGCCGTGGCTTGAGCTTCGCTTGGACAATGTCACAGGTTGCGGTTCAGAAGGGCTCATTGTTAGATTGTGCGGAACGAGTCGACGAGTTCAAGTTGGTGTTGACAGCATTGATGAGAAGGTAAGGAAGGCGCTTTCTGATAAAGGGCTCATGACAAACGACCTTGAGAAAAGAGAATGGTGGGCCCCATTTGATGAGGACTGCCGAGAGTGGCAGGATGATGAGCTGGAGGAGCTTGTCGAGGTCTTGAAGCGGTCAACGGCAGAGGAGATTCTTCGGGGACTGAGAAAGAGACCGGAGAACGGAGACGCTCCTGGGCAGGTGTAAGCAGGGTGAGCAACAGGAATTGTTTGTTCAAGATGGGCGCTTCGTTGTAGCGAAGCGCCCTTTATAGATGGCGGCAGGTAAAAGCTGACGGAGGCCCACAAGCGCAGGGGCAAGAAGCTTGGGCGGGGGTAATGGGCCTACACCAAGGGTGAGTTAGTGTCGGGTGGGGAGGATTTCGATCCAATAGCCGTCGGGGTCTTTGATGAAGTAGATGCCCATGTCGGGGTTTTCGAAGCAGATGCAGCCCATGGCGGCGTGTTTGGCGTGGAGGGCATCGTAGTTTTCGGCGCGGAGGGCGAGGTGGAACTCTTCATCGCCGAGGTTGTAGGGTTCGGTGCGGTCGCGGAGCCAGGTGAGCTCGAGCTGGAAATCGCTCTGATGGTCGGTGAGGTAGACAATCTTGAAGGCGCCATCCTTGGCATCGATGTGGCGGCATTGCTCGAGGCCTAGGGCCTCTTTATAGAAGGCAAGGCTACGGTCGAGGTCGAGGACGTTGAAGTTGAAGTGGACGAAACGCGGCATGTCGGGGTTCCTTTTGGGTCGGTGAAAGAGGCGGGGTGGCGTTCTTCGATGATTCCATTGGTGATGATTGCGGCAAGAAGAATTAGCCAGAGACCGTAGAACCAGAGCAGGACGGCGGCCAATGGCCCAAGGATGGCGACCTTCCACCCGCCTGGGTTATTGCGTTTGCCGGTGGCAGACCAACAGCCCCCAATCAACATCAAGGCTCCGAAACATGGCACGCCAAACACGAAGGCGTAAACCGCAAGGCCGCAAAGGCAGTCGGCCACTGTGGCGAGCCAATGGAAAGGCCCATTGGCCCATGCCAGCGTGGCCGCGCAAGCGAGGGGGATGCTGATTACCCCTCCCGCCGTCAAAGCCAGGATGGGGACAAAGGCAATCCAGCGCGCGGAGAAACACACGCGAAAGGGCCAAGTGAGGAGGCGAAGGGGGGCGAAACGCATGGCCCTTTACTCCCAGAGGCCGGTGGCGGCGGGGAAGGTGACGGATTCGCGGAGGAGGGCGGAGTCTTTGTCGTAGATGAGGTCGACGAAACCTTGGTCGAGGGGAACGCGTTCTTCGCGGGTGACGGTGTCGAGGCCGAGCTCGGCATCGGGGAGGTCGCGGGCGGCGAGGGTGTAGTTGCTGGAGGGGAGGCGGCTTTGGAGGGCGGGGGAGAAGGTCTCGAGGCGGGTGTGGGCGTTGACGCGGTGGAGGGGGTGGGAGCGAGTCTCGGGGGCTTGGACATCGTTGACCCAGCCTTCGGTGGAACGGGTGAGGGCATCGCGGCCGGCCTCGGCGCGAACATCGTGGCGGAGGCGGATTTGGCGGTGGGCAAGTTGGGCGAGGGTGGTGGCGCCGAGAACGAGGATGAGGAGGCAGATGATGCCGACGACAAGCTCGACCATCGCTTGTCCGCGGCGAGTGCAACGCGTTGCGCCCACGGAGGTTTGGAGGCCGGCTGTCTCCGGCAGGACTGCCGGAATGGGAAACCGCCGATTTCGCGGATTGGAGCCGATTAGGGGCCGGTTGCCGCCGGCTGGACTGCCAGGATCTTTAGGAATTGCAAAGGAGACAAGAGACGCCTGGCGGCGCTGGACTGCCAGCATGGGAAACCGCCGATTTCGCGGATTGGAGCCGATTTGTGGCCGGCTGTCGCCGGCTGGACTGCCAGGATTTTTAGAAATTGCAAAGGACACAAGGGACGCCTGGCGGCGCAGGAATGTCAGAATGGAAGGAAAACGGAACGCGCCGGCGTGCGTGGGAGTTGGAGAGGGGAATGGGGAGGGGGCGGTCATTGGCCGGTGTAGAGGCGAGTGATGAGGCGATCCGGGAGGCCGGCGAGCTCAATGCGGCGGACGGCGGCCTCGATGTCGTAGTCAACGCGGCGGAATTGGATGGCGGGGGCGTTGAGCTTGGTGATGTCGTAGATGACGTAGCAGGCCTTGGGGATGCCATCGCGAGGTTGGCCAACGGAGCCGACGTTGATGAAGTAGGTGCCCTTGTCGAGGAGGCCATCGGCGGGGGCCCACTTCTGGATGGTGCGCGAGACAGAGTCGCGCAAGAAGATGCAAGGGACGTGGGTGTGGCCGTGGAAGCAGACGTGAGACCGCTGGGCGGTGAAACTATCGGCGGCATCCGTGGCATCGAAGGCGTAGCGGAAGTGCTCGGGGCTGTCGAGGGTGGAGTGGACGGCGGTGAAGCCGAAGAGGGTGACGGTGTAGGGGAGGGATTGGAGCCAACGGATGTCGTCTTCGCTGAGGTTGCGACGGGTCCACTCGATGACGCTGGCGGCGTTGGGCTGGAAGTCGTCGAGGTTGACGGAGGGGTCGGAGCAGTAGTGGTCGTGGTTGCCCATGACGACCTTGCACCCAAGCTCTCGGATGCGTTGGATGCATTCGGCGGGGGCGGCGTTGTAGCCGACGACATCGCCGAGACAGAGGAAGTCGTCGACCTTTTGTGCTTTGGCGTCGGCGAGGACGGCATCCAACGCCTCGATGTTGGCGTGGATGTCACTGATGATGGCGAAACGTTTGGGGCGTGGCATAAGGTACGGTTCAGTTGAGACGAAGAATGGCCGCGGCGATGGTCAAGTCGATGGGCGTGGTGATTTTGAGGTTGGGCTCTTCCCACTTGACGAGGCGTGTGGTGCCGCCGGCGGCCTCGAAGAGGGCTGCGTCGTCAGGATAGTCGTGCTTCTTGTCGGCGGCAAGCTTGAGGTAGGCGGGGATGAGCTTGTCGGCGGCGAAGGCCTGCGGGGTTTGGACGGCCCAGAGGGTGGAGCGGTCCGGGGTGGAATCGACGGTCATGCCCTTGCCGACGACCTTGATGGTGTCGGTGACGGGGTGGGCGGCGACACCGCTGCCAAAGCGCTTGGCGTATTTGAGCGTCTCGCTGATGAGCTCGGGGGTAATGCAGGGGCGGGCGGCATCGTGGATGACGATGTAGCGGACGTCGCAGGGGTCGATTTCCTTGAGGGCCGCAGCGACGGAATCTTGGCGGCGCGTGCCGCCGACAACAATCTGGGTGAGCTTGCTGATGCCGAACATGGTCTGGAGGCCACGCGCGGCGGCAAGCTGATCTTTGCGCACGGTGAGGATGATGCGGTCGACCTCCTTGCATTTCTCGAAGGCGAGAAGCGACCATGCAACGACAGGGCGGGGGCCGAGGGAAAGGAAGCATTTGTCGAGACCGGCGCCCATGCGGGTGCCTTTGCCTGAGGCGAGGATGATGGCGGTGACCATGAGGGGGCTCCTTAAGGTTGGGGTGGGGGGATTCCGTCGATAAGGACGGCGGTTCCTTCGGCGTGGGCGTACCAGCGGTCGCCATCGCACTGCATAAAGACTCCGCCGGCGCCCTGGAAGAGGGGGGCGGTGCCGTAGCGGATGGAGAGGCCGACGATGGCGTTGGCGCCGAGCGCACGGGCTTGTTCCGAGAGGTCTCGGAGGACATCCTTCTCCAGTTGATCCATGATGGCCTTGTAAACGCCGTAGCGTCCGTTGTTCCAGGCTTCCTTGAATCGGCGGTCGGCGAGATGGGCGGCTTCCCAGACGGCGTTTGCGGAAAGGTATCCGAAAATGCGCGCCGGGGGATGGCCCTCAACCGTTGGCGTCGAGACAAGGAGGGGACGGCTCACTGTTCGGTGCCTTTCTCGGGGGCATCGGGTTTGTGAGTGGCGAGGCGGTGGAGGGTCTCGGGCGGGAGGGAAGCGCCGGGCGCGGGGGGCGTGCGGCGGATGACCAGCGCGGTGCGGGCGGGGATGTAGACGTTGATGGCGAAGCAGACTTCGTTGGCCCGCTCAATCGTGGAGAGGGGATAGGCCTGATCCTCGGCGATGCGGCCAAAGCCACCGAAGGCCTTGGCGTCAGTGTCGAGGACGAGGTTGTATTCACCCGGCGGGACGATGATGGGGTAGTCCGCGAAGGAGTGGTCGCCATGGAAGTTGAAGACGAAGAGGAGGTCGCCGCGCATGAAGGCGAGGATCTTGTCGTCATCGTTGGCGAAGATACGCTTGGGGTAGGTGGCTTCGTCGAGGACGCCCTCGCCGGCGATGAGGTGAATCATGGCCTCATCGAAGTCGCCCAAGGCCTTGAAGTAGAGCTTGGGGTCGTCGCGGAGAGACCACTGGCGGCGGGCGTAGTGGTAGCTGTTGTTGTTGCCTTCGCGGGGGAAGTCGATCCACTCGGGGTGGCCGAACTCGTTGCCCATGAAGTTGAGGTAGGCGCAGCAGCAGCCCAGGGTGGCGAGACGGGCCATCTTGTGCAGGGCAATGCCGCGGTTCACGTAGAGGTTGTCCGACCCCACGTGCATGGAGAAGTACATCTCCTTGTCAATCATCTGGAAGATGAAGGACTTGCCGCCGACGAGCGCTTGGTCGTGGGATTCCACGTAGCTGACGGTGCGTTCGTCTGCGCGGCGGTTGGTGAGTTCGTGCCAGAGGAAGCCGACGGACCAATCCTCGTCGCGGATGTCGCGGACGAGCTTGAACCAACACTCCGGCACGCCCATGGCCATGCGGTAATCGAAGCCGACGCCACATTCTGCGATGGGGGCGCCGATGCCGGGCATACCGCTGACATCCTCGGCGACGGTCAAGGCATCCGGGCGGACGGTGTGGATGACGGCGTTGGCGAGGGTGAGGTAGGTGTAGGCATCCTCATCCACGGTGCTGTCGAAGTACATCCCATAGTTGGAGAAGTCCACGCCCAGGCCATGGTGGAGGTAGAGCATGGAGGTGACACCGTCGAAGCGGAAGCCGTCGAAGTGGTACTCATCAAGCCAGAAGCGGCAGTTGGAGAGGAGGAAGTGGAGGACGTCCGTCTTGCCGTAGTCGAAGCAACGGGAGTCCCAGGCATCGTGCCAACCGCGGGAGCCGTCGTGGAAGTATTGATACGGCGTGCCGTCGAAAAGGGAGAGGCCATCGCGCTCGTTCTTGACGGCGTGGGAATGGACGATGTCCATGATGACGGCCAGGCCCATGCCGTGCGCCTTGTCCACCAACGCCTTCAGTTCCTCCGGCGTGCCGAAGCGGGAGCTGGCGGCGAAGAAGTTGGAGACGTGGTAACCGAAGCTGCCGTAGTACGGGTGCTCCATGATGCCCATCAACTGGAGCGTGTTGTAGCCGGCCTGCTTGATGCGGGGGAGAATCTTTTCCGCGAACTCGGCGTAGGTGCCGACGCCTTCGGTCTCCTGCGCCATGCCCACGTGCGCCTCGTAAATCAGGGGCGCCTGCTCGGGGTCACGGCGGAAGTCATTCTGCCAGACGTAGGGCTTGGGGTCCCAGACCTGCGCGGCGAAGAGACCGCTCTTGGGGTCCTGCACGGCGCGGCGGACGTAGGCGGGGATACGCTCCCCGCGACCGCCCTCCCAGCAGACTTCCAGGTGGTAGAACTGCCCATGCTTCATTGCATCGGCGGGGCCGCGCCACTCGAAGACGTCGCGCCCCGGGATGCGCTCGGCACGGTAAGCCAGCTCGCGTTCCCAGTTGTTGAAGTCGCCGACCAACCAGATTTCGGTGGCGTGGGGGGCCCATTCACGGAAGACCCAGCCATCTTTGGTGCGGTGGAGACCGTAATACTCATGGGCGCTGGCGAAGTCTGCCAACGGTTGCCATCCCGAGGTCCCGCCGGTGAGACGGGCCGCGAGGGCCCGCGCCCGTTCGGCGCGGTGTTCAATCACGTCCGCGTAGGGCGCGAGCCAAGGATCGTCCAACAGGCGGGTTCGGGGGGCGGCCATGTCACTTCTCCTGGTGATAGGGGTTCTGCTCGGTCTCACCGTCGAAGAGCTCGGTGAGGGGGCGCTGGAGCATTTCCTCGTAGATCTTGATGTACTCGGCGGCGCAACGCTCGTGGTTGAAGCGCTGCTTGCTTTCGTTCATGATGCGGGCGACCTGCGCCTCGCGCACGTCCGTGGGCTGACGGTAGAAGGCCATGGCCTGATCGATGGCCCACGCGAGGCCCTGGCTGTCGTAGTACTTGAAGGGGAAGCCGTTGCCGGTGCCCTTCTCCACGTCCAGGAGCTCGACGGTGTCGTGCAGGCCGCCGGTGTCGTGGGCGATGGTGAGCGAGCCGTAGATGGGCGCCACCATCTGGGGCAGACCGCAGGGCTCGAAGAGCGAGGGCATCAACGTGAAGTCGCTGGAGGCGTAACCCAGGCGCGAGATGTGCTCATCGAAGTCGCACACCGCCAGGCGGCCGTAGAGGTTGTGGAAGCCCAGGATGTCGCGGAAGGCCTGCTGATAGGGGCCGTTGGCCACGATGGCGAACTGGATGTTGTCGTCGCGGTACTTCTCGAGCGTCTTGTAGAGGATGTCCGTGAGCAGTTGTGGGCCCTTCTGCACGGGGTCCAGACGGCTGGGCCAGAAGAAGAGCGGGGCGTCCGGGTTCTTGAAGAGGCCGACCTTCTCCTGGAACTGCATCTTGTTGGAGATTTTCGCGGCATGGTGGGTGCGCGCGTCGTAGTTCACCTTGAGGTTCGGGTCGGTCTCCGGGTTGTAGCTGTCGTCCGGGGCGTTGAGGATGCCGCAGGCGCAACCGGCGTTGTACTTCGCGATGACCTCGTTGCGGAACTGGCCGGGGATGAAGTCGAACCAGCCGCGCACAATCTCTTCCAGGAAGGTGGGCGAGACGGAGTTGATGTAGTGCGAGGCGAAGACGCCGGAGGTCAAGAAGTCCACCGGGTTGGTGTCGCGGCTCTCGAAGTAGTCATAGGGCGGGCGCGAGTAGAAGAGGTTCTTCCAGAACTCCGCCGCGTCGATGCCGGCGTACTCGATTTCGCCCAGGCAACGGTGCACCGTGTGGATGTTGTGGATGGTGAAGAGGCAGGGGATGCCCAAGCGGCGCGCCGCCGCCGGGATGAGCCCCGTCATCCAGTCGTTGCAGTGGATGAGGTCCGGCTGCACGGTGGGGATGATGTTGTTGATGACTTCGCGCTGGAAGGCCAGGGCCAGGTGCGGGTTCTCATCGCCCTGGGAATAGACCGTGTCGCGATAGTAGAAGCAGCGGTCTTCCGCCAGGTGGATGCGCGAATCGGGCAGGTGCGCCTGATACTTGCGCAGTTCGTCGCTGATGAGGCGGCCCACATCCACATGGAACATGCGGCGGTAGTGCGGCAATGCCACATGGACATCCGCGCCCAGCTTGAAGAGGCTCGCCACCAAGCTTGCGGAGACGTCCGCCAGGCCGCCGGCCTTTGCGCTGAGTTTGTCCGCCATGTTCCCCATGCCCGCGGGCAAGTAGGTGATCTCAGGCGTCACGATCAAGATTCTGGGTTTGCGCTGTCCGGGTTGTTTCGTCTGCGACATAATGACCTCCGTGAGGCGATCTCACTCCGTCTTGGTTTCACCGTCTTGGTCCTGCGCGCGCTGGGCCCGCGGCGACAATTTGTTTTTGATGGTTGTCACGCGCTCAGCATTCGCCTGGCGCACGGCATCCAACTCAACGATCTCCGGGGCCCTTGCCGAGGCCTCGACGATACGTCTGTCCAAATCCTTCAACTGTTGCTCCAGCGCCTGGCGCTCTTTGCGCAACGCCTCCAGTTCGGGAGTCGAGAGCTTGCCCGAGGCAATCATCCGCTCTCTGTGTTGGAGCAAGTCCCGCTCGTAATCGTTGCGCATGATGGCCTCACTGCGCAATTTGCCGCGCGGCGTCTTCTCCGACACGCACACCCGTGCGATGTTCGCCTCCCACGACTTCGCGAATGCGGCGAGGTCAAACTCCGCTACCGCCTGCCCCATAATCAGACAGGTGCATGCCATTGCGATAAGCCACCTTTTCATGCGGTACTCTCTTCTTTACGACCTTGACAAGATAGAGTATGCGCCATTGCAAGCAAAAAAGCAAGTTAAAAGTAAATGAGTGCGCATTTTTCCGTCTTTTGTGTCCATCCACCCCCTTTCTCGCCTTCTCTTTCGCGCCTTTCCGGCGCTTCCCCGCACCGTCTTTCTTTAGGTTGCGCGCTTGCCGAGCGCCTTTCTTTACCCATGATGGTGCAGAACCGGACAGCGCTTGTAGAGATAAGCGGTGTGGTCATATGAGGCCTTTACTGCGCGGGGTGGGTTAGGAATGCGTTTGGTGGTTGCGCAGGGGCGTGGGTTTGCTACAATACGCGGCGAAAGGATTACGAACCATGAACGAATTGAACACGAAGATTCGCGCGAAGCTGGAAGAGCTGCGCGGGATGTTGCAGGCCGACGGCGGGGACATGGAATTGATCGACATCGATGGGAAGACGGTGCATTTGCGCCTGCGCGGCGCGTGCGGGTGCTGCCCCCATGCCACGATGACGATCAAGGACGGCATCCAGCGCATCCTGCGCGAGGAGCTGGACCCCGAAATCACCGTTGAGCGCGTGATGTAAATGGACGCGCAGCCCCGGGAATTGCGTTCGTTGGCGGACACCGCGGCGTTGGCCGCGGAGGTCGCGCCGCGTTTGCGCCCGGGCGGCGTGTTGCTTTTGGTCGGGGATCTTGGCGCCGGCAAGACGACCTTCACGCAGGCGTTGGCGCGGGCCTATGGGGTGACGCGTCCGGTGACGAGCCCGACCTTCACGCTGGCGAACGCCTATCCTTTGCCGGACGGCGGCACGCTGACGCATTTCGACCTCTATCGCCTGGCCACGCCCGAGGGGCTTTACGACCTGGGGCTGGAAGAGGCGCTGGAGGGCGGTGCGCGCGTGGTGATTGAGTGGCCGGAGCGTGCCGCGCGCGTTTTGGACGCGGAGGCGCCGCATCGGCTGACCCTGAGGTTGGAGTTGACGCCGGCGGGTACGCGTCTGGCGACGTTGACGGAGGTGTGAGCGAGATGGAAACGGAAGCGATTGTCGAGGCCATCGAGCGTGTGCGCGCGGAGTGGGGCCAACGTCTCTTGATTCTGGGGCACCACTATCAGCCCAGCGAAATCGTGGCCCACTGTGATGCGGTGGGTGACTCGTTGGAGTTGTCGCGGCTGGCCGCGCAGTCCACGGCCGAACGCATCGTCTTTTGCGGTGTGCGCTTCATGGCGGAGACGGCGGACATTCTGTCGCGCGGCCCTGGGCGGAGCGTGTGGATGCCTGCGCCGAAGGCCGGTTGCCCGATGGCCGACATGGCCACGGCGGATGCGCTCGAGGCCGCGTGGGCCCATTTGTGCGCCGTCGCGCCCAAGGCCAAGTGGGTGCCTATCGTTTACGTGAACTCCAGCGCGGAGGTGAAGGCGTTCTGCGGCCGCCATGGCGGCGCGGCCTGCACGTCCGGCAATGGCAGACGCGTGGTGGAGCACTTCTTGGCGCAGGGTAAGCGCATCCTCTTTGCGCCGGACCAGCATCTGTGCACCAACATCATGCGTGTGCTGGGACGCGCCGATGAGGTCGCGCTGTGGCGTCGCAATGCGGAGGACGGCGGTCTGACCGATGCGCAAATCCGCGCAGCCACGCTCGTCGCGTGGGATGGGTGTTGCCCCATTCACGCCGGCTACACCCTGCAGGATGTGGCCACCGCGCGCGCCGCGCATCCCCAGGCCGAGCTCCTCATCCATCCTGAGGCTCCCAGTATCGTTGCCGCGCGTGCCGAGCACGTCGGCTCGACCAAGGCCATCATCGAATCCGTCACGCGGGCCGAGCCCGGCGCAGAACTGATTGTCGGCACCGAAGATCACTTGGTGGAACGGTTGGCCGCCGCCAACCCGCACCTGCGCATCCATCCGTTGCGCCCCATTCTGTGCGCGGATATGGGCCGCACAACGCTTGAGGCGCTGTTGCGCACGCTCACCGAGTGGCCGGAGGCCAATCAGGTCCGTGTGGACGATGTTTTGGTGGACGATGCCAAGGCTTCCGTTGAGCGGATGCTCGCCCTTTGAGTCTCCCGTACAGGCCCCTCCCGAGACCCTATAGGGGTCCGAGTCCGACCCTTATAAGGGTCGAGGGGCAGACCCTATAGTGGTCCGAGGTCAACCCTTATAGGGTCTCGAGCCGAACCCTATAGGGTTTCATTTTCGACCCTTCCCCAGGCAACCGCCATGCGTCCATTTTCTCTGCTTATCAAGCCTGCCGGCGCGGATTGCAATCTGCGGTGTGCCTACTGTTTTTACTTGGGCCGCGCCGAGCTTTATCCGCAGACGCGGGTGCATCGCATGGACGAAGCCACGCTTACGCGTTTGGTTCGCGGTTTTTTGGCCCTGCCCTTTCCTGCGCATACCTTTGCCTTTCAGGGCGGCGAACCCTTGTTGATGGGGGAGGACTTCTACCGCACGCTTCTGCGATTGCAGCGCCGCTATGCCAGGCCCGGTGCGCAAATCACCAACTGCGTCCAGACCAACGGCACGCTCCTCACGTCCGGGTTGGCGAAGCTCTTCGCGGACAATCATTTTCTGTTGGGCGTGAGCGTCGATGGCCCCGCGGCCGTCCATGACGAACGACGCCCGGATCCCGCCGGCAAGGGTAGCCATGCCGCCGTGATGCGCGGACTCGCCCTTCTGCGTGAGCACAACGTGGAGCACAACATCCTCACGCTTGTCTCTCAGAGCAACGTCCACGACCCCATCGGCACCTACCGTTATCTGCGCGACGAGCTGGGCGAACGTTACCTGCAATTCATCGAATGCGTTGAATTCGGTTCGGACGGTACGCGGTTGCCTTATGCCGTCACGCCGGAGGAGTGGGCGGACTTCATCATCGCCGTCTTTGACGAATGGTACGCGCACGACCTGCACACCGTCTCGGTACGCCTCTTTGACAGCATCGTCTCCAAGATTCTTACCGGCGAGGCCAATAGTTGTGCCATGGGGTGCGACTGCCGGGAATATTTCGTGGTCGAGCACAATGGCGATGTCTATCCCTGTGATTTCTTCGTGCGGCCCGAACTGCGCTTGGGCAACATCTTGGAGAATGACTGGGACGAACTCTGGGACAATCCCCTGCACACGGCCTTTGGAGCGCGCAAGGCCGCCTACAATTCGGCGTGTCGCGAGTGCCCCTATGTGACGTTCTGTCAGGGCGACTGCCCCAAGAACCGCGCCGGTCACGATGCCTCGCGCGACGCCTCCACGCTCTCCTATCTGTGCCCGGCGTGGAAACGTATTTACGCGCACATCCTGCCGCCGCTTCGGCGTGAGGCCGCCGCGCTCCGCCGCGCCTAAGCCCCTTCCTTTATTTCCCTTCCTTTGTCCGTTTCCCTTACCGAAACGGTTTGGGGAGGCGTGTAAAAATATTCAGTAACACTAATTTTTCTGTTGCACTGTTTATTAGTCTATGCTATCTTATAGGCGTGATTGGACAAGGTGTCCATCCCGCAACTGGAGCAACGGATGTTCTTGGATCATTGGAGTTTGATTTGCAGCCGCCACAAGGAGGAGACGTTGACCTTCTTGACGGTGAAGACCGCGGCCGTGCGTTGCGGTGCCAAACCCGCCGAGCTTCTGCGCGTGCCCCTCTGCGGGCGAGCCGGCAAGGCCGGGTGCGGCGCGGTGCGCGGCGTCTTCGCGCAATTGGGATTGCCCTATCGAATTCTTTCTGAGGATGCGTCCGGCGCGTTGGCGCTCTTCTACCATCCCACGCGGTTGGGCGAGGCGTTGGGTGACAACCGTGCGGCGGCCTTCTTGGCGCGGCGTGGGTGGCCGATCTCCGGCGGGGTGGGGCCGATGTTGGACGAACTGGCCCGTCGTTGGCAGGCTGGCCCGGCGCATGAGGTGGGGCTCTTCCTGGGTTATCCGCCCAAGGATGTCTGCGGGTTCTGCCATGCCGCGCCGGAGGTCACGCAACCGGGCGACCGTTGGCGTGTCTTCGGGGCGGAGGGGCATAGCCGCAGACTGATGCGTCGCCATCGCCGCCTGGAACTTTGGGCCGCCGGCGTGTGTTTGACCCACGCCACTCCGACGGAACGCTTTCGCCGCATTGCCGCGCTTTCGATTTCTCGCAACACCACACGGAAAGGAGCCTGAACATGGCTAAAATCAACATTCTTTATGGGAGCACCACCGGAGCCACCGAGGCCGCCGCGCAACAGCTCGCGACGCTTCTTGGGGCCGAGGCCAAGCCCATCGCCGCGGCGACCGCCGACGACTTTGACGCCGACCTTGTGGTTCTCGGTAGCTCCACCTGGGGCTACGGCGAATTGCAGGACGACTGGGTCGCCGGCATCGCCCTGTTGGACGCCGTGGACCTCACCGGACGCAAGGTCGCCGTCTTCGGCACCGGCGACTCCGTCGGGTTCGCGGATACCTTCGTCAACGCGATCGGTATCTTGGCGGACAAGGCCATCGAACGCGGTGCCACGTTGGTCGGACAGGTCCCAGCCGTCGGTTATTCCGCGGTGGAGTCCCTTGCCGTCCGCGATGGGAACTTCGTCGGTCTCGCCTTGGACGACACCAACGAGGCGGACCAGACGCCTGACCGCATTGCGGCCTGGGCGAAGACGCTCCAAGCCTCTCTGTGAGGCATTCACCCTTCTCTCCTTGCGCGGGTTCGGTCTCTCTCCCCGGCCCGCGTTTTTTTGCGAGGTTGATGTTTGACTGCGGCAGGAAAACGGAGGGGGGATTGCGCGGTTTGTTATAATTGCGTCATGAAAAAGGTGCATTTGATCGGTATCGGTGGAGTCGGGATGAGCGCGTTGGCGCAGGCCTATCTGGATAAGGATTCCTGCGTGAGTGGATCGGACCGCTTGCTGGAGATGGGGCAGGAGACGCCGACGTTGGCGACGTTGCGGCAGGAGGGCGTGGCATTGCATCCGCAGGATGGGTGCGCCGTCAGCACGGGGATGGTGGTGGTCTATTCCACGGCCATCGAGGCGGACAATGGGGATTTGATGGCGGCGAAGCGCGTGGGGGCACGGTTGATGCACCGGAGCGAGGCCTTGGCGGAGCTGGCTGAGGGACATGAGCTTATCGCGGTGACGGGAACCTGCGGGAAGTCCACGGTGACGGCGCTTCTGGGGCACTTGCTGAAGGAATGCGGGCGCGACCCCTTTGTCGTGAACGGTGCGAAGGTCATCGGATGGGATTGCGAGGGCAGACGTATCGGCTCGGTGTGGCCTTCGCAGAACCGGACCGGATTGATGGTGGTGGAGGCGGATGAGTCGGACAAGTCGTTGATGGCACTGACGCCCAGTCATGTCATCGTGACGAATGCGTCGAGTGACCACTTCCCGAAGGCGGAGGCTGAGGCCCTCTTTCGTGACTTCAAGGCGAAGGCCTCCGGCATTGTTATCGACACCTCGGACGCGCCGGAAGAAACCGCGGTGCGGACGGAGGGGTGGGAGACGCGTTTCGATTGGCGGGGACGGGAATGGATGTTGCCCATGCCCGGGGCGCACAACGTGGCGAACGCGAAGGCGGCCCTCGAGATGGCACTGGCGTTGGGGTGCGGTGAGGCGGAACTCGCCGAGGCCCTGGCGACCTTCCCAGGGGTGCGGCGGCGGCTTGAGCGCGTGGGGACGCTGAACGGCGCGTGCGTGGTGGATGACTACGCGCACAACGTGGAGAAGCTCGCGGCGGCGTGGACGACGCTTGCCGAGGCCTTCCCCACAGGGGTCGTCGGCCTCTGGCGCCCGCACGGCTACGCGCCGCTTCGCAAGATGATGAAGGGGTTGGCGGAGATGTTCAACGCCGTGGTACGTCCGTGCGACCGACTCTTGCTGTTGCCGGTCTATGACGCGGGCGGGACGACCGACCGCTCGCTGAACAGTGATGCGCTCTTGGCGCGACTGACTTGCCCTGCGGAGTCGGTGGACGATTTGGCCGCGGCGGAGGCGCGGATACGTGACATGGCGCGGCCGGGAATGGCCGTTGCGACCTTCGGCGCACGGGATCCGGGACTTCCGGTGTTGGCGCGGCGATTGGCCGGTTTGGTTTGAGATAGGTTGAGAGATGGTTCACGCGTTTCTTCATCAGTTTCTGGATATTTGGCTGGATATGGCCCCTTGGTTGCTCGTGGGGTTTGTCTTGGCCTTTCTGATTTCGGTCTTCCTCAACGAAGGTTGGATGCGGCGACACTTAGGTGGTCCCGGTTGGCGGCCGATTGTAAAGGCCTCGCTCATCGGGTTGCCGTTGCCTATCTGTTCGTGCGGCGTCTTGGTGGTGGGGCTGGCGCTCCGCCGCAACGGTGCGCGTAAGGCCCCGGTGTGTGCCTTCCTGGCTTCCACCCCGCAGGCCGGAACGGACGCGCTCTTGGTGAGCTGGCCCATTTTAGGACCCTTCATGACGCTGGTGCGCTTCGTGGGGGCGGTGATTGCGGGAGTCGTGGCGGGGGCCTTTGTGCGGTGGTTTGGCGTGGCGCAGCCTCCGCCCCATGAGACTGCGGATTTGGAATCCGACTGCGCGGGTCTCTGTGCTTGCCACCATCACGACCCCGATCACCCGCACCATGCGGGCGAGTCGCATCACCATGAGTTCGCTGACCGCAAGACTCGCGTGCGTGACGCGGCGCATTATGCCTTCGTGCACCTACCCGGCGAGTTGGCGGGGCTGCTCTTGGTGGGCGTGGTCATTGCGGCGGCAATTGGCGTGGCCATTCCGGAGAACGCCCTGCAAGGGCTTTCCCTGCCGTTGGCTTACTTGCTTGCGGTGCTCATCGGCATCCCCACCTACGCCTGTTCGTTGGCGATTATCCCGGTGGCGGCGGGGTTGGTGGCCGCGGGCCTCTCCCCGGGGGCGGCCTTCGTCTTCATGGCGTGCGCGCCGACGACGCACGTGGCGGCGATGCTCGTGTTGGGGCGGGAGTTCGGTTGGCGGACGACCACGGCCTTTGTTGCGGCGGTGGCGTTGGTGGCCGTCGGCGTTGGGCTTTTGATTGACTTTCCTCTGCGGGGGCTTGTCTCAATCCCCGGGCTGACCGATCCCGGCCATGCCCACACCCATCTGCTGGGAATGGTCTTTCTGTTGCCGTTGGCGGCGTTGTTGCTCAATGGGGTGTGGCGGAACCGCCACCATACCCATCACGACTGATCTTTTTTGGCCTGGCGGCCGGCCCACGACATCTGATGGGCCGCGCCGAGCATGATGCTGGCGTCCGGGTCGGTACGCACACCTCGCGAGAAGATCCGCTGGAAACCCTGCATCATGTGGTCGGCCTTCTGTTCGTCCATGAAGCCGATGTCGAGCATCGCCTGGCGCCACTTGGCCATGAGGGCGTGCTTGGTGGCTTGGGTGGCCAGGGAAACCGCCTCCTCCACGGGGCTGACATAGGTGCCGGTGGCGGAATAGAGTTCGTAGGCCACAATCAAGAGGGCCTGGGAGAGATTCAGGCTCTGATAACGCGGGTCGACCGGGATTCGGATGAGGTGGGTGCAACGGGCAATCTCATTGTTGTGCAACCCTTGGTCCTCGCGACCGAAGACGACGGCCACCGGGGCCTGCGCGGCCAAGCGAAGAATCTCCGGCGCCAAGACGCGCGGCGGTTGAACGGTGGCGCGGTAGAGCCCGCCGCGCGCGGTGGTGCCGACGACGGCCGCACAATCCGCGACGGCCTCGTCGAGGGTCGCGACCTCACGGCGCGCGTCCAGAATGTCCGTGGCATGGACGGCCAAGCGGCGCCCTTCTTCCCAACCATCCAGGATGCGCGGGGCGACGAGGGTCAACCGGCTGAGTCCCATGTTCGCCATGGCGCGGCAGACGCTGCCGACGTTTCCGGAGTACAGGGTGCCGACGAGGACGACGGTGATATTGTCAAGCGGATTCATGGGATAGGCTCAAAGAGAGTACGTGCAAGGGCCGCGATGGCGGCCGGCCAGGCCGTAAGGTCATCCACGGCGCAAACTTCGCGGGGCCCGTGGTTGCCGCGCGTGGGCAACAGCAGGGGAACGACGGGCATCGTGGCGCCGCTTTGCGGGAAGGCGCGGGCATCGGTGCCGGAGAAGTTGTAAACCTCCGTCTGTAGGGGAACGCCGCTGGCCAAGAGGCGGTCGCGCAGGGTGGGGGAGAGGATGCAGGAAGCATCGGACAGCGTGACCACGGGGCCTTTGCCCAGGGCGATGCCTTGCGCTTTGTTCTCGTAGGTCGCGTCCAGGACAATCACGGCATCCGCCTCGACCTGCCGCGCCAGAACGGCGGCACCGAAGCCGTTGACCTCTTCCATCGCGGTGGCGGCGACGACGACATTGAACTCCGGGAGGAGGCCGGCAAAACGGGCGTGCCAATCGGCGACGAGCGCGCAACCGGAGCGGTTGTCCAAGAAGGGCGTGGTGACGAGGCCATCCTTTTCTTCCCAATGCGGGGCCCAGCACAGACGGTCCCCTTTGCGCAGATCCGGGCAAGGCTCAGGGAAGGTTACGCGTAGGGGCAAACCATGGAGCCACGGCGCGGAGGCGGCCGGGGGGCGCTCCAAGTGCGCGGGGTGAAGTCCGGACGCGGTCTTCAGCATCAGGTCGGCGGGCTCTTTCTGGCGGATGCCGCCGAGCGGGATGACCGTGGCCTCGCCGTCGGGTTGGACGGTGTCAACGGTGAAACCGGGGCAGTCCGCGTGCGCCACCAAGAGGAGGGTGTCGCTCTTTTTGCGTTCGCCCGGGCAGGCGCAGACGGCGAGGGAGCCAAAGGCACGGGTGTCCAAGCCTTGCGCCTTCCAATCGCGCAGGAGCGCGGCGAAGACCTCGGCCTCGTCGCCGGGCGTGGCATGGAGCGAACAATAACGTTTCAGCGTGTCAAGCATGGTCGCCTCCCAGTTTAAGGACACGGTTGAAACCCGGCGGCACGTGATCCGGGCGGTGGGCCACGCAGATGACCGTTAAAGCCGGGGTCTCGTCGAGGAGTCGGCCCAAGAGCCGCAACAGGCGGTCGCGGTCGGCGTCCTCCAGGTTCATGCACAGTTCGTCAAGCAAAAGCAGGTCCGGCGCGGGCACCAACGCGCGGATGACGAGCGCCAAGCGCGCCATTCCATCGGACAACGTGCCGAGCTGGGCCTTGCGCCGTTCATAGAGGCCCAGCGCGGTGAGGAGGGCCGTTGCGGTCTTACGCTGCTCCGGGGTGGGGCGCTTGCGTTGGCCTTCTCGGTCGAAAAGCCCGGAATAGACGGCGGCCTCGACCGTCTGACCCGGGTCGGCGAAGGCCTGCAACTCGGGGGAGACCAACGCCATGCGCGAACGCACCGACCAGAGCGGCACGCCGGGGCCAAGCCGTGCCCCGAAACGCTCCACGTCGCAGGCGTAGGCCATGGGATTGTCTCCCAGGATGAGCGACAACAGGGTACTCTTGCCACTGCCGTTCGGCCCCACCACCAGCCAACGTTCCCCTTCGTGGACCTCCCAATCCAGGCCCTTGAAAAGGTCACGGCCGTCCGCCTCCAGATGAAGGTCGCGCAGACGGAGGACGCAGGGCGTCGCGAGGGAGGGCGGGTTCTTGCGGAAAGAGAGCGCTTGGGGATGTTTCTTCGGAGGCCGGCAAGGGCCTTGCGACTCAATCGCGCAGTCACGCAGACGGAGTCGGTGGGTGGTGCAGGGCGGGATCTCATCCTCGTTGCGCACGGTGACAATCAGCGTACGTCCCTGCCCGGCCAGTTCGTCGAGTGCATCGCGTAGGGTACGTTGCATGGTCGGATCAAGTCCGGCAAAGGGATCGTCCAATGCGAGGGCCGGGGTGAGGCGCAGGATGGCCCGCGCAAGCATCACACGGCGTTGTTCGCCGTTCGACAGCTGAAGGGTTTGCCGCTCCAGGAGCGGGTCCAACAACAACGCCTTGCGCGCCCAGTCAAAGGCCCGGGCGAAGGCCTCGTGCTCGGCGGTCTCCGCTTCGCGTACCTCAAAAGGGCTGATGTCGTTCACGGCCTCATAGGTCAGCGTCTCGGCAACGGTGCGCGAGTCATAGCCCACGCTGGCGTACCACCGCGCCCCGGCCCAATCGGTGCCCGCGGCGGCGGCTTGCGCCCCAAAGGTGACCAGTGCCACATCGTCCGGATAACGCCGCGCCAATTGCGCCGCGACCCAAGTCTTGCCGCTTGCCGCGGGGCCGGTTACCACCCAACGCTGCCCCGGCTCGACCGTCCAGGCCTCGCCGCCGATATCCACCTTCAATGCGTTCATTGCGTCAATGCTTCCAACAACTTCTGGCCGACCACCGATCTGTCCAGGTAGGCCACAAAGCCCGTCGCAATCATCTGTGCGGCCATTGCCATCAAGATGACGCCGGAGACTTTGGAAAAGATTCGAATGACGTTCTTGCCGAAGATACGCTCCAGCGCCTCTGCGAAGAAGAGGAGTGCGCCGAGCGCCACCGTCGCGCCGATAAAGCCCACGAACCCGAAGAAAAAGGTGAACCAATCCCAGGCCCCGCCCTCCATCGCCTTGGTGAAGGTCTCCGCACCGATGATGATGATGGGCGAGACGCACGCCGGTCCCATGATGATGGGGATTCCCAACGGCACCACGATGATGTCGTCCACATTGCGCGGGCGCGACTGTGCCGTGGGCGTTTCATGTCCCAAGGCCAATTCCTGTGCCATAATCATCAAGAGGATGCCCGCGCCGATACGGAAGCCATCCACGTCCAGGCCGAAGAGTTTGAGAAAGCCCTGTCCCGCGAAGTAGGAAATTGCGCCCACCGTCACCGCCACAAAGGTCACGCGCACGGCCACGCTTCGCTTCCGGACACTGCTCGCGCCCTCCGTCAGTGACAGAAACATGTTCAGCACAAAGAAGGGACAAAAGAGGAAGAACAACTTCACGAAGTTGCCCCAAGCAAACAGCAACGCATCACTCATCGCAGTCCCTCGCAATCATGGCCTCTAGTATACCAAATCCAACTTGCTTTGATACTGCTTTGAATGGGGGCGCTGCCGCGTCTGAACGGTCCCCTTAAAGGGCTCTTTGCAGACCCTTAAGGGTTTCGGGGCGGACCACTATAGGGTCTCGCCCCCGACCACTATAGTGGTTGACCTCGGACCCCTATAGGGTCTCACCTCGGACCCTTAAGGGTTTCTCCGAGCCCCCTGCAAGAGGGCTCGTTGGATTGGGATGATTGCGGTCTGGAGTGACAGAATAAGTCTTGAACGTGTATGCTCAAAATTCAGATGAGCCACTCATCGGAGGCGGGTTCTGGCGTGGGCTCGGTGGGCTTGAAGTATTCGTGGGGATCGGTGGCTAAGACCTGCACGCCGTCCGCAAGCGGGTGGATGCGGATGGCCTTGATGGGGCGGACCGGGCAGGGATATTCGCAACTGCCGCACCCGATGCAAAGCTCTGTGGTCAACATCGGCACGAGGTGTCCCTCGGCATCCGGTTTCATGCGGAGGGCGCCGGTGGGGCAGTGTTCGGCGCAGGCGCCGCAGGCGTTCTCGGTGGAGAAGGCTACGCAAATGGAAGGCTCAATCACGGCCAATCCGAGGCGCGTACGCTGTTTGATAGCGAGGTCAAGCGGCGAAATCGCGCCGGTGGGGCAGACTTCGCCGCAGGTTGTGCAGTAATATTCGCACATGCCCTTGTCGAAGGTCAGATGGACGATGCCGACCTCGCCGGCGGGCTGAAGGACCTGTCCGATACACTTGGCCACGCAGAGATTGCAGTCCGTGCAGAGTGAACGAAGGCGTTGGGGTGACCCCGCGCCGGGCGGGCAGATCACATCGTAATGCGGCGTGGGAAGCGGCGGGACCAAGGTCTGTTTGCCATCCTTGGGCGGCACCACCGCGATGGCCTTCGGCTCCATGGGACAGACGCTCCGGCAGGCACCGCACCCGATGCACCGCTCAGCGTCCACCACGGGCACAATGGAATTGTCTTCGCGCCGCACCATGTGCAACGCATGGGCGGGGCAAGCCGGCGCACAAGCCTCGCACAAGTCTTTGTTGAAGGCTCGGCAACGCTGTGTATCGATTACGGCGAGCCCCAGACGCGTGCGCTGTTTCTCGGCCAAGGTCAACGGGAGGAGCGCGCCGGTGGGGCAGACCTCCACGCAACGCTTGCAGTCGAATTGGCACTTCGCGGTATCCGGTTCCAAGTGAACCATTCCCGCCGCCCCGGGAGGCTTGAGGACGCCTGTCGGGCAATTGGTGATGCAGAGGCGACAATCCGTGCACTTGGCGAAGAAGCGTTGCGCGGAACCCGCGCCGGGCGGACAGACTGCGTTGGGACCGGGCACCAAACGAACCGTGCGCGAAGCCAATCCTACTGCGACGCCGCCTGCCACCAAGCTGCCGCCGATGAGCGCCTCGCGGCGGCCCGGCACGCGAAAGCCCGGGTTGTGTCCATAGGCGATGGCATCCACAGGGCATGTGGCGGCGCAGGCAAGGCACCGAATGCAACGTCCATTGTCAAAGGTCGCAGTCTTGGGATCCAGACACCCCGCCGGGCAGACCTGCACGCACTTGCCGCACTTAATGCACCGTTCCGTGAAGCGAAAACCCAGCGGCGCCATCGAGGAGCCGCACGCGAGCAATGCGCCGACGGGGCAAAGGCTGTTGCAGAAGAGACGACGGCGCCAGAAGGTCAGTGCGGCAATCACCAGCAACGGCAACCACCCGCCCGCGGCAATTGAACCAAAGATTGTATAGGGATCGAAAAAGCGCAGGGCTATGGCCCAACCGCCCAAAAGCGCAATCGCCCAGACGGCCACGCCTAAGCCTTTGCGTAACAGGAAGAGGCGTGGTTGGGGACGATTCTTGCGCCAGAAGAGGAGCGCGCCGAAGACATCCTGCAAAATCCCAAGCGGGCAGACCACGGAGCAGTAGGCTCGCCCCAACAGCGACGTGAGCACCAAGATTGCAATGACGGCAATGGCGCCGACGATGGAGAAACGCGCAGCGACGGCGAGCAGCGCCGGGCCGAAGTTGGCTTTCGCAAGTAATGCCAGGCAGTCCGCGCCGTGGCCAAAGGCCAACGTCATGGCGATGACCGAGAGCGCGGCCAGACAAACACGAATGGTGCGCAGTCCCCGCCAAAACCGAGACCGCGCCATGCTTAGGCCTCCAAACGAACCACGTCCATGCGCGACTCATCGTCGGTGCCAAGACCATGCTTCGCGGCCAAGGCCACATAGCGCACGTCCGCCGGTTTGGTGCGCAAGAGCTTGCAAGCGAGGACGTCGGCCGCAACGATGTCGGTCGAGAGGATTTGGTACTTCACGGTGCGGACATCGTTGAGGGTGACACCGCGCGGGCCGTTGGTGGGCATGATGCGGTAGGCATCGATGACGTTGAGGTCGGGCTTGCGATAGAGCGCGGCATCGGCAATGCACTGATCGAGATTGTGGGCGTGCATGTACTGGCGGTCCCAGACCAGGCCCATGAAGTTTTTGAGGGCGGCGGTGACCTTCGCGCCGCCGTGATGCTTGAGAATGGGCACGTTGATGAAGACGTCCGCGTCGAGGATGGCGCGGTGGATGAGGGCCGTCTTCATGCTCCCGGCGGCGGGGCGGGAGACTTCGCGATAGGATTCGCGGTCGTGGGCTTCGACCATTTTGCCGCCGGCCTGCGTTACGGCTTCGGCGATGCCGGAATTGCGGTAGCACCGCTCCCAGTTGTTGCAGGTGTGGTCAAAGACCTCGACCTGCGAGGCTCCGGCCGCGATGCACTGGCGGACGAATTCCGCGACCAGGAGCGGGTTGGTGTTCGCGCCGTACTCGGGGGCGCGGTCCCAGCCGATGTTGGGCTTGACGACCACCTTCTGGCCGGGGCGGACGAAGGCCGCGATGCCGCCTAGTTCAGCGATACCCTTGCGGAAGAGCGCTTCTGGCTCGCCGTCGCGGACCGCCACAACCTTGCTCTTGACGCCGGCCGCCGCCGGAGGTTCGGCGGCGACCAACGAAGCGGCGGGCGCTGTCACTGCAAGCGCGGCCCCGGACATCAGGAATGTTCTGCGTTTCATAACGTTCCTCCGTGGGGCCGCGCCCCAGGTTTAGTGGATGACTTCGTGGACGGTGATGTCACGGTCACCGGCGGTGAGGACAACCGCGTCCGCTTCCAAGGTGACGGTGACGGGGCCGGAAGCGAGCACCTTGGTGTTTTCCGCTGTGACGGGCTTGGCCACCGGCACGCGGACGCTCTGGCGAGCGGCAAGCGTGTACCCGGAGTTGAGGTCGCCGTCGGTCATGGCGCCGAAGACGTTGGCCGCGGAATCCTTGGGCACGTCCACCTTGAACTGGCGGAGCGTGATGGTGACGGGCTTGTTGGAGAGGTTGATGTAGCGGGCGGCATTGACGCCATCCTTGGGGTCGATACGACGGATTTCCATCTCGCCGACTTGACCGTTGCCGCTGACCACGGTGGCGCGCTCAGACCAAGTCTTGCCGCCGTCTGTGGAGATCTGGATGCGGCCCTGCTTGGGGGCCTCCGCGGATTCGAGGATGAAGTGCACCCAGGTGGCGGTGACGCCGTCAGGCAGGCGGATGCCGAGCCACTCGTTCGGCTGAATCGTCTTGGGCTCCATGATGCGCGGCAACTGCACGAAGGTGCCCTTGCGGCTCACGGAGAAGGTCTTCAGCGCGTCCACATTGGTGATGAACTCGTAGAGCTTGGTCTCACTCTTCGGCGCGGGCTTGCCGGCGGTCTCCTGCCAGAGCTTGGCGTAGAGGGCCTCGCCGGCTCGGTTGAGGTAAGGCGTGAGGACGCGGCTGGCGACCTCGATGCCGGCGCCCTGCTGATAGGGCTTCTGGCCGTTGATCTTGGAGAGTTCGGCCTGCTCGGCACGGTAGGCCAGGAGGCGATTGAGCGCATCCTGCGCGGAGCCGTTGCCGGCCAAGGCCTCGGTCACGGCGGCGCCGGTGTCGCCCAGAGAGCGGAAGAGGACGATCCAGTCGTTGACCTCCTTCATGAAGAGGTCGTTGGCGCACTTCGTCAAGAGGGTGTCACCCGCGGCATCGATGGCCTTAAATTCCTTGGAGATTGCCGCCAAATCTTCCTTGGCGGGGGCCTGCCCGGCGTTGAGCGCCTTGAGGACGCGCTGGACGGTCGGCTCGATGGCGACGGATTCCTCGCGGCGATAACCGTGGCCGTTGGGGCCCTGGTCGGAGTTGTGCTCGGCGAAGGTCTGCATGGCGTCGGCCACATAGGGGAAGGTACGGCGGATGCCGTCGCGCCAGGCTTGGTCGGAATCGAAGTCGTCGGGGTTCCACGCATAGGCCGCCACGCCGAAGAGCGCAATCTTCGAGGCCTCGGGCTTGTCCATGGGGTTGGAGACGAAGCCGGCGTAGCGCGGGCCATTGGTGGGGTCATTACCGTAGCAACGGCCGAGGAGGAGGTGGGCCTTGCAGTAGTCGCTCACGGGCCAGTTCCACCAAATGTAGGGCTTGCGATTGACCTTGGCCATGAACCACTCGGTCGTGTCCTTGGTGATGTTGGTGCAGACGGAGTTGCCCGTCCACATCACCTGGATGTCGGAGTCGAGACCCTTGCCGAGGACATCGAGATAGGTGCCGTTCGTCCACGCCTTGTTGTATTGCGAGGGGCAGAGGATGAGGGGCGTGACATCGCCTTTCTTACGGACGAATTCGCGGTTCACGTAGTTCAGCATCTCGACTTGCTTCTCCGCGCGGGCGCCTTCGCCCCACACATCATCGAAGAAGACGGCGAAGGAACGGACGCCGAGCTTGTACATCATCTCGAACTTCGCCACGCAGGCACGCATGTCGGTGTCATCCTTCCAATGGATGTCGCGCCCGGGGTGGACGGCCCACACGAAGTTGACCTTGTTCTCATGCGCCACGCGCACGAGCTCGGCGATACGGCGCGCCTCGACCTCCGGATAGGGGTCGCGCCAACGGTTGGAGAAGCCGTGATAGGGATCGTCCTTCGGACCATAGATGTAGGTGTTCATCTTGGTCTCACCGTAGAAACGGAACTGGCTCTTGCGCGCCTCGAAGCTCCAGGGCAGGCCATAGAAGCCTTCGACCGTTCCGCGGAAGGCCACGTCCGGCCAGTCCTTGATCGTTACGCCCTGGTATTCATCTGAGGCGAGGAGTTGACGCAGCGTCTGCACGCCATAGAAGAAGCCGGAATCATCCGCGGCGGCCAACGTCGCGCCGTCTTCACCCAGCGTCAGCGTATAGCCTTCCTTGGGCAACGAAGCATCGGTCTTCCAGGTCAGCGTGAAATCCGCATCGTCCGTTAACGGGGCGATTTTGGCGAGCGCGGTTTTGGCATCCGCGTCAAATCCCTGCGCGGGAGCCAAGGTGATTTCGTCAGGCTTATCGAAGTCGCCGCCGGACAGCGTCACCTCCTGTGGCGTAGGCCACACGCGCATGGAGGCCGGGAGCACATCGGCGCACACCGCGCCCGCGCTTGCCGCCATCAAGGCAAAAAGGGTCGTCTTCATCATTTGAGCCTTTCTTCTCTCGGGTTTTCCTTTAAGTGTCAATCATTATAGCACACTTCCCTGTACACTTCTTCATCGTCACCAAACGTGCCAATACGCCTGGGGGAAGTTCGCCAGGAAAACGTAGTAGGCGCTAGGGCAAAAGTGACGTAGCCGCACTGTTCCTGGCCCGACCATCGCTCCTGCGGGCGATGAATGGAGTCTCCGAGAAATCGACAAGGCACGAAACGAAGGACGGCGATCGCGGTCAGCGGCATAGTAGCAGAGCAACCGATGGAACCCAGGCATTGCGCACACAGATGTCTTTGTGGGGCAAAAAAGGACTGCGGATTTCCATGGACACGATTGGGGGCTTGACTTCTCTCAGAACTCTATTGTAAGCCAGTTAGCCGGCGAGGAGTTTGCGGGCCTCTTTCAGGAAGCGTGCAGGGATGGGCGTGTCCAGTTCCCAGGTGATGCTCATCGGGCATGAGCCTTCGTGTTTGACGTAACGCGCCGTTCCTAGACAGAGGTAAGCCGCCCTATTTGTGGAATCGATGGCATCCTCCTGCGCTTCGCGCGCAAAGAGGAGAACGCGCGAACCGCGCTCTTGATGGTGGATGTAGCGCTGAGCAGTGGGGGAGGTCGCCGACGTGGTGCTCTGGCTTTGCCAATGGAAGAACGTCTCGTTGATGGCGTAGTCTTGGTAGAGCGTTGTGGGAGAGTAATTCTTTTCTGTTTTCTTGAGCGTCACGAGGAAAACGTCCAATTGTTTCTCCGGCAACCATTTGACGCCTTCTCGGATGTTTCCTGGATTGAGATAGTCCAAGGCCACGAAGAGTTGGTCGCGTGTGTAATGACAATGCAACTCCAACGGGCACTCCGGCACACCGATATTGAGCGGTTCAGAGACGAAGTCAATCTTGTCGAGTCGGTACTGCAGAAGGTCAATCAGTTCATTGCGTAAGGTGTCGCATTCGGCTAACTGGCGGAGTCGGTCGCGGACGGCAGGGGCGTGCCAATCCTCAACGCCATTCGGCCAAATTGTGGCGTAGAACATCTGCATCATGCGTTGTTCACGCAGGGACAGTTTCGTGACATCCAGTTCTGCCAAGCGTGGCAGGACGTCCAACAAGAACCGAATCCATTCCTTGGAATCTGTCACGGAGAAGCGCGCAAAGGCTTTGCGCATCGACTTCTCGAACTCAGGATTCACGTCGAAGGTGAGGTCCTGGATTTTGGCACGCGCCCAGGCGAACGATGGTAAACGGCGATAGAGGGTCCGTGGGTCGAGCTGATAGAAGTCGAGAAAGTTCGCCAATGTCAGATGTCGTTCGGATTCTTCCTCGAAGTCTTGCATCCGAGCGAGTAACCCATTGGCGCGCTCATACGCGGCGTGTACGTTGTCGAGGACATACTTTGCGGCCACGCGTTCCAACTGAATGCTACATCCTTTGGGAACATTGGGGAAGCCGGCTTTGATGGCTGTACCAATCCCTTGCGTGGTGTTCTGAAGCAAGGCACGGAACTTGCTTTCAAAGTTATAATGCGTGTTGGCTTGGCCAATGAAGTCCAACACGGTCAGGCACTCTTTCCCTTCGGACAAGCGCAGGCCGCGTCCGAGTTGTTGCAAGAAGACGGTCAGAGATTCCGTGGGGCGCAGGAAGAGGACGGTGTTGACCTCCGGGATATCCACACCTTCGTTGTAGAGGTCAACAACGAAGATACTCTTGATTTTCCCTTCCTTGAGGAGGACCGGTACCTCTTGACGTTCTTCCGCGGAACTCAGGCCAGAGAGTGCCCTGGAGGGAATCTTCATGGCATTGAATTGTTCTGCCATAAACTTGGCGTGTTCAACGGAGACACAGAAGCCGAGGGCTTTCACGTCCGTGAGGTTTGTGGAATACTCCAGTAATTTTTGGGCGATGGCGACGGCACGGGCTTTCGCCACCTGATCGTCCAAGGTGTAAACGCGTGCGAGTTCTCGTTGGTCATAACGGCCACGAGACCATTTTACCTTACGCAGGTCAACGGAGTCGTCTGTCACGCCGAAATATTGGAAGGGGCAGAGCAAGCCACGTTCGATGGCCTCCGGCAGACGGATTTCCGCCGCGGTGTGGTCGTCAAAGTACTTCAGGATGCTTTGTCCGTCCATACGTTCCGGCGTGGCGGTCAAACCAAGCAGGATTTGCGGCTTGAAATATCCCAACAGTGTTTGATAGGTATCCGCCGCGGCGTGATGGAATTCGTCCACAACGATGTAGTCGTAGTAATTCGCGGGTAGGAGTCCGGTGAGATTCCGGGAGTTGAGGGTTTGGACTGTGATGAAGAGATGGTCGCATTGATCCGGGGTTTTACCTCCAGCCATCACGTCCCCAAAATTGGGGTCTTTCAAGACTGAACGAAAGGTGTACAACCCCTGTTGCAAGAGCTCTTCGCGGTGCGCCACGAAGAGGAGGCGACAGGTCTTTCCGACGCGGGCCCTGCGGAATCGCCTGAAGTCCAAAGCAGCAATGACAGTCTTGCCGGTACCCGTCGCAGCCACCACCAGGTTTTTCCAACGGCCATGGATGGTGCGTTCTGCGGCCAAGTTGTCGAGGATTTCTTGCTGATAGGCGAAGGGATGGATGTCCATTATGTAGGGATTTGCACCATCTTCCTTTTGGGTTTGTCCTCGGGCTATCTGCAAGGCCGTTTCGAGACGGTCGCGATCTTCCTTTTTTGCACCGTCAAAGGTAACGAAACGGTTATCGTTCCAGTAGGTCTCGAAGGTCGCCTCGACCTTTGCCATTGTCTCCGGCTGGTCTTGGCGCGTCACCTTGACATTCCACTCCAGCCCTTCCGATAAGGCCGGGTTGGACAGATTTGAGGAGCCGATGTACGCCGTTGAAAAACCGGTCTCCCGGATGAAACAATAGGCCTTCGCGTGCAAACGGGTCAACTTGGTGTCGTAGCTGATTTTGATCTGCGCGTGGGGCAACGCACTTAACCACTCCACCGCCTTCAAGTCTGTCGCGCCGATATACGAGGTGGTGATGACACGTAAGCGTCCGCCTCGGTTGGCAAAGATGGTCAACTCATCCCGCAACAACCGCAAGCCGCTCCACTTGACGAAGGAGACCAACCAGTCAATCCGATCAGCAGAAAGGATTTCCTTCTTCAGCTCAGAGGCCAATTGGGGTTCTTTTGGTGTCCCGGTGAAGAGGGAGCTTTGAGCAAGTGATGTCTCCGGGCGTGGCAAATCGCTGGCAGACTTGACATTCATCTGCAAGGGGGACTGTTCCCTTAACACCGCGCGCAACAGTTGTGCCTGCGCGGCTACTTCACATTCTGGCGGCCAAGGTTCACCAATGCTTGCGCCGATTTGGCCAATGATTCGATTGACCAATCCTATCTGATCTGCAAGCGATTTATCCTTGTCAGAAAGGTTTTCCAAGCCGCGTTGCACAAGGCCAGCCACATACTGCGCCAGTATTTTTGGGGCCTCCGCCGACTCAATGGTCTTAAAGGCCTTGCGGTCCGTTGGGATTTCCGCGAGGGCGTGGACCAACGCTTCGTTCAGCACCTGTTCGTAGAGGCCGGTCTTCAGCATGGCGGTTTGGAGGGGTTAGACGTGGGTGTGGGCGAGGAGGTCGGCGACGGTGCGGAAGTCTTTGCAGGAGACGCCGGGGAGGAGTTTGTTGAAGCGGAAGCGGAGGAAGGCGAGATAGGCCAAAAGGGCCATGGAATCCCACGTGAGCGGGGGCTCAAGCGGGGTCTCGGGGGTGAGGGGTTCGGGCGCGGCGAGGATGTCGGCCAGTTCGGCGAGGATGTCGGTGTCGTTCATGTCACATAGATGGAGAAGGAGAAGTGTGTGGAATCGAAGTCAAGGGGTATCCGAGCGGAGACCCAGGTGAGGCCGCACCCGTAGCCGGAGAGGATGGCGGTGCGCTTGCCGCGCCAGCCGTGGTTTTGGGCGAGGTCGCAGAGGAGAAGCGGAATGCTGGCGGAGGAGGCGTTGCCGTAGTCCGCGATGTTCATCGGCACCTGTTCGGGCGCGAAGCCGCAGAGACGGCCGATTTGCCGCATGATGAAGGCGTTGGATTGGTGAAGGAGGAGACAGTCGACCTCGGGCGTGCGGAGGGAGAGGATTTGTTCCGGCACCTTGGAGACGGTGAAGTTGAAGACATCCGTGCCGTCCATCTTAAAGGTCCCGTCGTGGGGTAGGCTGATGGCCTCTGAGCCGGCGGTGCCGTTTGCGAAGGCCCAGTCATCGTCGCCGCGCCCGACAAGCGCCGCGAAGCCCACGTCGCTGAACATGAAGGCGGTGGCGTGGTCGTTCTCATCGACGCGGTTGGAGAGGACATCGCCGCCGCAGATGAGGACGTGCCGTACGGAGGGATGGAGCAAGAAGTGCGCGGCGGTCTGAAGGGCGACCATGAAGCCGGCGCAGCCCTGGTTGATGTCCAACGCGATGACGTGCTCGCCCAGGCCCAAATACCGTTGCAGAAGGCAGGATTCCGGCGGCGCATCGAGGTGCGGTGTCTGCGTCACATGGAGGAGGACGTCTATCTCCGCACGATGTTCTTCCAAAAGCGGGTCAGCGGCCATGCGGACCAAGTCCGTCACCTTCGTTCCCGGCTTGGCGTTAAAGGTTTGCTGAATGCCAACGACCTTGCTATACCGCTCGGCGATGTCCTTGCCGAAGCGCGCGGCATAGTCCTCGATGGTCGTGCGATAATCCGGCACCACACAGGAGACGGCCTCCAGGCGAAGCCCATGGAAGGTCTGGTTCATGGCTTGGCCTCCAACAGAACGAGGAGATCGCCGACGGTCTTCATGCCAATCATTTGCGCGGCGGTGAAGGTGAGGCCGAATCGGCGTTCGGCTTCCATCAAGATGGAGAGGTGGACGACGGAGTCCCACCCCGGCAACGTCTCAAAAGGCGTTTCCGGCGTGAGCGTCGGTACCTCGCGTCGCAGAATCTCGGCCAACATCTCGCGGATTGTCTCAATCATGGCGTGGGCACCCCATAGTCTTTGTAGATGGTTGCGCACCGGCCGTTGCGGTCGGAGGGGACATAGTCACCGTGGAGCGTGGGGCACTGCGTGCGCAGGTGGTCGAGGATGAGCTTTTCCACGCCGCGATTGAGTGCGCGGCAACTGATGACCCAGGTCTCGATGAAGTCGCCCTCCAACACTACGGCGGAGATGGCCCCGAGGTCCCCGAAGCGGTCGCGCAGACGGTAGACCCATCCGCGGCGCCCCATTAGGTCGGCTTCGGTGTGACGCGTCCCGCGCATGTTGAATTGGTTGCACCGCTGGGTCAATTGCGCGGCACGGGCAAGGTTCCCAGGTCCCAAGGGCTCGGCAGTCAGCTCTTGGTTGAGCGAGGCGAGGTAGGCCTCCGGCGAGAGCGTGGCGGCGGCCTCTGCGCGGGCGGCTTCATCGCGCAGGCTTTGGGCTCGGAGTCGGTCATCCGCGGTCAGTTGGGCGGCCTCGAAGAGATTCTGTCCGGCCAGGAATTCCACCCAGCGGGCGGGATCCTCTGGCATTTCCGGCACGGCGACCTCGGGGAGGGCCTCGCGGACTTGGGCACGTTGCTCGGGACGGTCGTCCACAAAGACCAACGCATCGGTTCCCACATGGAGGCGTGCGGCGATGCGGCGGAGCATATCAGGCTTGGGACCCCAGTCGGCCTCGAAGGCCAGGAAGTCGTCCGGCGTCATCTCCAGGTCGGGACGGTTGAAGGCGGCCCGTGCCACATCTTGGTCGTTGTGCGAGGCAACGGCCAGGAGGACGCCCCGCGCGGCGAGGGCGCGGAGCCAGTCCCGATAGGCGCGACGCCCAGGCCCTTCAGGGGCGATGCCTTCCGGCCCCACTTCACTGACGATGCCGTCCCACAGCGTGCCATCGAGATCCGTCACCAAGACCTTGCGGACGTGTCCGGCGGCGGCGCGGAGTACGTCTGCCACTCGCGCGGCGAAAGCCTCCGCACCCTCCGGCGTGAGCGCCAGTGCGGCCACTTCCCAGAGGCGCGGATCGAAGGTCTTCTCACGTCCCAGACGCGCCTGCACGCCGTCAAGATCCACCAAAGAGAGGTTCGCGTGGGTTTGCGCCAGTTCCATCAACCTTGCGTTCCAAGCGAGAATCCGCGCACGAAGACTTGACGGCTCGCTGAGCGCCAAGCTTCCCATCGTGCCGTCATCGCGCGTGACAAGGTTGGGCACAATAAAGCGAAACGGCAATGCCAGGAGCGGAGCCACGTCCGGGAATTGGGCGGCCTCGGCGCAGGCCCAGACAAGCACCCAATCGGGTTGATAGGCCCTCAGTTCCTCTTGCGCGGCAAGCGGCCACGTGAAGGGCCATGCCTTTACCTCGGCACCTGTGAGGCGCGCCAAGGCCCGCTCCACGAAGGGCGTTGCACTGTCCGCAAAGAGGGCGATTTTCATGGGGCCTCCTGGTCAAGGGCAAGGGCGTAACAGGCGCGGAGGGATTCTGCGGCGGCGGCGATGGAACGCTCGGCGGCGACGGTTTCTGCGGCGGCGCAGGCATGGTCGACGCAGAGGCAAGGGGCACGCAGGTGACGGAGCACGCCAAGGGCCAACGAACGCGCATCGGAATCGATGAGCATCGCGTTTGTCCCATTGAGCAGGCCTTCGTAGGCGGGGCATCGGACGGCGAGAATGGCGCGGCGGGAAGCCATGGCGTCAAGCAATTCCGGCGGCGGCAGGGGGCCGGAGGCGGCGGGGAAGAAGACCAGGTCGGCCGGCGCGACAAAGGTTGAGAACTCGGCCGGGCCGGCAATGGCGGGACGGATGCCCGGCTGGGCGTCGGCGGGGAGCGTCTCGGCGCACCGCTTGCGCAACCGCTCGGCGGCGGCGGGTGTGCCCCCGGCGATGGAGACGCGGATATTGGGGCGCTCAATCAGCCGCGGCAGGGCCTCCAGGAAGTCGCTCAGGTCGGAGAGATCCGGGGTCAGGGAGAAGACCGCCAGCCGGAAGAGCTGCGAGGAGCCTTTGGGCCTGGCAGGGGGCGGCTGGAGCGGCGTGATGGATGGCGCGGGGAGGGGCGGGATGACGGCGATACGCCCTAAGAGCCCCGTCTCGCGCAGGCCTGCGGGATGGCAGGGATAATCGGCAATGATCAACCCCACGGCACGGCGAGAGCGTTTGCTGCGGGCACGGGCCCATGCCGTCAAGTCGTGACCGGAGGCCGTGCGCCACTCAAAGACCAGGCGCACGCCAAAGAGCCAGGCCAGGAGCGCCCCCACACGCACGGCGCGGTCGGCGCAATGGACCACGTCATAGTGCTTGTGGAGCAAGAGCCGTGCCGCCGCGAGGGCCGTCACCACGGTGGCCCAGCGTCGGCGCAAGCCGGAACCGTAAGGCGGAAGCGAGCGCGCGAACGGCACAGGCAACGTCCGATAGACGTGGTCGGCCAATCCCTTGGGCCAGGCATCCCCTCGCGGCAAGGTGAGCACATCCACCTCAAGGCCGGCGCGGCGCATGAGCGTGAGCATCTCAAAGGTGCGCCGGGCGTGCGGGCTTTCGGCCCGCAGGGCCTGGGTGTGGATGTAGAGGACGCGCGGCATCGCTTAGAGCAGACGGAGTTGTGCGCCCTGGCGGTGGACGTGCATCTTGCGTACGGTCCACTCCACGTCAAGGCCGGAGACATACTCGCGCAGACGCTTGCCCAGCGCGTCATCGTCGTCGATTGCCACGGCCACGATGGTCGGGCCTGCGCCGGAGATATAGGCGGCCACGGCCTCCGTCTCGTCCGCCGCGAAACGCAGGACGTCCGCCCCTTGCGGGATGAGTTGCAGACGGTACTCCTGGTGGATGCGGTCCTTCATGCCCGCGCGGATGAGGCGCGGGTCGGCACGTTCCAACCCCTCCAAAAGAATCGGCACGCGTGAGAGGTTGTAGATACAGTCCGTGAGGGAATAGGTCTTCGGCAAGGCCGCGCGGGCGGCCTCGGTCGGCACGCGCACATCGGGCATCAGTGCGTAGAAGCTCAACCGGTCGCTGATGGGGTAGCGGTGCCAATAGACCAAGCCGTCCTCGACGACCGCCGCGACGAACCCGCCCAGCGTGGCCGGCGCCACATTGTCGGGGTGGCCTTCGATTTGGGTGGCCGTGCGCAGAATCTGCTCCGTGTCCATGGAGAGTCCGCCGAGGGTGTTCGCCGCCATCACGCCCGCTACCACGCAGGTGGAGCTGGAGCCGAGGCCGGAGCAGACCGGCAGGTCGGTGTCGAAGGCGATGCGCAGGTTCGGCGCCAGGCGGCCATGTTGGGCCAACACCGTGCGCAGGGTGGTGTAAAGGAGGTTGTTCTCCGGCTCCGCGAACTCCGGCAAGCACCCTTCGATGCGCAGACGCTCCGGGCAGTCTGTGTCGAAGACGAAGCGGTTGTACATATCAAAGGCCAGGCCCATCACGTCAAAGCCGGGGCCCACGTTGGCGCTCGTTGCCGGCACCGAAATCTTGAATCTCATTGGATGTCCTCTCGCATAACTTTCAATAGTATAGCATACCCATCCCACTTCGCGCTTAGGGACGAAATTCCCAACCGTGTCCGGGGAAGTTTCCACGAAGACTCGAAGGAACGCAAGGGCCTGGGCACTTCACCGTTCGGCCCTCCGGGCCTCACTACCGTGCCCATCCCTTGCGTTTCTAGTGTTTTTCGGGAAGCGTCATCCGTCGTACCAGGCGCGTCGCAGACGTGCCTGCGTCCTGTCGGGCGTGGGGTAGCACCCACACCAACCAATCCCTTAATCCTTGCAGTTGGTCATACTAAACGACACCGAAAAGCGAAGAAGGGAGGTTGGGCGAAGGGAAATCAGCGGGCAAAGGCGTCAAGGATGCCGAGGGCGATGGCGAAGCCAAGGTTTTGGCGGCCCTCCGGGGAGGCGAGGCGGGCGCGGTCTTCGGGGTTGGTGATAAAGCCGGTCTCGACGAGAATGGCGGGCGCGGGGACTTCGCGGAGAACCTTGAAATAGGCATGTTTGACGCCACGGTCGGCGGGGGTTCCGGGAAGACGGAGAAGCGCGGCCTGGACACGGAGGGCGAGGCGGGTGGATTGAACGAGGTGGGGTTGGCCCGGGAGGACGGCGGGCCAGGAGGCGGCGCGTGAATTGTCGGGGGTGCCATCGCACCCGGGGGCGGGAAGGGTGAAGACCTCGATGCCTTTGGCGCCGGGGTTGGCGGCTGCGTTGACGTGGATGCTGACGTAGGCATCGGGCGGGGCTGAGGTGGCCTGGTCGACACGCGCCTGGAGGGAGAGGCCTTGGTCTGCGGCGCGGGTGAGGCGGACCTCGCAGCCGGCGGCGCGAAGGAGCGCGGCGGCGTGTTGGGCGATGTCGTGGGCGATGGCGTGTTCTTGGTCTTTGCCGGCGGAGCAACCGATGTCCGCACCGCCGTGACCGGGGTCGAGGAGGATGACGGGGCGGTTGACGCGAGGGGCAGGTTGAAGGAGAGCCGCACGGAGGAGGTCGATGTCCGCGGCGTCAAGCGTCTCTTCGCCGGCGGGGCGGTGGAGGTGGTAGCGGATGCCGTCGATGGTGGCGGGGCGTGCGCCGACCATGAAGGCGAAGGTGTGCCCGTCGCCGGCAAGGGTGACGTGACCTTCGTTGACGGAGAGGGTGGACTCCTCGGGGAGGCCGAGCGCCTCGGGGAGGGTCTCATAAGGGGCGGGGGCGCACCCGACGATGAAGAAAAGAAGGGCGATGGCGGCGGCCGTGGCGAGAATGGCGAGGAAGGTTCTCATGATGGGCGTCAGAGCGTCTTGGTTTGGGCGGGGAGGAGGGAGGTGGCGCGATTGAGGTGGGCGAGGGCGATGGCGAGGGCATCTGCGGCATCGTTTTGGATGGGCGGAGGCAGGGCGAGGATACGGGCGACCATGGCCTGAACCTGGGCTTTCTCCGCGGAGCCGACGCCGGTGACGGCGCGCTTGACCTCCATGGGGGAATATTCGTGGACCGGGATGCCGCGCTTGGCGCAGGCGGCGACGACAACGCCGCGCGCATGGCAGAGAATCATGGCGGTGCGGGCGTTTTTGGCGTAAAAGACGCCTTCGAGCGCGGCCTCGGTGGGGGAGAAGTCGTCAAGCACGCGGTTGACGGCCTCATCGAGTTGCACGAGCGCGGCGGACATGGGGAGACGCGCGGGGATTCGGACGGGGGCGTAATAGAGGGCGCGGCGGGCGTTGCCTTCGGCGCGGACAACGCCGATGCCGGTGGAGCGGAGGGAGGTGTCGAACCCAATGGCGATGCGCGGAAGGGTCATTTGATGAGCTTCCATTTGGGCCAGAAGCGGCTGACCTCGACAGTCTCGAGCGTGTCCTGACGATCTTGGGAGAGTCCGCTGAAGAAGTTGAGGCCGGTCTGCTCCTCAATCCATCGAATGGAGCGGAAACAGTAACGGGGACGCTTGGTCTCTTTGGTGTCCTGCGGCATGTAGACGGCGATGGCGTAGAGGCGATTCTGTTTGACGGAGGCGAGAATCATGCCAAACCCCTCGGGAATGTTGATGTGGGTGTCGCCACGGCGTGCGGTCGTGAGGGTCTCGGTGCCCGGCACCAGGCAGACAATGACCCAGACGGTGCCGATGCGTTCCGGAAGATCATCGGCGACAAAAGCTTCGAGGATGCGCCAAGGGCCCCGGTTGAGCTCGGGCTCCTGCGGCGCGATATTCGTCATCAAGAAGGTCTCTTTCTGGGCGGCGGCCCCATAATAGGTGGCGATGGCGTAGTTGGGCGCCAAGTGGCCGCGATCGTAGCCTGAGGAGGTGTAGTCTTCGTGAACAGGCGAGGCGGGGACCTCTTTGTCTCGGAAAAAGCGAGAAGGCCGGTCGGGGATGGATTCCAAGATGCGGCCGACCGGGATGACATAGGCGGCCCAGACGGGGCGGCGGAGTGTGGGAGAGTAGCCCACCCAGTAGCCTTTGCGCTTGAGGACTTGGACTTCGCCAGGGACTTTCGAGGCATCCGCGACCTCTGGGACGCCGAAGGGGAGCGGCTCGATGGGGGGCTCTTTGGCGTATTCAACAGAGGCGTCATGGCCGGTGAGACCCAGGGTGTCGGTCAGGCCCGAGGTGGTGGCGCCCAGGGATTCGCAGATGAGTTCGAACGGGCCGAACTTCGCGCGCGTCTCGGTGGGGAGGTGTGCGAAGCAGTTGCCGAAGGCAAGCAGGCCGAGGACCAAAAGGGTGACGAACCACCCCATGCGGTGCTCGAGGAACCACGACCAACGACGGAGGGATGAAGCGGCCTTTTTCTTCATATCAATCAGTCAGAAGAGGCGACCGTGGCCGGCCGCCTCTGAGAGGGAAATCAACGTTGCGTGATTGCCGCGCATCTCATTCAAAACGCGCGGTGGCGGCGTAGGCGTGGCCGTCGAGCCCTTCCAGTTGTCCGAAGGTCTCGATGGCGCTGCGGGTCTCGGCGAGGTCTTCCCGGGTGAACTCGACAAAGGAGCTGCGGCGACGGAAGGTCTCGGCGGTGAGGCCGCTGAACATCCTGGCCGCGCCGCCGGTCGGGAGGACGTGGCTGGGGCCGGCAACGAAATCGCCCGCGCTTTCGGGGGTCCAGTAACCGACGAAGACGGCGCCCGCGCAGTTGATTTTGGGCAGGACGGCCTCGGCATCGGCGACTTGGAGCTCGAGGTGCTCGGCGGCGAAGCGGTTGCAGAGCAGGACGCCGTCCTCCAGGTTGGGGACAACGGCCATGAGCATGCCGCCGTTGGCGAGCATGCGCTCGATGATGGCGCGGCGGCCACGGCGGGCGAGCTGGTCGAGGACTTGCGCATGGACGGCCTCGGCGAACTCGCGGGAGTCCGTGACGAGAAGGCTCTTCTCAAGCCCGCTGCCGTGCTCGGCCTGGGAGAGGAGGTCGGCGGCGATCCACTTGGGGTTGCCCGCGCGGTCGGCGAGGACGCAAATCTCGGAGGGGCCGGCGACCTGGTCGATGGCGACGGTGCCGTAGACCTGGCGCTTGGCGGCGGTGACGTAGGCGTTGCCGGGGCCGGCGATGAGCTCGACGGGGCGGATGCCGGCGCCGTAGGCCATCATGCCGATGGACTGGATGCCGCCAACGCGGTAGATTTCGGTGGCGCCGGCCACGCGCAGGGCGTGGAGAAGCGGCGCGGAGACGGCCATGCCGTCGCGGGCGGGGGTGCAGGCGACGATTTCGGGGACGCCGGCGGCCTTGGCCAACACCACGGTCATGATGGAGGTGGAGGCGAGCGGCGCGGTGCCGCCGGGGATGTAGACGCCCACGCGGTCCATCGGGTGGAAGCGTTCGCCGAGACGGCCGCCGTGGAAGGTATGGACATCCCAATCATCGCGGAGCCCGGCCTTGGCGAAGGCCATGACACGGGTGGCGGCCAACTGGATGGCGGCCTTGACGTCTTCGCTGCAGGCGGCCTCGGCGGCGTCGAGCTCGGCCTCGGTGACGCGAATGGTCTCGGCGGTAAGGTCGGCGTGGTCGAAGGTGCGGCAGGCCTCGAGAACGGCGTCAAGCCCGCGGGCACGGATGTCGGCCAGGCATTTGGCGGCGGCGGCCTCGGCGCGTTCATCGAAGGGCGGGCGGCGAAGGAAGGCCTCGACCTGCGGGGTGGGGGAGGCGGGGGACCAATCGAGAATGGGGATTTGGAAGTCCATGATGTCTTTAGGGTGTGTCGGTGCCGGAAGCTTCGGCCTCGGCCTTGCGTTGCTCGTAGGCCTTGAGGGCTTCTTCCTGTTTGGCGATTTTCTTGGCGAGGGTGGAGGATCCGCTGGCGGTGGAGGTGCCGGCGAGCGGGTCGACGATAAAGTGCCTGGGGACGGGCCGGTTGTACTTGAGGAGGGCCATCATCTGAAGCTCCACCTCTTCGCCGAGCTTTTCCTTGAGCGCCTCCTGCAACTGGGCCTTCTCGGCCTGGCGGCGGGCCTTGCGGTCGTCACGGCTCTTGTAGCCGGCGATGGCGGAGGAGGAACCGGACTTGGCGGCCTTCTGCTGGGCGGCGGAGATGGCGGCGTGGTCAGCGTCGATGCGGGCCTGCTGCTTGGCGAGCCACTCATCGGCCTTCTCCTTGGAGGAGAAGCGCTGAACCTTGACCGAGCGGGGCCAGATGAAGGCCTTGGTGGGATACTTGGGGAAGTCCTTGTCGCCGGCCTTGCGGGCCTCGTTGTACTGCTTGGTCCAATCCTTCTTGACGGTCTGCACGGCCTTGTTGAAGACGCGCTTCTCCTCGTTGAGGTCGGACTGAAGTTCGCGGAGCTCTTCAGTCGTCATGACGAGCGCCTTCTCGACCTTATACATATCGAAAAGGCGCACGCCAACATACATTTGCGCGTGGGCGAAGGCCGCCGCGCAGAGGCTGAGCAAGAGGATGAACGCTTTCATCAGTCGCGGTTCCTGCCAAGGATTTGGACGAGATAGATGAAGAGGTTGATGAAGTCGAGGTACAGCTGGAGCGCACCGATGATGCCCAGACGCGCCACGGTGGCGGAGTCCAGACGATACGCGTTGTCGGCGAGCTCGCGGATTTTCTGCGCGTCATAGGCGGTGAGGGCCACGAAGATGGCAACACCGGCGTAGCAGATGAGCGCATCCAGGCCGCTGTTGCGCATGAAGAGGTTCACCAGCGAGGCGACAATCAAGCCAATCAGCGCCATGAAGGCGATGCGCCCAACCACCGAGAGATCCCGCTTGGTCACCGTGCCGAAGACGGCCATCGCGGCAAAGGTGCCGGCGGTCGCGAAGAACGCCGTCTGAATCGTCCCGATGGAATAGACCAACAACAGAACGGAGAGCGTGACGCCGTTGAGCGCCGCATACACCATGAAGAGCACCGCGGCCACGGCGGGCGCGATTTTGTGGATGGCGAACGACAGCGCGAAGACCAGCACGAGCTCGGCGACCGCGCAGACAATCAGCGTGCCGGGGGTGAGCTGGAAGGAGCCGGAGGCGACGGAATTCGCCACCATCCAGGCAATCACGCCGGAGACGGCCAGGCCTGCGGCCATCCAGCCATACACGAAATTGTAGATGCGGTTCACACTGATGGCACGCGACTCGCCGCGCATCGCCACGCTATCATTATCAAAGAGAGGACTCATGACAACTCCTTTCACGAATGAAGCTCCATTATAGCAGATTTGCGCCCAAAGGGAAAATGTGCTATCTTTTCCCCACGTTGCGCCTAGCAAAGGACGCACTAACGTAAGGAACCGAGACAGATGCCGAACACCGTTTTGATTGGGTCGCAATGGGGCGACGAGGGCAAGGGCAAAATCATCGATGTGCTCACCGCACAGGCGGACATGATTGTGCGCTATCAGGGCGGCTCCAACGCCGGCCACACCGTCATCGCCGAGGGCGAGAAGCGCGTCCTGCGCCTCGTGCCTTCCGGTATCCTCCACGAGGGCAAGACCTGCGTCATCGGCAACGGCGTGGTGATGAACCCGCTCGACCTCATCGAGGAAATCGAGATGCTCCGCAAGACGGGCATCGAGTGCAAGGGCCGCCTCTTCATCTCCACCCGCGCCCACATGGTGATGCTCTATCACCGCGCGCTCGACAAGGCCGACGAGGCCGCCCGTCCCGTCGGCAAGAAGATCGGCACCACCGGCCGCGGCATTGGCCCGGCCTACGCCGCCAAGGTCTCCCGCTCCGGTCTCCGTTGCGGCGACATGCTCCTGCCCGAGTTTCCCGACTTGGTCCGCGAACAGGTGGCCGAAACCAACGTCAAGCTCGCCGCCCTCAACGCCGAGCCCCTTGACGCCGAGGAGATGGCCAAGATCTATATCGATGCCGCCGAGCGTCTGCGCCCCTACATCATCGACACCATTCCCCTCATCCATGCCGCCGACCGTGCCGGCAAGTCCATCCTGCTCGAAGGCGCCCAGGGCACCATGCTCGACATCGACTTCGGCACCTATCCCTTCGTCACCTCTTCCAACCCCACCTCCGGCGGCGCCTGCGTCGGTTCCGGCCTCAGCCCCCGCCGCATCGACCGCGTCGTCGGCGTCATCAAGGCCTACACCACCCGCGTCGGCGAAGGCCCCTTCCCCACCGAGGATTTCGGCGACATCGGCCGCACCCTCGCTGAGCGTGGCCACGAGTTCGGCGCCGTCACGGGTCGTCCCCGCCGCTGCGGTTGGTTCGATGCTGTCGTCGCGCGCTACGCGCAGATGGTCAATGGCGTTGACTTCTGGGCTCTCACCAAGCTCGATGTGATGGACACCCTGCCCGAAATCAAGATTTGCGTGGCCTACGAGCTGGACGGCAAGCGCATCGAGGATATGCCCGCCTCCGCCGCGCAGCTCGCCCGTTGCAAGCCGATTTACGAGACGATGCCCGGCTGGATGGAGGAGACCTCCCACATCACCGATATGGCCCAGTTGCCCCTCAAGGCCAAGGCCTACGTCGAGCGCCTCATCGAGCTCTCCGGCGGCCGTCTGGGCATCCTCTCCATCGGTCCCGCCCGCGAATCCACCCTTCGCGTCGGCATCTGATGATTCGTCATCTCGCCATTATCATGGACGGCAATGGCCGCTGGGCGAAAGCCCGCGGCCTGCCGCGTTCCGAGGGGCATCGTGCTGGCGGTGAAACCGTCCGCCGCGTGTTGGGTTACTGTCGTGACGCCGGCATCCAATACCTCACGCTTTACGCCTTCTCCGTCGAGAACTGGTCGCGTCCCAAGGAAGAGATCGATGCCCTCATGCACCTCCTGGTCGCCTACTTGGCCGGCGAGGAGAAGATGCTCCACGAGAATCGCGTTCGCCTCCGTATCATGGGGCGTCGCTCCGACCTTCCCCCCGCCGTCAACGAGGCCCTTACCCGCGTCGAGACCGCCACCGCGGCCTATGAACGCCAGCTGATTCTCTGCCTCAGCTACGGCGGACGCACCGAGATCGCCCACGCCGCGCGCGAGCTCGCTCTGCTTGCCGCGCAGGGCAAAATCGACCCCGCGACCATCGACGAGGCCGCCGTCGCCAAGCACCTTTACCTTCCGGACGTCCCCGATCCGGACCTCATCGTCCGCACCAGCGGCGAGCTCCGTTTGAGTAACTTCCTCTTGTGGCAGGCCTCCTACGCCGAGCTCTACGTCACTCCGACCCTCTGGCCGGACTTCGCGGAGGCCGATTTCAAGGCCGCGCTTGACGCCTTTGCCAAACGCGACCGCCGCTACGGCGGCCTTTCGGCCAAGCCCTGACCAATCACCTAGAAAGACAGTGGCCCGACCGGGAAACCGGCCGGGCCGAATTATATCTTGTATTGGTGGGGTTGTGTTTGTGTGTAGGAGATGTCAAATACAGTTCTACAGTAGCACACTCCGCCATCCCATGCAAGCACTTTCTCTTCAATACCAATACTGTCCGGGGAAAACGGAAGCCTCCTTTTCCCGCGAAGACGCCAGTGCGCGCGAAGAACGATGGGCTAACGCCGGTCGCTTTGCGGGCTAAACGCCCGCTGATCGCTCCCTCCCACCCATCGTCTTCGCGCTTGGGCCCTCTTTCAAGTCTTTTGGGCGTAGGAAAGTGGGGCGCATGACCGTGCGCCCGGCGTTAGCGCCCCAGCTTTCCCTGCAAGCGTTGCGTCTTTGCGGTCATTTTCCCCGGACACTATTGCTTCAATACCAATACTGTCAGGAGAAGTTTTACCGCGAAGACGGTCTTGCGTGGAAACCCTACGGGCTCCATCGCTCCCGTTGGTCGCGCCGCCCTTGGGATTTCCACGCTATCGCGCCAAAAGGGCGGCTAGCGCCGCCCCGGAGAACGGAGAACGGAAAACAGAACGCCCCTACGGGGCGACGGATGGCGTTCCCGAGAAAGCGACAAGGCGCGAAACGGAGGGCGGCGGTCGCGGTCAGCGGCGAAGCCGCAGAGCGACCGATGGAGCCCGAAGCGGTTCGCGCCTCACCTTGCGTCTTCGCGGTCCCCATTTTCCCCGGACAGTATTGGTGCGCAGTCGCGGTTATGCATCTTCTCGTGATGCTTGGGCCGGGGGATTCAGGGAAGAACAAGTACGGTGAGCAACCGGATTGGTAAGGCTCGCGGCGGGGGTGCGGGAAGGCTCTTCCGAAGACCCTATAAGGGTCGGCCCTGGACCACTATAGGGTCTCGCCTCGGCCCCTTATAGGGTCTCGACCCCGACCCCTATAGTGGTTGACCTCGGACCCTTATAGGGTCTCAAAACAGCCCCTTCTAGAGCTGAGTCGGAGGCTCGCGGAGGTGTCTGGTAGATACTAATGAATTGCTTGCGACTCAAAGACTTTTGCAGAAAATAAAAGAGATAACAAAAAATCGCCCCATTCCCGGGCCTGGCGAAGCAGGGCTCCTAAGGAATGGGGCAGGGATTGCTACCTTATATAATAAGGATACAGGTCAAGGGCCCGCGAAGTAGCTTCAAGCCTCGGACTTGAGCTGCGGGAAGAGGATGACGTCGCGGATGACCTCGGTGTTGGTGAGGAGCATCACCAGACGGTCGATGCCCATGCCCAGACCGCCGGTGGGCGGCATGCCGTATTCCAACGCCTCCACGAAGTCGAGGTCGGTGGGCTCGGCGTCTTCCTCGACCTGACGGGAGAAGGCCTCGCGCTGGGCATCGGGGTCGTTCTGCTCGGTGTATCCGGGGCAGAGCTCCTTGCCGGCGACGACGAACTCGAAGACGTCCACCAACGCGGGGTCGTCCGTGCAGGTCTTCGCCAGGGGCACATACTGCTTGGGGATGCGGGTGACGAAGGTCGGCTGGAAGAGGGTCTTCTCGATGAGCTTGTCGTAGACCTCGTGGGAGAGGGTGAGGTGGTCGACAATCTCGGGTGTGAGCTCGAGGCCGGCCTCGGCGGCGCGGGTGCGGGCGGTCTCATAGTCCAGGCTGAACCAATCGGCGCCCATACGCTCCTCAATGAGTTCGCGCTGGGAGACCTCGCGGTAGGGCGGCTCGAAGTTGAGCACCTTGCCCTCTTCGCCATAGGGCACTTGGCGCGTGCCGAGGACGGTGTCGCAGAGGTAAGGCAACATCCCTTCGATGAGGTTCTTCATCGAGGTGCGGTCGCCGTAGGCCTCGTAGACCTCCAGGACGGTGAACTCGGGGTTGTGCGTGCGGTCGATGCCCTCGTTGCGGAAGTCCTTGCCCAGCTCGAAGATCTTGTCGAAGCCGCCCACCAGGAGGCGCTTCAGGTAGAGCTCGGGGGCGATGCGGAGCACCATCTCGCGGTCCAGGGCGTTGTGGTGCGTCACGAAGGGCTTGGCGGCGGCACCGCCGGCCTGCGCCTGCATGATGGGCGTCTCGACTTCCACGAAGCCCTTGGAGGCGAGGTAGTTGCGGATGCCGAGGAGGATCTTGTGGCGCTTGTCGAAGCGGGCGCGGCTCTCGGGGTTGGACATCAGGTCCAGGTAGCGGCGGCGGTAGCGCTCCTCCTGGTCCTGCAGACCGTGCCATTTTTCGGGCGGCTGGCGGACGGCCTTGGAGAGGAGCTCCCACGCGGAGACGTCCACGGTCTTTTCGCCGGCCTGGGTGGTGAAGAGCGTGCCCTTGACGCCGATGATGTCGCCCAGGTCCAGGAGCTTGGCGGCGTTGTAGGCCTCTTCGCCCAGCACGTCGCGCTTGAGGAGGATCTGGAAGGCGTCGGAGCCGTCGTTGAGGTGGATGAACATCAGCTTGCCCATGCGGCGCTTGGTCTGGATGCGCCCGGCCACGGCGACGGGTTTGCCCTCGGCGAAGGCCTCGCGGGTCTCCTTGAGGGTGCCGGTGCGGGCAAAGGCGTGGCCGTAGGGCGCATAGCCGAGCTCGGCGAGCTTGGCGCGGTTGGCCAGGCGTTGCGCACGGTATTGGTCAGGGGTCTGCGTGTCCATCATGTGCCTCCTTAGGCCAGATAATCATTGAGCAGGGCGGCGAGGTGCGCGGGGGTGAAGCCGAAGTGCTCGGCCAGCTTGCCCGCGGGACCGGAGGCGCCCCAGCCGGTCATGCCTAGCACGCGGCCCTCGGCGCCGATGTAACGCTCCCACCCGAAGGGGCTGGCGGCCTCGATCGCGACGCGCTTGGTCACGGCGGGCGGCAGGACTTCGTTGCGGTAGGCCTCGTCCTGTTGGGCGAAGAGGAACCAGCTGGGCATGGAGACCACGCGGAGATTGCGGGCATCGGCTTTGGCCGTCTCAAGGGCCAACGCCACCTCGCTGCCGGAGGCGATGAGGATGGCGTCGGGGGCCTTGGCGGGGTCACGCTGCCAGAGTACATAGGCGCCCTTGGCGAGACCCTCGGCGGAGGCCAGGGCCGTGCGGTCGAGCACGGGGAGGTTCTGGCGCGAGAGCATCAGGCAGGTGGGGCCGTCCTTGCGGTCCAGGGCCACCTTCCAGGCGACCGCCGTCTCGGTGGCGTCCGCCGGGCGCAGGTCGCAGACGTTGGGCATGGCGCGGAGCGCGGGAAGCTGCTCGATGGGTTCGTGCGTGGGGCCGTCCTCACCGACGTGGAAGCTATCGTGCGTCAGCACGTAGATGACGGGGGCGCCCATGAGCGCGGCCACACGCAGGGTGGGGCGGGCGTAGTCGCAGAAGACGAAGAAGGTGGCGCCGTAGGGGCGCAGACCGCCGTGGTTGGAGAGGCCGTTGAGGATGCCGCCCATGCCCAGCTCGCGGATGCCGAAGTGGAGGTTGCGGCCATCGAAGGCGCCCTTCGTCACATCGCCCAGACCGTTCAGGTAGGTCATGTTCGAGGGCGCCAGGTCGGCGGAGCCGCCGATGAGCCACGGCATGACGGGGGCGATGGCGTTGAGGATCTTGCCGGAGGCCACGCGGGTGGAGATGGGCTTGTCGCCCCACGCAGGAATCAGGTCGCGGAAGTCCGGCGTCTCTTGCTTCTGGAAGGCCTCCCATTGCGCTTGGAGCGCGGGGTCGGCGGCGAAGGCCTCCTTGGCCGCGCGGGCCCACTTGCGCTGATGGCGGCGCATCTTGGCCGCGCGCTTGGCGAAGAGATCGCGGACGGCCTCGGGCACCACGAAGGTCTGGTCGGGGTCGAAGCCCAGGGCCTGCTTGGCCAGGCGCACCTCGTCCACGCCCAGCGGGGCGCCGTGGCAGGAGGCGGAGCCGGACTTGTTGGGCGAACCCTTGCCGATGACGGTGTTGCAGATCACGAGCGTGGGCTTTTCGGAGGACTTTTCGGCCTTGCGCAGGGCCTTCTCGATGTCCTCGAAGTCGTGGCCGTCGCAGGAGAGGACGCGCCAACCGTAGCTCTCGAAGCGGCGCTTGGTGTCATCGACCATCGCGATGTCGGTGGCGCCCTCGATGGTGATGCCGTTGGAATCGTAAAGGAGAATCAACTTGCCCAGACCCAGTGCGCCGGCCATCGAGCAGGCCTCGTGCGAGATGCCCTCTTCCAGGTCGCCGTCGCCGCAGGTGACCCACGTGCGGTGATCGACAAGCGTGCGGCCCTCGGTGTTGAAGCGCGCGGCGAGCATCCGCTCGGCCAACGCCATGCCCACGCCCGCGGCGATGCCCTGCCCCAAGGGGCCGGTGGTCGTCTCCACGCCGGGCGTCATGCCGCGCTCGGGGTGGCCGGGCGTCCGCGCGCCCAACTGGCGGAACTGCTTGAGGTCGTCCAGGGAAAGGTCGAAGCCGGCCAGGTGGAGCGTCGCGTAGAGCAGGCTGGAGGCGTGCCCGCCGGAGAGGACGAAGCGATCGCGGTCGGCCCAATCCGGTTCCGAGCCGCAGACGTTCAGGTGGTTCAGCCACAACACGGCCATCACATCGGCCAAGCCCATCGCCACACCGGGGTGCCCGGAATTCGCCGTCTGCACCTCGTCCATGGCCAGGCAACGCAGGGTGTTCGCCGCCAACTGCAATTCTTTCGTGTCCATCTTACTCATCGCACGCTCACCTTAGGGTCTATAAACGAAGCGCGTACGATACCAAATTTGCGTCAAAACCGCAAACCGCAACCCCTGAGCCACGGAGTTTCCCACGAAGACGAGGGGCGCTGACGCGCCCCGGAGAACGGAGAACGGAGAACAGAACGCCCCTGCGGGGCGATGAATAGACGGTCGTCAAATCTTCAAGCTCTCAATTTTATGCTTGGGCAATAGAGTCCGAGGAAATCGACAAGCCTCCTTTTCCCGCAAAAACGCCAATGCGCGCGAAGTCAGATGGGCTAACGCCGGTCGCTTTGCGGGCTAAACGCCCGCTGATCGCTCCCTCCCGCCCATCGTCTTCGCGCTTGGGCTGTCTTAAGAAGTCCTTTTGGCGCAGGAAAGTGGGGCGCGGGAGGGCGCACGACCGTGCGCCCGGCGTTAGCGCCCCACTTTCCTGCAAGATTTGCGTCTTTGCGGTCTCCATTTTCCCCGGACAGTATTGCCTTGAGCCGCGGAGTTTCCCACGGAGTTTTCCACGAAGACACGAAGGAGCGCAAGGGCCTGGATACTTCACCGTTCGGCGCGTTGCGCCTCACTCCCTATCCCCATCCCTTGCGCTTCTTTTGTTTTCTTGGAAAGCTTTCACAGACGTTACGGTACACACTGATTACTTGTGCGGGAAGCTCCAATTTCGCCGATTGAAGTCAATTAAGGGCCGCTTATCGCCGTCAGGACGTACCATTGGGGAACTTGGAAGGCTTTGCCAGTCGCGCGCTTGCGCGCGTTCCGTTCTCCGTTCTCTGTTCTCCGTTCTCCGGGCGCGACGCGCCCCTTTGCGTCTTCGTGGAAAACCATCCCGGCGCACGCCGCCCCATAAAAAAGTCTTGCAGAATGGGGCCGGGCTTTGTATCATAAAAGACAGTAACGTTGGAATGGGCTTGTGCCCTATTGGTTAAACGAGGACGGAACGATGGCGAAGTTCAGATTCAAGGCGGTCGATTCGCAGGGCAAAGAGGTGTCCAGCACGGTCGAGGCGGATTCCCAGCAGGCGGCAATCGCGAAAATCCGCGCGATGAAGCTGACGCCTAAGGCCATTGGTCAGGTGCGCGAGGACGCCGTTGCGGCCCCCGCCCCGGCCGCTGCAGACAAGCCGAAGAAGAAAAAAGGCTCGCTGGACATCAACATCAAGATGCCGCGTATCTTCAAGCAGCGCGTGAAGCAGAAAGACCTGATGGTCTTCACGCGCCAGTTGGCGACGCTGGTGGATGCCGGTCTGCCCCTGTTGCGCGGCCTGCGCGTGCTCCATCGTCAGTGCCAGAACGAGACGCTGAAAGAAGCCATCGGCGGCATGATCGACACGGTTGAGACCGGTAACACCTTCTCCGAATCTTTGGCGAACTATCCCAAAATCTTCAACCAACTCTACGTGAACATGGTGCGCGCGGGCGAGGCCGGCGGCGTGCTGGAGACGGTGTTGAACCGTCTGGCGGAGTTCATGGAGAAGGGCGAAAAGATCAAGAACAAGGTCAAGGGCGCGATGACCTATCCCATCGTGGTCTTGGTGGCCGCCATCGGCATCGTGGTCTTCTTGATGCTCGCGGTCATCCCGAAGTTCCAGCAGATCTTCGACGATCTCTTGGGCGGCGAGGGCATGCCGGCGTTGACGGCCGCCGTGATCGCCTTCTCCGAGTGGGTGCAGGTCTACTGGCTCTTCCTCTTCGCGGCCATCGCGGCTGTGATTGTCGGCGTGAAGCTCGCGGTGAAGACGCCTGTGGGCTCGCGTCTGCGTGACCGCATCCTGCTGCGCGCGCCGGGCATCGGCCAGCTGAACCAGAAGACCATCGTGGCGCGCCTGACGCGCACGTTGGGCACGCTTCTCAGCTCCGGCGTGCCAGTGTTGCAGGCCCTGGCCATCGTCAAGGAGACCACCGGCAACAGTCTCTTCACCAAGGCCCTTCAGTCCGTGCACGACAGCGTGAAGGAAGGCGAGGGCATGACTGCGCCCATGGGCGCCAGCGGCGAATTCCCGCCCATGGTCGTCTCCATGGTGGAGGTGGGCGAGGAGACCGGCGCCCTGCCGGAGATGCTCATCCGCGTGGCCAATACCTATGACGACGAGGTGGACAACGCCGTGGCGGCGATGACCTCGGTCATCGAGCCGATCATGATCATCTTCCTGGCCGTGGTCGTCGGCGGCATCGTCGTGGCCATGTTCATGCCGCTCATCTCCATCATCGGCACCATCGGTGGCGGCGCCGGCGCGTAAGGAGGTCCCCATGGTACGCAAAACCGATACAATGCGCGCGGGCTTCACGCTCATCGAAATCTTGGCCGTGGTGGTCATCATGGCCATCCTTGCCGGCGGCGTCTTCATGATGATGGGCGCCGGCGACACCAAGGCCAAGATTGCCGAGACCAACGCCCAAATCCAGGCGCTCTCGTCCCTCCTCGAGGAGTACAAGAACGAATACGGCGACTATCCCACCGTCACCAACGCGGACAGTCAGGGTTATGCCTCGCTGAACTTCAACTTCAAGGTGGAAGACGGCGACTCCTGCAAGGAGTGCGGCAACAATCCTGGCTCGGATGGCGTCTCTTTTGGCTTGGTGTCCAAGTTCCTCCCCGCGGCCACGACCATCTACCAGAAGTGCGCCAACACCAACATGGAGAGCCACTACAAACGGTGCTATAGTGACCCTTCCGGCCAGGACTCCGACGCCTGGGAGCGCGAGCTTGGCTCGCAGGGCGCGGATTGGCTAGAGGTCATGGCCCGTGAGGCCGGCGACAGCAGTCTGGATCAGCTCAACCGCAAGTGGCGGCGCCTCGAGCAGGATGGCACGGTCTATTCGGGTGTCTCTCAGTGCACCTATTGCCGCACCCAGAATTATTCCGCCGGCGCGAAGAACGATGCTTGGGGCCATGGCTTGAAGTACAACACCGCGACCCATGCCATTGTGTCGGCCGGCCCGGACGGCCAGTTCGGCACGGATGATGACATCTCCGGCGCCGGCACCGGAACCGAAGACGAGGATTGAGAGAATGGCACTGCCGGACCAGCCCATTGCGCCCACCAACCGTCCGCCCCTGTGGCTGATGGGGGTGGTCATTGTGGCGGCAGTGGTCTCGCTCTTTGCCGCCTGTGCCGCGGCGTGGCTCTACTTCACCACGGAGATCCCGGACTCCGAACCGCCTCACATCGCGGCGGAGCAGGTGCAACCTCCCGAGAAACCCGAGCCGATTCAGGTCGCGCCCACGCAGGCTCAAGTGGCCAAGACCGTTGGCCTTCTTCAAGCTGTCTTGGCGCGCGTGGAGGCGTATCGTGCCGAGCATGGGGCCTATCCGGACCTTCCGTCCGATGCGGCGGGCTATGCGACGTTGGACGTTTTCCTGGGTGAGAACGCGGCCTTGGCCGTGGATGCCTGGGGCAACGCGCTGCGTTTCGCCGTTGCGGGCAAGGCCGTGGTCTCGGCCGGCGCAGATGGGCGTTTCGGTACAGCGGATGACATTTCGGCCACCCTCGCGGGTGCCGCCAACAAGTGAGAAAGGGTGGACAATGAAATTGTGGACGAAAACGAAGCGCGGCTTCACGTTGATTGAGCTCTTGGTGGTGATTGTCATCGTGGGCATCTTGGCTTCCACGGGCCTGGTGGCCTACACCGGCTTCATCGAGCGTGCGCAACAGAAGAACGCCGCCGATATGTGCGCCCAGATCGCCACCGCCTGGACGCGTTATTACGACGAGATCGGCTTCTGGCCCTCCGTGTTGGACACCTCTTCCACCCAAGAGATGGACACGGAGATGTGCGAGATTCTTGGCAAGGCCAAGCTCCTGGACGTGAACTACATCGACTCCAACAACAGCGGCGACTCGGCCAGTGGCCTGCGCCGCAACAAGGAAGACGACCCGCAACTCAAGTTCGGTCTGTTGGACCCCTTTGGCTTGGAGATGTTTGACGCAGGTGACCGAAGCACGCAGGTGAAGGACCATCTCTATCAGTTCGTCGTGGATACGGATGGCGATGGCAGAATCACGTTGCCCAATGAGGTCGGCGGTGGAGAGATCACCGCCCCGGTCGCGGTCTGGTGCTGGCCGGAAGACATCGATGAAGGCAAGCAGGACGGCGAGCCGTTCGCGAAGAGTTGGTAAGAAAGGGGCGAGCTATGCGCGAGCAATTGAAGAAGGTGTTGGGTTTGGGCGGCGCCAAGCGGCGCGCGGGCTTCACGTTGGTGGAGCTCTTGGTGGTGATTGCCATCCTTGGCGTGCTGGTCGGCTTGGTGAGCGTGGCCGCCGTGCGGATGTTGCGCGGGTCGGACAGCGCGGAACGGAATGCGGCCTCCGACATCATCGAATCCGCCATCGCGGCTTACCGAAACGAGAACAACGAATGGCCGATCGACTTCACCGGCATCAGCAGCGACACCACCGCGATCACCTACGGCACGGTGAACAACAGCAATCGGGTGGGGCAGAGCAACGCCGCATTTCTCATGCCGCTCTTCGGGTGTAACGAGAATGGAACGCGCGACACCACCATGCGCGCCTACATCGAAGACCCCTCGATGTTCTACGTCTGCGACGGCAATTCCGCCCCGCGCAAGTTGGAGGAGGCCCTCTCGGATGGGAGCATCAGCGCCAACGACATGATCGGCTTCCCCCTCACCATGCGCGAGACGCGAGAGTCGAAGTATGAGGCCTTGAGCGGCAACCAGGCCTTTGCCCCCATCCGCATCAAGATTGACTTTGATACGAACAACGTGATGGTCACCGTGCCTTCGGACGGCGACTTCGGAAACGTCCTCCGCATCAACTGATCGGCGCCAGAAAGGAGCTCCGGATGAAACACACTTCCAGATTCACCTCCGCCGTCGGTCGAGCGGCGCGCGCGGGCTTCACGCTGATGGAGCTCATGGTGGTGATTGGCATCGCGGCGCTCCTGCTCACCATCTCCGCGACGGCCTTCTTCGGCGCCACGCGGGAGGAAAACCTCACGCGCAGCCGCGATCAGTTGCGCGACATCCTGCTCTCGGCCCGGCAACGCGCCTGCATCGAGGGTGTCCCTTACGTCGTTATCTGCTACAACACCGTCAGAGAGATTGAGGTCGGCGGTACGACGGAGAAGATTGACCAAGGCCGCTTTGCGATGTTCCGCTCCGTTGGCCGCGTCTGGCCGGTCGGCGACAGGCTCGCCGCGCCCTTTGGCTTCCAACGCGACCAGCTGGCGACCTTGGCCAAGAAGGAGCGTCTCATCAACCTGGACGACCCGGAGAAGAAGGCCACCGGCGGGAGCAGCCAGTTCATGCGCGTCAAGAATATCGCCAAAGACCCCAACCGCCTCTCGAACGACTCGGATTCGGACAACAGCGGCAACGCGATTGACCTGCTGGACTATGAGTACGAGCCCATCGACGGGACGACCGAAACGCTTAAGATGAGAGCCCCTGTCACCTCCACGGACTATGGCTTCTACGTGGCGGAGTTGGAGTCCAGCAGCGGGGAAAGCAAGCCCTTCCAGCTTGGCGTGCGGGAGACGGAGACCTTCTCCTTGCCCTCCGGGTATAAGTTCAACAGCGAGCGCATCGCCTTCGTTTTCTTGCCGGATGGCCGCGCGGAGAAGCAGGTTTCCGTCTCTGCCTCCACCTCGGTGGGCGGCAACACGGAGACGCCGACCTTTTCCATCTCGGTCTCGACCGAGGGTGAGGTCGATATCAAGTAAGGAGGGATGACATGGGCAGACTTTCACGCTATCTCCGTGCCGGCTTCTCCTTGATTGAGGTGAACATGGCCATCTTCGTCCTGGCGGGTGGTGCGCTGGCCTTGCTCGCGCTCTTCCCGCTCGGCTTGAACGAGAGCACTGAGGCCAACAGCGAAATGCGGGTGGCCGCTTTCGCCGACCGCTTCATCGGCGCCGCCAAAATCGCCGCCGAGCAGGCCGCGAGCGAGGACGAGTTCGAGGACCTCTTGAACGATGCGCTGGACATCTCCGAAGGGTCCTTCTCCTTGCGCGACGGCAGCGACGAAGACAACGACTCCAATGACTATGACGAAGACAAATCCGGCGTCTACTTCCGGGCCTGGAAGGTCAAGACCGGAGGCTCCGGCAGTTCTTCCGGCAACAATCCGCAAGACGGCTTGATCCGCTTGGAGATTGGCCTGGTGGTGACGGCCGAGAATCCCAAGCAGAACCCGCGCGCCATGCGTTATGCCGATGGCTATGGCGTGAAGGTCGTCATCGACCCCCGAGGGAAGCAATAAGAGGGAGGTGCCGACATGAAACAGTGCTCTGCAACCTTGTCGCGACGCGGTTTCTCGCTCATCGAAATCTTGGTGGCGATGTCCATCTTGGTGGTCATTGTCTTGATTGTGGGCGGGCTCTTCCAGCAAACGAGCCTGGCGTGGACCCTGGGCATGCAACGGGCGACCGAGCAGTCCAACGTCCGTGCCGTCGCCGGCGCGCTTGGCCGCGACCTTGCCTCGATGGTCGATCCCGGCAACTTGGTCATCTATCCCTCCAAGACCGGCGGCGATCAAGCCGGTGCTTTGAGTGAGGGGCTTGGCGGGACGACCTCGAACTTCGTTTCGAGTGGCAGCCTAAAGTTCTGGGCGTTGCGTTCGCCGGACATCTTCGACGAGGATTTGGATGCCTCGCGCGAATTGGTCTCGATTGAGTATACCGCTTCCGGCAACAAAGTCACGCGTACCGTTTCGGCCTATGACACCTCCGGCAAATCGCTCTCCACAAGCGAAAGCCAGGGGGGAAGCACCTCAGAGTTTGAGCTCGGGGATGGAAGCATCTCCTTTGAGGCCATTGATGAAGGTTTCGCGGACTTCGCGTCGCCCTATGGCTCCAACACGGCAGGGGTGCGCATCGTGGTGACCCCCACGAAACCGTCGACAATAACCGGCTATGAGATTTACGTCGGGTCTTGCGGCCCGGATGGTATCAAGGGCAACGAGGATGACATCTATCCTTGGGGCGAAGGGGAGGCGGAATAATGCAGCGGACACAACAGCATGCCAAACGGTTCGCCGCCCTTCGTGCCGGCTTCACGTTGATTGAGTTGCTGGTGGTGATTGTCATCATCGGCATCTTGGCGGCCACCTTCGGCGTCTCCTTCCTCTCGGCGCAGGAGACCGCCCGCATTACGCGCGCCACCGCGGAATCCCGCGAACTGGGCAACGCCATCCGCCTCTATCTGATGCAACCCGATGCGAATGGGGACCTGCCGGATTTGACCGACCTGGGTCTGAGTGCGGGGGACCGAAGCGACATCTCCTCCAACACCACCCAAATCTTGATTGGTGAAAGCGGCAACCGTGGCCACGCGTATTATCAGGCCGCGGAAGACGCCCTCGTCGGCAATCAGATTTGCGACCCGTGGGGCAACCCTTATTACATTACGGTCCGTGAAATCGAACCAAGTGGCAAGCCTGACCCTGAGGACTACGAAATCGTTGTGCCCATCCAGGGGCGTCACCGCGCATTGGAGCCCAATGGCGGCTCTTCCGGCACCGGTAATTAAGCCAACGTGGAGATCCCTTTCATGAACACCAAACGACACACGCAACGCGGCTCCGCCCTGCTGATTGTGCTGGGGTTGCTCGGCTTCCTCTTGATCAGCGCTGTGGCCTTCTCCGTCTCCATGCGTACGGAGAAGAGTGCCGCCGCCGCTTATCGGAGCGGGCTCATCGCCCGCGAGCTGTTGACCTCCGTCTTTGCCGAGGCGCGTTATACCGTCGATCAAGCCCTTGACGATCAACTCGGCGGGGCTGACCCCTTCAACACCCCTGCCGCGCGGACGGCTGAAAACTTGGCCCCCTTCTATGAGGGCAACGGTAAGTATGCGCGCCTCATTGCCTCCGCACCCAAGGGGAATGGAAGCAACGACGATATCGCCTATTTGTTGGACGATGCCGCGCTTCGCCATGTTCCGACGGCGATTGCCGCCACCGTCTACAACATCTTGGAGCGGGATGATGACCTAAACGGCACCGCCGATACGAGCCAATCCGGCAGTGGTTATTACTTTGACAAGTCTGCCCGTTGGCAGACCGTCAGTGTGGCCCGTCCGGAGCGTCAGGTTGATGTCGGCCATCAAACGCAAACGATTTCGGATGAAGTCATTGGCCGTATGGCCTGGGCCGCCATCAACGTCTCCGACATGCTGGACATCAATGCCATCGGCTCCATCTCCCAGCGCCGTGGCATCGGTTTCACCGGCAGTGAGTTCGCCTTTGGCACCCTCGGTACGCAACCTTCCAACGCGGAGTTGTATGACCTTTTCATGAAAACCGCGCCCGATGCGGCGGAGTCTGAGCTTCCCATTTTCGCCTCCGGTGCGGACCTTGCGCTTTACGCGGCTCGTTCCGATGGTACAATCTTGACCCAGGACGATGGCAAGGTCTATCCCTTCTCTTGGGAGGAGGCGGTCGCCAACGATGGCGATGGCCCTTACGCCCCCTTCACCGTCTATAGCTTCTGGCCAGATGAGACGCGTCGGAAGGAGGATGGCACCAACCCCAAGAACGCCGACTCCATTGCCTGTTCCGAAGTCGACGAGTCCTATCTCTCGTCCGGTGCGCCGCCCGAGCTCTCGGATGCGGTCGATAATATTCTCGGCTCGTCGGGATCGACCTTGGCGGACAACTTTTACAACTTGCTCCGTGACTATGTGGACACGGATTGCGTCCCCGGCGACTCGGCCAATCCGAACAATGTCATCCCCACCGTTGAGCCCGTGCCGATGGTGAGCGAAGTCGGCTATCTGTCAGCCTCCTCGCAGGCCTCTTCCTTCGACTCTGCCATGCAAGAAGCCATCAAGAAGGGTTTCAAGGATGGAGAGAGCCTGAAAGACTCTGTCACCGAGGCCGATCTCCAGAATCTGAATTCACTCAAAGACCTGGGGAAGATGCAATTCACCTTCCCGACGCTGGCGTTGGAGACCGCGGTCCGGACCTATTTCCCCGGTTCCTTGTCCAACCCCAACTCGACCTTTACCATTGAGCCAGAGGGCTTCGCCGCCGTCTACGTGACCGGTTACTCCAATAAGGACACCAACAAACAGTTCGTCGCCGATGAACCGCAGACGGCCAAATTGACCGCTTCGAGCGGGGCGGAAGGCATCACCGGTGGCCAGGACATCCTTTTCGAGACGCGTTCGGGCATTATGCTTAATCCGGCGTCCTTCCAGGCTGTGGATATCGATGGATCGAACGTTGTGATGCAGCCTCCCACAGTTGGCGGCGATGGGAATGTGACGGCGACTGCCACCGAGATCACCTTGAATTGTTTGGTAGACTTCTTCTTCCGCGTCGCGGTGAAGGACCAGAACGGCGATACGGTGGACTTGGTCCCTTGTGCCTCGTTTAATCCTCCCAATGAGGCTTCCTATCCTGCGGAGAGCACGAGCAATCGTAAGATCGCTTCGCGCTTGAGCAATCAGCTTCGCGCCTTTGATAGTTGTTATTTTCGCGTCACGCGCCCGGTCTCCGTCACGTTCTATGCCCGTTGGGATGTTCAGAAAGATGGGACTCCCGAACAAGGGCAACCGCAGAAGTACAAGGTCTCCGTCAAGCTTTCCTCCGAATCGAGTAACGATAGTCTCAACAGCCTTTCCGGCTGTTTGAACACTCCCGGTTCTGCGCTTGAGTTGAACAAAGTCTCTCTGCAACCTCCGGCGTCCGCAAAATCGTCGTTTGAGGCTTTCTCCTCGGATGAGGGCGCTTGGTTCTCCATTGACCCTCGTTACAACTGGCTCTCCCCCATGTTGGGCATCTCCGGTGATGTCTCCGCCTATGGCTTGACCTCCCAACCGCTCACCGTACTCTCTTCCCCGCATTGGTTCTTCATGTCCGGTTCCTCCGTTGGCACAGACCCTGAAACGGCCTCAAGCCTCCAAATCGAATATGCGGATCATGCAGAGTCGCAAGAGTTGGTTCCCTTCGTGTGGGAACTGGGGGTCGAAAACATCCGCTATGGCTATGGCAATTCCGGGCAGTTGCTCCTGCCGCAAGAGGTCGGCTTCCTCCCCATTCCGCTCACGAACAACGTGTGGTCGCCTACGACCGCGACCCAATATGGTTCCACGCCCCTCGCCGATTATTACAACAATGTCGCCAAGGCCTCCTTTTTCCGCACCATCCCTGTGACGGACTTCGAGGACGGCGCATTGTCGCAGAATATGTACGAACGCTATGGCAACCTCTGCACGATGTTCGGCCGCTTTGGCGGCGAAAATATGCCCGAGGAGCACCGCGGCATCATGAGCGCCTTTGCCGGCATGGACGATTACTACCTGAGCCAGCGTCTCAAGCGCTTTGCCATGATGGGCATCCCCTCTTCCATCCAAGAGGCTGCCAAGGTCACCGTGGATCGTCTCAATGAGGCCTCTCTTTTCAAGCGTGTCCCAAACGAACTCATGACCGACTTGCAGACCCTCCAGAAAGCGACGACCAACGTCACGCTGAGCCAGGAGGCCAAGTATGACGAGTTCGTCAGAGACTACCTCTTCTATGTCCCGGACCAGCGGGGCGATTCGGGCACCTATTCCTGGGATGAGTCGCAGGATACCTACAAGAGCGGTCCCTCTGCGGCACCCACGCATCCGCAAACGGTCGCGGACGTGATTCTCCAGCAGGGCACTGCCTCCTCGTCCTCTGGTTCTGGGAGTGGCTCCACCAACCTCTTCACGGAGAAGCTCAAGGCCTACAACGGCACGAAGGGCGCGGCCGAGAAGCTCGGGCAGAACGACCTGACCACTTTGGTAGCCATCGGCAACTCCTCGTTCGGCGATCGCCAGCAGCTCTTCCTCTACATCATGCGCGCCGACACCATCAAGACGAGCTCTTCCTCTACGAGCCGCAACCTCTCCGAGTATCGGCCGCAGTCCACCGCGCGTGCCGTGGCGTTGGTCTGGCGCGATGCCTATGGTCAGCTCCCTGAACGCGTCATCTACTTCCAGTATCTCCCATGACAGACCCTGACCTCCAAACGCCCGAGCAGGAGGGCGAGGACGACCTCCTCGACCTCCGCTATCTGAGCCAATGGCAAATCGCCTGCTCCGGCGCCGACTTGCTCGACCTGCTCAACTGTGATGAGGGCGTCGGCCCCGCGCTTTACAAACGCCTGGGCCTCACCCCGCACACGGACGATTCCCTCGGTTTCGACTGGACGGAATTCGACGAGATTGACGAGGCCGCGTATTACGCGATTGAGTTCCCCTCAGGGACGGATTTTGCTGATTTTTCCGTGGCCCAGGCCATTAGGCTTGAGGAAATCAGCGAAAAGTGCTTTAATGATTTACCAACGGGTGATGAAGACGAGCCCTGCGATGGCGATTGCGACCATTGTCCCCAGGATTGCGTCGGCAAGATTCCCGTCAAGGATTGAACAGCCCCAGAAAGGACAGAAACCCCATGCGCACCAAAATCGTCGCAGGCAACTGGAAAATGAACAAGACCCCGTCCGAGGCCGGCGCCCTGATCGCCGGTATCCGCGCCGCCACCAACGATGGCGATTGCGGCGTTGAGGTCGTCGTCTGTGTTCCCTTCACCGACATCCCCGCCGCCGCCGAGGCCCTCAAGGGCTCCAAGATCGGCCTTGGCGCCCAGAACATGCACTGGAAGGAATCCGGTGCCTACACCGGCGAAATCTCCGCCGCCATGCTCAAGGACCTGGGCGTCCAGTACGTCATCCTCGGCCACTCCGAGCGTCGCCAGTACTTCGCCGAGACCGATGAGACCGTGAACCTCAAGCTCAAGGCTGCCCTTGCCGCCGGCCTCACCCCCATCGTCTGCGTGGGCGAGACCCTCGAGGAGCGCGAGGAAGGCAAGATGGAAGAGGTCATCGTCCGCCAGGTCTCCGCCGACCTCGCCGGCTGCCAGGAGGACTTCGACCGCATCGTCATCGCCTACGAGCCCGTCTGGGCCATCGGCACCGGCAAGACCGCCACCTCCACCCAGGCTCAGGAGGTCCACGCCCTCATCCGCGCCACCCTGGCCAAGATGAACCCCGCCAAGGCGGACGACGTCCGCATTCAGTATGGCGGCTCCATGAAGCCCGAGAACGCCGCTGACCTCATGGCCAAGCCTGACATCGACGGCGGCCTCATCGGTGGTGCGGCCCTCAAGGCCGATTCCTTCGCCGCCATCGTCGCCGCCGGCAAGTAAGTCCTTGCCCGCCTCCAAAAGGCCCGCCCCCGGCGGGCCTTTTTTGTGCACGTGGAAGTTTGGAGGCTTGGAGGTTTGGAGGAGCCCCAGAGGTTGAAGCCCGGGCTGCCGCCTTTGGCGGCGATGAGACCAGACGCTACGCGGCATCCACGAAGGACTACCAGTGTGGGGAACCGCAGATTGCGCAGATTTTGAGCAGATTAAGGGCGTGCTGGCAAGGGGCGCAGAAGCGCCCCGGAGAACAGAGAACGGAGAACGGAGAACGGAGCGCGCGGCAAGCGCGCGACGGATGAAGCGCTAGATAGAGGTGGAATGTTTTTAGTCTATCACAAAGAACACGAAGAACCACAAAGTTACACGAAGGGGAACCGCAGATTACGCAGATTTTGAGCAGATTAAGGGCGTGCTATCGCACGCAGGACTGCCAGTTTGGTTTTGGGAATCACGAAGGACATGAAGGAGTGCAACGCAGGGGCGGGCCGTGCGTGCGCGCAAGGCGCACGTCCGGCCCGAGAGCCTGTAAGAGCATGGCGGGCTTCGCACGCCATGCTTTGGGTTGGGGGACTCTAGCGGCGAAATCGCCGCCCTAGTCGTCCTATGCGTCCTATAGGTCCTATTGCGAAGGTTGGTGGTATTTCAAGAAACCGACAAGACGTGAAACGGAGGGCACCGGTCGCGGTTAGCGGCGGAGTCGCAGAGAGCCCGGCGTTAGCGCCACACCTTTCCTGCTAGGTTTGCGTCTTTGCGGCTCCCTATTTTGTATTGGGTTTGCATGATGGCATAGGAAATGGTAAAGTATAGGTGTTGAGCGACGCTTGGTGCGTGCTTGCTTGTAAAAAGGAATAGGATGAAACTCTTTTATCTCTGTCTTGGCGCTTTTGCTCTTGCGCTTTCCGGATGCGCCGTTGGACCGAAGGCGCCTTTCTCTCCTGGGCAAGGTATTGCCTTCAGCAATACCACTGCGCCGCTTTCGGTGGAATATGGCAACACGGTGGCGACAGGATTGCGCACCGGTAAGGCTTCGGCCAGCAACGTGCTAGGGTTATTTAGCTTCGGCGATTGCGGCATTCGGGCGGCTGCCGAAGAGGGCGGACTCCGCACCGTTGAGTTCGCCGACTACACGAATTTCAACGTCTTGGGCATCTACCAGGAAACGACGGTGACCGTCTATGGCAAGTAAAGCATTTGCGCTGATGGCAATGGCGCTCTGTGGACTGTGTGTCGCAGGGTGCGCCAACTTGTATCAGGCGCCGCTGAAGCCACCAAGCGGGGCACTTGTCACCTCCGTCACAATTCCCCTGACCACCAACTTTTCCTCCACGCCGGTGAGCAGTATGCAGTGTGTTGAAAGCACGAGCTACTATCTCTTCTGGCCTTACCCGATTATCGATCTGGCTTGGCAGGATGGACGCTCCGCCCATGCCAAGTTGGCGCGGCAACAGGTGTCGCGTCCTCTCTATGCCGAGGCGGACATCTTGACAGTTTTTGGACTTTTCGGCCGTTACACGGTCAATGTTTACGCACCTTGATTTCATGCGCGCTTCGCGCCCAACACAAAGGAACATCCCATGAGCGGAATCTTCAAAGCCTATGACATCCGTGGCATCTATGGCCAGGATTTGACCGAGGCCATCGCCTATGACATCGGTCGCGCCTATGTCACCCACACCCACGCCAAGAAGGTCGTCCTCGGACGCGACTGCCGTCCGCACTCCGTGCCCCTGCAGGAGGCGCTGACGCGCGGCATCACGGAGCTCGGCGCGGACGTGATCGACATCGGCCTCTGCTCCACGCCGATGAACTACTACGCGAACGGTTCGCTGGGCGCGGATGGTTCCATCATGATTACGGCCTCGCACAATCCCGCCGAGTGGAACGGCTTCAAGCTCTGCCGTGCCCAGGCCGTGCCGATCTCCGGCGCCACGGGCATCGCGGACATCGAGCGCATCGTGACGGAGAAGGCCTTTGACGCCCCCGCCGCGAAGCCCGGCACGGTGACGACGCACGACATCCTCCCGGCCTACCGCGAGCACATCCGCCCGGTGATGGCCTTCGCCCGCAAGCCCCGCCTGGCCATCGACTACGCCAACGGCATGGGCATCATCGAGGCCAAGACCTTCGTGGATGCCGTCGACCAGACGGCGCTCTACGGCGACATCGACGGCACCTTCCCCAACCACGAGGCCAACCCCCTGCACCACGCCACCCTGGCCAAACTGCAGGAGACCATCCGCCAGGGCGACTACGACTTCGGCGTGGCCTTCGACGGCGATGCGGACCGCGCGGGCTTCATCGATGAGAAGGGCGAAATCATCCCCATGGATCTGGTGACGGCCCTCATCGCCCAGGATGTGCTCAAGCGCGAGAAGGGCGTCATCTTCTACGACCTGCGCTCCAGCCGCGTGGTCAAGGAGGTCGTCGAGGCCGCCGGCGGCACGCCGATGATGAGCCGCGTGGGCCACGCCTTCATCAAGGCCCAGATGCGCGAGCACAACGCCATCTTCGCCGGTGAGCTCTCGGGCCACTACTACTTCCGCGACAACTACGTGGCGGAGTCCTCCTCCATGGCGGCCATCGCCCTGGCGAACATCGTCACGCAGAGCGGCAAGCCCCTCTCCGAGCTCATCGCGCCCCTGCGCAAGTACTGGTGCTCCGGCGAAATCAACTCCAAGGTCGCTTGCGACCCGAAGGAGATCCTCGCCAAGCTGAAGGCGAAGTACGCCGACGGCCACGTCTTCGAGCTCGACGGCGTGAGCGTGGAGTATCCCACCTGGTGGTTCAACGTGCGCTGCTCCAACACCGAGCCGCTCGTGCGACTGAACCTGGAGAGCACCGCCAGCCTGGCCGAGATGGAGGCCCGCCGCGACGAGGTCCTCGCCATCATCCGCGGCTAATCCCCCAAGACTCGGACACGACAAGAGAGGCTCCCACCCGGGGGCCTCTTTTGTTGAAATGATGAAACCGCAAAGACGCAAGGGGAGGCGCGAACCGCTTCGGGCGCCATCGGTCGCTCTGCGGCTTCGCTGCTGACCGCGACCGCCGCCCTCCGTTTCGCGCCTTGTCGGGTTATGTCGGGTTAAGAAAAGTAGGATGTGGGGTAAAGCCCCGCCAAAAACGCCAGTCCGCTAATCAGCACTATTCCCTCTTTTGTGCACCCCGCAGGGGTGCGATAGCGTGGAAATCCCAAGGGCGGCGCGACCAACGGGAGCGATGGAGCCCGCAGGGTTTCCACGCCAAACCGTCTTTGCGGAAAAACTTCCCCGGACAGGATTGGAAGGCGCGGATTTGGTAGAATGTTGGGCATGGACACGAAAGGACGAGGCATGAACAGACGGAGTTTTCTGAAGGCGTTTGGACTGGGTGCGGCGGCGTTGGCGATGGGGCCGCGGACGTTTGCTGAGACGGCGGGGCAGGCGGCGTCGGCGCCCATGAAGCGGCCGCGCAACATTCTCTTTATCCTGGCGGACGATCTGGGGTGGGGGGATGTGAGCTGTTATGGCGCGACGCCCGGGCTGACGCCCTTTTTGGATGACTATGCGAAGGGCGGCGTGCGGTTCACGGATGCCCACTCACCGGCCTCGACGTGCACGCCCACGCGCTATGCCATCTTCACGGGACAGTATGCGTGGCGCAAGCCCGGGACGGGGATTGCGCCGGGCGATTCGGCGTTGCTCATCGACCCCGCGATGACGACGTTGCCCAAGCTGATGCAGCAGTCCGGCATGGTGACGGGCGCGGTGGGCAAGTGGCACTTGGGCATGGGCCCCGGGCCGGGCAAGACGGATTGGAACAAGCCCATCAAGCCTTCGGGCAACGACGTGGGCTTTGACTACACCTTCCTGATGGCGGCGACGGCCGACCGGACACCGTGCGTCTACGTGGAGAACGGCACGGTGGTGGGTCTGGACCCGAACGACCCGATCGAGGTGAATTACCGGCACAACTATCCCGGCGAGGCCGACGGCAAGCGCGACCGGGCCTCGCTGAAGATGGATTGGGACTTCGGGCACAATCAGGCGGTGGTGAACGGCATCGGCCGCATCGGCTACATGAAGGGCGGCAAGAAGGCCCGCTGGGTGGACGAGGACATGGCCGACGTCTTCGTGGAGAAGGCGTGCGCCTTCATGGAACGGAACAAGGACCGGCCTTTCTTCCTCTATCTGGGCACGAACGACATCCATGTGCCGCGCGTGCCGCATCCGCGCTTCGTGGGCAAGACGCCTTTCGGACCGCGCGGGGACGTCACCGCGCAGTTTGACGACAGCGTGCGGCGCGTCATCGAAAAGCTCCGTGAACTGGGCTTGGAGCAGGAGACGCTGGTGGTCATCACGTCCGACAACGGGCCGATGGTCAACGATGGCTACAAGGACCGCGCGGTGGAACTGCTCGGCGATCACAAGCCCGCGGGCGATTGGCGCGGCCATAAGTACACGCCCTATGAAGGCGGCCACCGTCTGCCCTTCATCGTGCGGTGGGACGGCGCCATCGCCGCCGGCACCAACGATGCGCTTGTGTCGTTGGTCGATTTGGGCGCGACCTTCGCGGCGTTGCGCGGCGTGGCCGTGCCGCAGGAGGCTTTGCCGGACTCCTTTGACCAAAGCGCGACCTTCCTTGATGCGGGCAAGCCTTCCGCGCGCACCAACTTGATTTGCCAGGATTATCGGCTGAATCTGCGCGAAGGAAATTGGAAGTATATTGTGCCGGGGCCTGCGGGTAACACGCCGGGGCCGAAGAACAATCCGCTCAACGGCGAGCTCTACGACCTCACGACGGACCCCGCGGAGAAAACGAACCTCGTCAAGCGGCAACCCGAGCGCGCCAAGGCCATGTACGCGACCTTGCTGAAGGCCATTCAGGCCGGTCGCACGCGTCCGTGATGTGGGGCGGCTTACGCCGCCCCGGAGAACAGAGAACGGAGAACGGAGAACAGAACGCCCCTGCGGGGCGACAGATAGTGTTTGGACAAACTTCCAAGCCTACAAGATTCTAAACTCCCCCGGACACGCTTGTTGAAAAGGCGCAAAGAGAACAAAACGGCCCCAGGCAAAACCGGGGCCGTTTGTATGTGTTGAGGTAATTGCGTCAGGCAAGAGGGGTAGACTCTTGCGGGACTTCGCGGCCCCAGAGGCGGAAGAGGGCCACCAGAGCCAGAATCAAGGTGAGCCATTCCGTTGCGGAGAGCGCCAACCAGAGTCCATCGAGGCCCAAGAAGGGCGGGAGGCAAAGCAGGAGCACCGCGCTGAGGCCGATGCTGCGCAACAAGGCGACTGTCGCCGCCGGCAGGGTGCGCAGGAGGGCTTGCAGGTAGCCTGCCGCCAGGATGCAGAGGGCCATTGGCAGGAAGGAGGTCGCAATGCCGCGCACGAGGGTCGGCGCCAACGCGATGACCTCGGGGGTCGGGTTCATGAAGAGACGAAGCGTGCCGACCGGGAAAATCAGACTGACGAGCGAACAGGCCAGCCCTAGGGCGAAGGCCATGCGCGCCCCCATCCAGAAGGAACGGCGAATACGGGCTCGTCCGCCCGCGCCGTAGTTCACCGAGACAATGGGTTGGAGGGCCTGGGCCACACCGTTGAAGAGCTGTTGGTAGAGTGCGGAGAGCGAGAGCATGATGCCGAGGATGGAGAGCGCCGCCACACCGCCATGGCGCATGGCCTGGTGGTTGGCGAGGGTGACGACGACCGCGACGGCGGCGTTGGGGAGACCCGGCGCAAGCCCCACGGCGCAGAGTCGGCGGATGGCCCGGCGCGGCCAGAGACTCGGCGGGGCGAAACGCAAGGTACAACGCCGCTTGAAGAGATAGGCCACAAGCAGAATGGTCTGCAGGGCACATCCCGCGGCGGTGGCGATGCCGGCGCCGGCCATACCCGTGCCGATCTTGAAGGGGAAGACCAAGAGCCAGTCGCCGATGATGTTGAGCACGCCGCCGGCGATGATGGCCATCAGCGCGTAGCCCGGAGCGCCATCGTTACGGACCAGGCAGGCCATTGCCAGCGAGAGCATGGCGCCCGGCCACGTGAGCACGACCCAGAAGCCGTATTCATCGGCCAACCGAACAATCGAGTCGTCCGCGCCGCAGAGTCGCCAGAAGGAATCCCCCGCGAGCAGAACGGAGGCGGCGACAATGGCGCCGACGATTACGCAGAGCAGGAAGGAGAGCGTGAACCAGGCGTCGCCCTCGCGACGGTCGCCGCGTCCGCGGGCCGTGGCCAGGAGAATGGCGCCGCCCATGCCGAGGAGGGTGCCGAGAAAGGCCATCAGGCCGAAGCTCGGGACGAGAACGGCGGCCGCCGCCGCACCGGCGGGACCCACGCCGTAACCGATGGCGATGGTGTCAACGATACTGTAGATGGAGGTCACCGCCGCACCACCGAGTGCAGGAACCAGATAGGTGCGCCAATGTTTGCGCAAGGGACCGGACAGCAAGGGGTCTGCAGAGCGATGTGGACGTTGTCTTCTCATTGAATCTTCCTTTTATTTCCAAAATGAGCGGCGGTATGATACACTCCACCATTATGGCGGACTCAAGTAAAAAATCGGCAATGGCTCGGACTTTCACCATCGGGGACTTCTCCAAGCTCACCGGTGTCCACGTCAACTCGTTGCTATACTACGAGAAACTTGGGATTCTCAAGCCTGCGCGGGTCGACCATAGGACCGGGTATCGCCACTATTCGTTGTCGCAGTTGCGCATTGTCGAGGCCATCCAACTGTGCGTTCGGGCGGGGGTCTCGCTGGAGGCGTTCGCCGCGCTTCAGGGGGGCACCGGCGCGGGCGTTATCCGCTATGACCGTCTTCTCGGCGGCGCGATCGAGAGCCTTCGTGCCACGATCGCCCATGCCCGTGCGCTGCTGCGGGAGGTTCAATCCGTGCAAACCCTGCAACGCCAAGGCGAGGGCGTGGCCGCCGGGAAAATCGGTGAAGTTCGTGTGCCTGCGCATTGGTGCTTCATTCGCGCGGTCTTGCCCGGGGAGAACCCGGATGACGCGTATTTCGCCCTGCTTCAAACCATGGGTAAGGCGCGGCTCCGCATCGGGTACGACAACGGCGCGCTCATTATCCGGCGCGACGGCGTCGAGCGGCGCTATCTCTACGTTGACATCGCGTTGAATGAGGTACAACCTTTCCCGGCACACTGTTGTCTGCGTCTGCCGACTGCGCGGTGGCAGAGCCAAGTTGCGCAGCGTGGGATTCTTGAGCCTGACGTTGAGTTGCCGGCGGGTGATTGTGTGGTGATGGAGCGTGACCTTTTCACGGGCGACTTCGCCATCGACCCGCCCCGCCTCGAACGTCTCGTCTCGACCACTCTTCAGCGCCGTCTGCCCAAGTGGCTCACTTCCTCTATTTCCCACGAATACACAAAGTAACGCAAGGGCCTGAGCACTTCACCGTTCGGCGCTTCGCGCCTCACTCCCTATTCCCATCCCTTGCGTTTCGAGTGCTTTTTCTGGAATGCAGAAGGGGCCTCCGCGAGACCCTATAGGGGTCGACCTCAGACCCTTAAGGGTTTCGACCCCGACCACTATAGGGTCTCACCCTCGACCACTATAGTGGTTGACCTCGGACCACTATAGGGTCTCAAAAGCCCCCTTTAGAGTGGCTCAAAAGAGGCGTTAGAGCCGCCCTTTTGCCGAGAGACGGTCAGCGATTTGGAGAAAGTGGGGAAGATCGCGAAGACGCGAGTGCGCACGAAACCAGATGGGCTCCGTCGGTCACTCTGCGGTTTCTCCGCTGACAGCGACCGCCGCCCTCCGTTTCGCGCCTTGGTCGTCTTTAAAGCCTTGCCTGCAAGCATTGCGTCTTTGCGAAAAAAGCTTCCGCAGGCATTGCGGACACAGGTTTCAACGCAAGAGTTCCCGTTCCATGGCATCGAGGACTTCGTAGCCTCGGCGCGTGGGGGCGTTGTCGGCGGTGAGGAGGTCATGGGCGCGGAAGTCGTCGAGGCGTTTGGCCCAACGTTCGCGGTAAGGGGCCAGGATGGGGAAGCGGGCGAGGGTGGCCTCGAGGTCGAACCCCTCGGCGAGGCGGAGGCCGGTGAGGGCACGCTCCAGCGCATCGTCTTCGGGTGAGAGCGTCTCTTCGATGCCATCGCCGGTGCGGCGCAGACATCCCAAGCGACTGACTGCGCCGCGTCCTAAGCCGAGGTAATCGCCGCCGTGCCAGGTGTTGAGGTTGTGACGGCACTCCAGTCCGGGGCGGGCGTAGTTGGAGGTCTCGTAACGGCGGAGGCCCGCGGCGGAGAGCGTGTCGGCGGCTTCGGCAACGGCATCGCAGAGGGCGTCCGGGTCGGGCGTGGACATCCCGGTACGCCCCCATGTGCTCTCCGGCTCGATGGAGAGGGCGTAGACGGAGATGTGCGGGAGGTCAAGGGAGAGCGCTCGGCGCAGGGTTTGCGTCCATTCTGTGGAAGAGACGCCGGGGAGGCCGGCGATGAGGTCGATGCCGGTGTCCGGGATGGCCGCGCGGGCGATTGCGATGGCGTCGAGGGCTTGGCGGACGGTGTGGCGGCGATTGCATCGGACGAGCGTGGCGTCATCGAAGGCCTGCACGCCGATGCTTAGGCGGGTGACACCGAGGTCGGCCAAGGTGCGGACGAGGGGCTCGGTGACGGCTGCGGGGTGGAGCTCGACGGTCCATTCCGCGCCTTCTGCGAGCGAGAAGAGGCCGGACTCCCGGAGGCGTACAAAGCCGCGCTCGCCGAGCAACGCGGGGGTACCGCCGCCGCAGTAGAGCGAGTCAAGGGGGCCGACTGAGGAAAAGCCTCGCTCCGCGGCCTCGTGCAGGAGGTCGTCGACGTATGCGGCGGGGGCGGCGGGAGGCGGTCCGGAGAGGAAGGCGCAGTAGGCGCAACGTCCCGTACAGAAGGGAAAGTGCAGGTAGAGGTGCTTCATGCCTCGGGCGCGGGGTCGAGATCCTTCAAGCTGCGCAGACCGAAGTGCTCCAGGAAGGAGGCCGTGGTGCCATAGAGGAAGGGACGGCCCGGGAGTTCGCTGCGGCCCACGGCGCGGATGAGGTCGAGTTCCAAGAGGGCGCGGATGGTGTGGTCGACGGAGACGCCGCGGACGGACTCAATCTCGGCGCGGGAGATGGGCTGACGGTAGGCGATGACGGCCAGGGTTTCGAGGGCGGCGCGGGAGAGACGTTGGGGTGGGGCGGCCTTGACGAGGGCGCGCACCCACGGCCCGGCGGCCGGAACGGTGCGATAAGAGAAACGTCCTCCCTCCTCACAGAGGCGCAGGCCCACATCGCTTCGTGCCAAGGTGGCGGCGATGTCCGCGAGATAGGTTTTGATTTGCGCGAGGGTGGCTTTGGCGAACGCGGCGGCGGGAGAGGCCGGGTCAGCCCCCTGCGCGGCGGATTGCAGGGCCTTCTTGAGGTCCTCCGGTGCGAGGGGCTCTTTGGCGGCGAAGAGCAAGGCGCCAATGACGGACTGCAGACTGTTCGGCGGCGGGATTCCCTGGTCGCTCATGTCCGAGCCCTCCGCATGAGGATACGCAAGAGGGAGGCCTCGATGATGGCCCAGGGGTCTTGCGCGGTGGTGTCCACCAACTTGAAGCGCATCTCCACTGCGTAGTGGCGACCCGCGCGGAGCTCGTTGAGGGAGTAGCGCTTGGCGGCCTCGATCTGCTTGCCCAGGAACCAGCCGTTGAGGCGGGCCAGGCGGGCGGGCAAACGGTCGGCCGGGAGATCCCAGCGGTTGCCGGCGAGCCAGCCTTGGTCAAGGGCGTCGCGCAACGAACAGAGATCGTTGAGCGTGTTGAGGATGCCGACGGCGGCGGGGAAGGCCGCATTTTTGTCGGCGCGCAGTTGCTCGATGGTCTTCGTGGCAAGGGTGGGGGAACGCTGCAGGATGGCCTCGGTGAGGGCGAAGGGTTCGGCGCCGACCGCGGTGGAGGTGACGGCCTCGATGTCGGCCAGGGTGACCTCGGCCCCGTCCTTGCCCAGGTAAGCGCGAAGTTTGTCGAGCTCCGAGACGATGGTGCGACTGTCGGACCCGACGCGTTGGGCGAAGGCCGTGCGCACGGCGGGTGACATCTTGAGGCCGCACTGCGGGAGCAGGTCGGCCAGACGCGCCTGCGCGGCCTTTTCCTGTTGGTAGGACTTGACCTCCTCGCCGCAGACCGTGATTTTGCCGGTCTTCTCGACCCACTTGTAGAACTTCGAGATTTTGGCGCAGGCGGTTGCCGTGATGACAAGGGTGTGGCCTTCCGGGAGGGGGTCCTTTTGCAGTCCCTCAAAGAAAGCCGTCGCGGCGTCTTTGGCCGCTTGGGCCTCCACCGCGCGTCCCTTCGCGCCGGGCAGGAAGTTCGCATCGCGCAACCAGACGACCTTGTTGCCGCCGAGGAAACTGGCGGTGTAGAGCGCCTCACCCGCCCGATCGATGGCTTGCAAGACGTCGTCGGCTTTGTCGCACGTGCCGTCGATGATCTCTAGACCAAAGTCCCGGTCCTCGGGCGCGACAAGCGAATCGATGAGGCGCTTGGCCCCCTCGCTTTTCAGGTAGTCGTCCGGCCCCAGGAAAAGGTGAACCATCAGAGAATCTTCATGCGCGGCAAATCCTGGATGTCGATGGTGCCGACCAGTTTGCCGGCCTCGTCGACAACCGGCAAGTCGTCGAGCTTGTGGCTCTCGAAAATGTTGAGGACCTGCACGGCCAACGCATCGAGCGGAACGGAGACGGGCTTGCGGATCATCACCTCCGCGATGGGGCGCCCCATGGGGTCTTCACCCGAACCGGCGGTGAGCAGACGGCGCAGGTCGCCATCCGTGAAGATGCCCAAGAGCGTGCCGTCAGGCGCGGTGACGCAGGCGCAGCCGGACTTGGCCTCGGTCATGGCGAGCACGGCGTCGCGCACCGTGGCGCTTTCCGGAAGGGCCACCAGTCGGTCGCCCGTGCGCATGATGTCCTTGACGTGGAAGAGAAGGGCACGGCCGATGGCGCCGGCGGGGTGGAGGAGCGCGAAGTTCTCCTTCTTGAAGCCACGCGCCTCCAACAAGACCATCGCCAACGCATCGCCGAGCGCAAGGGTCGCGGTGGTGGAGGTGGTGGGGGCCATGTTGAAGGGGCAAGCCTCGCGGCCACAGTCGATGAGGTAGACCCAATCGCTGTTCTTGGCCAGGGAAGAGTCGGCCTTGCCGGTCATGCCGATGATTTTTACGCCGATGCGGCGCAGGGAGGGGATGAGGCGGATGACCTCGTCGGACTCGCCGGAGTAGCTGATGGCCAGGACGATGTCCGAGGCCGTGACCATACCCAGGTCGCCGTGCATGGCCTGGACGGGGTTGAGGAGCATGGCCGTGGAGCCGGTGCTGGCCATGGTGGCGGCGATCTTCTCGCCCACGTGGATATTCTTGCCGATGCCGGTGACGACGATTTTGCCGCCGCGGGCAAGGGTTTCGAGCATGGCCTCGACGATGTCGCAGAAGACGGGACCGATGGCCGCGTCCGCACGCTTCAAGCCCGCGATTTCGGTTTCGATGGTCTCGTGGGCACGGGCCAACATATCATCATGCGTCATGGAAATCCTCCAAGGATTGGGTGGGTTGCGCCGGTTTGCGCCGCCTGGTTCTTTTGGGGTCTTCCAAGGGGCGCGGCGGCGGCACGTAAACGTCTTCAAGCATGTCCAGTTCGCCCGCATCGATGGCCGCGAAGTCGGCACGCAGGGCCTTGCGGAGCGGACGGCATTGGTGCGGATCGGTCAACGCGTTGGTCAAGACCGCCAAGCGGGAGAGCAGGCGATCGTCAATCACGTGCTCCACACGGCACGCGGTGTCCGACGCCTCTTTGTCCGGGAGCAGGAGCACTTCTCGCAGGAAACGGTTCAGCACCAGGTGGCGGCGGATGATGCGCAACGCCTCGCGCTCGCCCCTTTCCGTGAGCGTCACGGGCTTGTTGGTGTCGTAGTTGACGAAGCCGTGTTCTCGCAACACCCCCAATGCATTCGTCACGGACGGCATTTTGACCTGCAGGCGCCGCGCGATGTCGCTGGTGTGCGCATGGCCATGCGCCGTCTCATCGATTGCGGCCTTGATCGCCTCGAGGTAATCCTCCAGGCTTGCCGTCAAACGGAATGTCTCTTCGTTTTCCATGTTTGCGAGCTCCCTTTCTCCATACAGTATAGCATAAACCCGTCGAAGTTTTGCGGTTTGCCTTTTTGCCGGAATTGTGGCATACTTGACAGTGCTTTTCCAAAGTGGGAAGGCAAGCACATATTGACAAGAAAGGACATGCGTATGGCCATTCGCGCAATGATATTCATCGATGGTTGTTGGCTCTACAAAGGCCGCCAGGCACTCTTCGACAAGCTCGGGGAGAAGGGATTCGAGATTGACTACAAGCGGATCCCTGACATCATTGCCCAATCTCTGGCGGAGATCAGCGGGCAGGAAGTCGATATCGTCCGGACGTGCTACTATGGCACCATCCCGGTCAACAAGATCGGCTACAACCCCGCCAAGCAAAAGGTGTTCTACGATTTCCTCGGCGAGCAGTGCGGTTACGAGATGGACATCACGGAGATTGACTTCCGCAAGGAGCCCAACGCGATGCCCGACGCCAAGTGGGTCAACGCCAACCTCGCTTCCGAGATGACCTACTTCGCCACCGTTCCCGGTGCCTACGACGTCGCCGTGCTCGTCGGCGGAGATGCGGACTATGTGCCTGTTCTGCGCCGCGTGCGTCAGCTCGGCAAGCGCGTCCAGCTCGTCGCCATGAACGCCGTTCGCGGCCACGCCATCTCCCACAAGACCCTGCTTACGGCCAAGGGTTGCTTCGACTTCCCCCACATGTTCATGGACGAGCACGCCGCTGAGTTCCGTCTGCGCCGTGAGGCCCAGCGCCGTGTCTGCATGAGCTGCGGCAAGGAAGAGGAGACCACTTGGGGCGGCGAGGAGTTCTACTGCGCCGACTGCCGCGCCAAGCGCGCTCGCCGCGTCCGCGTCTGCGACAATTGCGGCAAGGAAGAGGAGACCACCTGGGATAAGGACTTCTTCTACTGCTCCGAGTGCCGCGCCAAATATCGCGCCGCCGAGGCGGCCAAGCGTGGCGGTGCGCCGACTCCCACGGTTTCCGTCGCCGGCGAGACGGCCACCATGCGCGTCTCCCTTACGCCTACCGCCAAGTAAGCCTAGGCCGTAGACATGCAAAGCATCGGGCGACGGAATCCGTCGCCCGATGTTTTGTCATTGTCACCTTTTTCCGAAGAAGGGCAATCATGCAATCCCCTTTCTTCGTAAGCGGTTTGCTGACTGGGAATGGGATGGAATAGGAAGCAATAGCATCCAGGGAAGTTTTCCGCGAAGACGCGACTCTTGCAGGAAGGTGTAGGTGTGGCGTTAACGCCGGGCGCACGGTCGTGTGCCTTCCCGCGCCCCACTTTCCTGCGCCAAAAGGGGAGGAGGAAGTTGGAACCTCGAAGACTTGGATGGTCGGTTTTGTTGCCGGGACTCTGCCCCATTCCCCGACTTCGCTTCTTATAGAAGGTCACAAGGCGCGAAACGGAGGGCGGCGGGCGCGGTCAGCGGCGAAGCAGCCGCAGAGCGCCCGATGGAGCCCGAACGGTTCGCGCCTCCCCTTGCGTCTTTGCGGTTCCCATTTTCCCCGGACAGTATTGGGTTGGGAGCCGAAGCGTGTCAGACATTCTTGTCAGGCATTCCGCGCAGCGCGTTGAGCTCCGCGGCGGAGAGTTCGCGCCACCGGCCCGGCGGAAGCGATCCCAATCGAAGGGTACCGAGGGCCACACGGCGCAAGCGCGTCACCCGCAAGTGGGCCTGCTCGCACATCTGGCGGATTTGGCGGTGGCGCCCTTCGGTGAGGGTGAAGCGCAGACGGCGTCCGCCAAGCGTCTCCACCCGTACGGGGCGGATTTTGTAGCCTTCCAACGTCATGGGACCGCGTAGGATGGCCAATTGCGCCTCGGTCGGGACGGCGTTGACCTCCACCTCGTAAATTTTGGTGTGGCCGAAACGCGGGTGGGTCAGGCGTTGGATGAGCGCGCCGTCATTGGAGACCAAGAGCAAGCCCTCGCTCTCCTTGTCCAACCGCCCCACGGGCACCAGACGCAGGTTGATGCCGCGGAAGGCTTCAAGCACGCTTCGCGCGCCTTGGCCGTCCGTGGAGCAAACCTCGCCCACGGGCTTGTGATAAAGAAAGGTGCGATGCGGCTCTTCTTTGGCCTTGAGGAGGCGTCCATCCACCTCGATGTGGGCAGTCTCCGCGATGCGTGCGCCCGGTTCGGTCACGGTTACGCCGTCCACGCGCACCCGGCCCGCACGGATAATATCCGCCGCGCCGCGCCGTGAGGCCACGCCGCGCCGTGCCAAGAGATTCTGCAACCGTTCCATGTCCATGTTTCGCCGTATTCTACCAAATCTGCCCTTTGCCAATCCTGGCCAATATAGCTCGGGGAAGTTTTTCCGCGAAGACGGACTTGCGTGGAAACCCTACGGGCTCCATCGCTCCCTTCGGTCGCGCCGCCCTTGGGATTTCCACGTATCGCGCCAAAGGGGCTGCTGACGCCGCCCCGGAGAACGGAAAGCAGAACGTGCAGGCCCAAAGGGTCAAACCTTCCATAGCCACGGAGAACGGCCCCCCCCCCCGCGGGGCGACGGATGGTGTTTCCGAGAAAGCGATAAAGCGCGAAACGGAGGGCGGCGGTCGCGGTCAGCGGCGAAGCCGCAGAGCGACCGATGGAGCCCGAAGCGGTTCGCGCTCCCTTGCGTCTTTGCGGTCCCAATTTTCCCGGACACTACTGAATCCTAGCCGTAGAGGTTTTCGCGAAGACCGTTATAAGCGTCTAAGAATGTGCTTTGCAACGAGGAGGCGTTTTGCTATAATTTATAGCGAAACATGGGCGGTGCCCATGCCGGACAGATGGTGCGATGTGAGCGTTGCGCCTTGGTCGTAGAGGCGTGTCCGGGAAGCCAGTAGTGGGCCGTGGGTTCGCCGTGCGCGGGCTGCGACCTGAGGTCGGTCTCTGAAAGACCGTGCGAGAAAGGAGTTAGACATGAACGCGAAGTTCCGTTTTTGCCGACGCTCCTGCCCCGCGCTGGCGGGGATGACGACGGCAATCGGGATGGGGGACTGCCATCCCGCCCCCTCTGATTTGAACTGAGCGCCGGGCTTTTGCCCGAGGACAGCGCCGCGGTTTGCCCCTTGTTTGATGGGGTGATCGGCGGCGGTTGGATTGCGTTCAGTCATCTTTCGGAGGATTTTGCCATGAATCGTTTGCTTTTGGAAGCGCCCGTTGGGCGTTTGTTCGCGCGTTATCTCTTGCCGACGGTGTGCGCGACGTTGGTCACTGCCATTTATCTCTTCGCGGACACGGTGATGGTGGGCTATCGCCTGGGCGCGGAGGGGGTGGCGGCGTTGAACTTGATTGTGCCGCTGGAGTTCGCCTTCTTCGCGGTGGGGTCGCTGTTGGGGAACGGCGGAGGCATCTGCTTCACGCGGCGGCTGAGCGTGGGGGACGTGCACGGGGCGCGCCGCTGCTTCGCGGTGGCGGTGTGCGCGGCGGCGATCTTCGCGGCCGTGGCCACGACGCTCTGCCTGGTCTTCCTGCGACCGCTTGTGGCGCACGTGCTGGGCGCGGGCGAGGGACCGTTCCTGGAGGCGGCGGTGAGTTATGGCCTGCCGATCGCGGCGGGTTGCCCGCTCTTCGTGGCGACGCTGTTGCTGGCGCCGTTCCTACGGCATGACCATGCGCCGCGTCGGGCAATGACGGCGGTGCTCGCGGGTGGCATCACGAACATCGTGCTGGACTGGGTCTTCATGTATCCGCTGAACATGGGGCTCTTCGGTGCGGGCCTGGCGACGACGTGCGGCGCGGGGGTGACGACGGTTATTCTGCTGACGCACCTGCGGTCACCGGCGCGGGCGTTGCGTTGGGAACGGCCCGATTGGCGGCTCTTGCCGCAGGTGGCGTGGTTCGGCGGCGGGGACTTCCTGCAGGAATTGACGGGAAGCGTGACGGTGATGCTCTTCAACCGTCTGGCGTTGGGCGCGCTTGGTGAACCGGGGCTGGCGATCTACGGCGTGGTGGCGAACTACCTGCTGACGATGACGGCGGTCTTCAACGGCGTGGCCCAGGCGGCACACCCGCTGACGGCGGCGAACGCGGCGGCGGGGGCGCGGACACGTGTGCGCAAAATCCTGCGGTTGGCGCTGGGGACGGCGGCAGGGTTTGGCGTGGTGGCGTTGATCGTTGCGGCAACGGCGCCGACGCTTTGCCTGCGGGCCTTCCTGCCGGCGGCGGAAGTGGCGGCACTGCCCTCCCATGCGGCGGGGGCGTTGGCAACGGCGCTCTTCTGCCTGCCGCTGATGGGCATGGCGCAGATTGCGACGTTGCAGTTGCCGGCGGTGGGACGCCCCGCGCGCGGAACCTTCTTCGCGTGTCTGCGGAGCGGCGCGCTGTTGTTGCCGGCCGGGCTGGTGTTGCAGGCGTGTTTCGGCCCGTGGTCCATCTGGTGGGCCTTTGCGGTGGCGGAGGCGGCGGTGGTGCCGCTTCTGCTCTGGGCGCTCGCGGACTTCCTGCGGAAGGGACGGCTGACGCCGCCCCGGAGAACAGAGAACGGAGAACGGAAAACAGAACGCGCGGCAAGCGCGCGTCAGGCGGAATCGATGGCCTAATGAGGCAATAGGGTTCATGAAAGTCAACATGGAGGCTTTGGAAGATGGGTGTCGCGCAGCGTGAGTGAGGCCAAGCTTCCAAGCCTCCAAACTTCCAAACTTCCGGTGTGGACTAGCGGCGGCATCGCGCAAAAAATGCGCGGTGTCGCCGGTTTTTATGGTGGAATATGGTATGCTAAAGCAAACATCCTAACGAAAGGGTCCAGATGAGAGGTTTGTGCATTGCGGTGGCCGCGATTTGCGCGGGGACGACGGTTTGGGCAGAGGCCTTGCCAGAGACGCTGTGCGTGTGGCCGACGCCGCAGGAGGTCTCGGTGGATGGCGGGACGTTTGCGCGCCCGAAGACCATCGCGATTGTCCCGGCGGACGGGTTTGACGCGGAGGCGCAGGCGGCGCTCGCGGCGACCTTCAAGATTGAGCCTACGGCCACCTTCACGGTGACCTGGAAGGAGGACGCGAGTCTGCCGAAGGAAGGTTACACGCTGACGGTGGACGCGGACGGTGCGGACCTGGCGGCCGCGGATGGGCGGGGCTTCTTCTATGGCGTGCAGACGTTGCGGCAGGTACTCGCGGCAGAGGACTGCCACGGCGTGACCATCAAGGACTGGCCCGATGTGCCCTTCCGCGGCGTGGTGGAGGGGTTCTATGGGCAGCCGTGGAGCTTCGAGGCGCGCAAGCGGATGTTCGCCTTCATGGGCGAGCAGAAGATGAACACCTATATCTACGGACCTAAGGACGACCCCTATCATGGGTTCGGCCCGAAATGGCGCGACCCTTATCCCGAGGCGAAGGGGAAGGAAATCGCCGAACTGGCACGCGTGGCGCACGCGAACAAGGTCAACTTCGTGTGGGCGGTCCATCCCGGCAAGGACATTCATTGGAAGGACGACAGCGACATCAAGGCTTGCTTGGCGAAGTTCGAGTTGATGTACGCGCTGGGTGTGCGGGCCTTCGCCGTCTTCTTCGACGACATCAGCGGCGAGGGGACGCGCGCGGAGAAGCAGATTGCGTTGCTGAATACGCTCAACCGTGAGTTCGTCCGCAAGAAGGGCGACGTGGCGCCGCTCATCATGTGCCCCACGGATTACGCGGCGGCCTGGGCCAAGAGCAACTATCTGGAGAAGCTCGGCGTGGGGTTGGACCCGGACATTCAGGTGATGTGGACGGGCGACGCGGTGTGCGCCGACATCACGCAGGGGACGGTGGAGCACGTCTCCCCGCGCATCCGCCGCAAACCCTTCATCTGGTGGAACTGGCCGGTCTGCGACTACTGCAAGCCGCATCTCTTGATGGGCCGGTGCTATGGCAATGACCCCACCAACGGACCGCGCTACGGCGGGTTCGTCTCCAATCCGATGGACAAGCCCGAGGCCTCGAAGGTGCCGCTCTTCGGTGTGGCCGCCTACACGTGGAATCCGGACGACTTCGACTCGGAGCAGGCGTGGCGCGACAGTATCAAGCGACTCTTCCCCGAGGTGGCGGCGTCTGTGCAGACGTTGGCCGACCACAATTCCAGCCAGGGTCCCAAGGCCGAGGGCTTCAATCGCGAGGAATCCGTCGCCATCGCGCCCGTCGTCGCGCGTGTCTTGGAGGCGGTTGAGGCGGAAGAGACGCCCGATGCGGCCGACGTGGCGGCGCTGACGGATGAGTTCCGCCGTATCTCCTTCGCCGGCATCGACATCATTGCCAACTGCAAGAATAAGCTCTTTGTGGAGGAGGTCTATGATTGGGCCGATGGCATGATGGCCTTCGGCAATGCCGGGGCCATGACCACGCAGGCGCTCGGCGGACAGGTGCCTCCGGCGGTCGCGCTCGCGGCCATCCGCGCCTGGCGCGACCAACAGCGTGTGCTCTCCGAGCGTCACGCGGCCAAGCCCTTCTCCGAGGGCATCGTCCTGTCGTCGCGCGTGCTCACGCCCTATCTCGACAAGGCCGAGGCGGCGCTCCGCAAGGAGACGGAGAAGTAAGGGACAAGGAGGGCGCATCCATGCCGTTGAACATCATCCGGGATGACATTACGCGGGTCAAGGCGGACGCCTTGGTGACCGCGGCGAACCAATGGCTCGCCGGCGGAGGGGGCGTGGACGGCGCCATCCACCGCGCAGCCGGGCCGGAACTGTTGGCCGAGTGCGCGAAGTTGGGCGGGTGCCCGACGGGTAGCGCGAAAATCACGGGCGCGGGACGTCTGCCGTGCAAGTTCGTCATTCATGCGGTCGGCCCGGTTTGGGAGGGCGGGAACCAAGGGGAGCGGGAACTTCTGGAGTCGTGTTATCGCGCGGCGTTGACGCTGGCAGTGAAACACAAGTGCAAGTCCGTCGCCTTCCCGCTCATCTCCTCGGGTGTCTACGGTTATCCCAAGGAAGAGGCGCTGAAGGTGGCGGTGGAGACCATCGGCGACTTCCTGCGAAAGCATGAGTTGGAGGTGACGCTGGTGCTCTTCGATGCGGCTTCCTTCCAGGCCGGCGGGGCGCGCTTCGCGGACATTGCGAGTTACATCGATGACCGCTACGTGGGGGAGCATGAGGACGCTCCGGCCCTGCAGTCACGGCGTGTGCGCGAGGCCGGTGCCCTAAAGACGCACCTGAAGTTGCTCGAGGAGCGGGAAGAGTTTCTTTGGAAGTCGGTGTCGGTTTCGCGACCTGCCAAGCGGAAGGCTCCACCGCCAGCCGCAGGGAAGAAGGAGGCGAGCCTCTCGCTGAAGTCTGTGCCGTTGGAGACGGTGCTGGGCAAGCTCGCGGAAAGTTTCTCGGAGCGCTTGTTGCGGTTGATCCGCGAACACGGGTTGACGGATGTGGAGGCCTATCGTCGGGCGAACGTGAGTCGCAAGGTCTTCTCCAAAATCCGCAGCAACAAGAACTATCACCCGAGTCGGACGACGGCCTGCGCCTTTGTCATCGCCCTTGGGCTTTCCGCCGATGAGGCCCGGGCGCTCCTGCTCTCGGCGGGCTTGGCGCTGAGCAACGCCAGCAAGTTCGACCTGATTGTGCAGTATTTCATGGAGAAGGGCGAGACCAATGTGCTGACGGTGAACGAGGCGCTCTTTTCCTTCGATCAGCCCTTGCTTGGCGGCGCGTAAGGCGCGCGTTTGTCCGCGAAGACGGTTTGGCGTGGAAACCCTGCGGGTTCCATCGCTCCCGTTGGTCGCGCCGCCCTTGGGATTTCCACGCTATCGTGCCCCTGAGGGGCGCTCCAGAGGAAAAAGAAAAGGTACAAGGCGCGAAACGAAGGGCGGCGGGCGCGGTCAGCGGCGAAGCCGCAGAGCGACCGATGGAGCCCGGGCGTTTCGCGTCCTCATTGGCGTCTTCGCGGACCTCATTGGCGTGGAAGGTGAAAATGTCGCCCGGCGGGCGACCTTTTTCGTCTTACGATGTCGTATCCTATGGCCATCTTGTTTGACAAACCAAGGAGAACGACATGAACAAGCATCTGACCGAGATCGTTTTCATCCTCGACCGCAGCGGGTCGATGAGCGGGCTTGAGGCCGACACCATCGGCGGCTACAACACGCTCCTGGAGAAGCAACGGCGCGAGCCCGGCGAGGCACGCCTCTCCACCGTGCTCTTCAACCACACCACCGAGGTGTTGCACGACCGTGTGGACATCCGCGCCGTGGCCCCGCTGACCAATCGCGACTACCAAGTGGGCGGCAGCACGGCCCTGCTCGACGCCATCGGCGGCGCCATCGACCACATCGGTCGTATCCACAAATACGCCCGGTCCGAGGACCGCCCGGCACACACCCTCATCGTCATCGTGACCGATGGGATGGAGAACGCCAGCCGCCGTTACTCCGGACCGGAGATCAAGCGGATGATCGAGCGCCAACGCAGGAAGTACGGTTGGGAGTTTCTCTTCCTGGGTGCGAACGTCGATGCCTTCGCGGACGCCGAACAGCTCGGCATCGACCGTAATCACGCCACTAACTACCACGCCGACGGTATGGGGCTGAAGGTCAGCTATTGCGCGCTCTCGGCCTCTGTCTCGGAGGTCCGTTGCGGCCGCCCGGTTCCCAAGAAGTGGAAGGAGGTGGTTGTGGCGGATTACGAAAAGCGGAAACCCAACCGTTGACGCGGGGTGGGGGAGTCTGTCGGAAAAGAAGATAACCCGGCGGCGGGGGCCAACCACCCCGCCGCCTTTTTGTATCCTTTGCGCTTAGGAGGTTCGGTGGCAATATTGTCCGGGAAAATCGGTGGGGCTCTTTTCCCGCGAAGACGCCAGTGCGCGCGAAGCCAGATGGGCTAACGCCGGTCGCTTTGCGGGCTAAACGCCCGCTGATCGCTCCCTCCCGCCCATCGTCTTCGCGCTTGGGCCCTCTTTCAAGTCTTTGGGCGCAGGAAAGTGGGGCGCGGGAGGGCGCACAACTGTGCGCCCGGCGTTAGCGCCCCAGCTTTCCTGCAAGAGTTGCGTCTTTGCGGCCATTTTCCCCGGGCAATATCGTAGAAAGGGTTAGAAAGGCGCGGAATGACGGTGGGATTTGGTATACTGTTCACGTCATGAAAAGCGAAACTCAGAAGGCTCTTTATATTCCGCAGGCGCGGTTGTTGGACCCGGCGAATGGGCGCGACGAGATGGGCGCGCTCTTTGTGGACGCAGAGGGGCGCATCGCCCCCGTCCCGGAGAAGTTGCCCTCGTCCGCGCGGTTGACGGTCATCGACCGCCCGGGGCTGGTGGTCACGCCCGGTCTTTGCGACGTGCATGTCCACTTCCGCGATCCGGGTGCGACGGAGGCGGAGGATTTGGTTTCCGGCAGCGCGGCGGCGGCCAATGGCGGTTTCACGCGTGTGGTGACGATGCCGAACACCAACCCGCCCACCGATACGCCGGATCTGGTGCGGCGCGCACGGACGGCCCAGACGGCGGTCTCCATTTACCCCAGCGCGTGCGCGACGGTGGGGCGCGCCGGCAAGGCGTGTTCTCCCGTGGAGGCTTTGGAGGAGGCCGGTGCGGTCGCCTTTACGGACGATGGCGCGATGGTCTCCGACCCCGAGGTGATGCGCGTGGTGATGTTGCGCGCCAAGAAGTTGGGGCGGCCGGTCATGGATCATGCCGTGGTGCCGCGCCTTCAGAACGGCGGCATCGTGCGCGATTGCCCCGTGGCGCGGGAGTTCGATTTGCCGATTTTCCCGCCGGAGGCGGAGGTCGAGGCCGTCCGCGCGGATATCGCCGTCTGCCGGGCCACGGGATGCGCCCTGCACCTGCAACATCTGTCCTGTGCGGAGAGTGTGGCGTTGGTGCGGGCCGCGCGGGCTGAGGGTCTGCCGGTGACCGCCGAGGCCACGCCCCACCATCTGGCCCTCGCGGCCGAGGACATCCCCGGCAACGACGGCAATTGGCGCATGAATCCGCCGCTTGGCACGCGCGCCGACGTGGAGGCTCTGCGTCAGGGCGTGCTCGATGGCACGCTCACCGTCTTCGCCACGGACCATGCGCCTCATGCCCCGGCCACGAAGTCCAAGGGCTTCAAGGCCGCGCCCTTCGGCGTCATCGGCTTGGAGACAGCGGTCGGCGTGACGTGGGACGTGATGGTGCGCCAGTGCGGGATGGCCCCTTTGGCGTGGGCCGCGGCGTGGATCACGGCGCCAAACGCGCTCATCGGTTTGCCGGCTCCCACTTTGGCCATCGGCGCTCCCGCGGAGCTCGCCATCTTGGCGCCGGACGACGAGTGGACGGTTGGTGAGATTCCTTCGGCCAGCAAGTCCGTCAACAGTCCCTGGTGGGGCAAGACGATTCGCGGCAGGGCCATCGCCACCTATCGCCGCGGTCGCCTGCGCGCCCCGGCCCTGTGAAGATGCGCGGCGGGTGTGCTATACTGTCGCCCGTTTTGAGGACTAAGATGAGCCGTATTTGCAAGCATGTCGAGGCATTGGCCGGCTATGTGCCGGGGGAGCAGCCCCATTTCCCGGGGATGGTGAAGCTCAACACGAACGAGAATCCCTATCCGCCTTCGCCGAAGGTGGGCGAGGCTCTTGCGGCCTTTGATTGGAAGTCTCTGCGCCTGTATCCTGACCCGGTCTTTATGCGGGTTCGGGAAATCATCGCGCGCAACGTGGGCTGCCGGCCGAGCCAGGTCTTCGTGGGCAACGGTTCGGACGAGATCCTGGCGCTCTTTACGCGGGCCTTCGTGGAGGTCGGCGGCACGGTGGGTTACTTTGACCCGACCTATTCGCTCTACTCGGTGCTTGCGGCCATCCGCGATGCACGTGGCAAATCGTTGCCGCTGAACGACGACTTCACCTGTCCCACGCCGCCCAAGGACTTCTCGGACGTCTTTGTGTGGACGAATCCGAACGCGCCGACCTCCCTCCTGGCCGCACCCGAGCAAATCGCGGACTTCGCGAAGGGTTATGCGGGCGTGGTGCTGGTGGACGAGGCGTACGCGGACTTCGGTCCGGCCAACTGCATGGCCTTGGCCACCGCGCCGGACAATGAGAACCTCCTGGTGATGCGGACGCTCTCCAAGAGCTTCTCGCTCGCGGGATTGCGTTTCGGTTACTGCGTCGGTCCGGAGCCGCTCATCGAGGCGCTGTATAAGATCAAGGATTCCTACAACATGGACGCCTTGGCGCAGGTCATCGGCGCGGCGGCCCTTGAGGATCTGCCCCACATGCGCGCGAACGTTGCGAAGGTGCAGGCCACACGGACGCGGCTGACGGCGGCGCTCGAAGGGCGCGGCTGGCGCGTTCTGCCTTCGTCCACGAACTTCCTCTTCGTCCGTCCGCCCGAGCCGGCCAAGGCCGCGGACCTCTTCGCGGCCCTGCGTGACCGCCATATCTTCCTGCGTTATTTCCCCGGGCCGCGGACGGGGGAATGGATCCGCATCACCGTTGGCTCGGATGCCGAGGTCGACACCCTGCTTGCCGCGCTTGACACCCTTGCCTAAGGAGCTCCCATGCGTACCGCCACCATTGTCCGCAAGACCCGCGAGACCGATATTTCCCTAAAGCTGAACCTCGACGGCACCGGCGTCTTCTCCGTCGACACGGGGATCGGCTTCTTCAATCACATGCTGGAGCTCTTCTCCCGCCACTCGCTCATCGACCTGGAGCTGACCTGCAAGGGTGACCTGGACGTGGATTATCACCACACCGTCGAGGACGTCGGCCTGGCGCTCGGTTCGGCCCTTGATCAGGCGCTTGGCGACCGCCGCGGCATCCGCCGTTATGGCTTCTTCATGCTCCCCATGGATGAGTCCCGCGCGGACGTGTTGGTCGACCTCGGCGGTCGTCCCTATCTGGTCTGGGACATCACGCACCCCGAGCAGCATATCCGCGACTTCAATGTGCGCCTTCTGGAGGAGTTCATGCGCGCCTTCGTCACCAACGCCCGCATGAACCTGCACGTCAAGCAGCCCTACGGCGAAGAGGTCCACCACGTCTACGAGGCCGTCTTCAAAGGCCTTGCCCATGCCCTGCGCATGGCCGTTGAGCCGGACCCGCGCGACGCGGGCGTCCCCTCCAGCAAGGGGGTGCTGTGATGGTCATCCTGCCCGCGATTGACTTGATGGGCGGCCAGTGCGTGCGCCTGCGCCAGGGGCGCGCCGATCAACGCACCGTCTACAACGACGACCCCGTGGCCCAGGCGCGTGCCTTCAAGGAGGCCGGCGCCGAACACCTCCATGTGGTTGACCTGGACGGCGCCTTCTCTGGGAAGCCCGCCCACGCCGACCTCATCGCGCGTATCATCCGCGAGTGCGGGCTGAGCGTAGAGGTCGGCGGCGGTTTGCGTACCGATGAAGCCGTTGAGGCCGTTCTTGCCGCCGGCGTTGCCCGCGCCATCATCGGCACCCGCGCGTTGGAGGACGAGGCGGCCCTCGGCCGTTGGGTCGCCAAGCACGGCGAGCGTATCGCCGTGGGCATTGACGCCCGGGATGGCTTTGTGCAAACCAAAGGATGGGTCGAGACCTCCGCCGTGCGCGCCACCGACCTCGCGCGCCGCATGGCCGCACTCGGCGTGCGTACCATTATCTATACGGACACCGCCACGGATGGCATGCTCGGCGGCCCCAATCTCAACGCGTTGGCCGAGTTGGCCGATGCCGTGCCGCTGGTCAACGTCATCGCCTCCGGCGGCGTCTCCGCCGCGGAGCACGTGGCCGCTATCCGTGCGCTCGGTCGGCCTAACCTCTGGGGCGCCATCGTTGGCAAGGCCCTTTATGAAGGCGCCGTCACGTTGCCCCAACTCCTCGCCGCCGCCCGCTGAGTCTCGTTTCGTTCGGCTTCTTTACGCCCCGCCCAATCCCTGTTGCGCGAATATGTCTCGACAGGACAATGGGTGGGGCGTTGTATTGCTGTCTCTGGACGCGGGTTTTCCGTTGTGTGTGCTCCTGGGTTTCAGTTACGTCCCCAAAGGGGCGTTCGCGGACCCTTAAGGGTTTCGCCTCCGACCACTATAGGGTCTCGACCCCGACCCCTATAGTGGTTGACCTCGGACCACTATAGGGTCTCAGAAAGGGGCTTTAGGGGAGGTCGAAAACACCCCTTTGGGGTCCACTGGAGATGCGGTGGATGTCCTCTATATAATAAGGTAACGGCGCTGGCCCAAGCTCCTTCGTTTTCCACGACGACATGGGCGCACCGATGGAGTGCCCATACCTTTGCGGTTCCTTTCTTTTTCCCGGACACTGCCGTCTAGCCAAAGAGCGGGACTGCGGATGCCGTCTCCTGAATCTCTCGCATCTTCTGTGCCGTTTGGGTAAGCTTCCCAAGAAAACACAGAAACGCAAGGGATGGGCACGATAGAGAGGCGCAACGCGCCGAACGGTGAAGTGCCCAGGCCCTTGCGTTCCTTTCGTGTCTTCGTGGAAACTTTCTCTGCAGCGCGGGGCAAGCGGCGGTTGGCGTGGTGTGGTATAATAAGCTTTCCCTTAGATAAAAGGGGAAGAAAGGTCTGAAGACTATGGCAAAAACCTGTGCTTTCAAGGCGGAAATCCGGCAGATGCTGGATTTGGTGATTCACTCCCTCTATTCCAAGAAGGAAATCTTCCTGCGGGAGTTGATCTCGAACGGCAGTGACGCGATCGACCGCGCGAAGTATCTGGCGCTGACGGACAAGACCATCGCGCCGGAGGCCCCTGAGTGGCAGATCACGCTCCGTGCGGACGCCACGGCCCACACGCTGACCGTTGAGGACAACGGTTTGGGCATGAGCGCGGAGGAGATGGAGGAGGCGCTGGGCACCATCGCCAAGAGCGGCTCCAAGGCCTTCGCCGAGGCGCTGAAGGCGGGCGAGGAGACGAACATCCCCGAGTTGATCGGCAAGTTCGGCGTTGGTTTCTATGCGGCCTTCATGGTGGCCGACACGGTGACGGTGGAATCGCTCCGCCGCGGCGAGAACCAGAAGCCCGCGCGCTGGATGAGCGCCGGCGATGGCGAGTACACGATGGACGAGGGAACGCGCACTGTCCCCGGCACGGCCATCACGCTCCACCTGCGCGACGACCAGACGCAGTTCGCCGAGGAGTGGACGTTGCGTGACCTGGTGCGCCGCTATTCCGACTTCATCGCCTATCCCGTCTACCTGGAGGTGGAGGGGAAGGAGAAGAAGGACGAAGAGCGCAAGCCGTTGAACACGATGGTCGCCCTCTGGAAGCGCCCGAAGAGCGACGTGAAGCCGGAGGAGTATGAGGCGTTCTACCGCCAGACCCTGCGTGGGGTGGGGGAGCCGCTGAAGGTGCTCCACATCGCGGCGGAGGGAACGCTGGAATATCGCGCGTTGCTCTTCATCCCGAAGACGGTTGGCATGGAGATGTTGATGCCCGGGAACAAGCACGGGCTCTCGCTCTATGTGCGCAACGTCTTCATCGGCGACGAGATTGAGGAATTGACGCCCTCGTGGTTGCGTTTCCTCAAGGGTGTGGTGGACAGCAGCGACCTGCCGCTGAACGTCTCGCGTGAGATGTTGCAGGACGACGCCATCATCCGCAAGATCCGCGCCGACCTCACCAACCGCGTCCTCAAGGCCCTCGCCGAGATGGCGAAGGAGAAGCCCGAGGACTTCGAGACCTTCACCGTGGCGCTGGGCGATTTCCTCAAGGAGGGCTTCCACTCCGATTGGGAGAACAAGGAGAAGATCACCGAGCTGATGCGCTTCAAGAACCTCAAGGACGGCAAGTTCACCGGCCTGAAGGCTTACAAAGAGGCGATGCCCGAGGGACAGAAGGCCATCTACATGCTCACGGCCGACACCGAGCAGGCCGCGCGCCAAAGCCCCTGCCTGGAGCAACTCAAGGCCAAGGGCTATGACGTGCTCTTCCTGACGACGCCGGTGGATCAGTTCATCGCAAGCGAACTCTACGAGTATGACAAGACGCCGATTGTCTTCGCCGACAAGGGTGACTTGGGGCTCGACGAGGACGAGAAGAAGAAGGAACTCGAGGCCGCGAAGGAGACCCTGCAGCCGACGCTCGACGCCTTCGCCAAGCAACTTGAAAAGACCGTCAAGGAGGTGCGCCTGACCTCGCGCCTGACCGATTCGCCCTGCTGTCTGGTGCAGGATCCGGAGGCGCTGCCTCCCTCCATGCGCCGCATGATGGAGGCGATGGGCCAGACCGTCCCCGAGGAGAAGCACATCCTGGAACTCAACCCCGACCACCCGCTCATCAAGGCCGTGTCCGCGGAGACCGACGAGACGCGCCGCGTCGACGCCATCGACCTGCTCTATGGGCAGGCCTGCCTGGCCGAGGGCACGCTTCCGCCTGACCCCGCGCGCTTCAACGCCTTGGTGGCCCAACTGATGAGCCGCTGACATGGCCTACGAAGTGCTCGCGCGAAAGTGGCGCCCCAAGACGTTTGACGACGTCGTGGGGCAGGGTCACGTCACGCGCACCCTTGCCAACGCCATCGAGCAGGACCGAATCGCCCACGCGTACCTCTTCATCGGCCCGCGTGGCATCGGCAAGACTACGCTGTCGCGTATCCTGGCGATGGCGCTTAACTGCGAGAAGGGCCCCACCACCCATCCCTGCGGTGAATGCGACAACTGCAAAGGCATCGCCGCCGGCAGCGACATGGACGTGATTGAGCTCGACGCCGCCTCGAACAACAAAGTCGAGGACATCCACGCCGTGCTCGATCAAGTCCAGTTCGCCCCCACGCACAGTCGGTTCAAGGTCTTCATCCTCGACGAGGTGCACATGCTCTCCAACGCGGCCTTCAACGCGCTGTTGAAGACCCTTGAGGAGCCCCCGCCTTACGTGAAGTTCATCTTCGCGACCACCGAGGGCGACAAGGTCCTGCCCACCATCGTGAGCCGGTGCCAGCGCTTTGATTTGCGCCGCATCTCCGTGGGTGACATCGTCCAGCGTCTGCGCTTCATCTGCAACGCGGAGAAGATCGAGATCACCGATGATGCGCTCCTGGCCATTGCCCGCGGTTCCAACGGCGGCCTGCGCGATGCGCTCTCTGCGCTCGATCAGCTTATCGCCTTCAAGGGAACGGATCTCTCCGAGGCGGATGTGCTGGCCGTCTTCGGGTTGGTCTCGCGTGAGGCGCTCGAGGGACTCGCCGAGAGCATCCTCAAGGGCGACATCCCCGGCATTTTGCGTACCGTCGCGGCTCTCGATGAGTCCGGCAAGGATATGCGCCGCATGACCGCGGAGTTGCTCTGGCACTTCCGTAATCTGTTGGTCTGTCAGCAGGCCGGCGCGGAGCTCGCCAAGCAGGACGTCACCGCCGAGCAGCTTGCCGTCCTTGAGGCCCAGGCCAAACTCGCCCCGCCCCAGCGTATCGTCGAAATCTCCTCCTTGCTCTCCGAGATGGAGGGCAAACTGCGCGCGGCCCTTTCGGTGCGCACGTTGGTGGAGATGACGTTGATCCGTTGCGCCCGTGCCGCCAAGACGGTCTCGCTCGATGAGGTGATTCGCCGGTTGACGGCGCTTCGGGACCAAACCATCCGACGCTTGGCGGCCGCCGCTCCGCAAGGTCCGGCGGCCGCCCCCGCGGCGCCGCAGCGCGCCGCACCCCCCGCCGCCGAGCCTCCTCGCCCGGTGGCACCCCCGCCCCTTAAACCGGAGGAGGATCTCGTCCCTGAGGACGAAGAAGAGCTTGAGCCTTGCCTTCTCCATACTCCCCCCGAACCTGCCGGCGCGACATCGCCCGTTCCCGCCGAGCCGCTTCAGAATTCAGACGGGCAATACGTTGACGAAATCGTCAACATCACGCTCCGCCTCTTTGGCGGGCATGTACGCATCTAAACACCGAAAGTGAGGACACCATGGGCTTTTTGGACCAAATGAAGCAGACCATGCAGGCGCGCAAGGAGGCCAAGCGCATCCAGGCCGAGATCGACAAGATTTCCTACACCCACCAGAACGGCGGCATCTCCGTCACGGTCAAGGGCGACTTCTCCATCGGCCAGATCAAGTTCACCGAAGAGGCGCTCACGGAGCTTCGCGCCGGCAAGACCGAGCGCTTCGAGACCCTGCTCAAGACCGTCATCAACGTCGCCGTCAGCAACGTCCGCACGCAGACCCAGCAGGTGATGCAGCGCATGATCAAGGAAGGCGGCTTCCCCGGTCTCCCCGGCGCCCACTAAACCGCCATGCTCGAGCCGCTTGACAACCTGATTCACGCGCTCTCGCGTCTCCCCGGCTTCGGTCGGCGGAGTTCCGAGCGCGCGGCCCTCGCCCTTGTCCGACGGCCTGAGACCCTGCTCGATACCTTGGTGCAGGCGCTTCAAGAGGCCCGTGAGGGGGTCTGCCTCTGTTCCAAGTGCGGCGCCTTCACCACGCACAATGCCGACCCCTGTCCCCTCTGCACGCGTGCCGACCGCGACGATTCCCTGCTTTGCGTGGTCGAGGATCCCGCCGACATCCACACCATCGAGACGGCCGGCGCCTTCCGTGGGCGCTATCATGCCCTGATGGGCAAGCTTTCCCCCGGTCGCCAGACCGGCGTCGGTGAGCTTCGCATCGCGGCCTTGGTCCAGCGCGTTCAGGCGGAACCCATCCGTGAGGTTTTGCTTGCCCTCTCCACCGACCTGGAGGGCGACGCCACCGCCGGCTACATCGCCGAACGGCTGCGCGCCAGGGATGTCCGCCTCACGCGCTTGGCCTTTGGCCTGCCCTGTGGTTCCGGTGTCTCCTATGCCGATCCGCTCACCCTTCGCCGCGCCGTTCAGGGGCGTCAAATCGTTGAGGAACCCGCGCATGACTGAAGCCTATGGACTGCTCCCCGAGGATTGGGCCGCCCTCTGCAAAGAGGCCGGACTCCCGGCCTTTCGCGCCAAGCAGATCTTGCAGGGGCTCTACCGTGACCGGATTGGCGCGTGGTCTGAGCTGACCACCCTTTCCGCCGAGTTGCGTGCGCGGCTGGATGACCTCGCGCCCCTCACGCTTCCCCGCGAGGTCACGCGCACCCCATCAGGCCCCGACGGTGTCGTCAAGTACCTGCTTGAGATGGCGGACGGTGAACGCGTCGAGACCGTGTGGATTCCCGCCGATGGCCGCGTCACCCAATGCATCTCCTCGCAGGTCGGTTGCGCCATGCACTGCGCCTTCTGCGCCAGCGGTCAACTGGGGTGCGTGCGTTCCCTCACCGCCGCCGAGATTGTGGGCGAGGTGATGGCCCTCTCTCGCGCCCAGGGCCGCTATCCGAATAACATCGTTGTCATGGGCATGGGCGAGCCCTTCATGAACTACGACGCCGTCCTCCGCGCCCTCCGCGTGCTCAACTGCCAGCAGGGCCCCAACATCGGAGCCCGTCATATCACCCTCTCCACCTGCGGCGTTGTTCCCGGCATCGAGCGCCTCGCGCAGGAGGGCGTCCAGTTCGAGCTCTCCGTTTCCCTCCACGCGCCCAACGATGCCATTCGCGACCGCCTCATGCCCGTGAACCGTCGGTGGCCGCTCGCCGAGTTGCTTCCCGCCTGCGACGCTTACACCGCCGCCACCGGTCGCATCATCACCTACGAATACACCTTGGTGCGTGGCCTCAACGATCGCCCCGTCCACGCCGCCGAGTTGATCCGTCTCCTGCGCGGTCGCAAGGCCCGCGTCAATCTCATCCCCCTCAGCCCCGTCGCGGAGTTCGACGGCCAAACCCCTTCCCATGCCGATTGCCTCGCCTTCTTGGACGCGCTCCTCAAGGCCGGCATTCACACCACCATGCGCCGCAGTCGGGGGCGTCAAGCCGATGCCGCCTGCGGACAACTCCGTCTTCGTACCCAGAAAGGCCCCACCCATGGAACAGCAGAAGAATCCTAACACCACCACCCTGCTTATCATTGTCGGCGCCATTCTCTTGATTGTCGCAATGGTCTGCGGCGTTGTCGTCTGGATGGCCCAACGCACCTTCGACTTCCAGGAAAAGATGCTCGAGACGCGTCTTGCCGAGACCGTGGCCGAGGAACAGAAGACGGCGTCTGCCCCGACCCCCGCCCCTGCGGCGGCGCCGGCGACTCCTGCGTCTCAGCCGGTCGTCGTTGCTCAACCGCAACCCGCCCCTGCCGCACAACCTGCGCAAAAGACCGAGCGCCCCGCGACAAAACCCGCTCCCAAGGCCCAACCCAAGGCTTTGGCCAAACCTGCGCAACAGGGGCAGCCCAAGCCTCAACCCAAGGCGCAGACCCAATCCGCTCAGCGGGGACAGCCCAAGGCGTCGGAAGCCGCGGCAAAGCCTGCTCCCGCCCCGGCGCACGCCAAGCGGAAGGCGCCTCAGGAGACGCCCGCCGCCAAGGGCAAGGTCGGCCCGGACGGCCTTCCTCTCAACCGTGTGACGCTCCCCGTCGGCAACGATGACCTGGAATGGCAACTATGAACATCTCCTTCCTTGAAGCCTTGCGTATGGGGTGGGCACGCTTTTGCCTCGCCCCATTGCAATTCGCCTTGGCCACCTTGCTTTTCCTCTTGCTCGCTCTCACCGCCATCCTGACGGGCCCTGCGGCTCTGCTCTGGATGTGGTACGTGAGCCCGGAACGCCCGGTCGGCCCCCTCGGTAACCTTGTCGGTGGCATGACCTTGCTGAACCGGCTTCACGGCACCAACCGCATCCCCGCCGCTTTTTGGCTGGGGCTTGTCATCTGGGTGTTCGGCCTTCTGCCGGGATTCCATCATGCACTTCTCGGCATCATTCCCCTTTGCGTTCTGTTGGTGCAGCCGCTCTGGCTCGCCTTGGTTTTTGTCGACCGTTACAATCTGCGCTTGTCGGTGGCATTGAAGTCGGTTACTTTCCTCTGCCTGGATGCGCCGGGCGTCGCCTTTCCCGCGATGACCTTTGGTGTGTTGGGCTGGAGCGGTGCACTCCTCTTCGGCGTGGGCATCCTCATCACCCTTCCCATCGCCATCCACGCCCAACTGCGTTGGCTTCAAGACCGTCACATCTTCCTCGTAGCCGCCATTCAGAAGGCCTCGTGATGAACAAGCGCTTTCTCTCCGCCGATGCCTTCCAGCGCGACTGCGCGCGTCTGGCCAAGCTTGTCTTCGATGATACCGCCTGGCAGCCCGACTTCATCCTCGCCCTCTGGCGTGGCGGCGCCCAGCCCGGCGTCATCATCAGTGAAGTCTTTGCCTTCCTGGGGCGTCCCCTTCCGCACGCCATCGTCAAGTGTGCTTCCTACGCCCCTGGCATTGGCAACCGCACCGATTCTGTCGTCTTCCAGGGTGCCGATGCCATTCTGGATTCTCTCGCCGGTAAGCGTGTCTTAGTCGTGGATGATGTCTTTGACACTGGCAAGACGGCCGAGGCTACCTTGGCTCGTCTGCGCCATGCCGATGCTCGTATTGCCACCGTCTATTGGAAGCCCACCGCTAGCCTCGTCCCCTTCACACCGGACTACTACGTCCGCGAGACCGCGGATTGGATTGTCTTCCCGCACGAGCTCGTGGGACTCACCCCGGACGAGCTCCGCGTCAAAGACCCCGAGCTCGCCGACATCCTCCTCTGACCGGCCCAAATTGGAAGTTTGGAAGCTTGGAAGTTTGGAAGCTTGGAAGTTTGGAGGTTTGGACAGGCCTCACGCTGCGCGGCTACCACAAAGGACACAAAGAGTCACAAAAACTGCCAGAATGGGAAACCGCCGATTCCGCCGATTGGAGCCGATTAGGGGCCGGCTGCCGCCGGCAGGACTGCCCCGTGTTTTGGAAATCACAAAGAACATGAAGAACCACAAAGAGTCACAAAGGTAGGCGACGCAGAAGGCGGGCCGTGCGTGCGCGCAAGGCGCACGTCCGGCCCGAGGGCCTGTAGGGGCGTGGCGGGCTTCGCACGCCACGCTTTGGTTCTGGGAAATCCAGCGGCTAACGCCGTTTGCACGGCGGTTTCATCCATCGCCCCGCAGGGACGCTCCTGCATCTCCTGTATCTCCTGAATCTCCTGAAGACTGCCAGAGTGGGGAACCTCGAATTGGAAGTTTGGAAGCTTGGAAGCTTGGAAGTTTGATCGGGTGTCACGTCCTATGTGTTCTATATGTCCTATTGGTCCTATCACGTTGCTTGTTAGAAGAATTTACACGGCGGTTCTGTCGCCCGCAGGGGCGCTCTCTGTTCTCTGTTCTCTGTTTTCTGTTCTCCGGGGCGGCAACGCCGCCCCTCCCATTCACTCCCAGTGACCCGGGACCCAGGTGCGCGTCAATTCTTCACCGTCCAGGCCGCGTGTCACCTTCCAGTGTCCCTCCACCCAGGTTTTTGCAGAGCCGTCTGCCTTTGGTGCATAGGCCGGTAGGATGGCGGGTTCGCGCACGGTTGAGTCTTTGACCGCGCGTTCCGTCTCTTTGCGATCGGGTTCCGCAATGATGACCTGTTGCGCAGGTTGTTGCACGATAATGGTTCTCTCGCGCTCCACAACGGGGAGCGGCGGAGGAGGAATAATCGGCACGCTTGTCGAGATGAAGCCATGTCTTCCGATGCGGCGCCCCACGCTGAGGCTCCCGCCCCACGGCGTCACATGCATGCCCCATCCCCAACTCGGCGGACGCGGCCGATGATGAATCACGCGGGCCGGCGGCGGGGGCGGCGGCCGATGCGGCCGTCTCACGGGGTGTTGCCTTGGCCGAGCCTCCACTGTCCCGAGCGCTAAGAGCAACGCAATCAAGCACACAATTGTCTTTCTCATACGAACCTCCTCTTCTGTCTTGAGTATAGCACATTGGGTGGCGCTGGACGTCCCCACAAAACGGTTGTGGATACAACGCTACACAGTGGGGCATGGGGCGTTGCCGCGTCCCGGAGAACAGGGAAGAGAACGCGCGTAAGCGCGAGATGGATAAGAAACGCAGGGGATGGGCACGGTAGCGAGGCGCAACGCGCCGAACGGTGAAGTGCCCAGTCCCTTGCGTTCCTTCGTGTTTTCGTGGAGACCCGGCAGAAAAAAGCGGCGGCACCGATGGGTGCCGCCGCTTTTTTCTGTTTTGGGGTATCCTCACTTGGGGTCGATGGCGAGGATGGCCTCGTGGCCGTTGAGGTCGACGGGGTCGCCTGCGGGCTCGCCGAAGAGGAGGGCATCACCCTGGGTCTCTTCAAGAATGAAGTCCTGCCACTCGGTGAGGGCGGCGGCGAGCTCGTCATCGCAATGGACGATGAGGTCGATGCGCTGCGTGACTTCGAGGTCGGCTTCCTTGCGGAGGGCCTGAACACGGGAGACGCACTCGCGGGCGAGGCCTTCAGCGATGAGGGCGGGGGTAAGGTCCGTCTCGAGGGCGACGACAACGTTGTCCTCGGCGGCGACGACAAGGCCTTCGCGGGGCTCGCGGCGGATGACGACGTCGGCCGGGGCAATCTGGAAGGTCTCGCCCTGGAGGTCGAGGTCGACGGCCTCACCGCGGGCGAGCGCGGCGGCCAGGTCGGCGGGGAGCGCGGCGATGGCGCTAGCGGCGGCCTTCATGCGGGCGCCGAAACGGGGCCCGAGGCGCTTGAAGTCGGCCTTGAGCGTGAGGGTGGCCAGGTCGGTTTCGTCGGCGGAGAGGAGGAGGTCCTTGACGTTGAGCTCTTCCTTGATGATGTCGGCGTACTTGGGCAACGCGTCGCGGACGGACTTGTCGGCGGAGGCGATGCGCAGGGCGGCGAGGGGCTGGCGCACCTTGAGGTCTTCGTCGGTGCGGAGCTGACGCCCGAGGCTGACGACGCGCTGGACAAGGGCCATGTCGTGCTCGAGCGGGAGGTCGCGGGCCTCGGCGTGCGGGGTGGGGAAGTCGCAGAGGTGGACGCTCTCGGGGTCGTTGGGCCCCTTGAGGTTGCGGTAGATCTGCTCGGCCACGAAGGGCGTGAAGGGCGCGGCGACCTTGGAGAGCTGGACGAGGACGTAGCGGAGCGTGCGGTAGGCGTGGCGCTTGTCGGCGTCGTCCTCGCTCTTCCAGAAGCGGCGGCGGGAGCGGCGGATGTACCAGTTGGTGAGGTCGTCGATGAAGGCGACGAAGGGCCGCACGGCGCGCTGGAGGTCGTAGTTGTCCAGGGCGGTGGTGACGTCGGCGATGAGGGTCTCCATGGAGGAGACAATCCAACGATCGAGGACGTTGGGGGAGTCCGGGGTGGCGACATCGGGCTCGTCGAAACCGTCCGCGTTGGCGTAGGTCACGAAGAAGCTGTAGGCGTTCCACCAAGGAATCAGTAGGTCGCGGAGAACCTGCTTGACGCCGTTCTCGGAGAAGCGCAGGTTCTCGGCGCGGACGACGGGCGAGTTCACGAGGTAGAGGCGGAGGGCGTCGGCGCCGAACTTTTCGATGACCTCGGAGGGGTCAGGATAGTTGCGGAGGCGCTTGGACATCTTCTTGCCGTCTTCCGCGAGGATGAGGCCGTTGACGATGACGTTGCGATAGGGCGCCTTGCCGAAGAGGAGCGTGCCGAGGACGAGGAGGGTGTAGAACCACCCGCGGGTCTGGTCGAGGCCCTCTGCGATGAAGTCGGCGGGGAAGAAGTCTTCCAGCTTCTTTTCGGAGAAGGGGTAGTGCTGCTGGGCGTAGGGCATGGAGCCGGATTCGAACCAGCAGTCGAGCACCTCGGGCGTGCGGCGATAGGTCTTGCCGTCGCGCCGGATGAGGATCTTGTCGATGAAGTGCTTGTGGAGGTCGGTGACCTTCTGCCCGGAGAGTTGCTCGAGCTCGGCGACGGAGCCGACGCAGATCATGTCGTTGGGGTCGGCCTCGTTGATCCAGACGGGGAGGCAGGAACCCCAGAAACGGTTGCGGGAGATGTTCCAGTCCTTGGCTTCGCGGAGCCAGTTGCCGAAGCGGTTGGCGCCGACGGCCTCGGGCGTCCAGTGGACGGTGCCGTTGTTGGCGACCAAGCGGTCGTGCAGATCTTCGACGCGGACGTACCAGGCGTCAATGGCGCGGTAGATGAGGGGCGTGTCGGTGCGGTCGCAGAAGGGGTAGCTGTGGACGATGGTGCCCTGGTGGACGAGTTTGCCGTTTTCCTTGAGCGTCTTGATGATGTCCTTGTCGCAGTCCTTGCAGAAGCGGCCGCGCCAGGCCTCGGGGGCGGGGGCGACGAAGGCGCAGGCCTCGTCCATCGGGTCCTCGAGGGTGATGCCGGCGGCGGAGCAGACGCGGAAGTCGTCCTCGCCGTAGGCGGGGGCGTTGTGGACCAGGCCGGTGCCGTCCTCGGTGGTGACGTAGTTGTCGGTGAGGACGACGAAGGCGTTGGGCTTGTCCTTGTACTGCGGGAAGATGGGCTCGTAGCGGATGCCCTTGAGGTCGGTGCCCTTGATGTGCTCCAGAATCTCGGGCTGCTGCTTGCCGAAGACGGCCTTGAGGCGGGCCTCGGCGAGGATGTAGACCGAGCCGTCCTGGTCGCGGGCCGCGACGTAATCGATGTCCGGGCCGGCGCAGATGGCCAGGTTGGTGAGCAGGGTCCAGGGGGTGGTGGTCCAGATCAGGAGGTAGGCCGGCGCGCCGCCCCAGGCCGGGCGCGCACCCTCGGTGACGCGGCAACGCACGGTGACGGCGGGGTCCTGCACGTCCTTGTAGTTGCTGCCGGCCTCGAAGTTGGAGAGGGGCGTGGAGAGCTTCCACGAATAGGGCATGATGCGGTGGCTCTTGTAGATGCGCCCCTGGTCCCACAGTTGCTTGAAGGCCCACCACACGCTCTCCATGAAGGAGGGCTGCATGGTCTTGTAGTCGTTGTCGAAGTCCACCCAGCGGCCGATGCGCGTGACGGTCTGGCGCCACTGCGCCACGTAGCGCAACACCATGGAGCGGCACTGCTCGTTGAAGGCGTCCACGCCGTGCTTGCGGATTTCGTGCGCGCCGCTCACGCCAAGCGCGTCCTGCGCCAGGGCCTCGATGGGCAGACCGTGGCAGTCCCACCCGAAGCGCCGCTCCACATAACGTCCGCGCATGGTCTGGTAACGCGGCACGATGTCTTTGATGACGCCTGCGAGGAGGTGACCGTAGTGCGGGAGGCCGGTGGCGAAGGGAGGCCCGTCGTAGAAGCGGAAGACGGGCGCGCCGCGGCGTTGTTCCAGGCTTTTGGCGAAGGTGCCCTCCTCGGCCCATTGGGCGAGGACGGACACTTCGTTCTTGGCGAAATCGGGACGGTTGGAGACGGGCTTGAACATGGTTTCCTTTCAGCGGGCTCAGTCACGCAGGATGGCCAGAACGCCATCGCGGTCGGTGGCGGCCACCATCGCGGCGCATTTCTCGGGGTCCATCAGCGTACGGCTGACGCTGCCGAGGAAGGCGACATAGCCGGACCCCGCGGCGGGCGGCACGAGCATCAGGATGACCACGCGCGTGGGCTCATCATCCGGGGCGTCCGCGGCGAAGCCGTCCTTATGGATGCCGATGGCGCAGGCCAGCTCGGGCACCACATCGGTGCGGCCGTGGGGAAGCGCGATCGAGCCCGGCATCACGGTGGAGGCGGACATTTCGCGGCGGACGACGGCCTGCTTGGCCTCATCGCGCTTGGATTCGGGGATTGCGCCGGCGGCGACCAAGGCATCGACCAACTCCGCGATGACCGCGAACATATCTTCGCCCTTCAGGGAATTGATGACAACGGCCTTGTCCAACATCGTGTCGTAAGTGCTCATAGTGTATTCCTTGTCAAATTACAGGTAGGGGACGCGGAGCGTCGCGTTTTCCCGTGTGTCTTGCAAAATCATCGCGTCCAATGCGCGACCGATGGGGCCGGGAGTCCCGTCACCGACGGGGCGCCCCTCCCATTCCGTGACGGAGGCCACGTTCAGCGTGGTCCCCACCACCAAAATCTCGCGGGCGTCGTTCAGCTCCTCCACGCGGATGGGGCGGAAGACCACGCCGTGCAGTTTGCCTTCGGTTTCCAGACCTTGGGCCAGTTCCATCACGCGCAGCATCGTGGTGCCGGCGAGGACGGAATCGAGCGGCGGGAAGGCCAGCATGCCGCCCTTGGAGATGATGCCGACATTCTCGGTCGCCCCCTCGGTGATATGGCCGCGGCCATCCGCCCCAACAGTGAAATCAACGCCCCACGCCTCGGCTTCCATGCGCATGAGGACATTGGGGATGTAGTTGCAGGTCTTCACGGTGGCGAAGTCCGGGTGCTTCGGCGGCACCGCGCTCAGACGCAGGCGCGCCCCCTGCGGGTGGGCCTCCATGAAGGGACGTCCCGCGCCGTAGACCAAGATGTAAAGCGCCGAGGCATCGCTCTCCGTGGGGGAGACGCCCATGCCGCCGGGCCCGCGGCTCAACACCACGCGCACGGCGCAGTCGCGCAGTCCTGCCGCATGGAGCGCCTCCAACACCTTCTCCCGCAACGCCTCCGGCCCGCGATGGAAGGCCAGGCCGATCTGATAGGCGCTGCGCTGAAGCCGGTGCAGGTGCGCGTCCAGGTTGTAGACCGCCCCCGCCACGCACTTCATCGTCTCAAAGACGCCGTCTCCCCGGTGCACCAGGTGGTCCGTGAAGGGCAACACCATCAGCGCCGGGTCGCGCACATAAGCGTTCCATTGACTGGAATAAAAGAGATAACAAGGCACCCGCTCTGCGTGATGGCTCTCACGCAGGGCCCTGACAAAATCGTCTGCTTGTAGTTCTTTCACGTCCGTACGACTCCGAAAGCGCCATAAGCATACCAAAAACTGCGCTTCCGCGCACGCATTTCTATTAGGGGCGCTGCCGCGCCCGCTGATTGGCTGATTGGGAGCAATAAAGTCCGGGAAAATGGGGACCGCAAAGACGCGAGTGCGCGCGAAGCCAGATGGGCTAACGCCGGTCGCTTTGCGGGCTAAACGCCCGCTGATCGCTCCCTTCCGCCCATCGTCTTCGCGCTTGGACCGTTTTGAGAAGTCATTTTGGCGCAGGAAAGTGGGGTGCGGGAGGGCGCTTCAGGAGATGCAGGAGATGCAGGAGATACAGGAGCGCCCCTGCGGGGCGACAGGCGAAACCATTGTGCAAACGGCGTTAGCCGCTGGATTTCCCAAAAACCAAAGCGTGGCGTGCGAAGCCCGCCACGCCCCTACAGGCCTCCGGGCCGGACGTGCACCTTGCGCGCACGCACGGCCCGCCCCCTGCGTCGCTTTCTTCGTGTCCTTAGCCGTGGAAGGTTTGTCGCTTCGCGCCTGCACGGTCTCCTTTGTGATTTCCAAAACACACTGGCAGTCCTTCTCTGTGGTCCCCTGTGAAATCCTCTGTGCCCCTCTGTGTTCTAAAAACACACTGGCAGTCCTGCCGGCGGCAGCCGGCCCCTAATCGGCTCCAATCTGCGGAATCGGCGGTTCCCATTCTGGTAGTCTTAGACGACGAGGTAGGACCTATAGTACGTATAGGACCTATAGGACGGCGGCTACCGCCGCTTTGTACAGCGGCCTCACCCGTCGCCCCGCAGGGGCGCTCCGTTCTCTGTTCTCCGTTCTCCGTTCTCCGTTCCCGCCGCCCTTATGGGCCGGCGGGAACCGGCGCCATGCCGGCAGGCGGGGCGGAGGGGGTGGCGGAGGAGGCGCCGCCGCTCGGGGTTTGCCCGGCACTGCGGGAAGATTGCGTGGTGGTTGAGCCAAGCGAGGGGTTCTGGGAGAGCGCGGCGAGGGGAATTTCGACAATGCGCTTGGCTTCGGTGGGGGAATCGCCGTCTTCGGCGGGTTTGAGGAAGAGGGTGAGCTCGAGGGTGGAGGGGATTTCGTTGGTGGCGGTCCACTCATCGATCCAGTTCAGCTCATCGGCCAAGGTCTTCTCTTGATCCGGGTCGAGGACGCGGCAGTTGAGGCCGACGACGCGCGGGGAGAGGTGAATCTCACCGACGGTCTCATCGTTGAGCGGGTCGAAGTCATCGTCGGCATTGAGGTCCTGGCGCCAAGCGCGGACGGTGAACCCGTCGTCGCTGTTGGCGGAGACGCGGACACGGTGGGGGACGGCGGCGAACTCGGCATCCTCGCCCACCAGGGTGGGGCCGGTCTTGGTCCATTCAATGATGTCCTCGTCGTTGCCTTGGTCGACCAAGGTGAAGCCGTACGCTTGGGATTGGTCGCCGGGGTGATAGGCAGAGCGCAGAGCCGCGACGAGTTGGTCCAAGATGTAGTCGGCGTGGTTGGTGTTGTCAATGGTCTCACGGCCGACCTCCCACGACCGTGTGATGGCGTGGAAGGAGGTGAAGAGCATGATGGTGAGCAGGCCGAAGAGGGTCAACGTGACCAAGACTTCGACGAGGGTGAAGCCATGGCGGTCAGCGAGTAGGGGAAACGCGCTCATTCGGTCTCGCGGATGTATCGGACGATTTCTTGGCGTTGCTTGCCGCCGGCCCAGGTGACGGTGGTGCGAAGGACGCGCAAGCCGTCGTCCTCGACCCCTTCGGGCGGGTCTTCCTTCTCGTCAAGCGTCCGTTCGTAGGTGTAGCCCTTGAGGAGAGAGGAGTCCGGGGAGACCTCCGCGTCGTTTTCCAGGTCCTCGATGGAGCGAATGGGGTATTCCAGTTCGCCGAGGGTGAAGACATAGGCGACCTCCTCGCGTTCGCGGGAGGCCTGGACCATGGAGGCGCTGAGGGTGACGGAGCGATAGAGGACGGTGAGCGCGCCGCCGAGGATGATGATGGCAAGGACGAGCTCGACGAGGGTGAATCCGGCGTTTTTGCGGGGTGGGGTCATTTGTCCGGGGTAGGGGCCTCCGCCTCTTGGCGGGCCTTTTTGAGGACTGTCGCGATGGTGTCGCCGAAGTGTGCGCTGAGGGCTTGGGCGAGGGTTTGGTCGATGTGCCGGAGGATGGGGTGGATGGGCGGCGAAAGCGTTTCGGTTCGCAGGATGAGGCCTTCGCCGGGGGCGTCGTCGAGGCAGGCGTTGAGGACGTCGGCGACGGTGAGGGTGGTGGCGCAGCGGGCGAGGACGTAGCCGGGGGCGTCGTCGGCGGCGGGGTCGGTGGCGGGGAGGAGGATCTTCTTGCGCTCCAAGATGGTGGCGACGCGGATGATGTCGTGCTTGGAGAGCGAGAGGCGTTCGGCGAAGTCGCGGCGGTGAAGGGGAGCGGCGGTCTCCTCGGTGGCGCGGGCGGCCTCGAGGGTGAGGGCGAGGGCCAAGATGAGGGTGTCGTGCTGGGAGGCGTGGGAGAAGGCTTCCTGACGGTAGAGCTCGAAGCGGTTTTGGTGGACGTAGCAGACCTCTGCGCCGATGAGGATGATGAGCCAGCTGGAGTAGATCCAGAAGAGGAGGACAGGGAGGGCGGCAAGGGAGCCGTAGATGGCGCTGTAGTTGGCGATGCCCACCTGGAGGGCGAAGCAGACCTTGAAGAAGAGGGTGAGGGCCAGGACGGTGAGGAAACCGCCGAGGAGGCAACTGGTGAGGCGGATGCGTTCGTTGGGGAGGAAGCTGAAGAGGAAGGCGAGGAGGAGGGTGCCGATGAGGAGGGGGACGACGGCGCTGAAGATGCCGATGGCCTCGAGGAAGGTGCGCAACCCAAAGAGATTGGGGATGATGTCGATGAGGGAATTGAGGATGGGGAGCGACGTGGCGGCGACCAACAGGAGCGGGGCCACGACGATGACGCTGAGGTAGTCGGTGAACTTGCGCCAGATGGACCTGGGCTTGGGGATGCCCCAGATGGCGTTGAAGGAGTTCTCGATGCGCCCCAGCACGCTGATGACCATGAAGATGAGGGCCGCGGCGCCGATGGCGCCGATCTGGGCGAAGTTGATGGAGTTGATCCGGTCGAAGATGGCGACGCAGACGGCGTGGAGGGCGTTGACGGTCTGCTTGGTCTGGGGGATCTCCCCGGCGGGGGCGGCGCCGGGCTCGGCCTCCGCATCGGCGTCCGTGCCGTCGGTCGTCTGGGCGGGGGGCTGCGAGGCTTCCGTGGGGGGCGCTTGGGGCTCGGGGTCGGCATCGATGGCGCTGACGATGGTCTCGATGGAGCCGAGCAACTTCTGCTCGGCGAAGTCGCCCGCACCGAAGGCCTTGAGGGAGGTCAAGCCCAAGGCCAGGACGGGGACGATGGCGAGCATGGTGATATAGGTGAGGGCGGAGGCGTGGAGCATGGCGCCGTCACGGATGCAGTTCCGGACGGTGAGGATGATGAAGCGGAGCGGGCGCAGGAGGAGGTCGAGCCACCTGTGACCCGTGGAGGTGTGGCGCCACAGGGTCTCGGTGCAAAAATCGATGAGCTTTTTGAACATGGCAGGGCGGTGTTAGGCGTTGAGGACATCCGCGGCGTAGCGGCGGATGATGGCACGGGAACGTTCCGCGACTTCTGCGGCCGTGATGGGTTCCTCGCGGCGGAGCGAGTCGACAAGGCGCTGCATGTCAAAGTAAGCGACGCGGCAAATCAACTCTTTGATGCGCGGGATGAGGTTCGCCGACATGCTGAGGCGGCGGATGCCCATCCCAACGAGGATAATGGCGGCAAGCGGGTCGGAGGCCATCTCGCCGCAGACGCACACCGGGACATCGTTCCGGCGGGCGGCTTGGACCACGTGGTCGATCAGCTTGAGGGTCACCGGGTGGAGGGGCTGATAGAGGTGCGCGACGGACTCGTTGCCGCGGTCGACGGCGAAGGTATACTGGACGAGATCGTTGGTGCCGAGCGAGAAGAAGTCGCATTCGGCGGCCAGTTTGTCGGCCTGGAGGGCCGCCGCGGGGATCTCGATCATGACGCCTTCCTTGATGTTCTTGCTGAAGGGCATGCCCTCTTCCTCAAGCTCGCGCTTGCACTCCTCGACAACGGCACGGCAGGCGCGGAGCTCCTCAACCGTGGTGATCATGGGATACATCAGCGAGCAGTCGCCCATGACGGCGGCGCGGAGGATGGCGCGGATTTGCGTACGGAAGGTCTCGCGGTTGTTGAGCAGATAGCGCACGGAGCGGTTGCCGAGGAAGGGGTTCGCCTCGTGGACATGGCTGCGACCGACCATCTTGTCACCGCCGATGTCAAGGACGCGGAGCGTGACGGGCTGCCCGGCGCAGGCGCACACCACCTCGCAGTAGGCGCGGAACTGCTCCTCCTCGGTGGGTTCGCGCCCAAGACCGATCCAGAGATACTCCGTGCGGTAGAGGCCGATGCCCTGGGCGCCATGCTCGCTGATGCCCTCAAAGCCCACGCTGTGGTCGGCGTTGGCCAGGAGGGCGACCTCAATGCCGTCCGAGGTGCGGGCCGGACGGTCCGCCAGCGTGCGGCGATGCTCTTGGGTGGCGCGTTGTTGGGCGGTGCTGGCGAGGAGCTCGGTCTTGATCTCGTCGGACGGCAGGTGCCAGAGCAACCCATGGAAGCCGTCGAGGGCGACCTCGTCGCCGGCGCGGATGTCCTTGAGACTCTGGCCGATGCCCACCACCGCCGGGACGCCGAGGGCGCGCGCGAGAATCGTGACGTGCGCGGTGAGGGAGCCTTGCTCGGTGGCCATGCCGCGGATGTAACGGCGGGGCAGGGCCACGGCGTCGGAGGGCGAGATGTTGTCGGCGATGATGACCGAGGGACGCTCGATGACGGGAATCGCGCGTTGTCCGCCGTCGCCCGTCAGATTGCCGATGATGCGGTTGCGCACGTCCAGAAGGTCGGCCTCGCGCTCGCGCAGATACTCATCGCCCATGTTGCGCATCATGCCCACAAGCGACTCGAAGGCCAGGTGGGTGGCCCACTCGGCGTTCACGTGGTCGTTGCGGATGTCTTTGACGACACGGTCGATGAGAAAGGTGTCGGAGAGGAGCATGAGGTGGCTGTCGAAGATGCCGGCCTCGGTGGAGGAGGCGTGGCTCTCGGTGGCCTTCGTGAGCTCAACAAGTTCGCGCCGCGCCTTGTCCAGGGCGGTGTAGAAGCGGGCGATCTCGGCGTTCGCCTGGTCGGGGATGATCGTATAGTGCGGCGCTTCGCGGACCTTCGGGGCCTCGAAGCGGACGACTGTGGCGAAGACGAGCCCCCCGGAGGCGGCGAGTCCGCGATAGAGCGTCGGGGCGCGTTCCTCCATGCAGGATCCCCCCTTTGGCTTACTCGTCGGGGAGGTCGAACTTGCGCTCCACCAAGGCCTCGAGTTCGGCGACGGCCTTCTGGGCCTCTTCGCCGGTCGCGTGGATGGTGAGGGAGGTGCCGTTGACGGCCTCGAGGGTCATCAGGGCCATGATGCTCTTCCCGGGAACGACGATGCCGTCCTTCTCGACGGTGACGTCGGCGCGGTAGCGGGCGGCGGTCTTCGCGAAGAGGCCGGCCGGGCGCACATGCATGCCGTACTTGTTTTTGAGAACGACGGTCACAGATGCTTCATTCATGTTGCTGCTCCACGGATTGGTAATGGGAGATGAGTTGTTCGTCAAGGATGGCGGCGGCATCGATGCCGGAGCTCCGCATCTTGTAAGTGGCGGCGGCGGTCTCCACCACGTTGACGAAATCGCGCCCCGCGGCAACGGGGATCAGGAGACGTTGGACGGGATGGCCCAGCACTTCGCAGGTCTTGACGTCAGACCCCACGCGGTCGATGTCGTCATCCGGCCCACACCGGCGCAGGGAAACGATGAGTTCCAGCCTGCTCTCGGGACGGACCGCGGAGATGCCGAAGAGGGTGGGGATGTGCAAGAGCCCCAGCCCGCGGATCTCCATGAAGCCGCGCATGTGGTCCGGCGCCGTGCCCCACAGCGAGCCGTGCGCATCCACCCACAGACGGGTGATGTCGTCGGCGATCAAGGCACAGCCGTGGCGGACCAGGCCGAGCGCGGTCTCGCTCTTCCCGATGCCGGGCGGCCCCTCGAGGAGAACGCCCACGCCACGCACGTCCACCAAGGACCCATGCACGGTGGCACGGGGCGTGGTGAGTTCGTGCAGGAGGAGCGACCCCACGCGGAAGACCGCGAAGGACTTCTGGCGCGTGGCAAGCACGGGGACGGCCATCTGGTCGGCCATCGCCAAGAGCTCCCCGTCCAGTGACTCCTTTTCGGCGGTGCACAGGATGATGCAGGGCACGTCGTGCTGCAGGAGGGCCTGCCAGCGCGCACGGCGGCAATCGCCGTCCAGCGTGCGCAGGTAGGTCATCTCAGAGCGGCCGAAGAGCTGCATCTGGCGCCAGGCGAAATACTCGTAAAAACCCGTGAGCGCCAGCCCAGGCCGGTGCAACACGGGTTCCAGGATCACCCGCCTCAGACCATTCTTCCCCGCCAGCAGCTCCAGCCCCAGGGGCTCGAGCGCGGCATGCAGGAAGCGCCCCACCGTGAGGGATGCGGCGGGGACGGTGCTGATGGTCAAAGGACGGGGATCGAGCAGGGCCATGATGGCCTCCGGGCCTTACTTGGCGGCCTCCGCGGCCTGGGCGGCCTTGCGCGCGGGCTCAACGTAGGCCTTGGCGCGTTTCTTGCGGATCTGGGTCTCGACCTTGGCGGCGGCCATGTCGACGGCGGCCCGCATGGAGGTGTCGGTGTTGGCGGTGCCCACGAACATCTCGTCCTTGCGCTGCGCGATGACCTCAGCGGCGCAGAGTTTGTTCTGGAAATCCATCACCACGCGGACCGACTCGACCATGGGGAAGGCCTCCCCGATCTGTTCGCCGCGCTGCCGGGCGTACTCCCGGAAAGCCTCGGAAATGTTTTTGTGACGGGCATTGACTTCTACTGTCATGCTGCACCTGCCTTTCTGCTTGGGTTGGTGTTGCTCGGCTTCACATACGGAAGTTTTCGCCGAGGTAAGAGTGTCTGGCTTCGGGGTTCTCGATCAGCTCCCGGCTCGTGCCCTCGCAGAGCACGCGCCCCTCAAAGACGATGTACGCACGGTCAACGATGTCCAGCGTCTCGCGCACGTTGTGGTCGGTTATGATGACGCCCAGTCCCTGCGCCTTCAGGCCGCGCACGATGTTCTGGATGTCGTCCACCGCCAGCGGGTCGACGCCCGCGAAGGGCTCGTCGAGCATCAGGATGGCGGGCTTGCGCACCAGCGCCCGGGCGATTTCCAGCTTGCGCCGCTCGCCGCCGCTCAGCGTGTAGGCCGGCTGCTTCGCCACCTTCGTCAGCCCCAGCGAGGTCAGGAGCTCGTCCAACCGCGCCTGCTTCTCGGCCTTGGAGAGCTTCACGGTCTCCAGGATGGCCAGGACGTTGTCCTCCACGCTCAGCCGACGGAAGATGCTCGGCTCCTGCGCCAGGTAACCCAGGCCGATGCGCGCCCGCTTGTAGACCGGCATGTGCGTGATGTCCTGTCCGCGGAAACGCACCGTGCCGGCGTTCGGCCGCACCAGCCCCACCACCATATAGAAGGTCGTCGTCTTGCCGGCGCCGTTCGGCCCCAGCAACCCCACGCACTCACCGCACCGGGCGTTGATGGAGATGCCGCTGACCACCGTGCGCGTGCCGTAGACCTTCACCAGACCCTCGGCGGAGACGTCCGGCTCGCCTGCCGGCGTGTCGGGTTTCGCGCCTTCGGGCGCGGGGGCCTGGGGCGCGGGGGGAGGCGTCTGTTCCGGGGCGTCCGTCATTTGCCGAACCCTCCAAGGTCCTTCGTGGCGTTCGCCGGGAAGGTGAGCGTGGGGTTGGGGAAGACCTCGATGCGCTCTTCGTTGGTCCAAATCGTGATTTTGTCGCCGGTCACCGTGCGTGCCTGACCGTCCTGCAGGCTCGTGAGCTTCGCGTTGCCCACCATCACCAGCCGTCCATCCGCCTCGGTGTAGACGGCCTTGTCGCAGAAGGCCTGGCGGTCGGCGTTGGTCACCTTCACGTCGCCCAGCACCACCAGACGGTCCAATTGGTTGTCCGCCGCCGTGAAGACAAACATCTTCTTCGCGGTCATCAGGAAGCGCGCGTCGTCCACCACCACGTCGTCGGTGAGGATGGCCACGCCCTCCTTGGAGTTGTATTCCATGTGCTTGGCCGTGATTTTGGTGTCCCGCAGCGCCATCTCTTCCTGGGCGGCGGGTTGCGCGGGGGCGGCGAGCGCCTCGCGCGCGGCGGCCATGCCGTCGTCCTCGGCCTCTGCGGCGAAAACCGCCGCGCACCACGCCATCATCGTCATTGCAAGCAATCGTTTCATCTCAATCCTCGTTTAGAACATCCCGCGTTTGGTCAGATCGGCCCCTTTGAGCCGTGCGGTCTCAATCTGTGCGCTTTGGATCACCTTGACGTACTCCGACCCAAAGTCCGCCAGCGCGCCGTTGCCCGTCAGGGTGTCCCCGTCGCGGACAATCCGCACGTGTCCCTTCGCCACGGCCAGCTCGGCCTCGCGGTCCACCGCGGCCTCGTCGGCCCAGAGCGTCGAGGTCAAGGCCCCGGTCTCGTCGAAGGTCTCCACGCGCACGCGCACGCCGCGCAACTTCATCGTATCCTCGGAGAGCCATCCCTCCTCTGCGTGGAGCACCACCTCTTCGCGACCGTTCGGGAAACTCCGCACCGGGATCCGCATCCCCAAAGAGGGCTCGCCCAACGTCTCGCGCGGCGTCTTCAACCGCTCAATCAGCGCCCTGTAGCGCTCGGGGTTGCCCGGCGCGGTGTAGCGCGCCACCGCCTCCGGCGACACGCCCACCGTCTCCTCCCACGTCGGGGTGGGGGATTCGGCGAAGAGCGGTGCCACGGTCAGCGCCAAGAGGATGGAAAACCACCGATTCATCAAGAATGGACCACCTTGTGGATGTTGATCAGCTTCGTCAGCAACTCTTCCAGCGCGCTGAAGGCGATGGCGTTGGCCGCGTCGGAAAGCGCCTCGGGCGGGTTGAAGTGGGTCTCCATGAAGACGCCGTCCACCCCCGTCGCCACGGCCGCGCGCGCCAGCGCCGGCGCCCAGCGGCCGTCGCCGTCGCTTCCGCTGCCCAGCCCGCCGGGCCGCTGCACGCTGTGCGTGGCGTCGAAGACCACGGGATAGCCCAGCTCGCGCATCACCAGCAGCGAACGCATGTCCGCCACCAGATTGTGGTAACCGAAGCTCGCCCCGCGCTCCGTGAGCACGATGCGGTTGTTCCCCTCGCTCTCCACCTTGCGCACCACGTTGACCATGTCCTCGGGGGCCAGGAACTGCCCCTTCTTGATGTTCACCACGCGGCCCGTCTTCGCCGCCGCCACCACCAGGTCGGTCTGACGGCAGAGGAACGCCGGAATCTGGAGCACGTCGCACACCTCGGCCACGGGGGCGCACTGCCACGGCTCATGCACATCCGTCACGATCGGCACGTTGAAGCGCGCCTTCACCTCCGCCAGGGTCTCCAGACCCTTCTCCAGCCCCGGCCCACGATAGGCCGACAGGCTCGTGCGGTTGGCCTTGTCGAAAGACGCCTTGAAAATATAGGGAATGCCCAGCTTCCCCGTCAGCCCCACCAAAGCCTCGGCCAACTCCAGGCACGCCTCGTGGCTCTCAATGACGCAGGGCCCCGCCATCAGCGTCAACCCGCCATCGCCGAACGCCACGCGTTCACTCACCTTCACAATCCTGCAATCGGCCATTCGTCTGCCTCCTTACGTCGTTATAAGCATACTCTACCACATTCCCCGCAAAAATGCCAGATGGAAGTTTGATTGGAAGTTTGGATGGAAAGTGTATGATGTTTTCGCGCACTCTGAGAGGGGCTGTGGGCCTCCCCCCTGCGCCCCCCTAGGGGGGCGGC